>CAYHAA010000010.1:0-110015 GCA_964354495.1 uncultured archaeon | reverse complement strand
TTGCCCGCTTCGACGGTCGTTCAGTGGGAATAGTCGGAAACAACCCCGCCCATCTTGCAGGCACGCTCGACATCAATGCCTCTGACAAGTGTGCTCGCTCCGTACGATTCTGCGATGCCTTCAACATACCAATCATCACCTTCAGGAACGTGCCCGGCTACCTCCCAGGAACTGCGCAAGAGTGGGGAGGTATCATCCGCCACGGAGCGAAGATCCTCTACGCCTTTGCAGAGGCGACGGTTCCTCTTGTCACCATCATCACGAGAAAGGGCTACGGCGGCGCATTCGACGTCATGTCCTTGCGGCATATCGGAGCGGACCTCGTCTACGCCTGGCCCACTGCCGAAATCGCTGTCATGGGTCCGGATGGCGCAATCAACATCATTTTCAGAAAGGAGATTGAGGCGGCAAAGGACAAGGAGAAGAAACGAGCGGAATTGGTGAAGGAGTATCGTGAGAAGTTTGCTAATCCGTATGTGGCGGCAGGACTTGGGTACATTGACAAGGTCATCTTTCCCCATGAGACCCGTAAGTTGATCTGCAGTGGACTGGATATGCTGGCAAGCAAGAGGAAGACACGACCGCCAGAGAAGCATGGGAATATACCTCTGTAGCCTCTTGCATTATTGGGCTCTCATTTTATATGGTGAGAGCTAGTGAAATACTTCAGATTGATTACAATAGCCCCCGTGCCCTCATCTCTCTATGTTACCACGAAACTTCAGAAAAGGATTGTGTGGGATAGTCATTCCTAATCTCGCTCCACGATCTGCCACTGTTCTCCACAATCCACTCGATGTCTTGCTTTGGCTCCTCGGTCATCTTTACACCTGAGGCTAAGAGTTCACTAGTCTTCAGCTCGAATCCCAGTTGAGCAAGTGCGGCCTTGATTTGTTCCAAATATGAAAAACCTCACACTCATACTCTATACCGGTTCAGAATGAGTCTCAATCCAATATGCAAGGCTCTCCAGATTGATGGATCCTTTAACGACATCCAGAACTGTACGCTCGCCATCTTCTAGAGATGCACTCAATCGAAATCCATTCAATAGCAAGAAAACCTTGGCGGCAGTCCAAGCAGTTCTCTTATTCCCATCAACGAAGGGATGCCTGTTAGCTATACAATGTAAAAGCGTTGCTGTCTTTGACCATAATGATTTACTTGTTTCTGTTCCAAAGACAGACATCATTGGTAGTGCAACACAATTTTCAAGAGCCTCTTCTGAGAGAATACCCTCTTCACCACCAAAGACCTGTATCATTCTTCTGTGAATCTGTAGAATCTCATCGAACGTGAGGTATCTCAATACACACGACTCCAGAGGTCACACTCTAGTGTGCCAGTCTCTCAAGGAGTTCCGCATCCTCTTTCACAACTGCATCAAGTGCTTCTTTGAAGGTCTTATCAAAGTCTTTCCCTCTCGCCTTGATTCCAGCCAAACGAAGAATCGTGTCATCATATCGCTCTCCAGGAAGTCTTAATCTCTCAAGTAGTTTGTAGACCTCCTCTGACACTGGAATCGTCTTAATGGTCACTTTTTTCAGCCTCACCGTACTATAGAATCCGATTGATATAAAGCTGTACATCATTCTACAACAATTTAGGAATCTAGATCTATTACCTTCTAGTATTCATGCCACAATCCTAACATGCCTCAGGTTTACGAGTACCAAAGATTACGATTATCACAAGGAAAGGCTATGGAGGCGCCTACGATGTCATGTCGTCCAGACATATCGATGCTGACCTTGTCTATGCCTGGCCGACAGCTGAGATTGCAGTAATGGGCCCCGATGGAGCCATCAACATCATCTTCAGAAAAGAGATCGAGGAAGCCAAGGATAAGAAGAAGAAGCGTGCAGAGCTTGTGAAGGAGTACCGCGAGAAGTTTGCGAATCCCTATGTTTCGGCTGGGCTCGGCTACGTTGACAGAGTCATCTTCCCGCATGAGACCAGACCGTTGATATGCAGTGGTCTGGAGATGCTGGCAAGCAAGAGGAAATCGCGCCCTCCGAAGAAGCATGGGGACATTCCTCCGTGAGTCTGGCATCTTCATATCGACCGAGAATCCGAGTTCAACTACTAACACGTTCGTTTCTCCGTTAGTGTTCCATGGAGTATGACGGCCCTCTGTTTCAGGATGCTCTATTAAAGACCCATACTCGTATCCGACCCGTGGAATTCGGATGGTCTGACAAAGCGGGTTCTGGGGTCATTCTACAGTCATTTGGCCACGACGTGCTATCCTATATATTGAACAGCGAGAAACATCAGTGATGAAGGCGTGTTACAATCATACCTTTCCACTGCTGTCCACAGAGGACGGGAGGGGTCATGCCCATTGTTTCAGGTAACGGTGAATGTGCTAGAAGGGGAAACCCATTTCATCCCCCTTCCAGTTCCCTTAATTTGGAATCTTATTCTGCAACACATTTCCATGTCGAAAGGGTCACAGACTACTATCATACCTTTCAATCCCCTCAACTTGCGATGAGTAGTCTGTTGAAATGATATGGCCATTTGTTAAGCAGAAGGGGTGTTTCGTATTACCTACGTTATACATCTTTGTACTCAATTAGGAATTTGAAGAAGCACTCCGTGTCTAACATCTCATTAGGGCTTAGAATGACGCTTTGAGGAATTCACTAGCCCTTAATAACAGATGTAACAGATGACATCATAGAGAGGAGTTTTCGGAACGAATATGATGTCTGTAAAACGAGTCATTGTTTCACTTGTTTTACTTTTGATGGTTTTTGCATTCGTAGCGCCCATACCTAGCAGTACTGCTGCATCGACATATGAGGAGTTCATGACTGCATCAGAACGAATCAAGGCGATGAAACCCAAATTGGGGCCTTTTGTTGCAGAGGAGACCTTCGAACATGATGGAGTTCGGATGAGGCTAATTGTGTCTGGGAATGCAGAGGAAAGAGAGGATTATATCTTCGTCGAGTTTCAACAGACCTTGATTGTGTTGGATGATCTCGACCGAGAGATCTCTCGGCAGATCACAGTACAATCAACGAAGGTCGCGAGGATATCGGATACTGCAGCTGCTCCCGAGGAACCAGAGCAATCCTTTGCAACTGCCACCGACTGGGGGACATTCACGACATACTACTGGAATTCCTTCAAATTCGTGTCTGTTCCTGGTAGTTCAAAACAGCCTGTCAAGTATGATCATCCTGACAACTACTATACATACCACCCAGAACAATGGAATCTAGACTGGTCCCAAAAGATTGGACGATATTCGATAATTCATGTATCCGAATATGTTGTATACCAGACTCAAGTTTCTGCAAGTCTCTGGGCTGGTATTTCGACGATAGCTCGTGCCTTGATAAGTCTATACGGCATTCTTGGCATCACAATAACTGCACTTGCTATAAAAATCCTCGCTGTGACACTCGTATTCATTGCGGTATGGGCGGCATTGGTTGTCTTATGGGTGGAGTTAGTCTGGAAGACTGAACAGGGTGACGCGTGGTCCTACTCCTACTTAGGTACAAATGGATGGATTCAGATGTCGCATGGACTATGGAGAGACATCTGGTACTACGCGTACGATACGTCAGGGTCCCTATAGATAGATAATGACTAGAGAGATGGTGATCAACATGGCTAATGACAAACTTACCCCTTCTGAAGATGTATCAAAGCCATTGATACGCAATATCGGATTTACAGGGTCCATCTGGGTGGATTCTCTCTTGTCCATCCTGAGTTCTGCAATCGTCCTCTCCTACTTCAATCAAGTACCATCAGGCACACTGTGGGATTTTATACTGACTGGTACTCAAGCAGCGGCATTGTTTCTATTCTTGGTTCCTATAGGTTTCGTGGTTTCTTGGCATATGCTGAGTCAGGTCAGAGATGACATCAGAAACGAGGGATTCGTACTGATATCCCCCCAGCGTCTAATGGTGGTTCTTGGCATACCATTCGTTTTTATTGTTGTAACTCTGGCTCTGCTGCTCAGTCTGATAGATATCGGTCTACCATACTATTATACTTCAGCCGTATTCTATGGCTTTGGGCTAGGCATGGTTATTCCACGAGTACTGTTTACGATGACGGACATGAAGAGGTGGATGCTTCTACCAATGTACGCCGATTCAGATGTCAAACGAAGACGAGCCGCGAAATGGAGAATAACCGTTTAGTCTTGAGTATGGTTCAAGACTGAGCTTCTTGTTAATAATGTAAGGTGGATGGAGATTCATGAGGATGGATGGAAAGATCATACTCTTTGCCTGTTTGATTCACTAGAATACGGCTATTTTAACCGGACACTCGTTTCCAAGGAGGAATATTGGTTTGAATTCTGAAATGAGAACTCGACATCAATGCTTCAGTCATTATCATCTTCAGGAAGGAAATCGAGGCTGAGAAGGACAAGAAGAAGAAGCGAGCAGAGCTTGTGAAGGAATATAGGGACAAGTTCGCGAATCCGTATGTTGCAGCTGGACTGGGATACATCGATAAGGCCATCTTCCCACGAGAAACTCGTCCACTCATATGCAGCGGTCTCGAGATGCTGGCAAGCAAGAGGAAATCGCGACCCCCCAAGAAGCACGGGAATATTCCCCTCTAGCTATTTCGAGCTTCGATTTCCCGAATGTGCTAGTCAGGAGTCATCTTATTCAATAAGAGTTGAACGTAGTTCTTGCTACCAGAGTATCTCAGTATTCCCAGTTCTTCTACAAGTTATTCTGAGTTTCCTCGTTCTCGCCGCATCTTTTCAAGGTTCCATGTCAATGCAGGATATTCACTGACCCGCTCATGAAGTATTTTCGAAGGGTCAATGAGGTTGCGGTCGAAGATAAGACTACTATAGAACTTGATTATTCCTTCCTTCTCATCTTCTGTGAGATGAGTGATGAGCTTCATGATGAAATCTTTGACTTCTTCTCTGATTGATTTGAGTTGCTCTTTACTATACACATTTCTGGGGAGAAGGTTCTGGAGGCCTGAGTCGAACGGAATTGAATCTAGTAGGTCGAGGAGATTAATCTCGAAGAGAGGGAGATCAAGAGACGCCAGAGACTCTACTATGAAGCATTTCTTGAATTTGACGAAATCCAAGTCAGCCGCTTGTGAAATAAGCCAAACGTCAAACATATCTTTTGGAGTTGCACGTGAGAAAAGTGCGGCAAGCTTACCAGCATGAAGCTCTTCAGCAACAGGAGTTGTGACTTGAACAGAAGTCTTAGAAAGTGGCAAACATGAGTCTCCCAATAACGAGATTCTCTTGGTATATCCAATCTCTATAAGAACACTTACTGGTTTGTTATCCCTGTCATGAAGACTAACAATAAATCTACTGAGCGGATATTTAGCATCTATCTTTATGTCACTCTCCTCGGCTCCCATCGACAACAGTATCTTCTTGATCTCAGTATCTATTTTCTTCCTGGAGATCTCCAGCATATGTAAATTGTCTAGTGTGCTCACATCTCGAAAATTGAAATCTGCGTCCATTGTTAAACGAGGAGGTGGATATGTTTTCGAGTGCACTAAGTGAAATGCTGCTCCACCAATTAAGGATAGATGATCTCTGAGAATCTGATTCTTATAGAATTCTTCGAGAATCTTCAAGAGGATCTCCATGCGTTGAAGGTATTTGTGGTCGAACTGAAGATTGGGAGAGGGTGTATTTCGTGTCCTCAAACAAGCCCTTCCCCTAGAATAGTTGTAAGCCAGACCGGGACGTACATTCTCCAATGTCTATTATACCGGAGGGCCTTCTTTCCTCTGTAGTATGGTGTATTGGTTTTATTTTGAAAGAAGTATCTCGCAGATCCCTTGACATACTTAGTCAATCCAAGCAATTGTTGATCACTGATGCTCTCTCTGATTAGTGGTGAGGCTTCTCGTAAAATGTCTAGAACAATTCCTACCTGTTGCAAAAGGAACTGATTTTTTCGTTTGAGAAGCAGTTGCCGAATTACTCTGAAATCTAGATTTCCAACCTTCATCAGGCTGTTCAGTGTTTCTTCCCATCCGCCACAGTATTCTGGTCTTTCAATACAATCAATTAAGGTACGCTCTAAGGAACTAACTCTGATTCTCTCCTCATTATATTGAAGATTGTTGATACCTGATTCGTTATCTTGTAGAACAACTGGTCTAATCTTGACACCGTGAACCGTGAAGGGTCTGAATCGTTTTTTTGCAGGTCCACAGATGTAGATTTCATTGTAATACGCTGAGTGAGCAACACCATAGAATTCCAATGCAGTATGGAATCCCAAGAAGCTAGTGGGTTGAACTCTGCAGGCAACGAGAAATAGATCTGGTGTGTCAGTATCACCGGATGGGAGAACAACGTGATATAGCCCACGACGGATGGAATGAACCTTGCCCTCGCTACGAAGACGGGTTAAGAATTCACTCTCAAGGTATGCGCGAGTGACTCTGCGACGAAGGACTTCATGTGCAATTTGGTCCACATCTTCCAAAGTAACGATTCCTTTGTCAAGCATCTGAAGATAGATCTGCTCAGTCTTTGAAACCATAATATACACACTCTGTTGCAATAATTATGTTTTAAGCCATATTAATGTAACGCAATGTGTACATTCAATGCCGCCATCAATAAGAAAAGAACTAATCTCGCATTCATAGTTAAGAGTACAAACATTATGTTCATCACAGGCCGCGATGCCATCAAGACTGTCACAGGGGAAGAGGTGACCTTCGAGGAGCTGGGGGGTGCAATGACCCACAACTCAGTGAGCGGTGTCGCACAATTCGCTGGCGAGGATGAGGATCATTGTTTTGAGCAGACCAAGATACTCCTCAGTTACATACCTCAGAACAATCTCGAGGAACCACCGAGAGTTGATACTGGTCACGCCCCTGATAGTGTTGATGAATCAATCGACGACCTAATCCCAGACGGTCCTAACAAACCATATGACATGCGCGATGTCGTGCGAAAACTTGTCGATAATGGCGAGTTCTTTGAGGTCCATGAGCACTGGGCGAAGAACATGGTCGTTGGTTTTGCCAGGTTCGATGGCCGTTCAGTGGGGATTGTTGGGAACAATCCCGCCCATCTCGCAGGCACTCTCGACATCAATGCCTCAGACAAGTGCGCCTGTTTCGTCCGCTTTTGCGATGCCTTCAACATTCCAATCATCACCTTCATGGACCTCCCTGGCTACCTCCCTGGAACCGCTCAGGAGTGGGGCGGCATCATTCGCCACGGAGCGAAGATCCTCTACGCCTTTGCAGAGGCGACAGTTCCTCTTATCATCATCATCACGAGAAAGGGCTATGGGGGTGCGTTCGATGTCATGTCCTCGCGGCGTATCGGAGCGGATCTCGTATACGCATGGCCCACAGCTGAGATAGCTGTCATGGACCCAGATGGTGCGACCAACATCATCTTCCGCAAGGAGATTGAGGTTGAAAAGGACAAGAAGAAGAAGCGAGCCGAGTTTGTGAAGGAGCACAGGGACAAGGTTGCCAATCCTTACGTTGCTGCAGGACTTGGCTACATTGACAGGGTCATCTTCCCGCATGAAACCCGACCGGTCATATGCAGCGGTCTTGAGATGCTGGCAAGCAAGAGGAAATCGCGACCGCCCAAGAAGCATGGGAACATACCCCTCTAGGCCCGTATACTTCCTACGATTTGGCTGGATCGCTCCCTGTTGCATAACCGAAACATTTGCAGCTCCCGAAGAAGTTGGCTCGTCAGGCTTATCTAGGAAGTCGACCTAGTACATTTTGAATTGACTTGCTCTCTTTCAGCTCGAAGAGGGCTCCGCGAGGCTGGGGAAACGACATCGAGCGCTCCCGAATCACGAGAAGCACCAGTGGTCGACTCACCGCCGCAAAGCGGGATGTCGGTAAGCATCAATCGGTATGTGAAGATCCATGTGCTCTTCGCCATAGCATACTGGATCTCTCTCGCAGTCTCTATCACGATTCTGCAGTTGGTCACTAGTGCAGACATAAACTGGCTGTACGCTACGGATCCTGAATACGGACTTCTTGTTCTGTTTCTTGTTGTGGTGCCACTGATGGCAGTCATGTTTGCCAATATGAAGAAGGTGAGAGGTCATCTGGGAACAATTGCCGTTGAGAGAAATCCCCTTCTAGTGGCAGTTGTTCTGATACTGCTGGCACTTGTTCTTCTCGTTCCTGTTGCATGGTCGGTGCGGTACTTCTTCGATTCATTCACAGTGATGTCTGCTATCGCTGCTGGTGTCGTGTTGTGGCTAGCAGTCTACGCATACCTGGTCACTGCTGGAGCGATACACTCGGCTAATCCACTTCGATTCATGAAGAGGTGTTGCCGACAGCATCAGCTCTGGCTCGTTTTCGTGTCTATGGGCATTCTCATATCCGCGTTTCTAGATCCACTCATCGCGGGCATCATGGCTAGCGAAGCCTGGCAATACTATCCAGTGGAGGAGTTAGTCATAAGACGATTGCCGGCAGTCCTCATGTTTGGATTGCCAAGCGCACTCTTGATTCCACTACTACCATTGAGCCTTGAGAATCTGGCAGCAGGGCGAGAAATCAGGTGGACTTGGGACTGATTCAGCGAGCATATCCTCAGTTGTCGGAGGACGTGGAGTGTATCGCGGCGAATGTAACGCACTTTGACAGAGTGACACTCCTACGATATAGGAGACTCTTGATCTGCTGGGGCTTAGATATGCCTGCCGGTAAGAGAAAGAGTAGGCCTCCGAAGAAGCATGGGAATATTCCGCTGTGATTGTCGAGATTAGAGGACTGGAATAGACTGTGCACATACGATAGTCCTTTATTAGGAATTGTGCAGACTGGATATTGAGTAGGAGATTTCAATCAATTCCATGGCGAGCACACAGGCTAGTTTTCGTTACATGCCCTCAATTACGAAACTCCCCCCTCCTACCACGATTCCTGTGTGGTCGCCACCCTCTTCATTTAGCCACTGATCTCGTGAGAATCTTATGGTCACGGGAAGCAGTATTGACAATTGTACGAGTAAGTGGAACGGAGATGGGTCCGGCGCGAGAAGGCTACCTGGACTCATCTCGTGATAGCCACGCTCAGCTCAGCATAAATGAACAGGTCCGCTACTAAGACAGCAGTCTTGAGGGCCGTTCTCGCTACAACGAGGAGCAGGAGCGACTTCAAGGGTCTGGCGTAGTACAACTCACGCGCTGCCTTCTCGCCCGGTAATCTATGGTTTGCACTACCATGGTTCTGGGGGATTCTTTGGAGGATCGTTCATAGTAATCGATTGTACTAGGGTAATAGACTATTCAAAGCCAGACGAGATAACTGATATTCTGAAACGAAACTTGCTTTCTGGAACGCAACTCTCACGTCAGTGACACTAATCTGTTTCTCCTGAACTGCGATTTGTTCGAACAAGAAGTCCTTAAGTTGGAATATCATTCAACAAACTTGATGACTGACACTCAATCTCAGATTGCGGCGTTGTGGCTTGACTGTTCGGGAATAATAGCTCAACGTTTTGGGCTCAAGACACCTCCTGTGCCTAAGTCAGTTCAGGTCATCGAAGCACATGACATCTCACAAATGGGTGGACACTATGACCCCGCCAAAAACGAGCTTCAGGTCCATTCCGAAGCATTGCATGAAACGATTCCGATCGCCGGCATTGTATATAGTGAATGTTTCTTCCACTCTTTGCCCCCTGAGCTCTGCTTTGAGGCAAAACGAGACCTTTCCTCAGAGTTCGCTCGACAAATGCTGAAGAGACCTGAGAGAATCGAATGGGTAAGAGAGTGGCAAAGGATTCCGACAGAAAGGGTCCGTGTCAACCTGCTCTATACTTCCTATACAATGATGGAGTGGATTATTGCCCTTGGTGGTCTGGGTGAATTGGACTCCCTGGTGCACGAATTTGTGAGTATGGCTCGATATGGCATATCGCTAGACTTCAATGAGTACGTCGATTACATGCTTCTCAGAACTCAGAATATTGTTGTCGAACTTGGCAAGGCTGACGTAAAGATTGTGGATGTCCTACTGAAAAATGAAACGGCCACTTACCGTCGAGTCGCTGAGGTTGCTGGATTGAGTGAGTCCTGGGTATGTACACGGATCAATCGTCTCAAACAAAAGCATATGCTGATGGACATCACGACCACTCCCTTCTCCAGAATTGGGATACGCACATTTCATGTCTTGCTGGCTGGTCCCTCTTGGAGTGAGCCTTCAAAAATCCTTGATGAGTGTCCCTTCGTTTACGAAATGCGTTCAATCCTTAATGGTCCTTGGCAGATAATTGCACGTCTCGCCGTCCCGGACAGTCCTGAAAGTACTCGGTCCTTAGACCAGATGTCATCAACACTCAATGACAATGGTGTAGCTGCTGATGTTGCGGAGACCTATTCAGTTGGCGTATCGAACTCATTCTACCACTATAATGCGAAAAACCATAGGTGGGAGATTCCTTGGGTTGCGATGAGAGGTTGGGGCCACAGAATAACAGAGGAGTCGCTTCATCATCTTATTGATCGCATTGACCTACCTGCAAAGACCACAGATGTATACCTTGATTCTCTTGATATGGAAATCCTTGCATTAGTGCAGGACGGAATCACTTCTTCAAGAGCGTTGAGAAAGAGGCTTTCAGTCGGGCAGACCAAACTCTCAACTCGCATCAAACGACTTAGGGCAGAGGGTCTGATTCATCATATCTGGAGTGTCCAGAACATAGGTCTGGTTGAGCGAGTAGCAATACAGGCAAGTGATAGAAATACTGCCGATATTCTCGATACCTGGGCCAGAGAGCTGCCGCGAGCCTTCTTACGCTATGAAGAGAATCGGAATCTACTCATGATGACTGATCTTCCTGCAGGAGGCTCTACACAGCTTATGGACACACTTCGTACCCTTGGATGGCCTGTCACGGTATCACCCCTCAGTAGCGGAATCTGGGGTCATTGGCAGTTACCCTATAATCTGTGGGATGTCGAGAATCAGTGCTGGCAGGCTCCAAAAGATGAAATCGCAGTGTGGCTGGAGAGAGTTGTAGAGGAAAGTGAGAGTCTGACAGTCAAAGCACCCTCCGCCTCACGCAACCGCGCGATATCTCGACGGCACTAACGACATCGAATTCAGGTAGCGGCGTTCTTTGATATTACGAAAATCGTCAATATATGCTACCAATTCTCAGGCATCTCTCCTGTGAAACTCGTCTTATTCCTCAGAATAGTTCAGTCTTGGGGCATCATCGAGTGCTTATATGGTAAGAAAACACGATATGTCTGGGGACCAAGGACCGTTTGATGCGAGGGTTCCTGAAACGAAGAACATCCGGGGAGGGGGGAAACCTTCAGGAATGTGGAGAATTCAAACTCCCATTCTAAATGCCTTGGCACCCGATGGCATCCAAGTAATCGCGGAAAGCGAAAGCAATCTAGGATGCTGAAAAATCATGAGATCATGATGTGCACCCGGAGTTTGAAGCATATGACGAAGCAAAAGATACATGTTGCATTACTAGGGAAGCAAGAGTCATTGGAGCAGCTCGCAATCAGGCGGAGTATTGATGAGCTGATTATTGTATATGCCGAAGAAGAAACAGAGCTTGCTGATAAGGTATTTGCGCATTTTTCGAATCTTGGAATCGTTGTTGAATTAGTCCGCATTGTGCCGGACGATTTCCATAACATTCTTTCACTGATATTGTCCGCCTTGAACCATCGCAGAATTGATGCGTATCAAATTGAGTTCAGCATAGCATCAGAACATTGTATGATGACTCTGGCTGCTTGTGTAGCTGCGGCGATTGTAAGAGCATCAATCCTCTGCACAACACAAACCGGGCCACTTCAGATATCTGAAGTCTGGCCATCTGAGCTGGTCCATCTCACGCATAAGAAACGCGAGATCCTTGACCATCTTGAGAATTCTGGCTGCCCGATTGCACAGAAGGAGATCTCACGAAACACTGGAATCCGGCAATCTGGTATTTCCAGACACATTCGTGATCTGGAGCTTGCAGGTTATATCGAAAGAAACCGAGTTGCGGGGACGAAACAGGTTCACATAACAGAACTTGGATCTATCATACTCCATCACAAGCAGATTAGGAAACGACGTGTGTGGGATTCCTTCACAGGTCGCGTTTCAGAGGGAATTCAGACGGTGGGCTGTAACAGTGTGTAACGTAGAAACTCTTGCACTAGCGCCTGGAGATGAGAAAATGATGGAAGACTACGCAGCCCTGCATAATACAGTGGGGTCGTTTGATGACCCTGACCATATTCAACTCCCGGCTGAGTACTTTCAGTCCTCTTTCTCATCTCCCAATGTTGATCTGTCTGAGGACTTTCTTCTGGTACGGAATTCTGCAGGAAATCTGATAGCGGCAGGGACAATCTTTACGGAGAATAGTCCCTCGCTGACTTCAAGGTTGATGGTTCAAGTCCATCCCCAGTACAGGTGTCAAGGTATTGGCTCCAAAGTTCTGAACAGCCTAATACAGGTCGGGCTGAAGCGAGGCTCTTCTGAGTTTGTATGCAGGTTCCCAAGTTTCCGTCCATATGTTGCGTCTTTTCTGGAAGAACATGGCTTTCACCATGAATATATGTGGTTGAAAATGCGTGTTGAGCTCAAGTATCCTGCCATATCCAGACCAGCTCCGCCGGGATTGATTGTGCGACCGCTCAATGTCAAGAGGGAATCCGTGGTGTGGGCACAGCTCCAGAATAGGATATTCGGAAACTTCCCTGGCTATGAGCCCGTCAGCACAGAAACTCTTGCTTCTATTGTCACGCACTGCACCTTTGACCCAAACCTAGTAGTGGTTTGTTCATACTTTTCTAGGCCCGTCGGATACTGCCTGGGCTTTTCGGTGGAGTCTTCGACCAAAGAGAGAATCCTCAAGATCGAGGGGATGGGCGTCTCGCCAGAGTATCGAAGAAGAGGGTATGCTCGCGCACTGTTGTCCGAGATTCTCAACCGAGCATACATGAAAGGACATACGTCCTCTGAACTTGTTGTTCAAAGCTCTAACACTGCTGCGATTTCTCTCTATGAGAAGTATGGTTTCAAAGAGATATACAAGCACATTTGGTGCAAGAGAACCATTGTGCAAGGCGCAGAAGGAAGGGATGAGATTGACCGATGACCTCAGTGAGAGACTCTCGAAGACACCGAAAGAGTCTCTCAATGTGACAGCCCCAGACATTTCCTATGACTGTTTCGCCGCTAACGAGAAACTGATTATGATTCTGAACAAGATTAGTGGCCTGGCTCCTTATTCTCATGAATTCAGCAAGAGCAGCCTGGACCCCCAGATCATATCGGGTTTCATCTCCGCAATGGCCACCTTCATGGGTGTTGTGATGGGCGGGCAACAGACGAGCTGGAAGACAGAATACGGTGCAGAGTCAATGCTTCTTGTAGAACATGGAGCATGGGCCATCGGAGTCCTTCTTGTATCAAGAGAAACGACTGTGAGTCGTACCAGATTGAGGAATGTTGTCAGAGAGTTTGAAGACTGCTTCGCAGTCCTCAGAGACTCAGATGGTATTGAAGGCAGCGCGTTTGGTGATTTTGACCGATTTGTTAGGAGGGCCTTCGTGAACGATCAGGTAACAGGCAGGACTCTTGTATCGAGGAGACCTGAGACGAGAGACTCGCCCTTTGTGTTCGACTTGCCAAGCACATCATTTTCAGTGTCAAAGATTCTGCTAGGGCTTGATGAAACACGGACTGTCAAGGAAGTAGCCGACTTCCTGGGTATCGATATGGAGCAAACGATTGACATTGTTTCTCAAGCCTACTGGCATGATGCTGTCTTTCTGAAGTATGTTCCTCCTGATGATGAGATACTTATTCTCTCTCAGAAATCATCAGCGATCTTATTCCAGAAAAACAATCCTCTGGGACTGTCTAACGTTAGTCTGTGTGTGGCCGGGCGCTTTGATGGTCGTACGTCTGTGTCTCAATTGACAGAGGGCTTACCTGCCCAAGACCTTGAGGTGCTTCTGGACGAACTGGGCACGCTGTTCAATAGAGGCGTCATTCAGAGAATCTCATCGGAGCAACGACGAGTACTACACGACGAGTCCATTCTCTCATCTCAGGTTCTTGAGGGCGCCCGGATTATCGGTAATAAGAGTATGAAAGAGGCCTTTGAAACAATTCGCCGGAGTCTGGCAAAATGGCATCCGCGAGTATATAGAGTCACGCTCACAGATAGGATGCACGTTCGGTGCATTCTCGAAGAGAGTATGACCCCAGACGATCTGAGTGATCTTGCAGACGCACTAGAGTCGTTCATTGAAGAACTGGACCGACGTTTCTCAACAACACGTGGTAGGCGTATCACTGAGAGGTTCTTCCACAGAATAAGGAGCGGTCAGACTCGGCTACACTGACAAGATTATCTTGGCACGAGAGACTCGTGCGCTCATCTGCAAGGGGCTCGAAATGCTTGCCAGCAAGAGCGGAGTAGACCTCCAATGAAGCATGAGAATACTCCGCTCGACCAGTATCATCAATGAATGAATTTGTTGAAATCCGCTGTGGATTCCCGCAATTCCTAAGTGATACTCAGCTGAAATGCCTAATATGACCACTAGCTTGGCCGAAATGGGTGGTTACAAATGATCCCAGAGGCACCATCACGGCTCAGAGCGCTATTCAAAAAGCATGACATCCCGATTTTCTACATCATAGCTTTCTCGATCACCTGGGGTGGATGGCTTGTAATGGATGCTATACTCACATCTCTTGGAATAGGTGCGGACTTTGGACAATTAATCTCTGAGGGACACTACCACCTCATTCTCTGGCCTTTTCTTGCAATCGGAGCAGTGTGGGGACCACTCCTCTCAGCATTCATTGTGTACAGAATGAACTATGGAGAAGCTGGCTCAAGAGCACTACTGAAGAAGGTTTCCAATTGGCGAGTAGCTATTACCTGGTACGCTATTGCCATCGGTGTGCCGACACTCATCAAGTATGGCAAATATGTGGTCTCTAGATTACATATTGATGCCTGTAGCCTATGGTTTGCATAGAGGCGCGGCTTCCGAAATCAAACTAACTGGAATGTGCTTGTTATCACAATGGCAAAGAGTATCGCATTCATTAGTGCTGGGCCAAAGTTGGTTCTAGTGATACCGCCCACCCAAACCGTGACAAGTATGGTCAGACCAAATAGGGCTGCAAAAGGCAACATCAGTAATGCAATGAACATGACGAATCCAAGCTGAACGCCTGCAAGGAAGGGAAGATAGAGAGAGGCAATTACAATCGCAAAGCCAATGAGTCTACTGAACAATGCCCGACCTGTCTTGCGCATGAGTTCTCTCAAATTGCTCCAACCTGAAACAGTCCCGACAGACGAATTCAACCATAGTGTATCGGTATAGAAGATTGGTAACATGAGGAATACAAGAGCCATCATGTAGACGAATCGAAAGACGGCCGCTCCGCTATCCACTGCAAAGGTGAACGCGACTCCATTGTCCAGCCCGACTCTTGCAATGAATGAGAATGCGAATATCCAGAGGAGCGTTGGCAGCAGCACAAGCAGAGTCTTGATGAAATCATCTGTGAGGCGATTTCGACCAGAGTGAAGATCTGCCATCAGTGCTTTCGCACTATCCCTTCCCCGAAATCTCTTGGTTACCCAAACGACAACAAGAGCTGTCATGAGTGAGATCAGTGACAGGGCGGTGCCAAAGGACACAGGGATGAGGGTGACTCCAGCGAACTCAAAGACGAAGCCTAGCAGCATTAGTAGCAGGAAGAGAGCAGCAGTGACCATACCAACTACAAGACTGTATCTAACAGCGGCTTTCTGCCCAAGAGGTGCAGGCAGATTATCAAGTCTTCTGGGTCTATGACTGTCAGGCAGTTGATAGTATGTGATGAGCACTATCGGGAAGATTGTGAAAACAAAAGAGATCGATGCAATCAGGTCAAAGAAAGAACAGATATTGTACACATGCAGCGAAGGGTCCAACATCGCCAGATCGACCTGACCCTCTCCTTGGAGCGATCTTCCAAGCCAGTCGACAGACTCAGTGACTATCTCTGAATCAGACATCTCAAAGAGGTGATTTGTGAGACTGAAAACAAGCCTCCTAGCAGTCCCCTCGGTAAAGTTTCCATAGGTCACACCGGCGATTGGGTCAGCAAGTCCAGTTGCAGACCTCAGCGTATCAAGTGCTACTTCCTGCGTTACCAGCTCATCATAGATTCCTGAGGCAATCATGAGATTCTTCGGAGTAAGTTCATCAATCGTCAGAGAAAGCCCTCCGAATTCCATTCCCATACCTCCCCCAATAATCACTGTGCAGGATGGGGTCACTGTCATGTTGTTGAAGAGAAGTGAAACGCCAGCACCCAGAGAGTGACCCAGTACGCCATAGACCGCATCACTGGTTTCTGGATCGTTCAGCTGTACATACCTGACGGCCTCGTAGGCATCCATTACTCCCTCAAAGAATGTATCAAAGCCAAATCGCTCTGCAGACCTACCATGCCCTGCTAAGTCCACCGACACGACTGTAAAATTCCTTCTCGCAAGTTCGATGTTGTACGCGTCCATCATCGCTCCCGAACTGGAGATGCCATGAATTGTGAGGACTGCTGGAAGTGGCTCGCCATAAGTGATGACTGATGGTTGATAGACTCTGAAACTGACGGTTCTTCCATTGCTCCTCACAATATCCTGTTTTTCAATAACGATATCGCCAAAGGCTCTTCGACTATGCCAGCTTGCGTAGAGCGAGAGCGAGAGAATAACGAGGAGGATCAGTAATGCTGCATACCTTTTCCGAATCACTTTAGATACTTCCCGACGTCATTTTGGACATCCAAATAGGCTTGAGGGCAATCACTCAGAGGATGCCGGAGCCGAGATGCTGCGTACTACATCGGCCGTTGTGTAAACAGTCTGACCTTTGTCACTTGCTGAGCCACTTGCTTCGTATCTCGTGCCTTCTTTGCCCTATCGGTCTTGATAGCCTGTTCCATTGTTCTCGCAAGTTCATCTTTGGAGACTTTGAGATGAATCTTGTCAGTGATTGAGGAGATGACATCTCCCGGCACGATGACATCTACGTCTGCTTTCAGCCCCGACGCCTCAAGCTTCTCCTCGATGAGGCCTCCGCCTGCAATCATCGACACAGCACCTGTCACATCGAAATCCACATCAAGTGCGTGGCCGACTTTCTTCCCGTGCTTGTCAATGATCTCCATCTTTTCCAGTGCTGAGTACCTAATGTCTCCCTTAGGAATGGCATCCTTGTCAAGGGTGGTCTTGAGTTCATTGATGGACGTATCAAGATGCACATTGTCGCCAATCTGCCTAATCTTGGAACCATCAAACACTGGATCTCTGTCTTTCTTGATTTTCAGTGACTCAAGCAGTTCCTCCCACCGGGGACCAGCCAAGATGAATTTTGATAGTTTCAGCTCTCCATCGAATTTGAAAGTCAGATCACCGATTCTGCCTATCTTCTGACCCTTCGAATCGAGAACATCTGCTTTCATGAGTTCCTTACAACAGATTGGTCTTTCTGCTTTCATTGGCAAACCACCTACCGAATGTTGAACTAACCGGCGAATTAAGCTCTTCTGTTGGGACGCTCATCAAGACTCCCAGAGTCCATTAATGTACTCTTGAGGAACAGATATGTGTATCACAGAACAACACAATACAATAACAAATCGGTCAAGTGTCAGTGTTTGCAGTGAGTGAACCCATCAGTTTTGAGGTTGGACCAATTCGCCCTCCGAGCGAAGCAAAGAGCCTACTGATTCGAGTCACTAGAAACTGCCAATGGAACCGCTGCACCTTTTGTCCAGTCTATAAGAACAAGGAATTCTCAGCCAGAGCTGTTGAGGAAGTGATCTCCGACATAGACTTGCTCAGCAAGCATCTCACCACCATTCGTGATTCTTTCAAGTCTCCCTATGAGATATCTGCACAGCAACTATGGTCACTCACTCAGAGTGTGAATCCTATTGAGCTTCCCGCCTTCGATTATGCGCTCAAGTGGTATAGTGATGGGATGCAGTCTGTCTTCTTACAGGACTCAGACTCACTTGTTATCGGTGCTGAGAATCTTGCTACCATCCTCAAGCATCTTCATGATAGGTTCCCCTGGATTGACCGCGTGACATCGTATTCCCGCTCAAGCACCATCTTGAAGGTTGGTGAGGATGGACTAAGGACAATCAAGGATGCTGGACTGGATAGAATCCATGTGGGACTCGAGTCAGGATCGGATGCTGTTCTCCGTCTTGTCAAGAAAGGAGCGACGAAGGACATGCATGTACGTGCTGGTGTCATGACGAAGAGAGTCGGATTTGAGCTCTCTGAGTATGTCATGCCTGGTCTGGGCGGAAGAGGACTCTCTTCCGTGCACGCAAACGAGACTGCAGACGCTCTGAATCAGATCAATGCGGACTTCATTAGACTCAGACCTCTTGCTGTTACTTCGAGAGCTCCTCTATACGTGAAACAGGAAGAGGGGAATTTCACAAAATGCAATGATATCGAGATTGCCAGAGAGCTGCTCCTCTTCATTGAAGGACTTGAGGGAATCACGAGTATGATTCTGAGTGACCACATTCTCAACCTCTTTGCTGACCTAGAGGGAAGACTTCCTGACGACAAGGAGCGAATGCTCTCCATACTTCGTGAATTTCTGGCTATGACTCCTGAGCAGCAGCTACTATTCCGGCTTGGAAGAAGGCTCGGGTTCTTCGACGGACTGGGCGATATGAATGACGAAAGAAGGCTTGAGAGGACTCGTCAGATTGCGCTAGACCAAGGTATAACCGCTCAGAACATCGACCTTGTTGTTGACAGCCTGATGGACCGATTCATCTAGTTTTTTTGACTTGGATTTTGAGCAAGCGATGATAGAATAGATGAACTAAAAAGCAAAGGGAACAATCCTATTATTGTTCCCTATGAGGATGCCGAGGAGTATCAACAAAAGGGAAGGACGACGAAGAACTAGGAGGCTGATTAATGAGTAAGAGTGGCAAGAAACAAGTTGATGATTCATATCAGCCCGGAAACATAGGATCTATGGCCGGGCCGATACCGCCCATAAAGAGGAAAGCAAGAACAGGTAAGAAGAGATAGGATTACTCGCTACTCAGTTTCATTTGTTGTTGCCGCCAAGTCAATTGTTCGCTGAGTCATATGCTTCGGCCTTCACATGCATTCGAAAATAGCCTTGGAGAAAGTTTCACTTTACGTAGTGATCTTACCTGAATGACTCTGTGAATTTCTGAAGACGGCCCATAGCTGTGATTAGACGCGGTGCCACTTTGTTGACAAACAAGTCGGGACTGCTCCTCGCCTTCTGTCTGTTTCCTACGTACTGTTTCAAAGCGAACTCTCCGTCATAGTCGACTGTGGCGATTCGAATACAGAGTTCCGATGGGGACATGCCAAAATCTGATCCTGGCAGTGTAGCGATACCCCAATCCTGGAGAAGTGATTTCGAGAGATTCATCGATGTCTTGATCCCTTTGGCGGCTAAGATCTTGCGGTCTTTATTCCAGTCTGGAAATAGATAGAATGCTCCCTGAGGAGCAGGGCACCTGACGTCGAAACTCTTGAGCTTTTGATGAAGATGTGTTGTCACAATCTCATGGACTGCGGTACAGTCTCTGATATAGTCTGAAATCTCTTGGTTCGGTCTGTATGCCTCGACAGCAGCATACTGTATGGGCGCAGCCACACAAGACCAGATGTTGCTTGCCATTGTGAGCATGGCGTTTCGTAGTTCATGTTCCTGTGGTGGAAGTATGATTACACCAACCCGGAATCCTCCTGCTGACCGGTCCTTGGAGAGACCTCCCGTTACCAAGGTGCCCTCAGGATAATACTCGGCAATGCTATGATGCTCATGGCTCTGAAATGTCAGAAGTGCATAGATCTCATCTGATAAGACAACGATGTCATTTTGTCGTGCCACATCAGCCAACTCTTTCAGTTGTGCTGCGGAGTAACTCTGTCCAGTTGGATTGCATGGATAGTTTATGACCAGCAGTCGCTGCTTCTCGGAACCAGAGCTGTGCTTTCGAAGCGCATTTTCGAAGACCTCCGCAGTCATCAAATACGACGTGTCTGAGCTCGTGCTGACATAGTATACCTCCTTGCCCAAGAGCCGGGCTTGCTCATCATAACTCACCCACGAGGGAGTAGGGACGAAGAGTGGTCCTTGAAGTGCCATCATTGCATTATAGAGTAGTATCTTGCTCCCCGGTCCTACAATGATCTGTTCTGGTGCAATATACAATCCAAACATCTTCTCATAGAACTTACAGATCTGCTCGCGAAGGGGTAGGATACCCTGAGTGGGGAGATAGCTCCTCTGGTCTGCGTTGTCACGCAACGCCTTCTGGATGATGGGATGAATTGGAAACGGTGATTCGCCAAAACCCAGGTGGTACACTTCTTTTCCGCTCTTTCGAAGTTGCGTCACCATTTCGTTCATGGCTAACGTTGCTGAGTGCTTCGTCTTCTTGCTGACCGTTGCTAGGAGCATACTACCACCTTCTCACTCTCCGGGTTTCACGCATGTTACCCCATAATCAAGATACGAGTCCCATAGAAACTTTCTCATGGCATTTAGTCACTGTGTAGAATCAGTAAGTTAAGATACAAGTATTCCTCATACCGCCCTCTAGTATTGCCTTGTATCTGAGGAGGCTCATCGTTGGAGAAGCTGATAATCACTGTGGCGCCTACAGGATCCGTTCCTACAAAGAAGGACACACCATATCTCCCCACTACACCGGATGAGATTGCGGAGGCAGCGTATCTCTGTGAGCAGGAAGGCGCCTCCATCGTCCATGTGCACTGTCGTGACGAGAGTGAAGCACCTACGTCCGACTCTCATCTCTTCAAGGAGACCGTGGACAAGATACGTAAACGGACAGGTCTCGTTGTGATGGTTTCGACCAGCGGTGTAGCTGGGAAGTCTGATGAGGAACGCGCCTGGCCTCTCAGGGCAAAACCCGAAATGGCGAGTCTAACCACCAATTCGTTGAACTTCGCCGGACGAAAACCCTCGCGTGTGTACATCAACAGCTGGGAAACCGTGACATTCCTTGCCACGAAGATGCAGCAGCTGAAGATCAAGCCAGAGCTGGAGGCTTTTGACGTTGGTTTCATTCATCAGGGCACCAAGCTGCTACAGCAGGGGCTGATTGAGAAACCCTCCGCATTCCAATTGGTCATGGGTGTTGATGGTGGTATTCCAGGGACGACCGAGAATCTCATTCATATGACCAGACAACTGCCAGAACAATCTATATTCACAGTGGCCGGAGTTGGCAAATGCCAGCTCAACATGACAAGTCTGTCTGTCAGTATTGGTGGGCATGTCCGAGTCGGGCTTGAAGACAACATCTACTTGTCGAAGGGCCTGCTTGCTCCCAATCAGGATTTTGTAGCCAGGATTCGGCGCTTGGCTGAAACACTGGGTCGCGAAGTGGCCAAGCCAGACGATACGCGGAGGATATTGGGACTCAGTAGTCCAAAGTAAGACAAATCATACTCGGTCTTGATTCTCAGTAGGTATGTATCATCACAGACGAATTCTGAGTGCGGTTCTACAGTGGCAATGGTCCATAGTCGTTTGGCAGTCTGTATCTCTGCACCAACTATTTGGGCTAAGAAGCTCAAACACCCAGTTTTGTCTGTAACACGCAGAGAACATAACAACTCTTGTTCTTTGGTTTCTTTCCTTTCTCCTGTTAAAGAAGACAGTGGGACGATGATATGACCAATCAATGTGGTGTATGTGGATCCACTGAAAACCTGCAGTATGTCTATGACCTGTCCAGTGAGGGCGGCAAGTGGAGATGCAACAGCTGCTTAGGGGCTGAATTTCCTGAGGGTTCTCGCATCGTCAAGTTCACCGACAGATCGCATCCACTTCGCCCTGCATACTATATGGCGATTGAAACTCAGGAAGATCTCGATCTCATTATGACTGTCGGTCAACGGGCCCACAGCCTCGGGGCAAAAGGAATTGAAGCGTGTTTCTACACTGCATTCAAGCATGGTCGCCCTCTAGAACCCAACTCATTCAGTCTAGGTCATCCTGACAGCGAATCCAAACTGAAAGCATGCATTGACAGCCTCAGGATGCATCTTGTGACATATGATAAGTTTCAATCATTCACAGATGATTCTCATCCTGAGATTATCTGGTCGAAATCAGTGAATGCTGGAACAATGAGATAGAGAAACCGTCCACTCTTGTTTTGTGATAGTATCTTGGCATATTCTACCTGATACTTGGGCTGAATCTTTTCCCTCATCGCAGACCAGTCGCCCTGCTTGGTCTACATCTACTGCACTGATTCCCTCACGTTATTTCGCAGTGTCGAAGACTCGTGCGAACCGAGTCAAAGCATCGTCCACGACCTCGTCAGTGTCAGCCATGCTGGTGTACATTCTTGAGCCTCCGAGCGTTATGACACCCTCCGCCATGTAGGCCGCGCCCATCTCCTCCATTGCGAACTTCCTCTCTTTAATCTCCTTGAGCACAGAGCGGATTTTCAGATAATTCAATTTCACAAACATCGCTCCAACAGTTTCAAGGTGACATATCGCACCCTGATTGTACGCCACATAGGGCAGGTTCCGCTCTTCGATGAGCTTCTCAAGACCAACAGTCATACGGTCGCCTGCACGTCCTGCCTTCTGGCAGGCATTCGTCCTCTCAATCTCCTGAATGGCGTAGTATCCAGCCGCTGAACTGATTGGACTTGCTGCCAGTGTGCCTCCAACATAGGCCCTCTTCTTTCCGCTCTCTATTCCGGCTGCGAGGTGTTCCATGATATCTCTCCTTCCTCCCAGCCCACCTGCACCGGGATATCCGCCTGCCACCACCTTTCCAAAGACGGTCAAGTCGGGTTTGATACCGAAGTAGCCCTGGGCACCAGATAGTCCAATCCTTCCGAATGTCACTACCTCGTCGAATATGAGAAAGACATCATGCTGGTCGCATAGTTCTCGGACCTGCTTGTTGTACTCACGGTCTACCGGACGAGTACCGGATTCTGGCCCCATCGGCTCGATGATGACTGCAGCTGTTCCTCCTTTCAGCTTGTTCACAGAGAGATTCTTCTTCAGAGCGCTAATGCTGTTTGGATAGACCTCCTGAGTGTGCTTCCTGTAGCTCTTGGGAATGCCGTGAGCCTCGAACCCGCGTGTGCCAGGAATATGGAGTCCGTAGACCATCTGGTCACTCCAACCATGGTATGCACCTCCGAGCTTGATCACTTTCTTTCGTTTGCTTGCCAGACGAGCAACGCGGGCCGCAGCCATCACTGCCTCAGTTCCACTTCCCAGCATACGGAACAACTCGACTGAGGGCACGTGCCTGTTGATTTCCTCTGCAAGCAGGAGCTCGTACTCTGAGAACAGACCGGTCACCGGTGCCTGCTCATTGATGAGCTCGATAATCTTGTCACGCACGGGTTTGTAGTTACTGCCCAGCATGGTGGGACCGCCAGCCTGAAGGAAGTCGATGTATCTGTTGCCGTCGATATCCCACAGATACGCCCCATCTGCCTTCTCTATCACGATGGGAAATGGGTGATTGAATGCCAGGTTGTGCTGGACGCCGCCGGGTATGAACTCCCGGGCCTTTGTGACAATCTCCTTCGACTTCGTACAATGAGTGTCGAAGTATTTCAGGTATTTTGTCATCGCGTCCGGTCTGATCCCGTGAACGGGCAATTGCATCAGGGCGTCGAGTCTTCTGTAAATCTCTCCGACATCTGGATAGGTCGACATGCTGGAATCCGTCATGAGGCTGTCACACGACATTCCTGTGTCTAACGATGTGAAAAGACTTGCGGAGTACGTCGGGAGACTGGCCAGGAGGAAAATTCAGGTTCGTGAAGCTCATCTCAGAGTACAATCAGTGTTCCACGTTCCACTGGCGCACATGACAATGTGCCTCCGATATCAACATTCTCAAGCCTCACCCAGTAGTATCCTGTCGAGACCTGACAGGTAAGGTCGCCATATACCGTTGAATCCGTCATGTTGATTCCATTGTTGCCTGGGCAGTTGATTCCATGATGGAAGTACACGTTCTGGAACGTTGCATTACTTGCAGTCATATTGATATTGCCATGTCCTGCCGACGCCTCAATATCAATCGTATATGCCCTGTTGATCGTGACATTCACGAACGCTCGCGCATCTCCTGCATTCAGTGCACATACATCACTGGGGTTCTCTTTCAGTATCTGAATGTACACAAACTCATCCGATGAGGTATTAGTCACTTGAAGACCTGTATTCTTTCCCTTTGCTCCTTCGACTAGGACAGTGAGCTTCCAGTTGACTCTAATCATGAATCCAGGGTCGTCAACCACGTTGAATGTGACGTTGTGGAAGCAAACATCGTAATAGATCGAGATATTCTCCGCAGCAGGATAGGTGTCCTCGTAAATGACCACCGTTTCATCATACTCAACTAGCTCTGTTTGGGTGAGTAACACGTAGAGGCCACCGATAATCGAAGCAGTGACCAGTAGAAGCACAAATAGCAGGCACATCGACCTTCTTCTCATGATCCTCGCCTTTCGTCCGTCATTCTCTGCGGAGTTGTCCTATTCCTGCCTCCTTGACTTGGTCCGTTAAATGCTTTGTTGGTTTCTCTGATAGCTCGTTCCGGAGATCATCTTAAGACTCATGCCTGTGCCATGATCACCACCTCTCACATGCTATTCTCCGTGATAATCTTCAAATACCCGCCTAGATGCTGTGACATGGGAATCGTAGTATGCCGCGTAACGATGTCGCAACACCCGACTCACCAGTTCAAGGGCTGAATGATGGCGAGACCATCGAGTGGAGTCAGAGAGCAGGAATTGGCATCATGATTCTCATGCGCAATGGCTGTTTCCCGATGTTGCTTCTAGTCGTGGTTGCAGCAGTATTGGGCAATCTTGCTCAAGGTTCACCTGCCGGCCTTCTACTCATCGTTGTTATCTTCGACATAATCGCGGTGATTGCATTCTTTGTACTTCTTCTCTATGTGATCTACTTGTTTGTCCAGATGAAACGGACCATGTACTATCTCACCTCGGAGCGACTGATTGAAGTACAGGGCAAGTCCATAAAGAAAGAGATACTTAGGTCGAATCTGAAGCGGTTGGCGCCTGAGCAGTATTTGAAGACCGTATGGGCTCAAAAGAGCAGTCGCAGACACTACTACAACATCTTTGTCACTGACAGTGTCACCGGAGTTGTGGTAAGAATGACCGCTGTTGACGATGTAGCCGCAGATATCATTGAGAGGTGGGTCAAGAAACAAAGTAAGTGACTCACCACATCTGGGCTACGCTTCACCAGTCCTGAGAGGAGAGTCTGGTGGCTGCCTCCAAGTCTTATTCTCTGGCTATAATCTGCCTTCGCGGTCAATGGATGAGACATCGAGGCGCTGACTGAGGACGAATGGAATGTGCAGCGCAATAACAGAATGACTAAATACCCATCAACTACCTACTGATTTGGTCAGCAATGGCAAAGCTTCTGATTACCGATACAACATTGCGAGACGCACATCAGTCTCTCATTGCCACACGAATGCGAACTGAAGACATGCTACCCATATGCGAGAAGATTGACAATGTTGGGTACCATTCCCTTGAGATGTGGGGCGGTGCGACCTTTGACAGTATGATGCGTTTCTTGGATGAAGACCCTTGGGAGCGCGTGGAGCTGCTCAAGGATGCAATGCCAAGGACCAAGTTCTAGATGCTCCTGAGAGGGTCTAATATCGTTGCATCAAATGGGACTGGAAAGAGTCCTCAATCACGTGAGTCCGGTGATATGATTTTCGGATCATTTCAACAAACCGAAGGCTAATAACTGATTACCGCGTATGGAACGATTGATTGAGGAAGTATGTGGTATGAATTTCAAGACTGGTAAATGGAGTTTCAAAAAGGATCGTTTTCTTTCTGCAATCAGGATTGTTGTGATTGTGGTGCTAGTATGCACTATCAATCAGATTCCGGGAGCTTTGGCAATAGCTGCGTTTTCCGAAAGTCCCATGACTACGCAGAATGCAGATATCCCTTGGAACAATATGGTAACTACCTCTGAGAGAGATCCTACGACCCTGAATTATCTAGAAACGGATTTCGGAACAAAAATCCCAACACTTGAGGAAGTTCAAATGATGAATGCTTCAATCTCTCCAGAGATTGAGAGAATTAATCAAATGCCTCCATTTGTTTCCGCTGATTGTATACCTGAAGCAATGAATGTATCTCAAGAAATAATAATAGAATCAGAAAAAGAGTCAACTCCACTTGTCAGTGGTTACTTCACTGGACATACTTGGGGCTCGGAATTCGGTCCTCATGATAGAAATACGCGCGCAGTACCTGTGACTCCTGCAATGGAGGGGCACTGGTTTCCAAAGTCCACATATGCAAGGATCTCATATCAAGCATATATTCAGTCCGGGATGAAGGCACACATAAGAGTGGAGAGAGATCTAGATACCTACTCTAGATACTTTCGGGTGTATGTGGGATATGTTCAGATACTAAATACAGTAATCTATAGCACACAACCCTACTGGGAAGGTGATATATCATTAATCTACACTGGATGGTTGACAATAACACTTGAAATCTACAATGGAGGTATATCCGATAAAGGATGGCAGCTCAGATATTACCACCTCTTTGATTCTTCGGGTCAACCTTATGATACGACAGAAGAGAACTTTCAAAACGCGCTCTATTCGGAACTCAGATACCGCACACCGATGGGTCCTAGCACATACCTAGACATACAATGCGTCAATGTTCATGATCCGTTTTACAGATACTTATACGTCTATGTAGACGGTCAGCTTCACAGCACACTTACTGCTCCTGGTACCTATCATATTCAATTGCCAAGTTATTCAACACCTGGTATGCATGAAATCAAGTTTGTTCTGTACTATGGCAATTACGGGACGAATCCAAAGGCTTTGACGCACTGGTGGATCAATTACTATTATAGGAACGTCGAAGTTGATTGGATGGTTGGAGTTCATGGAGGAACCAGCTATAATCATCAGCAACCTGTTTCTATCTTTGATTATCTCCAAGCATATTGGATAGTCCATGACTACAGAAGAGTGACATTTGTTCAGAGTTCGAGCGTTCCTTTTGAATATGACATTAACGGGGACGAGTACGAATCCAACTATCGCGATATGTATTTCAATCATATCGGACAGACCAGATGGGTATATGGTTTATTTGCTCATTACATAGATCCTAGCAACATTTGGGGATTTGGAATATGGGGCTTTGGATTTGCAATAGGCGATGAAGCCTCGTATTATCTTCAGAATTATAGACAATGGATTTTAATGCATGAGTATGGTCATGTTGAAGGAATGGCCGAAAGTTCAGGTGGCGTACCTGATATATATGGATCGGAGCGTGACCTCTCATATCATTATTATCATTGTAGCAGTTGGGACCAGTATTTGGCATATGCTCGGAGCTATTGGTGACAAATTGGAGGCAAGAAAAAAGAACTCGTATATAGAAATGATAATGAAAGGTGTAGAGATAGCTTAGGACGTACATTAAGGGAGAAACATGAAGATGATAATGACTTTTAGATACGCTGTTTTGATTCTAGTTGCACTGACATCACTGATGCCAAATGCAGGAGGGGCAGCTGTGAGCAATCAGTCATCTCTGTCATCCTCGTTTCAGGTATGTCAGTCTTCAGGTCCTTCGTTCAAACTCACTCCATGGGTGTTCATGGATCTTGTTCCTAGCACCGAACCTGTGACCTTGACCCTTGAACTCAGAGTTGGAGTAACAGACCCCGATGGAGTGAGTAATGTTATTGGAAGTTACAATAACAATTCGAGTAGCAACTGGAACAATGTTTCTATGAGTCGAGATGCTTTTACAAGTGATCCAGACGACTTTGTAGCTTGGCCTCTGAATTTCACGATTATTGGAGCAAACTCTTTAGTTATCTGGGATATCATGTTCTATGCAAATGATAGCCTCAACAACTGGAATACATCCAGCTTGCATCGAATATCATTCTGCAGGCAGGGCTCAACAAACACCACAGCCGACATTCCGCTTCAAATCTCAATCATAATCTCGGTGACCATTGTGGCTGTGATTCTACCAGTACTTTATATAATATACCGCCGAAGAGCCTAATTGCGAACAGTCCATTTTCAGCTGCAAAACTCGGACGTCCTGCTGTACGCCTAGGGGCCGCAACTTGCTCAGACTATTGAACATGCATAACACTCCGTGTGGCATTCGTATCAGCACGGAAGTGCTCACCGCACATTGAACAATGGAAGTAATCACTCCCACGCCGCTCATCAGTTGAGGTCACGCCCTCCGCCCACACCCCTCTCTCACCACATACATGGCAGGTCCGAGAGGTCCATGTTGGAAGCATGACTTGCACCTGACAGAAGCGTGGAATAATATCCGACTCGTCGTAAATCCACCCTACTAGAATAAGGCATAATCCTCTCTTGCTGGATAGCATAGAGAACTTCGATGAGTCAGTCGAGTATGAAACCGCGAATCTGGAGGGAATTTCGAGTTTCTCGTTCGCCGCTGGCAATCAGATGTGTATCAAAAGAATAAGAGAGAGTACTAACAGAACGACTAAATACCTATCTAACATGCGCTATGCTGGTTAGAGATGATGAAGCTTCTGATAACTGATACGACACTGAGAGACGCACATCAATCACTTATTGCTACGCGAATGCGAACAGAGGACATGCTTCCCATATGTGAGAAGATTGATAAAGTCGGGTACCATTCGCTTGAGATGTGGGGTGGGGCTACCTTCGACTCTATGATGCGTTTTCTTGACGAGGACCCTTGGGAGCGTGTCGAACTACTCAAAGAAACAATGCCCAAGACGCCATTTCAGATGTTGTTGAGGGGAAGTAATATCGTTGGGTATCATATGTATGCGGACGATGTTCTGGAAGCCTTCGTTGTGGAGGCAGTCCGAGTTGGAATCGATATCTTCAGGATTTTTGATGCACTGAATGATGTTCGGAATATGGAGGCTGCAATGAGATTCGTGAAGCGTGAGGGTGGTCATGTTCAAGCAGCCATCAGTTACACCCTGAGCCCCTTTCACACAAATGAGAAGTTTGTCCAGATGGCAAAGGAGCTCTATGAAAAGGAGGCTGACTCAATCTGTATCAAGGACATGGCAGGACTCATTTCTCCCACGGCTGCGTATGACCTAGTAGCAGGAATCAAAGACGAGGTAGACCTTCCTGTCCAGCTCCACTCTCACTACACCAGTGGGATGGCTGCAATGGCATATGTCAAGGCAGCAGAAGCAGGGGTGGACGTAGTAGACTGCGCGATATCTGCGCTGTCAATGGCAACATCACAACCTGCCACTGAATCTATTGTCGAGGCACTCAAAGGTACTCCTCGTGATACAGGTCTCAATATCACCCAACTCTCTGAGATTGCCAACTACTTCCGTAGAATTCGCAGGAAGTACGCACAGTTCGAGGGCAGTCTTCAGGGAGTCAATCCACAGGTCCTCGAGTTTCAGATTCCTGGAGGGATGCTATCTAACCTTGACAATCAGCTCCGTGAACAGGGTGCATTGGATAAGTACGATGAGGTGCTTGCAGAGGTCCCGCGTGTGCGAGCAGAACTTGGTTATCCCCCCCTTGTGACACCATCAAGTCAGATTGTCGGAACTCAGGCAACACTCAATGTTGTGACCGGAAAGAGATACAGCACGATTCCAACTGAGGTAAAACAGTACATCCGCGGTTATTACGGAAGACCCCCAGCTGAGATTGATGCTGCAGTCAGGGAGATGGCGATTGGCAATGAAAAGCCTCTTGATTGCAGGCCTGCTGATCTTCTTGAGCCAGAACTTCCAGCAGCACGGGAAGCCCTCAAAGACGTACCACATCTGCCACGTGATGAAATATCCTATGCCCTATTCCCGCAGTATGCTCTGGACTTCTTGAAACGTCGTGCTCGGAAAAAAGTCGCAGGTCAAATGACACCTGAATTGGAGGTAGCAATCACTGCGGCCATTCTTCATATGAATGGGATTACTCCAAGCGGGCCGGAAACAGCAGTCACTCGAGGCGATGCATGGACAGACATGGGTCGAAGTGGTCTCGTTACTGCACGAACAGTGCAATATGGAGCTGGAAAGTGGGAGCAGTCCACGACACCATGGGGCTCTGCTGGTAGGAAGGATATGATGAGAGGACGCAGCCAGGAGGGCGTATAATGAGTCCGGAATACAGGGTCACTCTCAATGAGAAGCCTTTCGTTGTTGAAGTTAAGATGCTCGATGAGGGCGGCTTGCTTGTTGTGAAGGTTGCTGACCAGAGTTTCACAATGAAACCGACTCTTGCTGATGATGGTTCATGGATTGTAAATGATACCACCACTGACTATCCCGTGAGAATCGTGAAACGAACAGGGAAGACCATGAGTCTTGAGATAAATGGCCAGGAACGAGAGATTGAGTGGGAACGTGTCAGAAAGCAAGAAGCTGAGAAAAAGGCTCCTGGCACCTCCCAGGCAGGCCCAAGAGTGGCTGGTGGCATCTATCCCCCCATGCCTGGCAAGATTACTGAAGTCCGTGTGAAAGTGGGTGACACTGTCAAGAGCGGTCAGACAGTCTGCATACTTGAAGCGATGAAGATGTTCAATGAACTGAAGGCAGATACCTCCGGCACCGTGAAGGAAGTGAATGTCAAGGTGGGGACCATGGTGACACCGACGGAACTCCTGGTTCTCATTGTGTGAGGGAGCATGATCGTGGATCCTGTCTATATCGTTGGAGCGGGAATGACAAGGTTCGGTGTGCTCGATGATTCTATACTAGATCTCGCACAGAGTGCTGCCTTTGAGGCGATGGAAGACTCCTCAACGGTCGAGGCACGATTCGATCGTCTTGTCGTGGGTGCCCAGAATCCCGATGAGTTCGTAGGCCAGGGACATCTCTCATCTGTACTGGCGGACCGCCTTGGATTGGTTCCAGCAGGCGCTATTCGAGTTGAGACTGGTCCATCCTCAGGGTCGAGTGCCTTCGAGTCCGCCTTCGCATTGGTCGCCGCAGGCATGGCGAATCTTGTTCTTGTGGTTGGCGTGGAGAAGATGTCCGAGGTCGACAGAGGGGTAGCATCGGGGATTCTGGCCAAAATGATGTCCTACGAAAACGAAACTCGATACGGTGCCACGCCTATTGCACTCGCGGCTATGATTGCCCGTAGGTACATGCATGACTATGGTCTGACGCGGGACGAACTCTCTCTCATTCCTGTGAAGGCCCACCGAAATGGAGCGAAGAACCCCCTGGCTCACTTTCAAAAGGAGATCACCATTGAACAGGTGAACACAGCAAGAGTTGTTGCAGACCCTCTTACCCTGTACGATTGTTGCCCTACGAGCGATGGTGCAGCAGCTATTGTTGTTGCGTCCGAAAGCACGATGGAAGAACATGGTCTTGCAGATAGAGCAATACGGGTCCTAGGTATTGGTCATGGAACCGACTATCTTGCTGTTCAACATCGATCTGCTCTGACCTCTTTTGATGCTTCAGTAGTAGCTGCAGAGAAAGCCTTCAAGATGGCTAGTATCAGTCCTCAAGAGATTGATGTGTGCGAGCTTCATGATGCTTTCTCCATCCTCGAACTTGTGAATATGGAGGATATTGGTCTAGTCGAACGTGGGAGCGCAATTCATGCGGTAAAGGAGGGTCTAACGGAGGTCTGGGGAGAGATGCCTGTCAACACTACAGGTGGTATCAAGGCAAGAGGTCATCCCACTGGCGCCACTGGAGTAGCTCAGATACGCGACATTGTCACGCAATTGAGAGGAGAGGCTCCCAAAGGGCTCCAAGTAGATAACCCGGGTATTGGTCTTACTCACAACATTGGTGGGTTTGGTAACAATATCGTCGTGACTATTCTTCAGCGACCTTAGGCTCTAGAATGAATCTCGCTCTTTTTTCCTATTAATTCATCCAAGATTGGCTTATTTGAGATTTAGATGAACCTACCATCTACTATCCAAAAGTCAGGCTCAGCTACACACACAGACAGAACAGGAAGAAGACATGATGGTCCGCCATGGACGCCGAGTATGAGTTGAATTTGCTTCTACTCGTCTCCTCCTGGTAGTCCAAGCGCACTAGCATGAGCAAGAAGGTGCCAGAACAATGGGAAGACGTGTCCTCACACTTGCCCTATTTCTAACATTCCTTGGTATTATATTGGCTAGTCCAATTGTGGATATTGAATCACCCCCTAGAGGATTGAGAGGGATTCCTGAGCCAAATTCCTATACTGTATCAGGAATAGGCGATAATGCTGAGGACATTGTTGATCAGAGCTCAAATCTTCATCCTCCTAGTGATAGGGGTTCGCATAGTGTCTTTTCGTATCTTCAAGACTATGGTGCTAATTACGATCAGATGACCGAGGGAAACATAAGCTATGCTGGCACTAATTATGAAGACTTCGTGGATCAAGCATCCAACCTTCATGCGCCCACGGACATAGGTGCACACTCTTCTTTTGCTGAAATGCAGGACTTCGATGGCTCTTATGACACTCTAACCGAGGCTGATACAAATACTGGAACCAGCACATTTGGCAGAAGTTCCGCCAGTGGTGCCAGCTATGTTTCAGTAAGCGCGAACTATATGTATGGTGGTGTCTACACTGCAAGTAGCACGGGGGAAGTTGCCAGCGTCGTGTTTTACGGAAGGTCCTCAACGGGTACAATAAACACGAAGGGGATCATCACAAACTCGTCTGGGTACATCTTGCCAAACGGAGTTAGCTCTGCAGTCGGCGTATCTGCGACAGCCGGCGATAAGACATTGACCTTTGCAGCTGGCTCACGTCCGATAGTAGTTAGTGGGAATACATACTGGATACTGATAATCCCAGCTTCAAACTCGATGAGACTGTACTATACGTCTACTACTGGCGCAAGTAGTAAGTCCGATACGACGAATAGCTATGCATCGCCAACGGACCCGACTGATGCAACTAACGGCACATATACTTGGCGCAGGCTCTATGCGAATATCAATAATCTGAACCACGAGCTGGACCTCGAGGTTGGCTGGACCAGTGCCCAATATTCAGAATCGAATGAAGCGCTATGTATCTATGGCGGCATACAGAATTCTGAAACTCTCAATGTCGATGTCTGGGATGGTGCAGCATGGGTCACTGTCATCACCGGTGTCCAGGCAGGCTGGAATAATGTATCGGTTACTAGCTATCTCACTACGTCATCCTTCGAAATCAGATTCGTAGACAGCATGCAGACCGATGATGCCTATCAGGGTTCTTGGCAGATAGAGGGTATCTTACTTCATTGTTGGACTCCTTCATCATGGAGCTATGGACTTGACTTGGAGGTTGGATGGACTGCTGCAGACTACGATGAAACCTACGAATACTTATGCATCTACCCTGTCACAGGGGGTGGCTGGCCGACTGAAGACATCAAGATTGATGTCTGGAGCGGGACTTGGATCAATGCCCTCGCGGACCTCACTCCGGACCAGTGGAACAATGTCAGTGTTTCTTCGTACCTGACCAGTTCGGCGTTCGAAGTCAGATTTCTTGGCGGAACTGAAACAGGAGATACAACACAGGACACATGGGAGATTGATGCTGTCCTATTGCATACGTGGACCCCAAGCTATACTCCCCTGATTGATCAGATACCCTATCTGAACAACCCTACCGATACTGATAACATGTACGCTCAATACGCAGAGTATCAGGTCAGTGTTTACGTATCCGACCAGAACGGATTCGCAGACATCGACTTTCTGGAAATTGGGCTTTGGGACGATACCCGGGCAACAGAGTTCTGTAGATTCAGATATGATGAGGACACAAGCGTGTTCTCAGAGCAATTCGATGGTGGCAACTTTGTCACATTGAATACAGGAAGTTCATCGGCAACCAAGAGCGGCAATGATATTGATGCCACCTTCTTCTTCACAATTGATTGGGACTTCCCTGATTCTACTGACATAGATGCAAGATGCTATGTCGAAGACGCTCAGAACGAATCAACAACGACATGGTATGAAGTTGACTGGGACATTGAAACAAGGCTGGAATACTCTGTTTTGCCACATGTCAGCGACAGCTCTGGGACTCCAGATAGAGGCAATGTAGATGGATCATTCTCACTGACAGGAACTGTCATCTACTACGGTTCTGTGAATGTTGCGCCCTCTTCAACAGCTGTCGATATTTGGGTTTCTGCCTCAGAATATGGGACTAACGTTGGGCCTTGGAGCGATCTCACTCCCACCTCAGGGGCTTTTAATGTCACTTGCTACGCTGACAATCTAGTAGGTCTAGACACATACACGGTCAAGGTGGTTGAGGAGGGAGCTGGTGCAGGAGGCACTGATTTATTCTATACGAGCAGTGCAACTGACACCTATATTGCCGATCGATTAATCATAACGCTCACCGATCCGATCGATCAGAGGATTGACACAGGTGCCAACGCAACAGGCATTGTTGCATCAGCAATCTATGACTACGACGACACGAGCTTCGATGGAACTCTGAATCTTAATGATACGGTCTTCAACTATGGCACGGTTGGAATAAGAGGATATGAAGTATCGACTGCCTCTGGAGGAGTCCATGGAGTGTCGCTCATTGGAGTCAACGACGAAACATACTGCATCTGGGACTCGTTGACAATTACAATCACTGACCCATTCGACCAACGCATCAACATCAATACGAATGCATCGGGAATAGTAGTCACAGCAGTCTACAACTATGACTCCGCGCCTTTTGATGGAACGCTCGCACTCAACAACACGCAGTTCTCCTATCCTGCCGCTCAGATCCAGTGGTACACTGTTCTATCTGCTAGTGGTGGTACATACGGCATCACCGTGATCTCCAGCAATGACGTTACGTATTGCATCTGGGACTCGCTTACAATATCAGTTTCCGACCCGTTGGATCAGCGAATCAACATCAATGCCAATGCATCAGGCATTGTTGTGAGCGTGGTCTATGACTATGATGGCTCGTTATTCGACGGAATTCTCACATTGAACAACACGCAGTTCAGCTACGGAACAGCCCAGATTCAATGGTATCGAGTCGGCTCAGTGAGTGGCGGAGCGTTCGGCATCACTGCAATCTCTACCAATGACATGACATATTGTATCTGGGACTCGCTAACAATAGCAGTCACCGAGCCATCAGATCAGCGTATCAACATCAACGCGAACGCATCAGGAGTTGTGGTTACTGCAGTCTACAACTATGACTCCTCGCCGTTTGACGGTACCCTGACACTGAACAACACGCTGTTCTCTTACGCCACGGCCCAGATTCAGTGGTATACAGTCATGTCTGCCAGTGGCGGAACCTATGGCATCACTGCCATCTCGGCAAACGATGTCACTTGGTGTATCTGGGACTCTGTCACGATTACAATCACTGACCCATTCGACCAGCGCATCAATGTCAATACAAATGCATCCGGGATTATCGTTTCTGCTATCTACGACTATGATGGCTCCGCCTTCGACGGTATCCTGACTCTGAACAATACTCAATTCACCTACATGGCCGCGCAAATACAGTACTACACAATTCCTTCGATAAGCAGTGGATCATACGGTATATCGGCCATATCGACAAATGACATGACCTTCTGTATCTGGGACTCGCTGACTGTAACAATCACTAATCCGTTGGACCAGAGAATCAATATTGGTGCGAATGCATCAGGGATAGTAGTCGGCGCTACCTACGACTATGATTCCACACCGTTTGACGGCACGCTCGGCTTGAATAACACGCAGTTTGCCTACTCCACCGCTCAGATTCAGTGGTATACTGCTCTCTCTGCAAGTGGTGGAACATATGGTATTACTGCAATCTCAGCAAACGATGTGACATGGTGCATCTGGGACGCTGTTTCAATAACCATAACCGATCCAGGCGATCAGCGAATCAATATCAATGCAAACGCATCAGGAATCGTAGTTTCCGCAGTTTATGATTATGATGGTTCTGCCTTCGATGGTGTCCTAGCTCTAAACAACACTCAATTCGCATATGCTGCAGCCCAGATTCAATGGTACACTGTTCAGGGTGTCAGTGGCGGAGCATATGGAATCACTGCAATATCAGTGAATGACGCGACCTACTGCATCTGGGACTCACTGACCATAATCATTACAGATCCTGCTGACCAAAGAATCAACATCAACACCAATGCGTCAGGTATTGTAGTTACTGCGGTATACGACTATGATGGCACCACGTACGATGGTGCGTTGACCATTAACAGCACCCAATTCGTGTACGCTGTAGCTCAGAGGCAAGGTTACACTGTGCAGTCGGCTTCAGGTGATACCTATGGAATTACACTGATTTCCAGCAACGACGTCACATATTGCATATGGGACTCGCTCACAATCACAATCACTGATCCGTCAGATCAGCGAATTAACATCAACACCAACGCCTCTGGCATTGTCATCAGTGCCATCTATGATTACGATGGCTCAGCATTTGATGGAGTCCTCTCTCTGAACAACACGCAATTCAGCTACGCCACGGCTCAGATTCAATGGTACCGGGTGAGCTCAGTGAGTGGTGGCGCCTTCGGTATAACAGCAGTCTCCATTGATGAAGCAGCATATTGTATTTGGGACTCACTCACGGTTGTAGTCACTGATCCTTCTGACCAGCGTATCAACGTCAATACGAATGCGTCCGGGATAGTCGTGACTGCATTCTACGACTATGATGGTTCTGCCTTCGATGGTACAGTCGGCCTCAATAACACTCAATTCAGCTATGCCCTTGCTCAAATCCAGTGGTACACTGTTCAGAGCGTGAGTGGCGGGGCCTATGGAATCACAGCAATATCGGCCAACGACATGACTTGGTGCATCTGGGACTCTTTGAGAATCATAATGACTGACCCCATCGACCAACGTATCAATATCAATACGAACGCATCCGGAATAATCGTTTCTGCTGTCTATGAGTATGACGACTCTACTTTCGATGGTATATTGACACTGAACAACACTCTATTCATCTACAGCAGTGTTCAAATTCAGTGGTATAGTGTCCAGAGTGCGAGCGGCGGGGTCTATGGCATCACTACTATCTCAAGTAACGATGTGTCTTATTGCATCTGGGACTCGCTTACAATCACGATTACTGACCCTCTGGACCGGCGCATCAACATCAATACGAATGCTTCAGGAATAGTTGTTTCTGCAGTCCATGACTATGACTCTGCACCGTTTGACGGAATGCTCATACTCAACAACACGCAATTCGTCTATGCTACTGCTCAGATTCAGTGGTACACTGTTCAGGGTGTGAGTGGGGGAACTTATGGAATCACAGCAATCTCAGCAAATGATGTTACCTACTGTATTTGGGACTCACTTACTATCGCCATTACAGACCCTACTGATCAACGAATCAATATAAGCAGCAATGCATCCGCCGTCGTGGTAACAGTAATATACGACTATGATGGTGCTGCATTCGACGGCACATTCACCCTCAATAATACTCAATTCGCATATGCCATAGCCCAGAAACAGGGCTACACCGTGCAATCAGTTTCAGGTGGGACTCATGGGATTACGGCAATCTCGACAAATGATGTGACCTACTGCATCTGGGACTCACTGACTATTGTCCTCACCGCCCCCTTGGATCAGCGAATCAATGTCAATGCGAATGCAACGGGAATCATTTTGACTGCAACCTACGATTATGATGGAGCTGCGTTCGATGGCACTCTAACCCTCAACAACACGCAATTTACCTACAGCATTTCACAGAGGCAGGCTTACACAGTACAGTCAGTCTCAGGTGGAACTCATGGGATTACAGCAATCTCGACAAATGATGTGACCTACTGCATCTGGGACTCGCTGACAATTTCGATTACAGATCCCTTGGACCAGCGAATAAACATCAATACAAACGCATCTGGAATTGTCATCACAGCGGTCTATGACTACGATGGCGCTGAATTCGATGGAATCCTTACGCTGAACAACACACTGTTTGCTTATAGCACAGCTCAGATTCAGTGGTACACTGTGCAGGGCGTTAGTGAAGGAACCTACGGGATTACAGCAGTATCTGCGAATGATGTGACCTATTGCATCTGGGATTCACTCACTGTATCACTGACAGACCCTTCGGACCAACGAATAAACATCAATGCGAATGCAACAGGAATCATCGTGAGCGCCATCTACGACTATGATGGCTCTGTTTTCGATGGTGTTCTGACCTTAAACAACAGTCAGTTCTCATATGGCACAGCTCAGATCCAGTGGTACACACTGGGTTCTGCGAGTGGTGGTGCCTTTGGAATCACTGCAATCTCCAACAACGATGTGACCTACTGTATCTGGGACTCGTTGAGGATAGTCATCACAGAACCACTTGACCAGCACATTGACATCAATACAAATGCCTCTGGAATTATAGTGGCCGCCGTCTACAACTATGATGGGTCGGCTTTTGATGGATCTCTCACTCTCAATAATACACAATTCACGTATTCAACAGCACAGATTCAGTGGTATACAGTCCTATCAGCGAGTGGTGGAACTCATGGTATCACAGCGATCTCAGCCAATGATGCAACATATTGTATCTGGGACTCGCTTACGATAACCATCAGTGACTCCACAGATCAACGTATCAATGTCAACACTAATGCGTCAGGTATCGTTACTAGTGCTGTGCATGACTATGATGGCTCTGTTTTCGACGGTGTTTTGATTCTTAACAACACTCAGTTCACTTACGGCACAGCTCAGATTCAGTGGTACACTGTGGACTCAGCAAGTGGTGGAACTCATGGAATCAGAGCGATCTCAGCCAATGATGCGACATATTGCATATGGGATCAGCTTGTCATTACGATTGGAGTTGATGATTCCACTCCCTTGAACGGTGTCCAAGCTAATTTCTCGCTTACAGTCATCTTTGATTATGATGACGCCGCCTGTACATCATATCAGATAGTCGTACAGAGAAACTCAACATGGTGGCACTCATTCATTGGTGCTAATGTCAGTCTCTTCGTTGATGTTGGGTACAACATCTCCTACAGCTACACAACGCGTAGTATCTCATTCGAATCGAACTATAGTATAACAGCATTCTCTACGAACGCTTGGCTGGTTACCTGGTCCTCTGAACCCAACAATCCTCCAATGAATGATTCTGCTCCAACACTCACTAACGGAGATGATACGGACCGCCTATATGCTCGGTATCGATACTACATCATCATTACATCTGTCAGTGACCCGGATGGCTTTGCAGACATTAGCTATGTCGAGTTATCGCTCTACTCTGACGATCGAGTTACTCTATATTGGAGAGTGCGATACACATATTCGACCGATACATTCTCTGTCGAAGTGGGTGGCGCAGTTGTAGTCATCGGCAGCATGTCCGATGCAGTCGGAGCTGGGAATACGCTGAGTATCACCTGGTATCTGAAAATAGGTTGGGATCATGAACACACTGCTGATTCTGATGTGGAGCAGTCTGTCTTCGATGGCACTGATTCAGATTCAGACTCCTACGAGACGAACTGGGATGTGGAAACACGTCTTGATTATTCAGTTACACCATCATTGTCTGACGACCATGGTGATGTGAATACCACCGACCTTGTCGTGTCCGGGTCCATCACATACTATGGCTCCAGTCTTAGCCCTCTCGCAAATGAGACTGATGTCTGGATTATCCATGATGTTGCAGGCAGTTGGAATGGTGACCTGGCTGCTGGCAGTTTCAGTATCTCCAGCATTGGATCCTCTGCCTCCATCAGGTTGAACACCTACACCATCAAGACTGTGGCTGAGGGTGCTGGCTCAGGGAGTACTGACTTGTACTTCTCGACCAGCCCCACTGACACCTTCATCACTGACAGGATTGAGATCTATCTGGCTGGAGTCGTCGACTTGCGAATCAACATCAATTCCTACTGTGAAGTATGGTGGAGAGCACGATACGAATACAACGGAACTGAGATTCAGAGTGGATTGCTGATCCAGCTCAATGGATCAAGGACCTTGATCTGGAACGCCGGTGGCTCGTACTGGCGATGGCAGGAGACCTCATCTGTTCCGATATCTGCAGGATTCACTGTTGTTTCAGTTGTAGAGTCAATACATGGGCTGACAGAATGGTCTGATTCTACAACTGATGTGCAGGCAATCTGGGATGCTCTGATCATCACCATGACCAATCCGACTGATATGCGAGTCAACGTTGGAGCCAACGCAACGGGGATCTACGTGAGCGCCATCTATGCATATGATGGTGCTACATTTGATGGAGCTCTCGCGCTGAACAACACTTACTTCTCGTACGCTACGCCGCAGATACAAGGCTACACTGTCCTCTCTGCAGCGGATGATTCATTCGGAATCACCGCCATCCTCTCCAATGATGTTGTCTACTGCATTTGGGACCGAGTACTAGTCACTTCAATCACAGCTGACGAGCTGTACCATGACCCCGGCGACAATGTGAGAGTCATAGTCGGTCTACAGTATGAGTACGATGCGTTGTCTGTCACTTCCGGCACATTTGCGATTGAAGGTCATGCACTGACTCATGTCGGGTCCGGCCTATGGGAAACCTATGTCACCGAGGCTACCTACCAAGCTGTATCGTTTGACCTTCTTACTCTCTGCAATGCCGCACTCTACGGTATAACTGAATTCAATATGGATTCGAATGAAGTCACTGTCTATTGGGACCGAATTGAATTCTACTCAGTATCTGTTGACCATAGCAGATTGGGTATGGGTGATACGGCTTTGGTCCAATGGAGTGCAAGACTTGAGAACGCAGGTGTAACCGTACCAAATGGTGTTGTGGCCGTGATGACAGGCGACATCACTTGTATCCCATCCAGTGGTGTCTATGTGGCATCAGTCACTCAGAGTACCGTAGGAAGTTATTCATTCAGCATCATCTCTGCATCACTTGGTGAAATCAGCAGTTACGTACAATCAGCTGCTGATCTGGTGATCATCTGGGACAGAGTTCAGGTGACCTCAATCACTGCGACGTCATTCTCCCAAGATGTCGGAGTTGCAACAGAGATACGAGTCACTCTCGTATACGAGTTTGATGAGAGTCCGTTTACTAGTGGCTCGGTATCTCTGACTGGTGCAACCAATGCAATGACATACAACTCAGCAGGTGCCTATTGGAGCGTTAGCGTCACTAGGAACACTGCAGGCAACTACACTTTCTCTGTTGAGAGCATATCAGACAGCCTGTATGGAATCTCCGCTCTCGATTCAGCCAATTTGAGCGTAGAGATTGAATGGGTTGCTGTTCCGGGATTTGCCCCAGATACGATGACCCTCCTACTGATTGGCGGCGGTGTGGGTGTCGGTTTGATTGGTGTTGCACTCATTGCTTCCCGCAGAAGACACGGTGCAGTCAGCGCAGGAATCACCGATATTGAGCCCTCCGACTTCGGAATATATGATGAAACGGCCACTGCTCCTGCTGATTCACATATTGAAGAAACTAGCACTGAACCAGCTGAACCTGAGCCAGACACTTATCCGCCTGCCGAACTCCCTGTTTCAGAGGTGCATGAACCTCTTGAAGTACCCCGGGCGGCTGAGGCCCCGACTATCGAGGAAATAGAGACAACTAGCACGTCTGCTGATGAGCTGCATGTTGCTGAGGAGGTCCAACCGACCGAACCTGTCAGGAAAGAACCTCTGTTGGCAGAAGACGTTGAGATGGAGACCATTGAGGCATTAACAGCTCCCGCGACTACGACATTACCTGAATCAATGCCTGCGATAGAAGTGGAGAAACCACTGACTAAGCAGGAAATCCTGGATAGACTACCTCCTGAGATTCGAGATGCTATAGCCAAAGAGGATCTCGAAAAGATGTCTCGAAAGGAGGCTCAGTCACTTCTTGACTCATATACTCCTTCCAAGGAGCTGCTTCCTGAACCAATAACCCGCTCTGCGGAAGCTGGCGTTTCAGATGTTCCACTCGGCATTAAGGAGCTATCAAAACTGGACAAGAAGACACTAGTCGAGCTTCTTCCTTCAGATTTCAAAGCTACTGTCAGCCCTGACGAACTGAAACGTCTCTCGAAGAAGGAACTGATTAGCCTCCTAGAATCATTTATGGAACCTGAATGATTCATGTGACAGGGCTTCCGACTGCCCTGTCGGAAGTCTTTTCACAGACTCAGGTCTCCTATCTCGTCGATACAGATCATGAAGATTCAAGCCTCTCATTGCAAGCGCTGTTCTCGAACAATCGTTCCGCCACGTGACATCTGTCCATATTGCGGAAAGGCCGCAGGAGAGATGGTCAAACAGAAGATCAACGGCGAGGGCACCATTCTCAGCCACACAACTCTAGAGATGCCTCCCGAAGGATTCACTCCCCCGTTGACGATGGCTCTGGTGGAGCTGGACCAAGGCGCAGTCGTATTATGCTTAGCTGGCAGCAAAGATGATTCAAAGCCTGAGATTGGAGATCCTGTCGAAGTCGCTCCTGACAGATCGAATCTACTTCGTTTCAGGCTACTCTCATGATTGACATGCTGATCGGCGCTTCCAGTTAGTGATTTAAGTGAGTTCTCGGCAGAAGGCACGGGTTTCAGGAATGGTTGAGCACCTATCGAATGCACTTTGGACCGATGATGAGGTCGAGTTTCGGAGAGAAGTCCGCGCTTTCTGTGATAGGGAGATTGCTCCTATTGCGGATGAGATTGACAAGGGCCCCTATCCAAGGGAACTGCTGAGGAAAATTGGCAAGGCGGGTTACATGGGAGTACACCATGACAAATCAGTAGGTGGGACAAAACGTGGCCTGTCGTATGAGATTATCGTTGCTGAAGAGATCTCAGCCACAAATGCCGGCCTGGACATGGCACGCATGGCCTCTACAACTCTCTATGGCATGCCTGTGGAAAGGTTTGGAACGCCTGAACAGAAGAGGAAGTATCTCAGGCCTGTTGTTGCAGGAGATAAGATTGGATGCATTGGTATCACTGAACCTGATGTGGGGTCTGATACTGCAGGAATGAAGACCCGAGCGAAGAGGGACGGTGATGGCTGGATCCTCAATGGCGAAAAGCGCTTCATCACAAATGGAAGCCAAGCCGACTACATGTGTGCGTTTGCTATCACTGACCCCGCTGTGAAGGCTAAGGATGGCATGTCTGCTTTCATCGTCGACACCAAGAGTGAGGGATTCACCGTTGTCAAAGACCATGACTTGCTCGGAATGAAGTCTGCTCGGGTTTCGTGGTTGAAACTAGAGGATGTTCGAGTTCCAGGTAATATGATACTCGGGGAACCTGGTCAGGGATTCCATATTCTGATGGACGAGCTGGACTCTGAGAGGACTGCGATTGCCGGAGAGGCTATTGGCTATGGCAGAACACCCTATGAGATTGCTGTCAAGTACTCAACTGAGCGCCACCAATTTGGCCGGCCTATCAATGAGTTTGAGGGAGTAAGTTTCAAGATCGCAGACATGGCAATGAAACTGGAGGCAGGCCGTGCTCTCACGCTCACAGCTGCAAGGATGTACGACCGGGGTCAGAAGATTACTAAGGCTGCCTCAATTGCAAAGCTCTATACAACCGAGGCTGCTGTTCAAGTCACTAATGATGCGCTCCAAATTCTAGGTGGTATGGGCTACACGACTGACTATCCTGTTGAACGCTTCATGAGAGACGCGCGTCTGATGACGATCGGCGGTGGAACAGCCGAGATTCTTCGATTCCTCATTCAGCGTGAAGTGTTCAAGGAGTTCTTCCCAAAGTAGCGATTCGCTGAAAAATACCAAGGGAGGGAGGGGATTCCCTCCTTCCACTAGTTCTTGACGATTGCGATGATTCTGTAGACATCTCCGACTTGGAGGACTGTTGCTGTGAAGTTATCGCCCACATCGAGGAACAGAAGAGTGTACCAGTCCGTCGTATTCATCCAAGCCTGTGCACCCTCCAAGAACTCATAGGTGACGTTGTCTGTCCGCAACAGTACATGCTGCTGACTATTTTGTACAAAAGAGGTCGTACCTGTCACATTTGCAGTGATGATGAAGGTGTCTGAGGGCTCCTCTTCGATTTCGCCACCAAGAAGAGCGACGTAATCGGTTCTGACCTGATGTACGAGATTCTCACCTGATAATGCTCCACCTAGCGGAAGCCAGACGTATCGATCTATGTTCGATGCATCGACCATACCAAGAGCATGAAGTCTCATGTTGGAGGCAACGTAGTCTCCAAGATCCTCGGAGTAGTACGCATCAGTCCAATAGATGGGTGTGTACCATGTCCATTTTGTGACTGTTGAATTGATGACGACAGGGTAGAGAAGCGGCATTGCCCCATAATAGTTGCCGCTCGCAGGTGGCCCTATCGCGGCAATTACATTAGCTACTGCAGTTGAACCGCTGACGTACCCTTCTCCGCTAAGGTCGTGATAAAACACCTCATTCTGTGTTGCTCTTAGCACTCCTGCGAGAGTATTGGGTGCATTCACTGGATTCACAGCTAAGAAAGCCTCGATTCGTTCCGTGTCTGGATTCAGTATGTATCTCGTATCCTCTGTCATCTCGAGCCTATCGTTCGATGGTGCGATAAACCACAAGAGTCCACCAGCAAAGAGGTCGAATCCGCTTCCTCTTCTGAAGCTACCCCATCTTGTTATCTGCCGTTCAAGCCATTCCTCAGAGTATGCCTGAGTGACCCAGCTTGGTGTATCTGCGATTGTATCATACGCAAAGACGGAGCCATTCTCCGCATAGATAATTGGACCAGTTGCAGCCTCTACGAAATCGAAGCCAAGAGGCGTTCGTGTCTGAACATAGACAAGATTACCAGAGGGGTCCCATGTAGGATATGCATATTCATACAACGAAGTAATGTCATTCAAGTAGTTCCCGAACTGGATGTTTCTGTCCCAGAAGAGACCCTCTCCCACTGGGATGGTTGTTGAAGTGATTGGATATGGCTCGACTGTTTGCGGGTCGTTTGCATCGATAACAATGAAGCCCTTGACATAGTTCTCAGCAAGAACATTCGTTGATACTATCGTACACACCCACACAAGTGTCCCGTTCTTAATTGTGATGTGTGCCGCTGCCACTATGTTGTTGGATCCAAAGGGTGACAGGTGCTGGCTTGCAACATACGTCGCATATTCTTCTGTGACGAGCCTGACCATTCTATCCGGGATGGGGTTCGTGAAGAGCGGAGCGTCGGTTTCTGTGATCATGGAGTCGAAATATTGTGCATTTGCAAGTCCTGAGGTCCATCCAATTATCCCTCCGAACGTTGGTACTGTTATCAGAATAATTAGACCAATGCACGCATAGGGAACTCGGATGCCCTCTAGCATATCCTCAAAGCGACCACCGGGGCGAAATCCGCTCGTGATCATCATAAGAGCTGCTAGGCTCATGATCAGTCCAAGGATTGCCCAAGGAAGTACTGAACCAAAAATCAGGCAGATGATGACCCAAGCGACTGTTCCCCATATGAAACGCATGGGCAACCATTTGATCATACTGCTTGGTTTCCTGTATTGCCTTGAAAACGGCATTGGGATTGCATGTGCAATGAGAGAAATCAGAAGGAATAGTAGCGCATTCATCGAATGACCTCTTAGCTGACAATATTGCCTGAAGCTAATAAGTAGAGCCTTTTAGCGTTTTCCAGCTGTCTTTCTATACCACTGGACTGCACCGCCTGCACTCAAGAGGTTCAGGATTCTCTCTGTCAGAGGTTTGCCGTGAATCACGTCACCGCTCCGACGGATGGTGACTGTGCCCTCGATCAGATTCACTATCACGGATTCTCCATCACTTACTAACTTGGCCGCGTTTTGGATGATGAGGAGGGGAAGACCGACATTGAAGCCATTGCGGTAGAAGATGCGTGCAAAAGACTCTGCAATCACACAACCAATCCCCGACTCAAGGAGGACCCTTGGAGCCTCTTCTCGAGATGAGCCCCCTCCGAAATTGCGTCCAGCTATCACTATATCGTTCTTCTTCACCTTCGAGACAAACAGCGGGCGAGGGATCTCGAATGTGTGCTTGGCCATCTCAGCATAGTCCAGAATGGTGAGATATTGGCCCTGTATAATCTGGTCTGTGTCAATGTCCTTTCCAAATACCCATGCTCTCCCCGTGATGTTCGCAAGGTCTCTTGTCAAGTGTCACACCTTCCTCGGATCTATTATTGCTCCCTCGAGTGCACTCGCAGCGACTGTGGCCGGCGATGCAAGGTAGATTGATGCGTCCTTGTGTCCCATCCTCCCACGGAAGTTCCGATTAGTACTTGAGATGCATACTTCACCTGCACCGAGCACTCCAAGATGTCCTCCAACGCATGCTCCGCAGGTGGAGTTGGTGACAATACCTCCTGCATCGATGAAGATGTCGATAAGTCCCTCGTGCAGAGCATGCATGTAGGTTTCTTTGCTGGCAGGTGTGATGATAAGACGTACCCCGTTTCTGATCTTCTTGCCTTTCAATATCCTTGCCGCTATCTCCAAGTCCTCTATTCTCCCATTTGTGCAGGATCCGATGAAAGCTTGATCAATTGGCACACCGGTGACCTCAGCAACGGATTGACCATTCGTAGGGCTATGAGGTATCGCGACCATTGGACCAAGTGGCTCCTTTTCAATATCGTAGACAAGATTCTCGACGTATTCTGCGCTGTCATCTGGTCTAGTGGCAGTCCATCTTCGTCCGGGCGCGACATTCCTCATCCATGAATCCACGAAACGGTTCACCATCATCGGCGAGCACTTTGCCCCTGCCTCAACAACCATGTTGCACATTGTCATTCGGGGTCCTACGTCCATTGTATCTACTGTTGGACCATGGAATTCAATCGATCTGTAGTTCGCACCATCGGGACCAAGATCTCTGAGAACTCTCAAGATGAGGTCCTTGCTCATGACCATCTTGGGTAGTTGCCCTCTCACTTCAATGCGAATCGAGTCGGGAACCATGAACCATGACATACCTGTTGCCAAAATGAGCGCACAGTCAGTAGCCGCGAGACCTGTAGAGAATGCGTTGAATGCACCGTAGGTCGTTGAATGAGAGTCGCTCCCGATTATCAGGTCTCCGGGTGCGACAAGCCCCTTCTCGGGGAGAACTTGGTGAGATATTCCACAATCGACATCACAGAAATTAGTGATATCCTGTTCGTGAACAAAGTTGCGGTTTCTGCGATGAATCTCAGCACTATTGATGTCAGATGCGGGTGCCCAGTGGTCATTGACCACAATGATCTTCTGAGGGTCCCAGACTCTCTTGAAGTCCATCTCTTTTAGGATTGGAATGATTCTGGAGCCCAGAACCTCGTGCACCATCAGGAGGTCCACGTGCGCTTCAACGATGTCTCCAGCTATGGCCTTTCCATCATCTGTATGGCTTGCTAGCAGTTTCTCAGCCAGAGTTCTGCCCATGGATTTCACCTCGCACCTTCAATACTCTTGGCCATTTCAATGACTGCCGATGTCACATCCTCTGTGGAACTAGGGTTCACCGTGCTCCATTGGCCCACACAGAGATCCTTCGTTCGCACCTTTCCATCTCTGAGCGTCCCTGCAACGGATGCCTTGACCACTTCTCCAGCTCTTTGCACTCGCTTGTCACGGCGTTCAGCTGCCAACCATTCAAGCATCATACTCAGAGCAAGAATGACAGCCATTGGATTCGCACTATTCTGTCCGTAGTACTTTGGCGCTGAGCCATGCACTGGTTCAAAGACACCGTGCTTGCTCCCGATATTCCCTGCAGGAGCCATTCCGAGACCTCCTTGAACTGCTGCTCCAAGGTCTGTAATAATATCTCCGAATTCATTTGGCGCGACAACTACATTGTAATGCTCAGGTTTCCTGAGGCACCACTGAGTCCAAGCGTCAACATACGCATAGTCCTTTTCAATTCCTGGATACTCGACGCCAATCTCATCGAATACGCTTCTGAAGAGTTGGCAACCTGCAAGCAGATTGCTCTTGTCGACACAGGTGACTCTCTTGAGACCATCTTCGGGAGCGCCATGACTTTCAGCAGCAAGCTGATAGGCATATCGTATCACTCTCTCGGAACCCTTCCTCGTTATCACTCTTGTATCAATTGCCAGCTCGGATATTCCCCCTCTTCTGAGAGTACCTCGGGTTGGCGAGTAGAGCCCCTCTGTGTTCTCACGGACTATAGTCATGTCAATGTCTTGAGGTCTCTTTTGACTGAGAGGAGTCCATACGCCTTCATAGAGTTTGACCGGTCTGACATTGGCATACAAATCGAGCTCCGTTCGAAGACCTATCGCTATACTATATCCTGCCAGGTTTCCATCTGGAAGTTGCACACTACTTCCATCTGAATTGACTGCACCAATCGCACCGAATAGAACTGCATCCGCATCCTTCTTCGTGAAATCCTCTGCTTCTTGTGACCATTCTCGTTTCTCTCTGAGATAGTATTCTCCGCCGCATTCGAATTCATGAAGGTTGATCTGAAAGCCTCCCACAACCTCCTCAACAGCGCGAAGTACGCGAACTGCTTGGGGGATTACTTCGCGACCGATGCCATCACCCGGAAGAACGGATATCTTGTAGGTTCGAGTCAATGTAGCTCACCTAATAGCTTCCCAACCAGCCGAGATTCTTACCAGTATCATCTACGATGTCTACTCTTGTATCTATCTTTTCTCCCTCTGCATACCTCACATGACATCTGATTGTGAAAGACTTGCCACACGTAGTACACTCCACAAGCCAGTCTTCAATGACTTTTTCTACTCCCTTGCCACTCAGAGTGTTTCTGTCCTTGCTGAAACTGAGTAGGCGCAGTTCCTTTCCATCGCACTCATACATGCAGTCCTTTAGAGGTATGCCCTCCATGCCTCTTTGACCAAGGGGAACAAACACTTCATCTGGCAGGTCTGCTAGGGTTGGCTCATCAGTCATGTGCTAACACCAATCAGAGTCTACTACCATTACGAATAAATGAGTTGGTTTGACCTATGAAGCCATGCGATTGGTCACATATTCTCGAATGGGAGTGCCATCTATTGGTGTGCACCTAGAGTCTGACATACTTGACATACCGGACGCTGCCTCACACTTCGGTAGAAAGTATCACGTGCGTGGTCAGAGTTTTCCAACAACCATGCTGGACCTTCTGAATTGGGAGTCAGGCATTGAGGTTGTTCGTCAGATTGTGGAGCGTTATGAACAGGCACCTCGCGGCGAGCGACCCCTCACCCGCGATCTTAGTTCTGTGACCTTAGAAGCACCAATCCAGAGGCCCGGGAAGATTGTGGCGCTTGGACGGAACTATCTTGAACACATCAAGGAGACTGGCTCTGAGATTCCAAAGTTCCCACTGATCTTTGCCAAGTTTCCCTCATGTGTGATTGGACCCAACGACCCAATACACATCCCAAGGATATCAAAAGAAATCGACTGGGAGGTCGAACTCGCAGTCGTTATTGGCCGAGCATGTAAGGATGTCAATGAGAAGCAATCCTTGGACCACATTGCAGGTTACACAATCATCAACGACGTGAGCGCTCGAGACCTTCAGCACAGTGATGGTCAGTTTGTTCGTTCGAAATCACTAGACGATTTCTGCCCCATGGGGCCCTGTATCGTTACAAGAGATGCCCTAGGGGATGGATCCGGGCTCAAGCTGATGACAAAGGTAAACGGTGTGACAAAACAGGATTCGTCAACTTCTAGTATGATGTTCAACGTTCCTCAGATTGTCTCTCATCTCTCCAGATCATTCACTCTCGAACCCGGAGACGTAATAGCTACGGGTACTCCCTCAGGAGTAGGTTTCGCAAGGAACCCACCTGAGTTTCTCAAGCCTGGAGATGAAGTGGAGCAATACATCGAGAACATAGGATTTCTGCGTAATCCGATTCTTGCCTCAAAATAGGTCCCTCTCGAGGAATTTGAGGCCCCTTCAAGAGGCATCTAGCTTTTCAGGAATCTCTCGGCCTGTGCCTGTGCATGTTGTGCCTCTTCATACTCGAATAGGCGCTTATGAGAACGGGCTAGCATCTCCCAGGCTTCAGCATCTCTTGGTTTCATACCAAGGTATGCCTTGGTGTATTTCTTGACATTCTCCAAGTCGCTGAGCTTCTCGTAGCAGCATGCCGCATAGTATGTTGCCCGCTTGTGATCCATCTTTGGTCCTGCCAGCTCTGTGAAGATGAGGAGTGCATTTTCCCATTCCTCATTATCAAAATGGGTCTTACCCTCTTCGAATCTAATCTCCATCTCGCCATAGTGCACCATTCGTGAAACGTATGTGCCCTGCATTATTACAGCGGCGCAGCAGACTACGACTGTAGCCGCAAGAATGGTGAAACCTAGGGTGACTGCAGGATTAATGGGAAGAATGCCTTGTCCACCGAGCCACGCTGCAATGATTCCGCCAACGGTGATGAGAGCTGTTATCAGTATGATGTACTTGTAGGGCGGACTGAACCCTTCAGCAGCCTCTTGAGGAACCAAACCCGGAATCATGATGTTGAGGGAGTTGTTGCTCCTTTTAGGTCTGATGAATGCATCAATCCTTTTGCTTGGAGCGCTGCCTCACTCTCTTCTCGTGCTCCTCTTGGTCTCTCTGTGAAATCAGCCTATTCCTTGAAACGTTAATCCATTGACCAACTCTCTCTGCCAATTTCGGGTCCAGTTGAACGGCAACTTCGGCATACGCAATCGCTCTCTCATCCTCCTCCTCGATGAAGTGTGCATTTGCCTTGTTATAGAATGCCTCGGCATAGTCGGGTTTCAGAGCCACTGCTCTGGTATATGCCTCGATTGCAGCTCTTCCATTTGCAAGCCTTGAGAAGCAATTGCCAAGGTTATTCCACGCTTCAGGATCGTTCGGGTCAATCTCGAGAGCTCTCTCGTAGCACTCTCTAGCTTTCTCGAAATCCATTTGGTCATAGAGTGCAGTTCCCTTGTTGAACCAGAGGGCGAAGATGCCATTATCGATGGCCAGTGCCTCATCATACGCCCTGATTGCTTCATCATATTCGCCATTCTCTATGAGTGCATAACCTAGGTTATACCATCCCTCAATGGACTCTGGTTGCGTCTTCAGAAACAAGCGGATCTCTTCGATTGCCTCCTTGAAGAGCCCATCTTCTAGTAGTTTCACAACCTTCTGAATGGTGTTCTCATCTTTCTCGGTCAAGTCTATCACAGAGTTGCATCAGCTCATTCCGGTCAATGATTCCCCAGAAGCGACCTATTCAGGTTTCTTGGCCATCATTCTTCCTACTATTGTTAGAACCACTCCAAGAATTTCCATGGAGTTGGAGAGCAGATTGTAGATCTCCAATAGGGCAGCAAAACCGATTGCCAAATACATATTGTATACAAGTATTATGAAACCAATGATTCCCATCCCTGCTGCAATCCCAATGATGAACTTTCCAGTTCCAACTCTATTAGTTGTAAGCAGGATTGCGCCTATTATTACCGCAACACCGCCCATGGTGGCTATGTTCGTCAAGATGAACAGGATATAGGACAGAATTTGCGCGAATTCTGGGGCTAGAGATTGTGCTAGGAGTATCAATTCTTCCCAGATGCCAACACTGCCTACGGCACCTGCATATATCATCAATAGACCGCCGATAACACACAGAACGAATGCCTTAGCGTTTCTCAAGATATCACCGGGGGTTCAGACACATCACGGAGATAATTCTCTTTTGTTTCCTCCCGCTGTCTTCGGTATTTTCTGCGTTCCGGGTCTTCGCCGATTGAATGTTGTGATAGTCGAGTATCCTACCTTCTTGAGCAGATTCGTGGCCTCTACAATTCCCGCGCCAACATCGCTTGGTCTATGTGCATCAGATCCAGTAGTGACATTCGAAACCCCTGCTCTCTTGAGCGCCCTAATGATGTTCTCCTCTGGCATGGGCTCATCCTGTCCTGTCCTTAGAGGCGACGTATTCACCTCAAACCCCACATTGTGCCTCTTCATTGCATTGGCCAGGTCCTTAAGATATGGTTTCCAGATATCCCGAATTCCCTCTCCATAGAAGACTTGCCCGAATCTTCGATAGAGGTCAAGGTGGGCCATTATGTCAAACAGCCCTGTTTCTATTGCCCTCAGCAAGTGAGTGTAGTATGCCTCTCCTAGTTCCTCCAGGGAGTATCTCTTGAAAGTATCTTCAGCACGATCTCCAGCGGATATTGCACTGTGATCGATAAGATGCGTCGAGCCGAGGACAATATCAAAGTCCGTTGAATAGAACTGCTCAGGAAGTACACTCTCTAGGTCATCGATGTAGTCTACTTCTACTCCCAGAAGAACCCGAAGTCCTTTCTCTTTGTATGTGTCATGTGCTGCTCTAATGGTTGCCTCATAGTTCTCCAGCCATTCACCCGAGAGTGTGTCCATCCTCTTACCTCTTACAACCACATGGCAATCATCGGTTGTCATGTCTGTATCAAGATGAGTCGTAAAGGCAATCTCTTTGATTCCTCTCTGCAATGCGGCCTCGCAGAAGTCCTCCACACTCCCTTCAGCATCAATGGAGTAATTCGGATGAACATGATAGTCCTGCATGGTATTGTGGCGAGAATCGTGTTATTTCAGACTGTCTATACGTGAAGGGATGTTCACGGAGGCGGTATAACACCCTCTGGCATGGAAATAGAGTCTCTCACTAGGTAGGACTTATCATTCTTGAGAAAGAGGGAGAAAACCGTGGCAAGGAAAGTAGTGAACACAAGAAACAGTATGGACGCGGCAAGCCCGTAGAGGTCACCAATAAGCCCGAAGATAATGGGCGCAATTGCACCGGGTAATGCGCCAACTGAGAAGATGAGCCCAAAGGCAATACCCCGTGATTTACTGGGGGAAATCTCAGTCTGAAGTGCCGTGAATGCTGGGTCTCCCAGGAAGAAAAAGAAACCAATGGCTATCAGGACTAGCATCAGTAGAATTGGCTCTAATGAAAAGTTCAGCAGCAGAATGGCTGGTGTTGCAAATCCTGTCGAGATAACGAGAAACACTACTCGGTTATGTAATCTATCTGAGAGAATGGATGAAACTACTTCTGCAAACAGCCCGGCTGTCAGCATGATCGCAGTGAGAACCCCTGCAGAAACAGTACTAGCACCATATGTGACGACCAGGTAAAGTGGCATTAGAAGAGTCGTGCATCTGAATGCCATTCCGCGCAGACCTGTGACAACCATCATTGCCCAAAAGTTCTTTGTCCAGCCATCTGGTCCCTCGAGATTCAAACTCTCTATTCTTGTTTCTCTGGTCTTCACAGATGAACTTCTCATCAATAGCAGTGTCGGGATGAACACCGCAAAGCCAAAGATTGCTGTGACTCGGAGCACTCCTTGCCATGAATTCATTACAACAAGCAATGTCACACAGAGAAAGGGGGTAACTGCCATCCCCACAAGGCCCCCCATTGCTTGAATGCCCATGGCCTTTGCCCGATCTGACTTGGGGAACATCTCAGTCAGTGCTGGAGATGAGCTCGGATGATATCCTGAGGTTCCGACTCCGAGAAAGAGTTGAAATATGGTGAGGAATACAAAGTCCTGAGCATAGCTGGTCAAAAGTGTTGCAAAGGCTGCGCCAAGAATACTGATTGAGATGAATATGTCGCGGTATCCTCTGTCCACGAGATATCCAACTAAGAGATGTGCTATGGTCATAGAGAGGACTGCCGCGCTTGCAACCACACCTATCATAGTATAGCTGATGCCGAGTTCTGACTGAATGATCTCTAGAAAGGGTGACAGTACTCCGGTATAGATGTGATTCATAAAATGTGATATAATGCATGCCGCCAGAACAACATAAGATGCTTTGGTTGCTCTTGCCAATCAGAACGTCACGTCCTCAGATTTGTCTGTCTGGCAAAGTCACCTTGAATTAAACATGCTGATAGTAACACGTAATCGCCCTCATATGTTCTGAAAAAAGAGGGAATTGGTGGGCTGGCAGCTCCGGAAAAAAGACCGCCGTTGCCAGCATGTCCGATTTCGACTCGGAAAGGTTGTTAGCGGTTATGGATGATGCTCTACTGCATTTAAAGCGCGAGTTTCAACGCAATCAAAGTGTTTGAGAATACACCTTGAGTCTATGCGAGTTGATCTGCACACCAGAGAACAATCCGTCGTGCCAAGAGAGTATTATCATTTGATCCTGTGTACCGACCGAGGAGCCCCCAGTTATCGAGCATGAAGTTGCTCCCTGTCACCACGATTTTTCCACCACCAGCGCCCTCCTTGTATCCCATTATGGGCATACCTCCATAGAATGCAAGTGTGTGTCCATCCGCAGGTATCTCGATGGTTGCTCCCAGATAGTGGAAGGCATCCACTCCAGATGTGATGATATGAACATTAATCTCATCTATGAGTGCGGGCGTGTTTCCAAGGGGCACTTCCATTGACGTCAACGAGAATCCAGTCCATGAGAGGAAATCATTCAAGGCTGACAAATTGAGGCTCGATTCTGACAAGGCTACGATGAATAGCCCTCCACCAGCATTGTAGTAGTCTTCGTAGGCATTCCTCTCGACCTCTGAGAATGGAATGGAGAATAATGTTACATTCCCTGGATCAGTCTCGTTCGATGTGTAGACACAGGGATCAAGAAGAACGACCGCATCATACTGCTGGAGAATGTCTAGAGTCGTGGCAGTGCTGTTACGAATCTCAGTGACTGATATATCATTGCCGACCAACTCCTTGTAGAACTCCCTGAACTGCCCATAGATCGAGTCTATGTCCCAAGTGGAATGTGAGATGTCAAAGGCGACTCTGGCAACAGGAGTGCCAACTGGGAATGAGATGAAAACACTGGTATCTCCAAAGTCCTCCGAAGTGAATGAGATTGTGCCTATCACATCGCTTACGCCAGAACTCGGAACAATTACAGAGATTGGAACAGAGGCAATCTGGTCCACCATGATTTCGTCGTCGATAACGAATAGTGACGAATTATCGGCGCCTACATATGTGGAGAACACAGTCGCGCCTCCAGTAAAGAGCCGAATATTGAAGTTGTATGTATCTCCCTGAAAGAGCCGCTCATAGTCTATGGGTATCATTCCTGGAAATGCATAGCTGATTGCAGGCAGTTCGTCGGCTGATGATAGCTGTTGAATGAGGGTCAAGGAACCCTGAAGGTCCAGTTTGCCTGCACCTACTTCATACGGTTGATAACTAGTCAGGACTTCAGCTCCTCTCATCAGGGCTGCCATGATAGACCCAGGTGACCATGTTATGTTATTCGCCATAGAGTAACCAATCAATTGTGCCGCAGCCGCAGAGACCCTTGGAGCTGCAAAGCTTGTCCCCCAATACTGCGTTCCATCACCATCCGTTGTGTAGCCCAGAGCACTGATGTCCGGTTTCATGTAGAGCTCCCTTGCAGGTCCAGTGGAGGTGAAATATGCAGGCTCGTTATTAGCTGTCAAGGCGCCAACAGCTAGGCATCTCATGTAGACTGCTGGCGACTCTATACATGTACCCGGCACTCCGTAGTCACCAGAATTCCCCGCTGAAACGACGACGACGACCCCCTGCGAGAATGCCCAATCGATTGCTGCCTCTGTCAGGTCGCCAAAAGTGGGCGAACCACCAAGACTGAGATTGATGACGCTTGCATTCTGCTCGACTGCCCAGTGAATTGCATCTACCAGCCCCATTGTCGTTGCGCTGCCTTCATAGTCAAGGATTTTGCCGTTGATGATGAGAGCGTTCTCGGCCTGTGCAATCTGTTTAGCAATCAATGTACCATGAGGAACATCATCCGGCTTTGCATCACTCACTGATGTATCCGTCGCGCTATACCCATTTTCGACTGTAATGAAGCTCTGTTGAGCAGCAATCCTCCCTTGTAGAGTGAAGTCTATGTCAACACCCGAGTCCAATACTGCAACTCTCACAGCTTCAGTGGGGCCTATACTGTTGGGATTGATGTTCCCTAGCAGCGCTAGCCCCGCGGATACCACGACCATGAGAATAATGACAAGCGCAATGAGCTTCGTTCCATTTGTTCTGGATCTTCTTTGAATGCGTGCAGGCTCCCAGTAGTAATTCATAGTGTACACCAATCAGTATTAGACCGTGTGCGGCATCTCTGGTTCGTCTTCTGAACACATGAACCTATCGACGTAGGTATAGTAGCCCAATACTGAAAAACTTCAAAAGGTTGCTTCTTACCTTTCACCCTTGGAAGATGAACTAGGACCAGTCGAGTTTGCTTTATCTACTCAGACAACATCACAGATACATCTTCAGAGGTACAGGTTTTGTCAACAGATGATGCCATCACAGAAGATAGCACAGTCGTAATGCACCATTCAACGCCTCTTGAAGATGTCTTCAAATCCCTCCGAGTTGATGCATCGCTTGGTCTATCAAAAGACGAGGCGAAGAAACGACTTGAGGAATCTGGTCCCAATACTATTCCTCGTTACAAGGGTGCATTTTGGCAGGTCTACATTGCTCCAATTCTGAATTGGCTCATTACAATCTATATCATAAGCTCTTTTGCTCTGATCACCATCGCCTTCCTCTTCCCATCTGACTTCAATACGATAGGTGGTGCGACTGTTTGGCTTGCGGTAGTTGCGGTGAATGCCATAGTCGCCATGGTTCAGCAGTTTCGTGCACAAAAGAAGCTCGAGGCTCTAGAGAAGTTATCGGCTGGTGAAGCGCGAGTCATTCGGGATGGCAAAGAATGTAGCATTTCACCCTTGGACATTGTCTTGGGCGATATTGTGAAACTGGAACAGGGCGATAGGATACCTGCCGACGCTCGGCTAGTGACATCGTCAAATCTGATGACCAACGAGGCATCACTAACTGGCGAGAGTGTACCAGTAATCAAGAGTGAGGATGCTCATGTCCAGAAGGACTCCCCTCTCACAGACCGACTGAACATGGTCTTCTTCGGAACATATGTTGCGACAGGAATGGCTACCGTTGTCACCACTGCAACAGGCCCACGAACGGAGATCGGTAAGATTCAGGGAACCCTAGAAGCATTGAATACGGGAGACATTCCACTTAGAAGAAAGGTCAACAGACTTGCAAAGTACTTGGGAATTGCTGCGATTATTCTTATGGCGATTTCATTCATCTGGCAGGTCTTTGTCTATCCCATCTTGAGGGGTGATCCGCTCAACTTCAGCATCCAGTATCTATCAGAACGGGTAGGTGCAGGTATTACTCGGGCAATGACTATAATGCCAATCAATATACCTCTCTTGACAACCATAGTGCTGCTTACGGGTGTGCTTGCAATGGCAAAGAGGGGTGTCATCATTCGAGACCTGTCAGCAGTTGAGAGCTTGGGTCGAGTCAGCGTCATCTGTAGTGATAAGACTGGAACAATGACTCGAAACCAGATGACAGTCAAGTACTGCTGGGACACCCAGAACCTCTTCTCGGTCAGAGGTGATGGCTATGACCCCTCTGGTGGCGTGTACCTCTTGAAGGGTGCGACCAATGCAAATGTGGCTAACACAGAGGAAGAGCCAGTAGACGACGTCTTTGCTTGGAAAGGACTATTCAGACTGGTCAACTGCGGTGGTCTTGCTAATGATGCAGAGATCATCAAAGAGGAGCTTCCAGATCAGGGGACTGTGTGGACTCCATTAGGCGATCCTACTGATGCTGCCCTCTTAACACTATTCCGAAAGAGTGGAATTGATGAGGCCGCTGTCAAGAAACGTTACAAGATTGTTGAGGAGTTCCCCTTCGAGTCTGAGTTGAAGAGAATGTCCAAGATCTGTCAAGATGGTGACACATTCGTCGCCTTTGTCAAGGGTGCGACTGAAGTTCTCATGCCACTCTGCGAGTATTCGAATGGAAGAGACAGCCCCTCTAGAATGACCCGCGGGCTTCTTCAGCGTGTTGCCAGTCTGGCCGAGGGCTTTGCCAGCAAAGGATACAGGGTAATTTCCCTGGCCTACAAACAAATGGATGCTGTGCCAACTGGAAAGAATGCGAGGCAAGTCACAGAGAGAGGCCTGACCTATCTCGGTTTTGCCTGCATTGTTGATCCGCCACGAGATGGCGTCAAAGAGGCAGTCAAGGCATGTCACAGCGCAGGCATCAATGTCGTCATGATTACAGGTGATGCCGCTGCAACAGCCAAGACCATCGCTACAGACCTTGGAGTGTATCAACAGAATTCACTTGTGGCCGAAGGCAGCACTATCCATGACATCAGCGATGCCGACTTCATCAGAACCAATGTCTTTGCACGAGTGAATCCCGACCATAAGCAGATCATCGTCGAGCGGTACCAAGAGCAGAACAAAGTTGTCGCGATGACAGGAGATGGTGTCAATGACGCCCTTGCGCTGGCCATGAGTGACGCTGGAATCGCGATGGGTATCACGGGTACCGATGTGGCGAAGGAAGCAGCGGACATAGTTATCACTGATGATAGTTTTGCATCGATTGTCACCGGAGTACATCAAGGAAGAGGTCTCTTCAACAAGATTCGTATGATGATTTACTTCTATGTGGCCATCAATCTCTTTGAGAGCTTCATCTTCTTTGGTGCTCTCTTCATCATGCCTGATTACATTGAGATTCTCAGCATGTGGCAGAGTATCTATCTCGTTGTCACAACTCATTCGTTCCCAGGCTTGGCCCTTGTTTTTGACCGTACATCTCCAAGAGCCATGGAGGAGAAACCTCGGGACAGTGAGGAGATTATCACGCGAAATCTGGGCAAGGTGATGGGTGTCAATATCCTCCTCATGGTCATTGGCGCTGTCATTGTCTACTTCCTGACATTCACCGGATACTTGGGCATTGTTCAAGTCACTCCTGAGAACAATTCTGGCTTCTGGGAAACCTACGTACCTCCTGTCACCGACACTGCCAATCCATTCTACGATGGTGGCGGTCCAATATGGGTTCTTCTCAAGTCGACTAGTATGCTTCTCTCGGTTATCCTAATTGTCGAGAGCGTGATGGTGCTTCTCATTCGACGTATCAATCTCCCACTGCACAAGAGCATTCGTGAACCTGGTACATGGATCTTTGCGATATTTCTCGGTCTCATCTATCTGGCACATCTGCTGCTAATGTATGTCCCTGTAGTCAATGAGATTCTCTCCTCTGTAGGACTGAATTTCTATATCATACCTCTCACACTCTATGATTGGCTGATCTGTGTGCTTCTTTCATTGCCAACCATTCTTGGTGTGGAGATTTGCAAACAGCGATTCAGGAAGAAGGGCATTGATCTGTAGTGTCATGCATAATGTATATACAATACACATCTGCTATGGGAACTACATAAATAAACAATCGGAACAATCAATCTGCGGGGTCAAATATTGACTCGAATGACAACTCACAAAATTCGCCAGTTGAAAGAGAAGGGCAAGAAGATTGTCATGCTGACTGCCTATGATGCACCTACAGCATCCATCCTCAGCGAATGCGGTGTTGATATGATTCTTGTGGGCGACTCGGTAGGCAACGCCCTGCTTGGCTACGAGAGCACAATTCCTGTCACCCTGGATGATATCATCCATCATTGTGCCGCAGTTGCGAGGGCGCATCCAGATTCTCTAATCATTGGTGACATGCCATTTATGACTTACAAGGTGAGTGAGGAACAGGCCCTGGAGAACTGTGCTCGCATGCTTCAAGAGGGTGGAGCTGAGGCTGTGAAGATTGAGGGTTCTGGTCGTATCGCCGACATTGTACGGACTGTTGTGGATGCAGGGATTCCGGTGATGGGACATATCGGTCTGACCCCACAATCAATCTTTCAACTTGGTGGATATCGCGTTCAGGGTCGAACTGCTGAGATGGCCGATGTTCTTGTAGAGGAAGCACGAAGCCTTGAGGCAGCAGGCGTCTTTTCAATAGTAATCGAGCTGGTGCCAACAGAGACGGCCAAGAGAATCACTGAGGCTGTCAGTATTCCTACAATAGGTATCGGAGCTGGGCATCACTGTGACGGACAGGTCTTGGTGCTCTGGGACATGCTTGGTCTATTTGAGGATTTCAAGCCTAAGTTTGTCAAGAAATACGCTAGTATCAGAGAAGTGATTCGGAATGCGGTCAACGAGTACTCTGACGAAGTGCGAAAGGGTAGCTTCCCAGATGCCGAGCATAGCTTTGAGATGTCAGAAGAAGGAACCGGGCGACTATATGGGCGAAACAAGCCCTCCGCCTAGTGGGTCTATTCGCTTGCGTTTTTATCCTTCTCATCAATGATTTCGTTGATCGCCTCAATGAGCTTGTCAGGGTCAATGCCGTGCGCACTGGCTCCCTGCTCGATTGTTTCATATCTTGCCGCGGCACAGCCAAAGCAGTATAGACCGGCCTCTAAGAAGGCTCCCGCGGTCTCTGGCCATTTCATTACTACTTCGCCAATGCTCATGTTTTTGTTTACTGTCTGTGACATTATGACTCACCATTAACTATTATAAATAATAACTATGGTTAACAACCCTGAGTGCACAGAATCTGCTAATATACTTTGCTTTCTGTAAGTGCTTGTTTCATCAGGAACCGGCAGTCAAAGTGAGCCTAGCTTGATTCACAGTATCATGTTCTCGTAACCCATTTCCTTGAGTACTATGGGATATATCTTGTAGAGTGGCTTGATCTTGGATAGAAGACCGAGTGCCTTAGACACCGAGCCCTCAAGTTTGACTTGCCCTCTAGCCATTGCAACCGTTGTACTCAATTTGTCCTGCCAGAACTTATTGGTTGTTTCAGATTTTGACCAGACTTTGATCTCTGGTTCTGCGCTGCTGTCAAAGGAGAGCGTTCCAATCTCTCCATTTGGACCCGGATCTTTGAAGTTGATGGTCAGGTGTACTTCCGGATCCTCAATATCGAATCTCACAATGACCTGCGATTTCGCAAGCTTATCCATGACTTCTGTTTCTTTCCTTGCTTCTTCCCAGAACCTGTTGAAGACTTTCATCAGTTGTTCTTTACTCTCAAACGCTACCAAATTGCATTACTCCAATAGAAATCTGTATGCAGAAAGGCGGATAGAAGTCTTTTGGATGATGGGTCACGTCCATATTCTAGTTGGACAATAAGTAGCGATTGATCTCCCATGCAGTTATCTCTGAGCTGCCAGGGTCTCCAGTTGTTTCAGCATAGTCCTTCCATTCCTGTGTTCGTTGTGAAACAATAAAATCCACAACAGGGTCTCCGAGAGTTTCCCTCATAATGTGACTTTCATTCAGGATAGATGCAGCAACCTGCAATGAACTAGGCAGGGACTTGGTGAATGCACTCGATTTGTATAGGTCCTTGCTCGTTGGGCTAGGTGGCTCTATCCCGCGTTCTATCCCATCAAGTCCTGCAGCAAGCATCACTGCGAGAGCAAGATGCGGAGAGGAGGTTGCATCAGGGCACCGAAGTTCAATCCTTGCGGCACTGAGCGATCCGTTGAAATGAGGTACACGGACCATTGTACTTCTATTCATGTATCCCCATGCAATACGAGTTGGAGCTTCAAAGCCGGGGACCAATCTCTTGTATGAATTGATGGTTGGGGCAAGGATAGCAATGAGACTGTCTGCATGTTCGATAAGACCTGCAACATAATGCATGGCGAGCGTCGAGATTTCCCCGCTTCTTTCTGATGAGAAGAGGTTCTGTTTCTCATCGAGGTCCCAAATGCTTTGATGCAAATGCATCCCAGAACCATTCTGGTGAGCGAACGGTTTGGGCATGAACGTGGCAATCAATCCTCTTCTGAATGTCATCTCTGATATGATGAGCCGTGCTAGCATAATACTATCAGCAGCTGTTTCTGCAGGCGCATACTGAAGGCCTATTTCCTGCTGGCCCTCTGCCACCTCGTGATGGTGCGACGTGGTACGAATCCCTACGGCATTCAGCGCCCTCGTGATGTCGCGTCTTAGATCGAGAGCAGCATCGAGCGGCAGCGACGAAAAGTATCCTCCATGATCAGATGGAATGAATCCATTATCAACTTGTTTCGAGACCGTGAAAAACTCAAGCTCACTTCCAACCATAAGTGTAAGTCCCTGTTCTGATGCCTTCTTGACGGTCTTCATGAGGATGCTATTAGGATCTCCGGGATGGAGTGCACCCGTAACCTGATGAACTCTACATGGAAGGAAAGCGGCTGCCGTGTCCCATGGTTGTATGAGTGGGGTGGCGCGACTTGGGCGGAGAAGAACATCGCTTTCATTGACTGAAGCGTAACCAGGAACTGAAGAGCCATCGATTACGATTCCGGACTCAATAATCTCCTCCAGTCTGTCGTAGCCAACTTCTATGCTTCTTGTGTGTCCTAGTATGTCTGTGAACAGTAGTCTAAGGAATTCGGGTTCTCTATGTTCTGTTGTCATCAAAGAATGCCTCTCGTGCACTGATCTTGAGGAGAATATGAGAGAAGTCGTGGCTCCCTATGTAGACCCTTAGGGTATAGAAACCAGAAGCGTTTCCATTTCTTTTAGTTCTGAAGCGACGTGCTTCTCTCACAAGCATGATAAATGGATGAAGTAATATGATTTGCCCATAAAAATGGGAAAGTATTTCAGTATTTTCGGACTAATCGGCATAATGAGCGGAAATATTTCGGCAAATCTCAACTTATCCTGAAATATCTAACAGAAGGCTAGAGAAATGATTCCAAGATTGAACAAGACCGACCTAGAGATACTTGCTATCCTGCAGAAAGATAGCAAACGCAGCATCGCAAAGATCGCAGAGGATGTTGGAAAGGGGATCTCCACAGTCCATGATAGAATCAAGGCGCTACAGAATGCTAATGTCATTAGAGGATACACTGCAATCCTGTCTCCTGAACATCTTGGTCGTGAGACACTTGCTTTCATCCTTGTGACTATCAGATATCGTGTCCCGGGCCGCAAGAGCGTACTCTCCCAGAGAGAATTCTGTCAGGAGATAGCTGGTCACCCTCTTGTACAGGGTGTTCATGTGTTGAGCGGCGAATACGATGTTCTCTTGAAGGTTCGAGCAAAGAGTATTGGTGAAATGAATCACTTCATCGTCGATTTTCTACGCGAGATTCCCGCCGTTGACAAGACTCTGACAATGTTTGCAATGGATTCATATCTTGATACACTTGAGCTTCGAAACTTGTCAAGTACATGGCCGGTCTTAGACGAAACGCGGTTGAAATCTGATTCCTGAACAGCTACTGAAATAAGAGAGCTTACACTCATAACATTGCGCTCATCATGAGTCACAATAATGGAGCGACATTCCGATGGAATTCCATGGCCCTGAGCGACCTGGCTTTAATATTGAAGAGTTACAGAGGATTATCGAGATCTACTATGGTTTGTCTGGAGTTCTCGAGGAGTTGCCAAGTGAAAGAGACCAGAACTTCCATCTCAAGACTGATTCTGGGAAGGAGTATGTCCTGAAGATTGCATCGCGATTGGAGAATCTAGAGACATTGGAGTTCCAGAACAGCGCGCTCAAGCATCTGGCAGGTATTTGTGATGCTTCAGCTATTCCGTTACTGATGAGCTCAACAAATGGAAGAGAGATCGAGCAGGTACGATCGAGTGATGGAACTGACCACTTTGTGAGGTTGCTGTCCTATCTCCCCGGCAAGGTGCTCGCCAAGGTTAATCCCCACTCTCCCGAATTGCTTTATGATTTCGGCAGATTCCTTGGGTCGATTACTAGAGGGCTCGCCAACTTTGACCATCCAGCTGCGCATCGAAACTTTTACTGGGACCTGAAACAGGCAAGCTCGGTGATCAGGAAGTATGTTGGATCAGTTTCGGGTTCAGAGCGGCGGAAACTCGTACACTACTTCCTGCGTCTCTACGAGGCTTTGGTTCTCCCCAGAATTGATGAGCTACGAACCAGCGTGATTCACAATGACGCCAACGACTACAACATAATTGTTAATTATCCACATAGTGATAAGGCACGTCTCTTTGGAATCATAGATTTCGGGGATATGGTGTTCGGCAGTACCATAAATGAGCTGGCTATAGCAATCGCCTACGCGATTCTTGACAAGCCTGACCCTCTCTCAGTGGCACAGTATATCATATCTGGGTATCAATCGATTATTCCGCTCTCTGAGCCAGAACTCGACGCGTTGTTCGTGCTCACCTGTACTCGATTGGCCATGAGCGTTTCAATAGCTGCTCATCAACAGAGGCTTGAACCAGACAATGAGTATCTCAGCATCAGCCAGCGCTCTGCTTGGGATGCGCTATCACTTCTCAAAGAGATACATCCTCGCTACGCCGCGTTCTGCTTCAGAGGAGCTGCAGGATTAGAACCGTGCTCACACTCCTCCCACATCGTTGAGTGGCTGAGGACGAACTCTCCACAGCTATCCAGTCCTATCGGCCTGAATCTCACGGAAACGAAATGCACTGTCATTGACTTGAGTGTTGGAAGCACGTACGTCGCTACTCCCCACCAACTTGCTGACCATAAGGTATTTGGAGATTTGGTATCACGGAAATTAGAAAATGCTGGGGTCGAGGTTGGAATCGGACGATATGACGAGCCCCGTCTCATCTATACAGGCGCACAATATCGTTCGTATGCCGATGAGAATAGAACCGTTCATCTTGGCACTGACTTGTTCGTAAAGGCTGGATCGCCTGTTTATGCAGTCTGCAAGGGCAAGATTCATAGCTTTGCCGATAACGCAAAACCCTACGATAATGGTCCCACTGTTGTGATTGAACACGCAACTGCTCCAGGGAAGACGCCCTTCTATACTCTGTATGCTCACCTCACAAAGGGTTCCCTATCTCGCCTTGCTCCCGGCTTATCAGTGAAGAGCGGTGAGTTCATTGGAAGAGTAGGTGATTATCCTGACAACGGCGGATGGCCACCCCATCTTCATTTTCAGCTAATTGTCGATATGCTTGACAAAGAGGGCGACTTCTTTGGAGTTGCTCTTCCAAGCAAGCGCCACATCTGGAAGAGCATCAGCCCTGACTCGAACATCATTCTCCGGATTCCTGAATCTGTATTCCCGACGCCTTCACTCTCAAGGGATGATATTCTAAGCGCCCGAAAGAAACGAATCTCTGGTGCTCTCAGTGTATCATACAGGAATCCTCTGACCATTGTGCGGGGACATATGCAGTATCTGTATGATGAGAATGGTCGAGAATACCTTGATGCTCGAAACAACGTTCCTCAGGTCGGTCATAGTAATCCCGCAATCGTAGAAACGTTGGCAAGACAGGCCTCTGTTCTAAACACAAACACGCGGTATCTTCATGAGGGGCTTGTCCTATACGCGGATCGATTGTGTTCCAAGCTTCCCGCTTCTCTCAGTGTCTGTTTCTTTGTGAATAGCGGCAGCGAAGCAAATGAACTGGCATTACGGCTGGCTAGAGCACGCACGAAACAGAAGGACATTATTGCCATCGATGGTGCATATCATGGAAATACGTCTGCCTTGATTGACATCAGCTCGTACAAGCATAGTGGGCCTGGCGGTGAAGGAGCTCCTCCGCATGTGCACATTGTTAGAATGCCCGACACATATCGCGGTGAACACAGAGGTCTAGATGCAGCCACGAAGTATGCTCAGGATGTACTGGAAACCATAGAGAGTATTGGAAAACAGGGAAAGGGCCTTGCTGCATTCATCTGTGAGCCTCTCATGGCGTGTGGTGGCCAAGTAGTGTTTCCAGATGGATATCTCAAGCAGTGCTATGAGCATGTTCGCAAAGCCGGTGGTGTATGCATAGCTGATGAGGTGCAGACTGGCTTTGGAAGGGTGGGAACGCATTTTTGGGGATTTGAAACCCAAGGAGTTGAGCCTGACATTCTCACCATGGGTAAGTCCATCGGTAACGGACATCCTATTGGAGCCGTTGTGACAACTCCGGAGATTGCAGAGTCTTTCAACACGGGGATGGAGTTCTTTAGTACAACAGGTGGAAACACAGTTGCCTGTGCTGTGGGCATGACCGTTCTTGATGTCATTGATAGGTTTGAACTGCAGAAGAACGCTCTCAGCGTAGGCAATCATCTCTTACAGCAGCTGAATTCGCTAAAAGAGAATCACCCAATAATCGGTGACGTCCGCGGTATTGGCCTGTTCATCGGAGTGGAACTTGTCAGAGACTCTGTGACACTTGAACCAGCAGAAGAAGAGGCCCGTTATGTGGTTGAACGTATGAAAGACCTAGGCGTTCTCATCGGCCTTGAGGGTCGTTCGAATAACGTGCTCGTGATCAAGCCACCCCTAGTCTTCACAAAGGAGAATGCAGACCAACTGGTCTCTGTCCTGGAGAGAGTGTTGCAGGAGGACCCAGTCGTGTCTGGGCAATAACGTTCATGGTTCTTATGGTGCCAATATGATAGTTCGGCGACTTAGCTCCTCTCTCTGTATAACACTATCAGAAGGAGAATCATGAGGAGGCCTGCGGCCGCAACCAGAGGGACAAATCCGGAAATCGAGTGCTGAACGACGATCTGGAACTCCACCGAATCTGTCCTATTGACCCAGTCGAATGCAGTCAGATTCACCGTGTTTGTTCCATAGGTCAAATTTCCGATAGTGAATGAGGTGGCTGGTGACTCAGCCGCCCCGACAAGCTCTCCATCAATTCTGATTTCTGTACATTGATACCCTGAACCAATTTCGGAGATACGCCATTCAAGAGCAATCGTCCTCACAATTACTGTGTATACGGTTGGGCTGAGGAGTGTAAGGACAGGGTCAGAGAGATCGACCAAGATGGTACGCATCACACTTCCCCTGTTCATGGCTCGGTCATACACTGTCACATTCACCGTATGAGAGCCCTCTACAAGGTCCTCTAGGAGAAGGACTACTGCAGTGCCATTGTAAATCAGATTCGCATCAGAATCTACCCAGACCTCAGAACGGGAGTAGCCACTGCGAGTGTCCTGGACTGACCAAGCAAACATCGTCGAGGCCGTGGCAATGCTCTGCTGACTTGGTTGCACAACAGAAACTGAGGGTTGTGTTGTGTCTATCCTTACGGCGCAATGTCCAGATTCGCTTCCGATATTCCCTGCGGAGTCTCTTGCAACGATATGGAGATACCACGTTCCATCGCTGAGGCTTTCAGCCAGTAGAATACTGTTATTCGTTGTGAAAGTGGCTGTTTCTGGAACCGGGACTGTCATGGGATTTTGGTCCAGAATATAGTAATACCCATTGATGGCGTTCACATCAGGAGGGGTCGTCCAATTGAACTGTGGAAACGGATTTGAGTACCACGCTCCTGGATTCTGGTGCGTAGTGGAATAGACCTGTGGAGCCAGAACCGTGCAGTCATAGAATGTGGTCAACAATGGATCGCCAATGATGTTCATTCCATAGTACCATTCAAGGTAGAGCGTACCTGCAGAACTATCCGAGTTCAATGAGTTCGAAAACCAGTCTTTCAGACTCGCTCCCAGTGTTGCATTCTCAGCGAGAGGACCATAGAACTCATCGCAGTCCATCATGCTTCCGGTCTTGCTGCTGCCTATACTAGCAAGACCATAGGGTCCGGTGAATGTGTAGGTCACCGCGAGGTTGTTGCTTGCAGTCCATTTTGCACCGGAGCAACAGAACAGATTGTAGAAGTTGAAAGACGGAGGAATGGAATGGATTTCGGCTGATGTAACAAGTCCCTCCGCGCCTGCGCCCCCAGGACCGAATGCATGCGTAGCGGCATCGCTATGGGCACAGAGATGGCCCCATTGATAGTCCTGACCAAGCCTATTATTCTTCCAGTCTGTGGCATTTGTCCATGTCGTTGGATTCTGAATCACTGTCCGCGTTCCATACACGAGGCCGACATCGTTTGCCCACCTTGTTCCCCAGTATCCTGCCCAATCATCATCGATGTAGACGATGGCACGACGAGCCCTCTGAACTCCTCCAGTACGATAGTCGTGAATGCGTGCAAGATAGTTGTTCACTTCGTCTGCAACACTCGAACTCCATGAAAGGCAGGTCGGATCTATGCGTCCAACGAAGATCTCAGGGAAGATATCACTTGTGGGTGTTTCGCCAGAATGGCCATCATAGATACCATTCTCTGGATCGGTATCGGTCCATACTCCATCCAGATCCATGAGAAACAAGTCGCAGATGAATGTTGATGCATCAAAACCTGTGGCTGCAGGATGATGGAATTCCGCATATGGCAGCCGTCCTATCAGGACTGCTCCACGAAGACTCTGTCCTTCATACCATTGCGTGAGATTACCCTTGAGCTCTTCTGCTGTTGACAAGAGCTCTGTATAGAGCAGAGTATTGTATCCTGAGTCATTCAGGTCCTGTCTGTATTGATTGACTGCATCGCCAATCGATGGATAGAGCAGGTTCTCAACCACGATTGCCATTGTGTCCTCGAACTGAGGGGCTGGAGGAATCTCATGGAGCCCCGAGAGTGTCCTTTCCTCTGAAGCAATATCCACTTCTAGCTGAGATGACGGATCCCCAACGCTGTGGCCAACATACTCATCTGTTTTCAGGGGAGCAGTATCATCCCAAGCCATTGGCATAGCATAGAACATCAGGGAAAAAAGAATCGTAACAGCAATGCACTTTCTGACTTTCATGGTGGCTCTACGCTTCTCTTCTTCACTTTATAGCTTAGCGTGTTATGAATCTGTCTTGTTCAGCAACAAATATCCATAGCGAGCCTACCGGAGCTAGACTCGTTGCTCGTCGGGGTCAGGACTTGTTATGTAGTCCTCAACATCTTGGTCCAGTAAACCCGTCTTCAAGTCTTCGAGAATGGCTTCATTCAACGGTCTATTCGACATCGTCAACTCCAGACGACCGGACCACCCACAGTCGAGACAAAGATACATCGGCTGAAAACTGCCAAAATAGCCCAAATCCTTGAAAGATGTGAGTTCCTGAATTCTCGGGCTCTTGCACACCGGGCAGACAATGATGTCAGTGAAGATGCCCTTCTTCCTCAGCTCATCAAGAAACATCTTAATAGCGCGAAGTCTTTGAAGTTCCTTGAGCTGCTTTTCAGTGAGCTGGTTGGCAGTCTGTTCTGACAAGGCGAACACCTATTCACATCTTGTTGACTAGCTTTATGTATCTACTGTTGACCGTTCGAGTGTACTATGAGGCTCCTTCAAATCAGCAGAGATTTTCCAAGAGATGAACAAGAGTGGAGTCAAACTGCTCTATCTATGAAGCATCAATTCCCTCTAGACAATTGACCATGTTACTTGATACACTGCCATGTTATCTGTACCACAGACTACGTTGTCATCCAGATGTGCTCGATACAACTCAACTACGTGCCCACCTTTGCCCATGATTGTCGATCTAAACCCTGGGAACCACTCGACATAGTACATGATATACGTACAATTCACTTCTTTCAGATAATCGACCTGTTCGCTGAGAGTCGTGTATGTATGCAACAGGGGTGGAGTCACAAGTCCGTATTGATCGAGAACGATTCCTCGAGCGAAGAAGCCAATCGCACCAACATCATATGTGGCAATGACAGCATCTTCAGGCAGATTGTCCCGAATCCACAATGAGAGGTTGACCTGCATCTCTTCGATATTCTTTGCTTGGTTGGCATGCACATTGGTGTAACCAACATTACTTGCGATAGAGGGCAGAAAGAGAAGAGCTGTAAAGACTATGACCATCACGGTTCGATAGTCTATCTGAAACTCGCTCTTCAACGATTCAGTCGTAATGAGCCTTTCAATCAGAATGGTCACACCACAAACAAATGCTATGCTCAGGAGGTCAAAGAGTGGAACCAAGTATCTCGCAGCAAAGAGGAGTGACATTCCGGGCATTGTCAGCCCATAGAGTGCATACAATGACGAAACAAGAATCAGCTCGTAGGGTCTTCCTCTCTGTATCATAATGATGAATCCACCGACGAATCCCAATAGCAGATATGGTTCGAAGGGGAACCATACTTGGAACCAGAAAAAGTTCCAGAGGTTGATTGCATCCTGAGATACTCCCCAGCGCATCTTAGAGTAGTAGGAATCAGGGAGTGGAAGCCCAGTTGTATTGTAGCAATGAAGAATCCAGGGAAGAACAACGATAGTTGCTAGGACGAACATCATAACAACTGTCAATATTCGTTCTTTGCTCAGCCTATCACGATAGAGGACCACAATGGCTCGGATTGGAAGGCAGAGCGCAGCAATCAACACAAACTCAGGTCGACACAGGTATGCCAGTCCTGCGACCACTCCCAGAATCAAGTCGTACTTTCTCTCTGGTCTGGGAAGAAGAAGCAGTGCAAAGAGAATCAGCATCATTCCAAGAGGAGTCTCCATTCCGGAGAGCATGAGCCCTCCGTTTCTTGGGACTAGTACGAAGACGAACTGAGCCAGCACGACATATTGCCATCTCTTGACATGTTGCCGACTTATCTCGCCGACAAGAAATGTGTCTACAATGTACAGCACTCCTGAGATGATTAGAACGGAGCTCACCACAATGTCATGTTCATTTCCAAGAACGAATATCGGCGCCAAGACGACTGACCACAGTGGTCCCGACGAGCCTGTACTAGGAATACCCCAGGCGTATTGCCAAGGCCTGCCCTCGAAGATGGTTCGTGCATACTGGATGTGTATCCACGAATCATCAAATGAGAAACCATAGACACCCCAGCTCGCCATGACCGACTGAACATACAAGATTGACCCCAGAGTGATGACAGTCGCAGTGAGTAGTGTGAACCTCCACGATGAACGATCGATTCGTAGGGCTGATGTCAGCTGTGAGAACCTTGTGCTACGTTCCGATTCCAGAGTTTCAGAATCGTGACCTGTGCTTTCCTCCATCAATAATGCTCCGAGCTCAGACTGTTGCCAATATGAGAAGAAGTCGAAGCTTGTTATAATCTTGACTTCTATCTTCAGCTACTGATTTGCGACTGCAGAAAACATGAGATTTGTTAAGGGATTTGCTCGGCTGCATTCCAGTTCAAGACTGGAACTGCAAGAAGGTGGTACGTTGAAGACATGCAAACAAGACAGTTCTTTTCAATGAGCACTACTATGTCGACACGCCTTGCAGCGTAATCTTGGCGGTAATGAGAAGATTCTGACTGGAGGCAATCCCGGTATGCCACTCGACATTTCCCCCAAAGAGCTCCACCAGTCTTCTTGAATAGGCGAATTCCATCACATCCGTAGAGTAGCTCTCAAAGTACCTTCTGATGAGGGACAGCCTTTGATCTATCTTCTCTGTTCTGACCAATACGTCAAAAGTGACCTCAACCTCTGGCACTGGCTGCCTGGCTTGCTCATGAATGCCTGTTCCTAGCATCTCAATGGCTCCGATTCTCTTTGATATGCCCTCAAAGAGATAATAAAAGAGGTCTACGAGAAGACTGTTGGCCTGAACCAGTCTTGTCCTTGGCTCTTGAGTGTCTTCCTTGAATCTTCGCACAGAATCTGGGACTCTAGACCTGTTCATGGCAGTCGTGATTGAATCGATGACGTCAATAGACTCTAGGTCGTCTTCATGGAATCTATTTCCGGACACTACTACCTGAAGGTATTTTGCAAGGTCATTCGCCCGTGAAACCTCGTTGAGAGTCTTTGCCAGTGAGTCAAGGCGGAGTTCGTCTGTGTGCGTATCCATCGTCATCTGAGAGAGCGTGTCGATTGCTGACTTCTGATGACTTACTATTTTTCCAGATAACATGTGTGAATAAGCTGACGCAACCGGGCCAGCTTTCTCCAGTTCCTCAGATTCTGTCAGGTACACGCGAAGAAGTAGAAAAGAGAGACCAATTGTCATGAGGAACATGATTGCCTCTGCAATCCACCATCCCGCAGTTGTATACTCGAAATTGGCCTTGAGAACGACCACAATGACCCAGACTGATGCAAGTGCGGCTCCAACAGAATCGAATTGCCATCTACCCCCAGCTACGCCGGTACGCACCAAGATGAAGGTCAAAAGGGCATAGAGCGAAAAGAGACTAAGCCCGAGCATCATCGCGGCACCAACAATGGGTTCGGGCCCGCCTAGAATCCCGATGAATACGTATTGTCTGACAAGCTCTGCAAAAAGAAGGAGAAAAGGAGCAGCAATGAGCCCTATGATATAGAGTCGTGGAAGTCTGCCGGTTTCGTCCTTGGGGGGATTGAGGACTCGACGAACTGCTACGATTAGCATGAGCGAGGACACTATGCTACCTAGGATGTATGGCACTCCAGTTTCCATCTCGAAGCCATAGCCTGGCAAGAAATGTGAGATGATGATGACGATCTCGGAAACAGCCCAAAACGCGAGCAGGAACACGATCGCAAAGAGGCCGGGTGATGAACGAATCCTTGGTTTCATGTACAGTGCATATGCAGAGAGTCCTGCTAGAACCGAGCCCCCGATATGAATGAGCACCGTGGCACCAATGTCAGGAAAGGTCGCTCCTGCCCCAACAAGCATCGATATCAAGTGCGCCAAGATGAACGGAGCTGCTGCCATTACACTGGTCGCAATCGCTAGTCCGTAGGCAAAATTGTCGCCTATGCCGATATCGAGCATGAATGTATAGCTTATAGATATGTTCGCAATGACTAGGCCCAGCGCTATGAGAACAATGGAGATTATCCATTGCGAAGATGGTGATGGTAGGATCAGAATGTGATTGATTGAGGCTCCTGCAAGTAGTATGAAGGAGAGAGTCAATCGAATAGGGTCATTTGCTGTGCTTGAATGTCTTCCTCGAAGTGTCAAAACGGCGGCAGCGATATATACACAAAGAGCGACAGCACCGGTGAAATAACCTGCTGCCAAGAAGACTGAATTATCCAATGGAAGTCTGGCCACCACAATCATGATGGCGAAGACGAAGAGTGAAACGGCAATAATCACCAGTGGAGTCAGTCTCCTTTCCCATATCGAATTCTCTCTCTTGATGAGTCTGTCCAGGATGCTATAGAGAAGCATTATGACACCGGTGGTTGCAATGGCAAAGAGATTCAAGAACACGCCAGCAGTCTGCGCATGGATGGCTGGGTTCTCTCCTGTGAGAATATACAGTATTGCCGCACCCGAGAATGCGAACGAGGCATACCCTGTAGCAGCAAAAAGAGCGTTGTTTGACGGTGATCGATCTGTTCGATTTCTGTTTGCGGCGCTGGCTGTCATGGTCACGCAGAGTAGAGCAAGGACCGAGAAGTACGCTGTTGCTGCTTCTGGTGTGTCCCAAGGAGGCTCGCTCAAATATAACAGGTATGCTGCAGGTAGCAGTATCAGCAGACCAATGGCTGACCTCTCCACGTGAAATCTTGCAGTCACTCTGGTTTCTCCTCAGGAGGCAGAAGAAGGTAAAGTCTTCCCGGCTTATTGTTGCATTTTTTACTATACTCTTGAATATAAAGGATATCGAAGAAATATCCGTACTGGTTCCTGCTCATTTTTCACACTATAATGCAGATTTGAGCAAGCCATCGCACAGGGACCTATCCATAGTCTTGCCTGAAATCAGACAAAAACATCAGCTGCCTGCATTATCATTGACTCGTCTGCCTGATGGCACCGAGTCCCAAAGGCTCTCATTTCTGAGCAGCAGCGTCTGACAGAGAGAGCTTGATTCCATGCCATCGCGTTGTCGAAATCCGTGTCCATCCTAAAGAGAGACAGTTTCGTGATACAGCATCGATCAGACACGTCCCAGCTATCCTTAATATTTCAGCCTTAAGTCTATTCTCAGAACCTAAACACTGACTATATCGAGGTTTTTAGAATGGGCGTAGACCTAGCAAAATTGAAGATTGAAGTTGTCGAGGCAATGAAGAAGGGAAAGTCCGGAGACGCAGGTAAGAAGTTGATGGATGCCTTCGGAAAGATTGACTCCCCGCAATACCAGCCTTTTGGTGAGGCTATGAGGGATGCCATTATGGTGGATCCTCAAGCCTTTTCGGAGAAGGCATACATCCTATTCGACAAGATGTTGCGGGCTAGAAACCCTGCCAAGCTGTCTGAATATGAGAAATTCTTTGTCCAGAACTTCTGCAAGCTGCCCGGCGAAGAGTTTGCGGTGATTACGGATGGCTGGGTCGAGACTGGCAAATCGCAGATCGCTGGGAACATCTTCGTGTCGAACTACCGAATCATTGCTACCGGCGTACAAGAGGCGAAGGCTGCACGGGTAAGCGGGGGTGGAATGTTTGCGTTCTTGAGTATGATTCAACTTGGCAGCTACATGTACAACAAATCAATCATGGACCAGATTGCAAAGTCCATAGCGGGCGGCTCTGGGACCATGGTGAACTACGGCGTCATGTACCCTATCAAGAACTGCTATAATATTGAACAAGAGGCGAAGGGATTCAGGGCGAAGATCAACGACCGGGTCAACTACAAGGTTGACGTGCCGTACAAAGATAAGAAGGGAAAGGAAGAGATTGCTGACCTCTCTGTCTCAGTCATCATCAACATCAACAATCCTGAGATAACGCCACTTCTCAACAAGGTCGAGGCGATTCTCAGAGCTAGTGAAAGAGCAGCGTGAGCATCACGCTATACTTTGTTTGATCATCCAAGCATGCTCTTTCTGTTTGTAGGAATTGCATGCCTTGGAGCCTGTTTTTCGGATGCTAATTCATTTCATAGACGGCCGAACATGTGCCAATAGTATGTAGTTCACAATGCATGTCTTGGGATAGATTTAACTGGCTCTCTTACCCAGAGTTATCGGGGTCGGGGTACATCTGAAGCCGCACAAAATGCTGATTCTGTTCATTCTGCTTGCATCACTTGGTTCTGTTTTGGTCTGTCCAATTGACGCAATAACCATTGATGATTTTCCTGTGGGCTTGCACCTAGACTATACATATACAAACGCTGACACAACTTGTGGATTTCACTACGATATCTCTGGCTGGACAGAATCCCCCTATAATAGTTCAGAATATGTACTTGAAATCCCCTATTCTGTCACTGGAGATTGTCTGAACTATGAGGATGTGTATTTGGTCTTCATGCCAAGCTGGGAAATATATGCTCCAGGTACCGGTTCTGCAATGATGCAACCTCTTTTCACGAATACAAGTGGCTGGTATGCAGGTATGGACCTTCAAGATTCACCGGTAGCGATATTCTGTACGCAAACGGAAATTCACGTTGAAGGTCGCTCGACAATTAGCCTCTCTTTTGGATCGCTTGAGTGTTGGTGCGTCAAAGCTTTCACTGATTACCCCTCGCCTACGAACTCCAGTTTTTTCTTCGACATTGAATGAGGCATTTGTGTTCGATATAGTCATACTGGACCCTATCTTACTACCCGTGAACTCTACTCAGCTAATATAGAATTCTCAAACCTTACCCCTACACTCACAACAAATCAAACATCTAATACATCCGTCCCACTTTGGCTCCCAGACACGTACGCCATCTTTCTAGGAACGGGAATCATCGTGGAACTCGTCGTCTTGGGTGTAATCCTTCGGTATATGAAGATGAATAGGCGATAGCAGAATTCAAACTCGTCCGAAGCTGTTAAGTACTTGCATTTTCGGTGTTGGCGCAGCATCGTCTGTCCCATGGACAGCGAAAATCGGATTCAGTGATATATTATGAGTCGAAAAGTGTGTATCGCAGGTGGTGCGGCGACTCCCTTCGATTATCCCATGCACATTACCCCTGAAGGTATGGCTGCGAACTGCATTGTGGAAACTCAACATGACATCCCTGACTTCTCTCTCAGGGACCTGCAGTTCATGATCTATTCACATTTCTCAGTCCACTTCGGCAAGCAGCTTGCACCTGAGTGGGTCGTGCATGATCACCTTGGGCTAGTCGGTCTTCCTCATTTTCGGATTGAGAATGGCGGGAACACGGGAGGTTCTGCACTCTATGGAGCATTCATGGCAATCAAATCGGGCATGTTCGATGTGGTGGGTATCTACGGATGGGAAGAGATGGATAACGTGACTCAGTCCCAGGGCAGTGAGTTCATCGCCCTTGCCTCCGACACGAGGTACGAGGCACTTGCAGGAGGCATCTATCCTATCTACTACGCTGCGATGGCTCACAAGTTCATGAAAGAGAACGGGCTAACGGAGGAGGACTTTGCACTTGCTGCGATGAAGAACCGCAACTACGCTGCAGACAATGCCAAGTCCCAGTGGTATCGAAGCGACTACACAAACCCAAAGTCCCCCTACTACAAGAAGACACTGACAGTCGAGGATGTCATGGAGAGTCGCCTCATCAGCTATCCCCTCAAGCGGCTGGACTGCTGTCTCATGAGCCGTGGTGGCGCCTTCTGTCTTGTCACGAGCGAGGAGTGGGCAAAGAAGCACGCTCCTGACACATACGTTGAGATGGCTGGTGCTGGTCTCAGTAGCTGCACCATTCGTGCTGGGGACCGTATTGACTTTCCAGGTTGGAATGAGAAGTACGGCAAAGGCTACCCGGACATGACCGAGTTCGCAGCCTGTCGCTACTCTGGTGAAATGGCCTACGATATGGCTGGCATTGAATACAACAGGGCGGCCAAGGAGGTTGATGTCGCTGAGATCCACGATGCCTTCAGTTCCTCAGAGACCCAGATCTACAAGGCGCTCCACTGGTGCAATAGAGACAATATCAAGCAGTTCGTCCGTGAGAAGCAGACGTTCCTCGATGGTGAGGTACCAACCAACATTGGTGGCGGTCTGATGGGGTATGGGCATCCTGTGGGTGCGACCGGAATCATGAGCACTCTCGAGTGCATGTATCACCTGAATGACACTGCGCCCAAGAAGCACCTGAGTGCCAGGACGTATGTCAAAGACGCCAACGTTGGTCTTGTCAACAGCCACGCGGGTACTGGAACCAGTATCTCGAACTTCATTCTGAGGAGGCCGTAGAGATGCCAAAGGACGAGAGTTCAAAGATAGCGAAGGGCAAGCCCATCAAACCTGCTCCGGCCAAAACACCAGAACCAGCGAAGATTCAGAAGGCTGAACCGCCGAAGGATATGACGCTACAACCAGCGACGGATATGCCCGTGACGGGAGTACAGGATAAGAGGCTGCACAAGATTCCCGGGCACAACGATGTCAAGTTCGATGAGTCATACCCTGACAAGTTCCGCGGCGATGTGAAGGAGACCGGTATCGGATTCATGGGTTACGAATTTGATAAGGCTGAGGAGCAGTTTAAGGTCTTTCTGCATTACGACCAATTGTATTATTGGAAATATGCCGAGGTCTCAAAACTCGGTAAGGGCTTTATCGATGGCGAGTTCTGGGGCACGCAGTGTCCTAAGTGCGGGGACAAGTTCTTCCCGCCGAGGGTGAATTGTTGGAATCTCAATTGTTCTTTGGAGCGCACAATTTGGCAGCCACTGGCACAGCGCGGGACTGTGCATACATGGACGATTGCCGGGTGGAGCGGGCGTTCGTCTCTCAAGAGACTCCCCTTCGTGTTGGCTTACGTTATCGTCGATGGTTGTAAGACTGCGATCGCAAACGAGCTCCGAGGACTCACCCCATGGGATGCTGAATTTGGGATGCCTGTAAAGGTTGTCTGGAAACCAAAGAACGAACGACAAGGCACTGTCACAGACTTCTGGTTCGAGCCTGCAGATGGCTGGAAACCGAGCGTTGGGATGACCCCTGAGAAGCAGCGGATGAAAGAGCTATGCGAGCCCGTGTATGAATGGGTCAAGACAATGAAGTGAAACTGGCACATGAGTTGGTAGTCCTAGGGTTACCAACTCGTTTCTTTTCTATGTGAAGTTCCAGTCAGTCGTTTTTCCATGCCAGAGAAACCAATGCAACTCCTGAACTGATGTAAATCGATAAGCCTGGATAATTACGTCACATGCCATCTGGAAATACATATACGAAACGCCATCTTTTACACGTTCGGGATTTCCTTCAAAGTCTGGGAATAGTTCAACCATCGCATCGTATACAGAATCATGATATGTGATATAGGACCCTTCCGATGCAAAACCCAACAGCTGTGACGCAAAGTAGAGGTCGCAGTTTTTCAGTTTTAGAAAGGTATCAATGAATCCTATTGGCTCTATTTCTTCAGCCAAAAAGAGTTCAAAAGCTGATCTTATCTTGTCTGCGGAGTTATTCTCAAGAAAAGATTTCACTTTCTTCTCCCCAATGGTCGAGCCGCCAATCAAAAGGTCACGCAGATCCTCCAAGAATTCATTGTCTGGCTCTTCAACATAAGAACCAAGATGTATTCCAGCATATCTCGCAAGATATGCTTCATTCAAAACAACAGTGTAGAATTCCGATCTTCTGAACCGCTCAAGAAGCGCCCAAATATCTGCTTTATTCATATTCATCGTCTCAATTCAATATACTGACCGACCCTAATATATTCCACATGATAACTACTATAAGTAGCAGTCTTAACCTTTTCAAATCCATTCACAGTCCTAGCTGAACTCGTCAACTCTGGTTTGCTTTGCGTTTTCTGACATCTTTGGCCATTTGATGACTCCTTTCCGCTTATCACTAACAATGTGGCAATCTGTACATAGTGTCACAACCCAGTCCAATGGGTAATACTCCATTCTCCACCATTCTTTTCTAGGAACTATGTGGTGGCCTTGAACGTCTATACTATTCTCAGGTTTCCTGCCGCATTCTTGGCAGGTGAAATCATCTCTTCTCTTCGCTTCTAATGATTGCTTTCTTCTGTAGCGTGTATCCCTAAGGTCTTCATCTTCAGAATAATAGATGCCATCGCCTCCATGAGCAAGGGATATTCTCATTCTTGTTTCAAGGGATACTTTGTGACCCTTATTGGAATCCGAGATTCTTTTTCTTGTTTGTTCGGACATCGGAGGTCGTCGTTTACCTGCTTCAGACAACTTCTTCCTATGCTCTGCTGATGGTGAAGGTCTACTGACTCCCTTGTTGCTCTCTGATATCTTCCTCCTGTGTTCCTCACTTAGTGGGCCGTGTTTCTTTCCTCTGTGAGCTTCTGATATCTTCCGCTTGACTTCTTCGGTCAGAATCTTGCCCTTATTTGCCTCAGATATTCTCCTTCGCCCCTCGTCGGAGAGTGGAGATGGCATCTTCCCCTTGTTCGCTTCACTGATTTTCTTCTTATGCTCCTCACTCAGTTTCCTCCCTCTGAGAGCTTCAGATCTCTTCTTCTTAGTTTCTTCACTTGGCGGACCCCGTTTTTTTCCCTTGTTTGCTTCGGATATCTTTATTCTTGTTTCTTCACTGTGCGGCTTCCTCCTTCTCCCTCTTTGTATTTCCGATAGTTTTCTTTTTGTTTCATCTGAGTGTTTTCTCCCCTTTCCCAGCTCTGAGAGTTTCCTCTTGGTTTCCTCGCTTACGGGGTGACCTTTTCTTCCTCTGAGAGATTGCGAAATCTTCTCTTTCTGAGTTTCGCTCATTGGCCCTCGCTTCTTGCCCCTTAGTCCATCCCCAATCTTCCGTCTGTGTTCTTCACTCAGCCTCTTACCTCGCTGCCATTCTGAGAGCTTTCTGCGATGTTCGTCTGTGAATTTCCTCCCCTTCTGAGCCTCAGATCTCTTTCTTCTTGATTCCTCAGATTGTGGTCCAAGCTTCACACCTGTCTTGACCTCAGAGAGCTTCTTCTTAGTTTCTTCACTCATCGGACCCCGTTTCCTGCCTTTCAGAGACTCTGATACCTTTCGCTTATGTTCCTCAGTCAGTTTTCTCCCCCGTAAGGTCTCAGAGATTTTCTTACGTGTTTCTTCTGGTACCTCATGCCCTTTCAGAGACTCTGCGATCCTCCTTCTCGACTCCTCAGTATGTCTATTGTGCATCTTTCCCATATTCGCCTCAGAGAGTTTCCTTCGGTGCTCTGGGCTCAGTTTCTTTCCCTTCAGGCCTTCAGATATTTTCCTTCTCGATTCCTCGGTGTGCCTGTAGCTTCCTCTCTCTCTTCCGTGAATGTCCGTTTCTGGCTTCTCTCTTGAATTCTGTTTCTGACCTCTATTTGGTTGACCTTCTTCCTTCTTTGGTTCGCTCTTCTCTGACTGAAGCTGTTCATGGGCCTGTTCTGGCTTTTCGACCTCTCGCTTCCTCTTGACTTCATCAACAATCTCGCGCATCTGTTGACTGTACTGTCTGTCACTTTCTAGGCGCTCATTTTCGCTTGGCTTCTCTCCTCCTGTCTGCTCCTCTTTGCTTGCTGACCTTCTTCGCACATCGCTGACAAGTTCTTTCATCTCGTCGTGAAACTCACTGGTGTCTTCACCATGACGAGCTAGTTCCCTCCGTCTGACATGCTCGCCAGTTTCACGAGTCATGCTGCCTGTTCTCCATCTATAGCGACAGCAACCTGATGAAAGATCTCCAAGTCGTCGTCCGCACCATAATGGTCCAGCGTGAACTCTAGCACATAGAGTAACGAGATTCTAGAACCGTCACCGTACTTGTCGTCAACAGCATGAAACAGATCGACGAGTGCACCAACATCTTTCTTGTCAAGGCATTCCCGACAGAACTCACCAAACTCAGTGCTGACTATTGCCTGTGACAGGATTTCCTTGTATTTCTGAGAAAGTATCTCTGACGGGTATTTCTTCTTGTTTGAATCACCTTGGATGAATCTGTCCATGATGTTGTCTGGAAGCGGTTCAGTCTGGCGGAGGTGCGGATTCTTCTCAAGGATCGTTCTCATGTGTTCTACGACTCTCTGGTCGTCTACTGTCGTACTGGGAAGATTGCCATGCAGAATCATTTCCAGATTGAACATCTTGACATTCTTCGGTTCTCCCTCGTGCTGGAGGTATACTACGGCCTCACCGGTCTGCATACCTCCAATGTGGTCGATCTGGGACTCAGTGCATCTGGAGTGTTTTCCAGCAAGCCTCCTATCATCTTCATGAGAGAGAGCATGAATTACCATGTTGACAGGAATCTTGACTGCCTGAGGGACAAGTGAGGATGGTGATTGGTCGATGAGAATGACACCGAGGCCAGTTCCTCCGAGCACGCGCAGCATCTCGATGAAGGCGCTCACAGCCTGAAGTCGAACACCCGAGTTTGCCTCCCCGCTGATATCCGTGCCACTGAGCAGATAGTGTGCCTCTTCCAAGACAAGAAGATTGGAGACCTCCTTTGTCGGATTTGCTAGCTTGTATTCACACACGGCAGCGGTGAGAATGCCCATGAGCAGAATCTTATCGTTTTCGCCTAGTGCATCCATCTCTATTATGGTGGGGTGAGCAAGCAGCTCGCTGACAGTGATTCCCGTTAGAGTATTGTACATATTCACTAGAGAGGGTTTTCTGAGAATGCTCTTGACTCTAGCAACGAGCGCCCCATAGATGTTAGCGCTCACCTCGTTCCCGTAGTCAAGTCGCTCGCTCACTTGCCTTACCGCGTCGACGAGGTCGGTAAGAAGGATTGGTCTGCCTTTCTCATTTGTGTCAAGGTTCCAACCGCAGTTCTTGTAGACTGTGTAGATCACGTCCTCGATGTGCATCGAGATCACATCATCATTTGGCAGCCATAGTGTCAGGACCTGAACCACGCGGTCTATCCATTTTGTAATTCTGACTCCCTGAGGCGGCGCCCAGATATTGAAGGCTAGATTTGCAATGTCGTTCCTTCCACAGGTGAACACCCTGACATCGGGAAAGACGTTGAGCAACGTTCGCCACTCATATCCCTTCGAAGGGACGAGGATTATCGGATTCACGCCCAGTGAGATGGCTTGCCCTATGAGGCTCATAACGGTGGTCGACTTTCCAGAGCGGGTGTTACCGAAGACTCCGAGATGCATATCGAGATGCTTCACATCGGTTCTCAGAAACACATCTGCCAGGGCTTTTCCACTCTCGTCAATGGGATTTCCGAAGTAGAGTCTAGGTTCACGCCTTCTCCACCTGACCTTCGATGATACCCGCGAGGTTATCTCATCCAACTTCCGCTCCTTCGGAGCATCTGACTGAACCTCTCTGGTTCCCGAGGAGAACTTCTCGCGTTTTGTGACACGTATTCCAACATCTGTCTTTGGCAGTATGAAGTATGCGGTCACTTCATCCGCTGTCAGTAGTGATGGCTCTCCAATGGGTAGCCCTCTCAATAGGCTCTCAATCTCTCTTCCCTTTGTTCTGTACCGGATCCTGAAATCATCGTGATCATTGTCTGGTCGAAGAGATCCAGCTAGAGCACCAGCGAGTCGTCGTGCATCTCTATCAGCTGTTGCGACATCAGTATTCCACGAAACTCCAACCACAGTCGTCTTGTACAGATGCGGATTCGACAAGCGCTTGATTTGACGTTCGAGAATCGCAGACTTCATCATTGCCTCTGGATTCACAGTGGTCTTAGATTCCTGGTGAGGCCCGACGATCCAGCCTGACTTGTCCCGAGAGACTGTCGTTTCAGATTTTTCCACTTCTCGCCGATACTGTGCCTCCAAGGATTTGAGTTTCGACTTGCTCAGAGAAGCAGGTTCGACAAAGACTTGGAGAACACCATTCTCAAGGTCCTGTAGAACACCTATCATGGCCTCCAGAGGTTCGCTGACCTGCCTTTCATCTTTGATTGATAGGGGAACACCGGTAATGAACGCTGAAGCCCCTTTGGTGCTCTCGCTCGGAACTAGCCCTTCGAATGAATCAGGCTGAGCGAACTTGAAATTCGGCAGGTTGTAGCTTAGGGCATCGTAGAGCATAATGCTTTGATGCTCAAGTTGCGTCTGGTCACACGACCATGTGAGAAACAGCACACGTGTATTGCGATTAGCCCGTTCAAAGCGCAAGGCGAATGGAACTGTGGCAAGAGCCCTGATGATCGTATGAAAGCGCTCAATGATGTCCTTGGGATTTCTTTTTGCATCTTCCACGAAGGCATACTCATGAGGTATCTCCTTGAGTTCAATAGCCACTACTCTAGCATCTCTCTTCTGGAAGAGCGCTCCTCCAAGAGAGAGTCGCTGAACCGCGATAGACTTTGATGACACTGAGACTAGTCCCTGTTGCGGAGAATTCCTGCCTGTCGGCAAGTACCAAAGGATGAGAAGTCCTGCCGAAGCCGCTATAATGATCGTTGCATAGAAGGCATTACCGAAGAGTGGAACGGGAATGGTAGTGAGGATCCATAGAGTCGCCAGGATGATGCTGCCAAATCCGATAAGAAATCCACACATGATCGAATAGAGCCATAGGCGGACATTTCTGCTCTCCAGAAGGATGCCTGCTCCAACAACGAATACAATGCCAGAGAGAAGGAGTGTTAGTCCAATCCAATCAACTGAAATCCATGGTATCAGGAGGAGAAGAATGAACAGTCCTATCCCCGGGATCATGGCGAGAACCAAGGCAACCAGTACTTTGAATACCCCGGATAGAATAGGGCTTGATTCGGTCTCTTTCGACATCAGTCACCAATCTCCTGTACGTACGATTCTGGTTTCTCGTAGTCTTGTCTGATTTCCCTCATTCTGAATCCTCCAGAAGCGGTAAGAGATCAAATCGTGGGATCATGAACTGAGAGTTCATCAATACCTCTGCATCATCGTATCCGCCCGTTACTTGTAGACGCGCCTTTATGAGTTCGAAATCAAACCCGTAGATCTCGCAGAACTCTCGTGTAAATCCATACGCCTCGGTCAGTGGTTTTTCGCCATCACTGGCCTTCTCGAACATCTGTCCGATGTAATCGAAGAGGTCATCATAGTATGATGGTTCCACTCCTTCCTTTCTGGATGAGATGAGGGTGTGGCAGTCTTCGCAGAGAATATCCTGATTCTCCCCTTTTGGAACGAGCGCGGGATAGCCACACCCTTCGCATCTCACCCAAGAGTAATCCTCCACAATCGACGGAATCAGTTTGATTGTTGCGTTGTCAGTTGAGATTCCTGCTCCAAATCCATTGCGTTGAAGGTAGTGAAAGAAGTCAAGAGCAGATTCGAGTTTTCTGACCACATTATCAAGAGTACTACATTCAACCAGCAGCTGATTGATGTCAAAGAAGTCTGGACTGCATACTAAGCATTCGCAGTCACTCTTCGGGAGGTGGCTGTCCTCACAGAGGTCTGTCTTCTTCTCATCTTGAACTTTGCCCGTCATTTGACTATCTCCCCCTTGCCTCTATCGATTCTCAACGGCCCGATGATGCGCTGCACTGTTCCCTTGCAATCGTTGTGTTTCCTGAGAAGCGCTTTTCGATCTCTTGTTGATGATTGCTTAGTCAGATCTTCCGCCACCTGTGTCCCCCCCCTGTTCTTCTTTACAAGCCGCCAAAATCATGTTCTGAAGTTCCTTCTCGCAAGAGAGGCGATTAGTTTCCTGAGTCTCGTATTCTGGTTTCAGAAGCACCTCAAAATACGGAGGCAGCTCATCCCCCCCTGCTGGTCTTACAGTGGCTCCGATTCTCCAAAGAGTCCTAATTTTCCTCGCAAGTTCTTCAAGGCAATCCTTTGCGGCTTCGTATTGATGGCTGAAGACGCATATGACGATGGCTACAATCCGGTGGTTCTCGTAATTGATGACTCCCCTCTCAGTAGCCAGATACATTGCGAGGTCGTAGACTCCCGGAACCTCCCTCCGGAACCAGCTATGGCACTCACCTGCGTGGAGGATGAGGGTTCCAAGCTGCCTATGGGGGTCTCTAACAAAGATTGTACAGTCTTCATCTCCACTCGGACCCAGTCTGAGTCTGAGTTCCTCGTGCAGTCTGAATGCCTCACGATTGAACGGGTCAAGTTCTATTGCCTTTCCAAAGCAGTCTTGAGCATCAAGGAGTTTCTTATCCTCTAGGAGCTGCTTTCCACGTTTGAACAATGTTTCTGCAGCATCAATCTCTTGCTTCTTCTGAGCTTCCTGTTCATTCTTGAGGGAGATCATGGAATCACACAAGTCATGTTCATACATACGCCTTTTCTTCCCAAATATTGTTGATAGAATGATATTCAGGATGTTCAAAGAAGTTTGGAGGCCATTAGAAGTCCACTATGGAACTTGATTACTACGAAGAATGTAGTCAAAAGAGCCTATGCTGCCAAATCGGAGCTATGAACTGTGGCACTTGGATTATCAGGTTCTATGTATGCGTTCTATATACTCCTATAGTACCAAACTGCAAGTGAGCTCACTTTTGTTGCGGAATCAAACCTAAATCGTTTCTGTCCACGCCTCGGGGATGTTTCCATCTGCACTAAACCGTGTTTGCTTAGAAACAGATAAGGGTGGTTCTTCCTGGGTCTCAAAACGAATAAGATTAATGCCCATGGGGACCGTATGCATGTGTGGGTTAGGGACTAGCGGACGAAGTAGTTCAGTCAAAAGACTATTGGAAGCAACACAGATGGCAAGTAATGACGAAGGTACAAAAGAGGTTATTGACAAGTATCCCTTTCTCTCCTTTAAAGATTGGATTGAAAGGGAAAACTATGAATCCAAGAAGTGGCTAGTAGTAGCTCAACACTCGGAAAATCCAGAAATCGACGATTTTCGGACTCGTTGTGCTCTTGCTTCAGTTGGATCAGGCCATTTGGAAAGACTTATTTCGAATCCAGATTGGGAAATCAACTGGAGTGGTGCTGATTATTTTGGTGCACCCTTCTTTGAGGAATCTGACAAGAAGGAGATTATCTATCGTTCTGGTCAAAATGTAATCATTAATGATATTTCGTTTCAACCGCTTGTGATTTTTCGTGAGTTTGAGGACCAATCTCGTGATCACTTCGAGGTTTCTCAGACTTTCATTCTATACTACAATGCATTCTATGTTGAGTCTGAACATAGTTATCAACGAATCAATGAAAAAGGGGATACAGAAACTGTTGTCAGAATTATGAATCCCAAACAAGATGAAGCCTTGATCCTTATGAATGCTCATCTTCTAAAATACTATCTCGCAGCAAATCAAAGCTATCTTGTCAGATATCATGACCACCGTCGTGTTGGAGTTGACGGAATTCCTGAAGAGCATCAGGGGGTATATAGGATTGCGACTAGTCATTCGTGTTTTGATTTGATTCTTAGGAAGAACACAGTTTCAGATGAGTTCAAGTCAAGTTCTCGCCTTATTGGGAAGGATATCATGGAACCCTACCAAATGCCTGACAAGCGACACTGGTATTATCTTACGGGTGAAGAAGACCGTAGGTTTGTTCAATTCATAATAGGGCATGATGAAAATGGAAAAGAGAAAGAAGAAACCTGTGATGAGAGAGAACTCAGTAGCTATTTCAAAGATCGTGGAACTGTTCATTTTCTCACTCCTGTTTATTTTAGAAAGGAAGTCCTATTCAAATACATCAATCAACCTTCATGGAAAAAACTAGGGATAGATTACAACAGAACAGATGAGGGATTGATTATGGTCTGGCTGGGTGATTTAGGGCGCATATCTTATGAGGAACAAATGTATTGGCGGAGTTTTAATGTCGCATCTAATGGAATGATACCTAATGAAGTATTCATGAGAGATATTGTGGGTATTCTCGTCGAACCGAAAAACGATGTAGTCTATGAATTTCGAAAGACTTTCGAACTACTTCAAAAGAAATCCTCTGAAGAATACAATGAGCCAATTATCAAACCACTTAGAGACAGAGACCAGCATAATGAAGATTGGATACGAACACCAATAGTAGATACTTGGAGGGAGTTTGACGACCAGATTTTGGCATTAGCAAAACTCACATCAGATTCATTAAATGTAGAATTACTGACTTCATTAACAGGGAAGAAAATAGATCCAAAAGGGGAAATTAAGGGACCTATTGACCTTCTTGCCGCTTATCTTGAAGACCTTTCTGTTGATGATGAAAAGAAGGAGCAAATTGTACTTGGTTTAAGGATGGTACAAAAACTTCGTTCTAGTGGGGTTGCACACCGCAGTGGGGATGAATTCAATAAACAAATGAAGCGCTTTAATCTAGGTGAATTGACGAAGACGAAAGCTATTGAAACCGTAGTCATTGAGTTGACACAATCTTTACGACAACTTGCTACCATAATTGATTCTCTGCACTAAGACGATGGAGAAGTAATCTCCATGTTTAGAAGGGATTGCATCTTGGAGCGTACAACTTGGCAGCCACTGGCGCAGCGCGGCACTGTTCATACTTGGACTATCGCTGCGTGGTCAGGACGGAGTTCTCTGAAACGCCTCCCCTTCGTGCTTGCATACGTCATCGTTGACGGTTGCAAGACTGCAATCGCGAACGAGCTGCGGGGACTCGCCCCCTGGGATGCTGAGTTCGGCATGCCAGTGAAGGTCGTCTGGAAACCAAAGAACGACCGACAGGGCACCGTCACGGACTTCTGGTTCGAGCCGGCAGATGGCTGGAGACCGAGTGTCGGGATGACCCCTGAAAAGGAGCGGATGAAGAAGCTGTGCGAGCCTGTGTATGAATGGGTTCAGACAATGAAGTAACCTGATAATCCCAAGAGCTGGTTGTCTTATGACTTCCAGTTCTGCCACTTTTATTCTTCAGCGAACTTCCAATTCGTTTCTTTGCCATGCCAGAAAACCGGAAATCTGTCTGCTGACAAATCAAATGTGATGAAAGACCACATGAAGATATGCGCCTTCGTTTGTGAAAACAAAAGAAATAACAGCAGCTAGTTATGTCGTTAAATGAAGGCATGTAAAATGAATGATGAAGAAAAGGAGTCGATTTCCCGTGCTTGGGAGTTGGCAGAGCAGGGCAACAACAACGAAGCTGAGAAATGCTGCAGAGAGCTGCTTGCGAAGAGCAAGAACTCATCTGAGGGATGGGGATTACTCGGACTCGTCTTGATGATGCAAGGTCGGGCGGATGAGGCTTTAGAGGCCTTTGAATGTTCCGTAAATCTAGGCAGTACCAAAGGAACCACTTGGACGAATTACGGCTCGTTACTTCTATCCCTTTCTCGTCTTGATGATGCTGAGCGTGCATTCAAACAATCTACTACTCTCGCCCCTCAGAACTACGCGGCCTGGTTCAACCTTGGAAATATATACAAAGGAACCGGACGTGCAAAACTGGCTGAAGATGCCTTCACGAAGGCCATAGCGTGTAATCCGGGTGATCAACGATCTTGGGGCAATCTAGGTTTCGCTCTAGCAGAACAGGGGTCATTTCGGGAGGCTGAGATGGCATTTAGGAAATCACTTGATCTGGATCCCAATTATGCGCTCCCTTGGAAAGGCCTGGGTTTTGTACTGTCCAATATGAATCAGTTTGAAAAAGCAGCGGACGCATATCGACAGTATCTCGAATCTGCACGATATGATGGTCTCATCTGGAATGAGCTCGGACTTGTCTTGAATAGACTAGAGCTGATTGATGAAGAGGTCGTTGCCTATCGAAACGCAACGATGTTTACTCCAAACAATGCAAAGGCTTGGCACAATCTGGGAGTTAGACTCTATAATCAAGGTCGACTCCATGAGGCTGAGGAGGCATATCGAAAAGCAGTAGAGAGTGACCCATCACAAAGAGTATCCTGGTCGAATCTATATTGTGTTCTACAGGAAATTGGTGGCAGAGACGAGGAGGCTCAGTCCGCTTATGCCAAGAGCGTCAGAGTTGCTGTTGCAGACCAGGACACAGGAGAAAAGAGAGTCCGTTATATTTCCGACGACGTCGCTCAGAAACTGGCAACTATGGTGCAATCTCTTGGCAAAGGATACCCCTTGGCGCCACAAGAAAGATACGATGAAGCTGAGCAAGTCCTCCGCCATACTATCATAGACTATCCAGATGATCCTAGGAGCAAGCTGATGCTTGTTGATCTTCTTGTAGAACGTGGCAAATGTGAAGAAGCTTTACCATTAATTGAAGAAGCCATTATGGCAATTCCCGCTTCAGGATTACCCTGGACTGCTCGGGGCAGTGCGTTAGGTAGACTTGGTCGGAGGAAGGAAGCAGAAAAATCAATGAAGCGTGCTTTGGAGATTGAGCCTCACAACAGATTAGTCAAGACGGTTTGTGATCAGTGGTTCCGCGAGCAGAAGATTCAGTAAGGAGAAGCAGAGTTCGGGCATGCCTGTAGGAGTGGTCTGGATTCCAGGGAATGAGCGCCAGGGCACAGGGGCCGATTGGTGCTTCCAGCCAGCTGAGGGCTGGAAACCAAGCGTGGGGATGACGCCCGAGGAGGAGCGCATGAAGAAGCTCTGCGAGCCTGTGTATGAATGGGTTCAGACGATGAGGTAGAACCGGCAAAGGAGTTGGTGGGCTTCCATGCCGCCAACTCTCTCTCCTCTTTTTGCGAATTTCCAAACCGTGTCATCAGAGAACCATTGATTAGCATCAGCTACTTTGGCCTTAGTCGTCGTACTAATACAACAATGGCTCCGACGAGCACCAGAAGGCCACCGATTGTCATGTATAGCCTCGCCGTATCTTGTACGGTACCTGCAATGATCCCCATTGAAATAAAACCCTCTTCGGTAGCAGATGAATGCCCCACACTGTCATTTGCCCAATAGGAGTGCCTCATCGCACCTGGATTGGGATAATCAAAGATATAGAGGTCTGGATCCTCAGGGGTGGGTTGATGGTTCATTACGTGAGCCCCTCCATTTACAGTGATGATGACTGTGTCCACTTCGGATGGGTCAGTCACAGTGGCACAAAACCTGTATGAGGCGGGTATTTCACCAATATAATCAAAATGGACAAAATAGAAAGGAATACTAATAGACGGACCATCAAAATCCATCGGAAACAGTGGTTCGAACTTTGTTGGAAAATGATCTATGCTATTGGCCATTCCAGGTATTTGATATTCTCCAATCCCATCATAATCAAGCCATGCATTTCCCAGAGATACACCATCATCCCACGAATTATCGGTTCCATCATCAAGAGCAGTCTCACCCGCTACACTACCAAATTGGTTACCAATAATGGAGCCGTTTGATGATTCCCGTACATGAATTGCATATCCATTGCTGGCAATTGTATTATTGAATATATCACAATCGTGGCTTTCCCAAGAAAATAGCCCGCTGTCCCCCCCTAGAAACGTATTCTCTATGACACTAGTACTATTGCTTTTCGAGAGGACCAAGTTCTCTTCAATGCTACATGATACTGAATTGTTCGCGATGTGGCACTGACCTGAAAAAAACAGAGCAACTCCAGTACAACGTGTTTCAATGCTGTTATTGACCACGCCGCATAGACTCGACTGTTCAATTTCAATCCCCCTTTCAGCTGAATAGATTGAATTATGTAGAATACTTGCATTTGTCACCAAATGTACAGATATGCACAATTGTTCAGAGTCTATGGTGCAGTCAATCAAAACAGCATTAGTGGCATTGAAGAGAGTAATGCCATAGTAGACTGCATCCAGTGTACAATTCTCGATCCTGAAATGACAACGCGTATCTTCTATCTGAATACAACGCTCGCCTTCTATCGTCTTATTGGCAAGCACATACGGATTGTCGATTGTTCCATTTCCTGTCCAACCTGATGTGTTGAAATCGTCATCCGAATTCACGATGACCACTGCTGCGGAGCTTGCCTCATGGTTATTTTCAGACTGAAAAGACTCCTCTTCAGCAAGCGCGACTAGTTGCAGCTGATGTTTCACTGGCGAGATTGGATAACATCCTGCCAGACATAATATCAGAACAATTGATGCGACTATTGACTCTCGCGCCAGCAGCAGATTTCCCTCAAATCAAGTCTATTGCTTTCCTAATCAATCCTCTTGTGTGCGCTTCTTAGACGACGATCAGCTCTTCATCTCTTACTTTCCAACCCTAGATCGATCAAATCGAGGTCATCAAGAATCCTCTATACGATGTATTTCAGACCTGGAGAATCCAAAGAAGCGAGTGAGCTTCTCAGAGCGTGTGTTGTGCAACTCACTCTCACTCCTGCTTTATTCATGATATTTTTATCACTCTAGCATACGTATCACTTATGGAATTAGGTCTGATTCTACTCTCTGCTGGATTAGCAATTGCAGTATTTGTCCTGATAATTGGTAGAGACTCAAGAGCTCGTGGAACAGACAAAACCTTGATACACCATAAGAAGCGACGGAGAGTCCGTACTGTTGGTCCTTGTGCAGTAGCTGTTGGAGTTTACAAGACCTATGAGGATCGAAAGAGACTTGAGAAAATGCGCTCCGAGTACGAATTGAAGGACAAGTCCCCTGAATGAAGAGCGTCTTGCATGAAGGAACTCTGCGCTCTAGTCTATGAATGGGTCAAGACAATGAAGCAACCTGATAATCCCAAGAGCTGGTTGTCTTGTGACTTCCAGCTCTGCCACTTTTATTCTTCAGCGAACTTCCACTTTGTATCTCTTCCATGCCATAGGAACTCATGAAGTTCTTGTACTGATGTGAAGCGACACCTCTCGTACAAAACGAGCGTAATTGTCAAGTACGTGTTCGGTTTGTAGTCGCATGGTTTTAGACATGGGTACAATTTCTAAGATACTACTAGATATGATAGATCATGAGAGTCGTCAAACTAGATTTGTCATGGCGGCTGCTATAGGTTCTGATCTTAATTTCAAACCCCGAGATGAAATGCGTTCTTTGATTGATTTGATTAATCATTTGGCTGAAATCCCAACAATTGATCTAAAATTCTGCTCAATGCAATTCAATGACTTTGAAGAAGTCCATGCAATGGAAAAGGAGCTTCGTAGGGGCACGATTGATGAACTGCTTGCAATCTATGACAAAGGGATGGAGACTATTCATGAATTCATCTCAAAACTCTCCGACGATAAGCTTACGGAGAACAGTCTGAAGCCATTCGATCAAGAAGGGCTACCAAAGAGTTGGGCTCATTATATCCCGGAGATCACAACTCATCTAGCAATGCACAAAATGCAGTTGTGGATGTACCTGAAACTTGCGGGTGCTCCTGTAAGTATGTGGACATACTATGGTGTTCCCCGGAACGATTGAAATCTTCAGGTTATACCATGTTGGTCTTACTTCGTAGAGATATGCTTGAAATTCGTGCAACTCTTGGCATGAAATCTGAAAAGCCGCAACTCGGGTTTCGTTTTGACACTACTTCTTTCCGAAGAAATACATCACGGATGCTGCAGATGACCCTGTGACTTTGAGTTTCTCTTTGATTGATTCTCCCTCTTTCCTTAATTCATCATAAGACGGATGATCAATTATTCGAGCCAAGTCAGCATCAATCTCCTTTGTCACAATGTCAACATGCTCCTTTCTCAGTGGGTTTTCGCAATCGGGTGCATCTTCACAGAATAGGCATTTGACAGCCCATGAGGACTCATAGATCTCTACAGCACTCAGACCGACCTTGTTGACTACATCTTTCAATCTCTGACGAGTTAAGGCCTCGAAATGAGGGATGCCCAAGATGGTGTCGATCTTTACATTCAGATTATGCACATCCCTATCCAATCGCTGAGCTTCAGTCTGTTCTCCATCAGAAAACAATTCTTGGATGATGAAATTGCATCCGGGTTTCAACACGCGATGCATCTCAGCTAGTACAGTGTCAATGTTCTCCAGGTGATGGATTGAGTATGAGATACACACCGTATCAAAATGATTGTCTGGAAATGACATCGTTTCAGCATTCATTTCCATCAAATCCACTGGAGCGTCTTTGAATTGCTCTCTTGCTTTCTTCAAGTCATCTGCTGAGATATCTATTCCTACGAATGATTTGTATCCCCTCAGAGTCTTCATCAACGTATCAATGAAGTCACCCTCCTGTGTGCCTACATCGAGGATATCTCCGCCAGAGATAGTTCCGAGTTTTTCTCTGACTTCGATTGCACCAGATTCTCTAAGTCCATCAGGTAAGTCTGCTATCAACTCAGGTTGCCTCGAGAGAATCTGGGTTCTTCCTAGACATCAATCCTTCGAACAACGTAAATCAAAAAACGAAAATAAGCTGAGAGACTTAGACTCTAGCTCACGGTCTTCTTTTCATTCGAATTTCCAATTCGTTTCTTTGCCATGCCACAGGAATTCATGGAGTTCTCGCACTGATGTGAAGTGATAGGTCTGCATCACAACCTCACAGAGAACTCGTCAATCTTGGCTGTGACGCTATCATCTACCATGTATATCACGTATTGAGATGATTACGAAACCAATAATTGCGTTTTCCGACTCTAGTCATGCTATGGAGAATCGGCGGCGTGAACAAAAACAAAAATCATTAGAATATCTCCAAGGACTTGGGATTTCAAAGGAAGATATCATAACCATCATCGAAGAATGGATACGAGACTTCGTGACTTTCGTTGAGAACCAGATTTATAGTGCACAGGATCGTCAGAAAGAGTTTGAGTACAAGAAATGGTATCCTTATGATCTACAGAGAAGCGATGTTCACAAAATGATCGATAGAGTCATTGAGGAGTTCGTTCCTAGTAGCGACGAGATCACTCGCGACGGAAATCAGTATCTAGAGATTGTCAATCTAATATCTAGCATGTTTATCGAATACATGAACGAATTGAAAGAAACTCATAGAATACATGTCAGAATAGAAGGAACGGACAAGACGCATTCCAAGGTTGTTCGATTTCGTAAGCATATGGAAGGACTATATACAATGGTGACTCCAGAAACAGTCTATAGTGTATGGGCTTGGCTTGTTCCCAAGGAGAAAGACGGTAGTGAGAGAGCTCGCTGGCTAGAGGAGAGCCTATTCGAGACCGTCGGAAGGGGCGTGGAAGTGACCTCTGCAATAGCGGTATTGATGATGCTGATGTACGTGAGATAGCTGAATATTTGACCAACGAAGAAGGTAGAGAGATATTAGACAGTATGAAAGTATGGCAGAATGGTATGGACCTCAGACTCACATCCTCTAGTGGGAAAGAAGTCTGTGTGTACAAGAAAAGAAACATGGCTATTGTCTATGATAAATAAAACGTTCGAAGTATTGGATAAATTTCCTTCCTGGTGTCACATCATATGCTTTCATGATAAGCAACTCAGGAATGGATGTTTTTGTCAGGACGGTGAATTGATTTTGGAGTATGTTAGCGACTCCTCTTGCCGGTTCCATTGCTCTATCGATATTCGTTGCTGGTAGTGATGCATAGATTCTCAGTCCTTCTGGTGATTTATTTTTTGGGTGAGGTATGTCCTCAATGACATATGTTCCATGAGTCATCTTTATTCTCTGTTTCCTACCAATGATGACCGCAGGCTTAACCTCCAGAATAACATGGAAGAGACTCTCCTGCAATTTCTTCGAGGGGGTTCGTATTCTTTTCATTCGGTATTGCACCTATGTTCCTTCTTCTGTTTCTGGGAGTAATATATGGAACACGAATACCTACTAGCTGATTCAAGAGCCCATACGCTCAATGAATTGCGGTTGTGGTTAATTCTAGAGGTTGAAGCCGAGTCATTTACATGATAGTCTGGAAAAGATGGATTTTGATTTTGTAGATTGACTAGATGCCTGTTACATACTTGATAACCAGTAATACGAGTTGGATTGCCACTGTAATCATCGCAGGAATGACCAAATTCAGATCAATTGTCCAGGTTGGGTAATTTAGTGTTCTATCAAGTTGCTTTTCTAAGAACTAGAATGCGTTAGTACTTTCAACATCGAATTAATCAATAATAAGATTCCACAAATCTTTTATGCAATGAGTGAATATAGCTAATGGGACTTTCGTGTGGTATGAGGAGAAAAAGTATTTGAGAAAAAATATGAAACTGTTCATACCAATTTTCGTAGCATTTGTTTGTCGTTTTGTATGCCAGCAAGCGCTTCACATTATAACTATTACTATTATGAGGACATCGAAGAAGTCAAAGGTGTATGGAGTGTATTGAATAACAGAGCTGTTGAAACATACTATTCTGGTTACTATAGATGCGATATCGTATTCACATTTGAGGGCATTACCCAAAATGCGGATGACTATTGGATACACCTTGTTTATAATACTATTTACCCTGGATGGCCATGGATAGAATCGCTTGAAGTGGAATATAGATGGTCTGATGCTGAAGATTACACTCGGTTGGTGCTTTGTGATGTCTTCGCGTATGAAGGTGACATTGATATTACCGCGGCAACATCGTCAGTTCTGTATATACGGATGATAGATTGCGATGATGATGATACTGTAGGAACTTCTTGGTATTTTGGTGCTGAGCCTTTTGTAAAGGCATGGACAGCGTGAACCAAGAAATCTGATTCTTCGGATTTGGGAGGTTTGTTTTAGACTTTGTGAGAAGTCACCTCCCATCTCACTCCATGAACTTTTCAAATCATCCGCTAATTAGGAGAACGTATACGATCATATATCTGCAGCTATCATCCAATTGACAAAATATAATAGGTTGCATATCTCGAATTGTATTCGTGGGAGGTTTGGTATTCTGAGTGAATATATCATTTCAATTCGCAATGTGACAAAGGAATTTGGATCTGTTAAAGCGTTGGATAATCTATCACTCGATATGGAACCGAGTATCCTTGGTCTGATCGGACCAAATGGAGCTGGCAAAACAACATTGATCAGAGTTTTATTGGGGCTCATCAAACCCAATACTGGCTCTGCTAAAATCTTTGATAGCGATACTTCAAGCGATTCAAGGGATTTCCTTCGACACATCGGAGTGCTGCATGAGAATCCATATTTCCCTCCAATGATGACCCCACGACAATACCTAACTGATGTGGGATTTCTCTATCCTCAGAGAGTTCCAGCTGATGAATTACTTTCAATGGTAGGTCTATCTGAAGCAGCAGATCGAAAGACAAGAAACCTATCAGCAGGAATGAAGAGGCGTCTTGGACTTGCGCAAGCACTGGTAGGAAAACCAAAGTTGGTTCTATTGGATGAACCCACATCAAATCTCGATATAGCAGGAAGAGATCAAGTCCTACGACTTATTGTGGAAATCCATCAACAAGAAACGGTTTCATTTCTCATAACATCACATATCCTGTCTGAGCTGGAAAGAGTTTGTCACCAGATAGCAGTTATTGTTAATGGCAAGATTGTGGAACAGGGGAGTCTGGATGAACTGGTGGAAAGACATACACAATGCAGGTTCAGAGTCATGTCATCTGATTCTTTGAAACTAGAAAAAATCCTCAAGGACGAGCAGGGAATTATTGACGTATTCGTGGACGGCTCTAAGTCTGTGATCATCGAAGTTACACCTGATTATACAGAGAATTTGGAATCACATCTGGAAGAGCTTGTCAATGGCTCAGACATCAAATTCTATGGAGTCGAAAACACAGGGACCCTTGAAGATATGTTTAGGAGGTTAATTGGTCATGAGTGAAAATAAAACTCGAAAGTTCAGTACTCATCGTCTTGAGATTAATATGTCGTATCCATTTCCGTTCATAATAGGACTTCTCTCGCTATTTATTTTCGTTGCATCAATTTCGCTACTCAATCAAGCTAGTGGTGATCTGGACATATATCTACCAATAGGTTGGGATAATGTAGCAATTACCGAGGAGCTTACTGCAACCATTCGGAGCATGACAACCCGTGCAGCTGTGGTATCGATACTCAATTCCTTCTACATCGTTCTTCTACTGGTTCCACTACTCGTTGCATTCAACTTTGCTCTTAGTTTTGGTAATGGTCAAATTCGGACATTAGTATCCTACCCTATTGAAAGAAAGAAGCTGCTTCTGGTGAAGAGTGGTGTGATTTTCGTTCTCATGACCGTATCTGTGACTTTGGGAAGCATAGTCGGTCTGTTTTTTTTTTGCCCCTTCTCTATAGATGTGGTCGTATTGTGCCAGCTTCTTGGTCCTCTCTGGATCACGATTTTTCTCATGACAGTAAGCTGTTTGTTCATAGCTGTCCTTTCAAGAAGTGCTTCAGTTACAGCTGCTGGAGGAATTGGTATGTGGTTTGGTGCCTTCGTGGTAATTCCATTGCCATCCACACCCTCTTTCATAGTGAACCTACTATTTCCAATCTTTTCAGCAATGAAATACGTCAATCCTAATCCCACAAGTCCTTTCTGGTATTCGGGGGCGACATCATTCAATGATGTTCTGTATGGATGTGGAGCTGCTCTTGCACTGGGTGCACTACTGTTGTATTTCAGTACCTTGGTGTTTCGGAGATTGGAGGTTTGAATAGTGGAGAGAGAGCATCTTTGGAAATCGCTCTTCGTACTTGGAATTGTCTTGGTAATGATTTCCTTCAGCAAAGGTATTCTTTCATCGGAAAACGGGGGAATTCTTATTTATGATACTTCTGCATATAGAGGACACTTGTTCCAATGTTTAGAGAATCCATATCTGATTGTGGATGTGCAAAATGATAGGCTGATCTCTCTCTATTTCATGAGTATCGAAGAGAGTTTTAGATTCATTGATGGGACTCCAATCGAAAACGTAACAATTGTATTCAGTCTAGTGAACATAAGTGAGTATTCTGGTCCTGTTGACCTTGGATCTCCCGGGTTGTATGTTCTCTTTATTACGACTTTCAATCAATCTGAATCTACAATTGAATATGATTACTTGGGTTACTCAATGACTGTCTTTCGTGAAACTCCACAATTGAGGGTCTTAGGTACAGGTTTTGTCTTCATCATATTTAGTGTATTAGTATTGTTCCATAGTATTTTGGCGTCTCGAAGGGTGGAGGTTTGAATAGTGGAGAATGAGCATCTTTGGAAATCGCTCTTCGTACTTGGAATTGTCCTTAGTATGATTTCATTCATTCCAAGTTACATCTTATCAACGTATGACGATCCTCCTGAAGGTTATTCCGTTATACATCTGCTGCAATGTCCCGATGATCCCTATCTGATAGTTACTATGCGACACCCAATACCAATCTCTCTCTATTTCATGACTATCGAAGAGAGTTTTAGATTCATTGATGGGACTCCAATCGAAAACGTAACAATTGTATTCAGTCTAGTGAATATAAGTGAGTATTCTGGTCCTGTTGACCTTGGATCTCCCGGGTTGTATGTTTTATTGGTTAGACCTTTCAATCAATCTGGCTACGCTCCCAGTCAGATTTATGTCCTTCATAGAATTCCACAATTGAGGGTCTTAGGTACAGGTTTAGTTTTCATTGCATTGGGATTTTCTGTACGATATTACCCGGTTCCGAAACTGGTTTTATTGTCGAAGAAACACAGGGATATGATTACAATGAATAGTAATTCACTAAATAACTCGAGGTCAAGAAGAAAAGCAGAAATCTCTCTCTGAAGAAAAGAGCCACACGAATGTCTCCATCAATGATGTAGATCTTTGCTTTTCTTCTGACCACCCCTTCTGATGAACAGCTAAGCATAAATTTTATGCTTTTAGTAAACATTGATTCTAAAGACCTATTGGATATGGATTCAATTCACGATTCTAGCAATATTGTGAAGGAATGTTATAGGGATATCCTGCGTACATGAGAGGATTATTCTCAATTCGAAGAGTGTTAGCAGTGTCTAAACTAATGAAAATGTATCCGTATTTGGAGTGATGAACCAGCAATCCAAGAAGTACATTAGTCCGAAATATATCTGCTATTGTTGTAAAAAGGAATGCTGATGGAGTGATTCAGGAAACTGGATTGTTTTATCTTATTTAGACATCATCACATTCAATGGTGATATTGATGTTGCAGATGCAACATCATCAACACTATATTTACGATTTACAGACTGCAACCAAATTACTGACGGTGTAGAAACTACTTGGTGCTTTGGTACTGAGCCATACCTTTCCGCTTTCTTTGAATAGTGTAAGGAAAACTGATTTCAGGAATTTAGGAGGTTTACTTTGACTTTATTGAGAGTCACCTCCCATCTACAGTTCTTTCATCTTCGGTATAGTTGTTGCTCAAGAGCTACTTGGTCTGTTGAAAAACATACTGGTATAAGTCCCTAAAGGACGTTGTTCGTTTCTCTCTATGAAATCATAGTTGATGCAACGGAATTGAAACGCGGAATTGCTTTCATTCAAAAAGCGGGTGATAAAATAGAACATATGCACATATTATACAGGGGTGCAAGGCGAGGAGTAATTCAGAATGAAGAAAAAAGTAATGATACTATTTATGGGATTGATCATCCTGTCGACGGTGACTTCGGTCAGTGCAGATTCGTACGCATACGAGAGGTGTGATGGTACATCAAGAGACATCTGGGTCAAAGTGCCACTTGATATGTGGTATATCGACCAACAAGATGGAATTACCGAATTCCAATTTACATCAAAGCTCAAGGGTAACGCCATGATGGAGGATGGATGATGTATAATGTGCCAAGTGAAATCAAGATGGAATTACTTGCCGCAGATTGTACAACTCTAGAAGATCCGAGTTGGTTAAGTCTAGCTGATTACGAGATACTTGATTCTGAAGGACTTGGAACTACACTCTCGGTCACTGGCCATGCTGCCGTTTCGGGTCGTTTTGGTGATGGTGAGATCTATTCAATCGGAGGGAGTATAGGACTTAGTTGGACTGCTGACAAAACAGAAGTCCTTACGCACACCATCTCGACGAGCAAGAGTACAAAAGGATCGTACAGGTACCTTGGATATGTGACTTGCGATGTTGATGAGGGGTATGGTGATACCCAGAGAAACTGGGGAATAGTCATGCTTATGGGAATACCAAATGGACCAGCACATGATCGTGATGGAGATTGGTTCTTTCTCTGGATCAAAGTCACAATGACGTTCCAAAAGTACTCAATGTTCTGGCCGTATCCGAAAGTTGGTACAGAGTCGTACACGAATTCATTTGTGATAAACGGAGATCCCTCAACTGATCTCTATCTACTTGAAACCCAGGATTACACCCACACCATAGGTTAGACCCTTTGTATGAGAGCCAATTCTATGGCTCTCCTCACTTTTTTTAAGAATATCTCAGCGTACCATTATCTCAAATATTTCTTTGTTAAGGGGGAAATTACAGATGAATCAGGAATTACAGCAGGGAAAATGGCCAAAATAGATGATGACTGGGAGCCCGGTCCAATGAATCCCAAGAAAGAGCGAATCAAGGATCTCTGTCAACCTGTCATCGAATGGGCCAAGACAATGAAGCAAGTAGTATCTTCATGAGCTGGCGGCCAAGTGACCTCCAGCTCTTCATTCTCGCTCCAACGACTGGTACGACTATGACCGAGACTCCTATCGAGAGCAATATAATCGGGATTGCCCATAGCAAGTTGACATTCAGGCTGCGGGATGGGTAACCAATTGGTTCATCAGCATCGAAGTCGATTAGGATGAACTCTTTGTCTTGATCGCCCAGGTATGCATACTTTCCGTCAAAATATACGGAATGTGGTGCTGCATTACTATACTCGGCAACTAACACTGGATTTCTGAGGTCTGTAACATCCAGTAATTCAGCGCCTTCCTGCAAATCCGCCAATACAAGATACTCTCGGTTTCCGGAAACACCGTAGACTTCTCCACCATTATCAAACGAACTGAGCCACGTTGGATCTTCTGGGGATGACATGTTGAACACTCTGAGGCCGTTTCCATGACACCCGAGATACAGGATGTCTTCGTAGATACAAATATCCCAAGCTCCATGCGTGTTGGACAGGGTTTGAATGATGCCCGGAGATGAAGGCTCACTCACGTCAATTACAACAAGGCCACTATCAGGATCCGCAAAATACGCGGTATTTCCTGCGACTGCTACATCACTTCCTCTTGAGCCAACGTCCAACGTTCCAAGTATTAGTGGGTCAGATGAGTTAGATACATCAACAATGCCAAGTTCTCCGTCGGCATTTACTACATAGGCACAGTTTCCAGAAACAAAGACATTGGTTGCAACACCCAAAGGAACATCTCCGAGAATTACGGGACTTGTTGGAATACTAATATCAACAATAACGAGGCCGCTTGAACTTCCTGCAGCGTACAGTCTGTCGTTTTCTATGTCTAATCCAAAAGCACCGTCACTCATGGGTACATTCGCCACTCGCACTGGTGCATTGTAGACGCTTTTGTCGATAACCACTACACCATCATTGTTCGATACGTACACGAAATCTCCCTCAGCCGCAACATCATACCCCACCGGATGGGTCTCAATGCTAACAAAAACAGCAGAAATGCATCCAGCCATAATGAGGATTACTGTGATGCGAATTCTCTTTCCAGGCGTCATTATTATTCATCATATTCTCTCCATTGTGCACTATAATGAAGAGCGTTTAGCGCAAGATAGCAGATCATACTAGGTTTTCTAGATTAATGAAATATGAAACACCTTTGAGTTTATATGTTGAACTTGATGTACCATTGCTTGAAACAACCAAGAGGGGTTTCCAACGCTCGACCACAATGAGATTGCGCAGAGAGTTCTGGAGGTTGCGCCAGATAGTATCAGTCTCATTGTATTGTTTGGTTCCAGGGCCCGTGGTGACCACTCCGAACACAGCGATCTCGATATTGCTATTGGTACAACAGAGAAGGACGGAGAGAAGCGATTCAATCTCCGACTTCAGATCATCTCCGAATTGGAAGGACCCGCCCTTGCAGTTGATGTTGTTCTCATAGAGGATGCAAACTGGGCTCTACGATATCGAATCGCAAGGGATGGTGTCGTGCTTTTTCAGAAGGATGATGATTCTTGGTCTGATTTCATCGAAGAAGTCCTCATACATTATCCTGATTATCGTATTTTTGAGCAACGTCTACTCAAAGAGACCTTAGGAGGCATTCAGACTGGGACTTGATACAGTTGTTGTCGAACGAAGGCTGGCAATGATTCTGGAGGAGGTTGAATTCCTAAAGACAATCAAGAAACAGAATCGCAAGGAATTTCTAAGTGATGGGAAGAGCCTGAGATCGACAGCAAGAGCTATTGAAACCATAGCCCAATCCATAATCGATATCTGCAGTCATGTCGTAGCTCAGAAACACTACGGGATAAGCGACACCTACAAGGGCACAATAGAGATTCTGGCTAATAATCACATCATCTCTGCTAGTCTTTCTTCGAATCTGCAAAAGGTGGTTGCGATGAGAAACGTGTTGGTGCATCAGTATCTAGATATCGATTTCAAAATAGTATGGAAATCAATTGATTCCCTCTTAGTTGATGCTCCGGAGTTTGTTAGAGCAATCCAGAATTATTTGAAAGGAACATCCAACTGAATCTATGAGTCAATGGTGTCATCGTCCTCGAAATACAGCTCTAAGGCTTCCTTGAGATTAGCAAGGGCTTCTTCGATTGTTTCCCCTTGACTTGCTACATCCACATCAGGTGCAAGAGCTACGTAAAGTCTTCCCTCGCGCGAAATGACCGCAGTAAATAACATGGGTATCAGACTCAGATTCCTCATAGAGTCTATTAATCTCATCCAAATATTGTTCTTGGCCTTCAAACAGCCGAGAACTTGGTTCAATGACCCACGAGAAAGAGCGTATGAAGGAATTATGCGAACCTGTCTATGAATGGGTCCAGACGATGAAGTAATTCCATACTGAACAAGTGGGAAGAACGATATTTTTCCCCTCATTCCTTCATTTTTCTTCAAATGTCCACTCTGTATCTTTGCCCTGCCAGAGGAATTCGTGCAACTCTTGGCATGAAACCTGAAAAGCACTGACTTGGATTTCGTTTTGACACTACTTCTTTCCGAAGAAATACATCACAGATGCTGCAGATGACCCTGTAACTCTGACTCTCTCTTTGAGCGATTCTCCCTCTTTACTCAATTCATCATAAGACGGATGATCACTTATTCGAGCCAAATCAGCATCAATCTCCTTTGTTACTAAGTCGACATGCTCCTTCCTGAGCGGGTCTTCACAATCGGGTGCATCTTCACAGAATAGGCATTTGACAGACCATGAGGACTCATAGATCTCTACAGCACTCAGACCTACCTTGTTGACTGAGTCTCTTAATCTCTGACGAGTTAAAGCCTTGAAATGAGGGATGCCTAAGATGGTATCGATCCTTACATTCAGATTATGTATATCCCTGTCCAATCGCTGAGCCTCAGTCTGTTCCCCATCAGAATACAATTCCTGGATGATGAAATTGCCTCCGGGTCTCAACACGCGATACATCTCAGCTAGTACAGTATCAATATTCCTTAGGTGATGGATTGAGTATGAGATACACACTGTATCAAAATGATTGTCGGGAAATGACATCGTTTCAGCATTCATTTCCATCAAATCCACTAGAGCGTCTTTGAATCGCTCTCTTGCTTTCTTCAAGTCATCTGCTGAGATGTCTATTCCTACGAATGAGTTGTATCCCCTCAGAGTCTTCATCAACGTGGTAATGAAGTCGCCCTCTTCTGTGCCTACATCGAGGATATCTCCGCCAGAGATAGTTCCGAGTCTTTCTCTGACTCCGATTGCACCAGATTCTCTAAGTCCAGCTGGTAAGTCTACTATCAACTCAGTTTGCCTCGAGGGATTTTGGATTCCTCTCAGACATCAATCGTTCGAACAACGTAAACCGTCACTGAATGGATCAAGACTATGAAATAATATTATCCATTGCAGAGTTGGCTCTGCATGCCTACTCCTCTCTCTTCTTTTTACTCAAACTTCCAATTGGTCCTTTTTCCATGATGAAGAAGCCAATGTAATTCTTGATATGAGGTGAATCGATATTTCTGAATTATCCCGTCACAAGCCATCAGAAACTACATGTATGAAACGATACCTTTTGCAGGCCTGAAATCGTGCTCATAATCTGGAAATGGCTCAATCATCACATCGTAAATCGAATCATGGTATATCATATGGCTGCCTTCGGATGCAAGATTCGATATACATGATGCAAAGTATAGACTGCAATTTTCAAATCCTAGAAAAAGAAAACGAAGAATTCTGTTGGCAAGATGTCTGTAACCAAGTGAGATTTGGGCTTCTCTTTTCAGTGACCAAGTCGAGATTATCTTAACAGAATTTAAGCATACCATTGGATTAATATTTCATCTCTGCGTTATATTAGCGATTACTATGACTGTGGATGAGATGATGGAGAAGTCTTCTGGCTCACCGATTTCTTTCTCATATCTGAAAAAGTTCAATCTCTATGCCGGAGTGCTTCATCTAATAACTGGAATATTGATGCTCTTCTTGGGCTTGACCCTTGCATGGGAGCAGGATATCTATACAATCTATCTGGATTTTGAAATTGTCAGCCTAGACCCCTTCGAGTTTCTTGTTCAACCAACGCCTGCGGTCTTGTTCACATTGACGAACATCGGTGTCATTCTGGCATCATTTCCATTGATGTCTGCATTAGCACACTTTCTGATTGCATATCCATTAAATGACAAATATGTCGCGAAGCTTCAGAAGGGAATGAATCCGTATCGATGGTATGAATACTCGGTGTCAAGTTCAGTGATGATCTTTCTTATCACTTTTCTATTAGGAATTTGGGATCTATGGTCATTGGTGATGATTGTAGTTCTAAATACCATGATGATAATGTTTGGTTATCTTATGGAGCTAGTCAATCAATACACTGAGAAGACTATATGGAGCCCTTTCATCTTAGGATGTATTGCTGGATTCACACCTTGGCTCGTGCTGTCTGGATACTTTGCTGCAGCGATAGGTGCTGCAGAAACTGGACCCCCAACATTTGTGTACATTATAATCTTCATGTACTTCTTCCTCTTCAATATCTTCGCACTGAACATGGTACTTCAGTACAAGAAGGTTAGCAAGTGGAAAGACTATCTCTATGGAGAACGGATGTATATAGTGCTGAGTCTTGTTGCAAAGACCCTACTAGCTTGGATTGTATTTGCAGGGATATTTGCTCCTTTCTAGAGTCATATTCCAATAGTACTTTGCTATCTCATGGATACCTGATTAGCCTAATCGGATAATCAGGTTTCCAATATATTTCTGGAATTCTTTTATGCGCCAGAATAGAATGAAGACCAAGGGACCAACAGCAGAGTATCGTTACAGACTGGTGGTTCGAACCAGCAGATGGCTGGAAGCCCGGTCTGATGACCCCCGAGAAAGAGCGAATCAAAGAACTCTGTCAGCCGGTCATCGAATGGGTCAAGACCATGAAACGATCTAAATGTGAACTGGCTGTGAGTCACGCGACAACCAGTTCATCCTTCTTCCTTTTCTCATTCAGACTTCCAATTTGCATCTTTTCCATGTTTGTACGAATCAATGAGCTGAATGAGTTGGAGACCATTACGACAAACTTAGATATGAAAACCAAGTTACCATTCAGGAGGCGAAGCTCTTGACTTCTATTGAGAATCTCAACAAGACACTCGGAAATACGCTGCTAATCTGGTGTATTGCAAGTATCATAGTTGGCATTCCACTGTATTTCTTCTCTTTTGTTCTTCTTCTCCAAGGAATAGGCTTCCAAGCCATGCTTTGGGGCTTGATTAACTTGGTAATTGCAGTCAAACTATTGAAACGGAAAGAGCATGTTCTAGAATGTGATAATTGAGTCGCCATCACCAGCGAACTTATGCCAACTCGCCTACGTAGGTCTTTCAATGGAGTCTTGAGAGGACTGGACATGAAACCAAGCTCACGGTTATACATGCGTTATCTGTTGTCTATATGGAATCCCAAATCATAACACTAAGAAATGATGACAATCGTGAGGAGTAATGGGTTGGAACATCGTAAAACCAGACACACGTATTTGGCATCGTTTACGACTAGAAGATGATGTGCCAGAGAAGACTCATGTCACTCAACGTGTGCCTGTCTATGATTGGGTCAAGACAATGAAATGGAATCAGAGATCACCTGAGTTGGCAGTTCCTGCCGACTCTCTCTTTCTTCTTTTAGTCTGAATTCTCTGTACCGACGGACCGCACAACTGCTCTTCGTCGATACGCCAAGTAGAGTACTGGCAGAATTACAGCCACAGAACCTGCAGCCATGACAAGTGGAACAAAGGGGAAATCAGTTGTGGTACCTGTAGCGCCTTGTCTGCATATCGAAATCTGACGCAATTCAGAGGCGTTCCAAATGCCTAGAGTATCATTTGCATGAAATTTGATGTCCCAGATGAATACAAAGGATGGTTCAATAATCATGTAATTGAGAGGCCATGCCACAAAGTCATCTGGATTACCTGTAGAAGCATCTCGACTCATTGAGACATTGGCCCACTCGCTGCTCGAATGATTCTTGTAACTTCCGATGACCACACTCACACCATCAGGATCTGTCACTCCAACTCTGAGTTCAAGAGTCAAGTTCACAGGTTCAGTACCGGGAACTAGATCTGCAAAAGCAGGCAAGAGCGTAAGGTCGAACGAAGGGCCCGAGGATTGGCACTCATGAAAGATGGATAGTGGAGACGTGTGATTGTTTGCAATAGGTGCTCCCACGTTTGAAAGTGGTGACGCCAACATCACGACGATTATAAAAGAAATGCCAGTACCTAGGTATGTCTTCATGGAACTCCCACAAGTTCTAAGATTCCTTTCGGTAATAATCTTGGTGGAATTCGTTCGATTATGTCTTCAAATGGGCCAAGACCATGAAATGATATGGTTGCTTGAATGAGATGGAAGTCTGCGACAACCGGCTCATCATCTTTTCTTTTCAGGGAACTTCCGCACAGCCGCAAGATTGATAACTGTTGGAATATGAGTGGGTGTGGGTAATCAAATGGGCATAGAAGAGATAGACGAACGAGGAAGAGTGACCATTCCAAAAGAACTACGTGAAAAGACAGGTCTCAAGCCAAAAGCTCGCGTACGCATAACCGCGGGGAAGAATGGAGTAAAGATTGAGAAGGCCATTGATTTGAGTGACTTCATCACAGAACTCCGAGGGTGTATCAGTGTGAAGGGTGACGTTGATCCACTACGGCTAAGGGAGATCTGGAGAGCAGTACCATGATGCTCATAGACAGCAACATCTGGGCGTACTACTTTGATGCAAGTCTTCCAGAACATAGTAAAGTCATCAAACCTGTTGAGGCCGCATTGAAGAAGAATCAAGCAGCAGTCAATGCGACCATCGTTGTTGAAACTTTACACTATCTTGTGAAACGTTTGGGCTCTCTTGAGGGAACAAAGAAGGCAAGAGTCTTTCTGAGCTATGGGATGCCACTTTATGGCATATATGAGGAAATAGTTGATTTGACACTGACGAAACTTGGTGAATTCACTCATCTTGGAATTGGTGGACGAGATGCCACAATTTTGGCAACCATGTCAATTGAGGGAATAAGTGAGCTCATGACTCACGATCAAGCCTTCAATCGTGTGCCTGAAATCGATGTGATAGATCCTATTTGATTCTCAACATGAAAGAGCTGAATGAAAAACCCCTCAGATTGTTTTCATCTTTTTTTTTCATTTGCAATTCCGCTCAATCAACTATCTTACCCCATAGATTTATTGTCACTGTTCGAACGAAGCCTGCAGATTCAAGAAACTGATTCATGGGGTCTGATACATCAATCTCAACCACACAAATCAGATTTGGCTGATGTCTTACTACTCGCCTTTGACCCTCTGAGAGGAGGGCTGTTTCCAGTGTCAGGTTTCTAGAATCTGAATGCACTCCCTGCGCCTCCATCTCTGCAATACTTGGTAGTGGATCCAATCTATGCAAACAGAATGCGACAAATCTGCGGTATTCATCAACCGCAATCAGATTTGGGTTCTGATGATAGAACTCTGCTTTATTCATGACGTTTTTATTACTCTAGAGTACCAGTCACTTATGGAATTAGGTCTGATTCTACTCTCTGCTGGATTTGCAGCTGTATTATTCATCCTGATAATTGGTGGAGACTCAAGAACTCGTAGAACAGACAAAATCTGGATACACCATAAAAAACGACCCAGAGTCCGTACTGTTGGTCCTTGTGCAGTAGCTGTTGGTGTTTACAAGACCTATGAAGATCGAAAGAGACTTGAGAAAATGCGCTCCGAATACGAATTGAAAGACAAGTCCCCTCAATGAAGAGCGTCTTGCATGAAGGAACTATGCGAACCAGTCTATGAATGGGTCAAGAACATGAAGCAGCCTACTATTCGAAAGAGTTGGTTCATGTTGCCAAATCTCTTCTCCTTCTGCGAATTTCCAAATCGTGCAGACAATGAATCACTGATTAGCATCAGCTACTTTCGCTTTAGTCGTCGTAGCAACACAGCAATGGCTACGATAGACACCAGAGAACCACCGATTGTCAGGTATAGCATTCCCGAATCTGGCCTTCGCCCCTGCATAACACCCAGTGAAATAAAGCCCTCTCCGGTCGCTGATGAATGGCCTAGACTATCATTTGCCCAGTAGGAATGACTCATAAAACTTGGATTGGGATAGTCATAGATGTAGAGGTCCGGATTCTCAGTGGTCGGTCGATGGCTCATTACATGAGATTCTCCATTCACGGTTATGATGACTGTGTCGACTCCGGAAGGGTCACTCACGGTGGCCCAAAATCCCCATGAGGTAGGCAGTTCATCGATGAAATCCACAAAAAGAACACCGAGAGACGCATCAATAGTTGGGCCATCAAAATCCATCGGAAATGGTGGGTTGAACTTCGTTGGGAAATGGTCGACACTATTCGCCGATCCAGGTATTTGATATTCTCCAGACCCTTGATAGTCAAGCCATGCATTTCCTACAGATATTCCATTGTCCCACGAATTATCAGTTCCGTCATCAAGAGCTGTTTCACCCTCTACGCTGCCAAATTGGTTGCCGATAATGGAATTGTTTGATGATTCGCGAACAAGAATTGCGTATCCATTGCTGGCTATCGTATTATTGAATACATCGCAGTCGTGACTTCCTCGAGATGATAACCCACAGATTCCTCCTAGAAACGTATTATCGATGATTGTGATATTAGTACTATGTGAGATGGCCAGGTCTTCTTCAATGCGGCAAGATACCGAATTGTTTTCTATGTAACACTGATTTAAGAAATCTAGTCTAAGTCCAGTACTATATGCCTCAATGCTATTGTTGGTTATGCCACATTGACTGGACTGCTCCACTTCAATTCCCCTTTCACCAGAATAGATCGAATTTCGCGATACATTCACATTTGTTACCAGAAGAAGAGCGATGCATAATTGTTCAGAATTCACTATGCAGTCAATCAGAACAGCATTAGTGACATTGAAAAGAATAATGCCGTAGTATACTGCATCCAGTGTACAATTCTCGATTCTGAAATGACATCTCGTATCTGCTATCTCAATACACCGTTCTCCTTCTATCGTCTTGTTGGCAAGCAAATATGGATTGTCGATGGTTCCATTTCCTGTCCAACCTGACGTGTTGAAGTAGGCATCAGAATTAACGATGACTACTGCTGCGGAACTTGCCTCATGAGTATTGGCAGACTGAACAGATTCTTCATCAGCAAGCGCGATTGATTGCAGCTGATGATTCACTGGCGAGAATGGATAACATCCTGCCAAACATAATATCAGAATGATTGATGTGACTATTGGCTCTCGCGCCACCAAGGCGGTTTCCCTCAAACGAAGTCTATTACCTTCCTAATCAATACTCTTGTGTGCGTTTCTTGACTATACTGAGTTGCCGCTATGTTCGTTTTACTTGTCACAGGAACTGGTGCAACTCCTGACCTGAGGTGAAACGATAGGACTGCATGATAACATCAGAGTCCGTTGGAATGTGTTTGTACAAAAGGCCATCCTTTGCAGGTTCAGGGTCTCCTCCTATGTTCGGAAATAGCTCGATTATTGTATCATATATGATACAATCTCCAACATCAGTTGACAACAGCTGGATATAGACTGATTCTCGTTTCATCACTAACCCTATATAGCTGGGTAGTCATATCAGGTGCATCCTCTTATGAAGAGGTTTGTTTTTCTGAGGTCAAACAATATGAGTGACGATAAGAAGAGTGAAGCTCCTGCCAAGCCTTCTACCAAGAAGAAACCGGCGAAGCAGTCAGCACCTGCTCCAGAAACCAAGCCAGCTGCTCATGCAGCTGCTCCTGCACCAGTAGCCAAGCCTGTTGAGAGGCCAGTAGCTCCTGCACCAGTAG
>CAYHAA010000009.1:0-111883 GCA_964354495.1 uncultured archaeon | reverse complement strand
ACCCTCTCTCGAGAACCAGTCTCGCACGGTCTTCTTGATGTGGTCCGGCTCTTCCACTTGTTACTCCTCTGATATCCTACGCAGCGATGGGTTCTCACTTAACGCTTGTGCTACTCTCGAAACCACTCAACCTTGTCATAACCCGTGGGGGACCTATCCGCATAGCAGGTTATCTGCTCCCGGACAGACTTGATCATCTGAGTATCTCCTGTCACTTGGATAATCCGGCATTCGGAGTTGCGTCTTGTCATGACCAGGCCTGAAGGGTCAACGACCTGGCTATGACCAAAGTATGTCTTCCTATCGAATCCGAAGCCGACCCTGTTTGCTGCTGCGACATAGAGCTGGTTCTCGATTGCCCTTGCCTGAATGAGAGTGTTCCAATGAGCGCTCCGGGGGTCAGGAAATGCTCCTGGAACAATCAGAATTTCCGCTCCCTCCAGCGCGAGTCTGCGCGACAACTCTGGAAATCGGATGTCATAACAGATCTGAACGCCGACCTTGATGTCCCCGCACTCCATCAGAACTATCGTGTTACCTCCATCAAAGACGCTGCGTTCGTTCTGAAAAGGGTGAATCTTTCGGTAGATTGCCGTGACTTTGCCAGAGGGTCTGGCTGCGATGAGGGTGTTGTAGTGCCTTCTTTCTCCTCTTTCAATATCTGTTCCAAAGACGTATGAATTATGCTTCTCGGCCAATCTGCCGATGAACTCACTCGTCGGCCCTGGAATTCCTGGACCCTGCTGTTCATAGTCGGCGTATCTGAAGCCAATGGCGAATAGTTCTGGCAGGACTATGAACTGTGTTCCTCCAAGTTCTGTGTAGTCCTTCAATAGCTCTTCAGCACGTTCGAAATTGAACTTCCTGTCTCCCTCCTTGCACATCATCTGAACAAGAGTAATCGTAAATTCCATGATTCTCGCCTCTCTGTAGCAGTCATGTTGGATGACTCTCTTCATTCAGATAAGCAAAGCGCATGGAGCAGTTCAGCCTCAATTCACAACCCACATCATAACGCTTAATTGCGCTTCTCGGGCCTGCGAGCTAGATGGCTCGCTGCGGACGTGTTTCTGGTTGGTAAACGAAGTAAATACTGAGCCCAAGAGCAGGAAAGACATGCCAAAGACGTCTTACTCCAAGCCCACGATCGGGGCTACGGGCGAGACCGGCAGCTGGCGCACTTTCGACCCGGTGGTCAACTATGCTGAGTGCAACAAGTGCCGGACCTGTTGGCTGTACTGCCCTGAGGCTGTCATAAGTGTTGATGAGGATGGAACTCCTCACACGGACTACAACTACTGCAAGGGCTGTGGTATCTGCGCCCAAGTATGTCCCAAACAGTGTATAGAGATGGTGCGCACAGATGAGCGGAAGAGGAGGACCAGCGACATATGAAGACAGAGCTCATGAGTGCGAACTACGCAGCAGCGCGGTCAGTCGTTTCTGCTCGCGTCGAGGTCGTAGCAGCGTATCCAATTACACCCGCAACAACGGTGCCAGAGCAGGTTGCATACCTAAATGAGGAAGGCATCTACAAAGGGCAGTTCATCCGGGTAGAGTCAGAGCATTCTGCAATCTTTGCTTGTATCGGAGCTAGTTCAACAGGTGCCCGCGCGTTCACTGCAACCTCATCAAACGGACTTCTTCTGATGGATGAGGGGCTTCACTGGGCTGCCGCGGCAAGACTGCCTATAGTGATCAACAACATCAACAGATCAGTTTCTCCGAGCTGGAATATCCATGTGACCCATGACGACTCAATCTCAAAGCGTGACACAGGTTGGATTCAGTTCTATGTGTCCAGTGTCGACGAGGTCTATCATACGATCATTCAGTCCTTCAAGCTCGCTGAAGATGAGCGAGTAATGATGCCAGTGATGGTGAACTCCGATGGCTTTGTGTTGAGTCATACATTGTCAACATTCGATTACTTGGAACCCGAGGAAGTCGACAAGTTTCTGCCTCCGTATTCACCCCCTCACTGGGTCATGGACCCGGCAAATCCCGTGTCCCATGGTAATATCGTGTTTCCTGAATACTATCAGGAATTCAGATACATGATGCACGAGGGAACACGGAATGCCATCAAGGTCTATGAGGAGGTCGAAAAGAAATACAAGAAGCTCTTCGGTAAACACTTCGGAGGACCGATTGACTGTTACAAATGTGATGATGCTCGTGTCGTATTCACATCTCAAGGCTCTGTGGCTGCAGAGGCAATTGATGCAGTCAAGGAACTTCGTGAAGAGGGCTACAAGGTTGGCAACGCACGAGTCAGAATGATACGGCCGTTTCCTGTTGAACGCATACGAGACCTTGGCAGTCATATCGACGCTTTTGCCAGCTTTGACCGTGGTGTTTCATACGGCTTCGGAGGTCCTGTGGCAAACGATATTCGTTCGTCGATGTACAATACAAAGCATCGCCCGATGGTCAAGAGCTACATTGGTGGTCTTGGTGGTCGCGACGTGACGGTCACCGATATCAAAGAAATGATTCTGGATACGTACAACGCTGTGGAAACTGGCGAACTGGGTCCCGAGGAGACCTGGCATGATTTGATGGAGTGAGAGAAATGGTAGCTACGCGAGATATGCCACTCAGAGAGTATGTGCTGAAGGGAAATGCTGCGTGTGCAGGATGCCAGGATATGGTTGCACTTAGACACACGTACAAGGCTTTGGAAGGTGATCTAATACAGGTCGTCCCTGCCTGCTGTACAAGTGTCGTGCAGTCCCTCTGGCCGAAGAGCGGTCTTGATGTGCCCGTCTTGAACACTGCCTTCATGGCTGCTGCTGCTACTGCATCTGGCGTCAAGGCTGCACTGAAGGCGAAGGGCAACAATCACACACTGGTCATGGTATGGGCTGGTGACGGCGGAACATTCGACATTGGTATACAGGCATTAAGTGGTGCATTTGAACGAAGAACTGATTTCCTCTATATCTGCTACAACAACCAAGTGTATAGCAACACAGGCACTCAGCGATCTAGTGCGACTCCACTGCACGCCCAGACTTCGACGACATGGCATGGGAAGACTGAGCCAGAGAAGTTGCTCGACCTCATTGTTGCAGCTCACGAGCCTGTCTATCAATTCACTGCGAATACGGCCTATCCACGTGACCTCTATGAGAAGGTCCTGAAAGCTCGTCAATACACAGGTCCGAGATTCGGACACATCTTTCTCCCCTGTCCACAGGCTTGGAATTACCCAGTCGAACAGGGTGCTGAGATTGGCAAGCTCGCTGTTGAAACAGGCTATTGGATCCAATGGGAGCGCATCGGGGAAGAGTTCATCCTCGGGAAAGAGAGCAAGAGGTTCCAGGACCCGGCAAAGCGAAAGCCAATTGATGAGTTCTTGAAAATGCAGGGGCGATATTCCCACCTATACAAGCCAACTCGTGATGACAAGAAGATCAAAGAGATCGAAGACTTCATTCAGCATCGTTGGGATATAATCATGAAGACCTTCACTTAGGTTTCTGATAGCAATGGCAGTCCCCGTGCATCCTTTCTGCGGGGCATTTCTGACTCATACTCACATCGAGAGTATTCACTTCTGTGCCTGAAGAACAAGGTAGACCACACCCCCTGTGAACGCAGATACAATACGTTTCAATCTATGTCTTTCTTCAAGGCTGTCCAAGTCTCCACGAGAGATACTGATTCTTGTTGCCTCTTCAGCGAAATATCGGCAAACCCATGGCAAGTCGCCGAGCGATCTACCAAGTTTCAGTATCTCAAGGATATGGAATGAGGTCTCAAAGCATAGTTCCTCAGTGAATTTGTCCACCTGCGCACCCAGTGAATCAGTGTGTTTTTCGACGAGCTCCATTATTGCATCAAACGCGCTGAATATCTCTTCCTCAAGATCATCTGCTGCTAGGGGATTTGACTGGGCCTCTTCAAGGCGCCGTCTCAGGTTGGAGAGGACAATTCGAAAACGCCTCTCAGGTGAGATCCGAGCCTTTTCACCAAAACGCGCTCTCTTCTTGCAGTCCGATAATTCCTCGTAGAGCTGCAGTGGCCTATCTTCAGATTCCATGACCCTTGCTGCGATTTCAATATTCTCGCCCGTCAGAATGTCGATGAACGCGTCAAGTTCTTCGTTCTTGCCATTGCTTGAACTAGTCCTAAGTACCCCGTTGCAATAATCAGCTATCTCTCTCACCAGAAACGATGCGAATTCCCTCTCGGTCCATACTTGCTCTTTTCCTTGATTTACTGAGGAGAATAGAGAGCAAGTCGTCATTTTGGATGCAGTCCTGCGTAGTACATCAACTGTTGACATTAGTCTCTCAAACACTCTGGCGGTACCTACCAGAGGCCAGTCAAATGGACTGCTTGAGCCGCCTCCCGAAATCTGGTAGGCAAGAGATGCTCTTGTCTGCATTGTAATGATATAGAGTGTGGTCTCCTCAATGAGTCTATGTTCTGGGAGGTTGAAGATCTTATCAAGATCGAATGGGCAATCGCATGCCTTCATCACTATCAGTGCGATTAATGCCCGAAGTCTACTCTTCCTCATTGAATCGTCGATTACATAGCCACTGTCAAGCCCTGAGATCTCGAAGTACTCCTCAATAAATCCTCTATTGATCAGTTCCAGCGATATGACCCTGTTGAGCATAGCACGTGACTCGTCCGACAACAGCAGACTTTCCACTAGTTTTTCTAATCCTTGATTCTCGATTTCACTGGGAAGGATTGTGGGATATGCGGAGAGCCTTGGTAGTATCATAATCCAGAGCATGGCGAGTGCACTACGTTTGCCAGCAAGAATTGCCTGCTCTTCTGTTTCAAGATAGTCAATGTTCGGTTTGAATCCTGCCCAGACTGGCACTGACATTAGAAACTTGACTTGGTCGTTGTCGTGGAATGCCCTGGCAAGGATGTGCCTTTTCACGGATTCAAGGAGGTCAAATGGCTTGGCAATCATCTTGGAGTGGCCTGAAATCCCTAATTCATCACGAATCTCAATAGCATCCTTCTTCTGGAACTCAGAGATTACTTCGAAGACCTGGTTCTGATGGAGGCTGTTGACAGCAGACCTAGCAATCTCCGTCAGTTCTTTCATCAGGCACCCTCCTGTGATAGCTTGTCCAACACCGCTTCCTTAGATGTTTGCTTCTTGAGACCGGTTTTGACAAGGTGAAGCATCTCGATAATTGCCTCTTCTACGGTCGTTTCAGTTCCTGCGCCTATGTGCTTCGTGAAAACAAGGCAATTCAGTCGACCCTCTAAATCAGTCTCATCTGGGCATGAGATTCCGGATTCACCTCCAAGATAGAGTGTCCGATCGAGCCCGCGATAACTGACTTCGATTACCCTGCCATAGGGGTGTTTCTCATTTCTCACATAGATGCGTCGTCGCGGCGCCAACCCAAAGAAATCGATATCCTCCAAGAGTTTCATGAGTCTGGCCTGGAGGAATGAACTGGATGCGTAGGCTTTCCTGAGCTCGGCGAGAGGCATATGTCCTGATAGACGCCGTGCCAGTTCAATCTCCTTCGAGTAGATCATTTCTTCAGTGGTCAGACCAGAGTCCTTGAGAAAATCCTCAGAATGAAAGCTTCCTAGTGTGTCAACAGTCGTTTGGACGGACTTTCCCTTACCTGTTTCATCGAGTATGAATCCCTTACTGATGTCAAGAGTCCGAACATCCTCGGGACGGAAGCTGGATAGTGTCATTCCAAACCTCTCACTCTGAGTCACTTCAATCAAGACTGCATCTACTGATGTTTCTTGAGCTGAGCAATAGAAGATTCCTGGAATGAACGCATACAAGTTCATAGAATCCTCGTCGTTTAGCGCACTATCAATAGGAGTCGAGCTATGAGGATGATCAATTTGTGCTCCTTTCTCATTGCTTTCACTGGATGCCAAAAGAGCATCATCTGGTTCAGCTTCAAGTCCTGCAGTCTTCGACCAGTCTTCCGAATTCGAGTCTGCTACGACCTCGGAGGACTTTCTCCTACCTGGCGGGGAATCCCCGTCATCGCCTGGCTCCTGCTCGATTCTTTGACTGCGCGGCATGGAGTAACCAACACCGTTGAAATAGTCGAGAACGGAAATGCCGATTATCCATTCATCTTCAGGAAGCACACTCTCTTGAATTTCTACTAATCGAAGAGGTTTTTTCCGGATTGTTGTCACTCCAGAGCACCGGTCCCACATCTGGCAAGGCATCACACTGTTTTGAATGTTTATTGAGTGTACCAGTATCAACTATCGTCTCTTGTGCCAGAGAAATATGACACCTGCGGACACTAATACTGCTCCTGCTGTCGCAACCACTGGTAGAATCATTCTCTCAAGCCGTAGTTCAGCATACTGGGGGTCTGTGCCTGCAAAATACTCATCAAGATTCGAGACAAGATCATTGTCTGGGTCCTCCAAGGCATCATTGACTGTCGGATCTAGGTCATGCTCAACTTCATAGTTGTCTGGCATCTGGTCCGAGTCCGAATCCACAAGATGAGGGCTACATCCGAAGAGAAACTCTGATAGATTGGTCAATGTGTCTCCGTCGTCATCTGCTGCCGCGTCACCTGGATCCATTGGATTGAAACCATTACTGACTTCCCATCCATCTGGCATCCCATCAGAGTCCGAGTCATCATCAATTCGGGATGTCCCTAGAATCATCTCTTGTGCATCGCTTAGGGCGTCTGAATCACTGTCTGCGGAGAAGTACATCACATCAAACCAGAATTCCTGACTATCAGGCACACCGTTACCATCGATATCCGGGTCGAACTCCCAGAAGAGCTCATATCCGGTGGTTGAGATTCCATGATTCAGTACCCGCACCTCATAGACTCCTGGCATTGTTACGGCTTGCTGCATGAGCACTGAAGCCGCCCATGGTGAAGCGTGGTTCTTCACGACTTGATTCACTAGCTCATCATCTGGTCCATACAACGACACTGTGATTGGGCCTCCCCACCAGCGACTTGTGAGATTGAGTGTAGTTGCTCCGCTGATGACGATAGAGATATTCTTGGTAGATTCTGACTCTAGATTGAATCTTTCACTACCAAGGACTGATTGTTGGTACGCCCTACTCATTATGAGTGCGATGCTTGCTCCAATTGATTTTACGGCCTCAATTGCAGTACCATAGTCATAGAGAGGATTGCTCCAAATATCTCCAGCTTTGTGATATGCTGTGTCGTAAGCAATTCCGCTCTCATGGGCAAATAGAGACCTCACATATCCTTCCTGGATGAATGACCAATGATCCGAGGAATACCATCCTGTGAAATCGCTTGATGAAACTGGTTCAATTCTATCCTGGCCATAATTGCTGCTCATACTCATCGGCAAGTCTGCCCAATACTCTCCATCTTGATACGAGCCTATTGGATATGCCATAAGAACAGTAGGACTGTATGGATTTGGCACGAGCAGCATGTCAACATTGTAGTGGACTAGGAGGTCAACATCCCTCTCGTTCAAGATACTCGCGACTTCGCCGGATCCTATTAGTCCGATTTCTTCTGCGTTCCATGCTCCAAAGTAGAGATCGAGCGGCCAGTTGTACTGAGAAAGCACTCGTGCAAGTTCAAGCATCGCTGCCACTCCTGTTCCGTCATCATTCGCTCCAGGCGACACTGAAACGCTATCGAAGTGCCCGCCTACGAGGATGGCAGGGCAATCTACTGGAAAGTACCCAGGCAGACGCCCAAGTACAGAGTCGTACTCACCTAGGATCTCGACCTGTATCCTTGCGTTCGACACACTTGTGAGTTCATTGGCAATCCAATTTCTAGCGGCGATATTGGCTTCGCTCGCCGAGCTTGGACTAGTAATCCATCTGGAACCATTCTCTGTTAGTTTGATGATGTAGTCACGGAACGAGCTCTGTGAAACTTGGGCAAAGATTGATCTTGAGTAGTCAATTCCGTAGACTCTTTCTAGGTCTTCTGCAGCACTCTTTGTGGAGTTGACTGGAGTCTGCTCAGATGAAACAGCGTATGTCCTTATTGAGACTGAAAGAAGGGTAATGATGATGATTGCGGCCACTACATCTTTTCGCATGGCTTTGCCTCTCTAGGGATATATTGCATGGAACGGATCGAAAGCCATCCTTGAATAAGATTCTCCTACGAGCAACGATGGTTAGGTATTTCAGTCACTTTTATACCCTTTAGTTGAATAGTCATTCGGTTGAGTTTCAAATGCCAATAACGGACTTTCCATCAGTCCTTCAGATCAAGGATCCAATTCACGGATATGTAGGACTCTCATCAGTTGAGAAGGAACTCATAGATACTAGGCTGTTTCAGCGACTTCGCTATATCAAGGAGCCCGCGGGGCTCTCGTTGGTCTATCCTGGTGCTGATATTGGACTCTTCGGCAGAACACTGGGTTTCATCAATATGACGAGAATCTTCCTGGAGTACTTGGGAGGCACTGGCGAGGAGATTCAGAAGGGCCGGCTAGCAGCGTGTCTATTGATGCTTGCAAATGGTCCGTGGGCGAATGTCATGGAGGAGTACCTCACAGTACGGGGTTTTGGCTCTCTCAGACTTACAAAAGCGATTCTTGATAATACTGAGGCGGGAAACATCATCGAGAAACACGGTTATTCATGCTCAGAGATCCAGGATGTTCTTGAACATGGAGTACCAATAAAGGGTGTGAAACTGAACATCAGAACCTGCCCAATCAACCCTGAACTCATCGATGACCTTGAGCGCGACTCCTACTTTGCAGGTGTCGACTACGCCCAACTAGAGTATCACAAGCTGTTCGATGCAACTCGCATTGCAAAGAACAAGATAGCAATAGAGCGTGGCTCTCTCTATACACTGGAATCATACCTATCTGCCGCAGTCAACATGTTTGATGCTGTATACTTCCATAAGACCGTGCGTGCTGCAGAATTGATGCTTCTACGAGTCCTTGACGAGGCAGGATCGCTTCTCTTTCCTTCGCCCGTGGATGAAACTGAAAGATTCTTCCAGTTCGATGACCTTACATTTCTGAATAGGCTTCTAAACGTCACTCCCGATGAACCTGAGGCTCTAGTGGCCGCCAATCGAATATTTTCCGACTACCTCAAGCGTTATCTGATAAAGATGGTCAGCACACGTGCGATTTCAGACCCAAGTTTCCTGACCAAGCTCTCAACTCCCGATGGCTTGTTTTCCATTGAGAGCGAAATAGCCGAGGATGCTGATATTGACCCACGCAACGTGTACATTGATTTTCCTGACCGCCCCTCAGTCACCTTCTACCCGGGAAAATTCAATCTTGATGAGATTGCCCTTTTTGAACGTGGATCAAGCGGTTATGAGTTTTGGAGACTGACTGACCTGAGTCCGATGGCAAGGAGCTTCTCTAGAATAATGAAACCTGTGCGTGTCTACACCACTCGAGGTTACAGGTCAAAACTGAAAAAGTCCGCAGACAAAATCCTAGAGAATGCAGATTCGCCGGGCAGCCACTGAAGCTGGCCGGATTGCGAAATGAGAAGAACGTGAATGGCCTCCAAGTGAAGCGACACCCTAGATTTGGAGAAATGCTCATCTGCAATTCACTTAAGAATCATTGAGAAACTCCATGCTGTAGCCATACTAGCCTCATCTTAGGGTGCGTCACCATGTTCTCATGCAAGAAATGCCAGGAGCCTCTGCTGATCCGGAATGCTGAGATGCGGGACCATATTTTGACTCTGGAAACACAGTGTCTAAATGGGCACAAGAGCGCAAGGCGTCTGGCCGAGCACCAGATTCAAGATGTCGGCTCAGTGATTTTCAAGAAGATGTTCGTCTGCACAGACTGTGGCTCGAACATGACTCTCGTCGAGACCTTGGTACAGGGAAGTAAGACCGAGGGTGTCTTCATCTGTCCTAGACATGGAATTCAGAAACGTGAATTTCCGCGTGAATTTCTCTCAACCATCCAGCTAGTGGCTGCAGAGGTCGATAGTCCCAGGGCGATCATCGATTCATTCAGATGTTCCCAATGCGGACTAGTGTTTGCAATCAGTGGTATAGAAGAAAGGCGCGGCATCATGGAGATTGATGCCAGATGTGCTAATGGACACAAGGCAATACTGTTCCTGCCCTCTAATCTGGAATCCGTGCTTCTGAAGAGGATTCTGCAGAGGGTGGTACATTGCGATTGTTGTGGCCTTCCCGGCCATATATCTGACGTCGAACCAAGAGGGAGTATCACCCGAGTTCATGTGGCTTGCCCCATTCATGGTGTCACAAAGAAGGATATTCCTGTCTCTTTGGTCGATCCTCTTCGAGAAGCAGTTTCAGAGATACCTGAAGATGCTGTTCTTCGAGCCACCTTGACGGCTCAGGGTTGCAGACAGTCATTGGCTATCCGTAGTATTGAGGATGAGAAGTCCGGTTACAGGTTGAAGTGCATCTGTCCTGGGAGCAAGCAGGTGACCGACAGAGTGCTGCCATTGACGTGGAGCGAGGCTGTCACCAATCGAATCACGACTGCCATGCTCACTTGCGATGAATGTGGGCATCTGACGCATATACTAAGCAAGCGGAAGAGTGCAAAGAAGATTAGCTTTCAGATTGTCTGTCCGATTCATGGTGTGATGCAACGCGAAGCGACACCTTCTATCTACAATGTGATAGTTGATCATGAACATACTATCGATAGGCTACCATCAATGGTACGAAGCCTCAGTTGTGAGAAATGCAGTATGCCATTGACCCTCAGAGATGTCGAAGAGCATCGCGGGCTTGTTGAATTCGATGTTGAGTGCAGAAATGGTCATAGAAGCAAGAGGCTGTTCAAGCCTGAGCTTGAGCTTGAGACCCTTGTCGACCTCTACAAGCGCTTCTTTCAATGCCCAGAGTGTTATGAGCAGCTCGATTTGGTCTATGTCGAGCCTGGGGGCCGTGAGGATAGAGTAGTGCAGCTATGCCCGATTCATGGCAAGTACGTCTTTGACATTCCACCTGATCACGCAAAAGCCATGCAGAAAGCCTATGAGGAGATACAAGCTGATAAAGCAAAGCCTCCTGTCGAAGTGCCCGAGATTCAACCACCTAAGACTCTAGAGGCTGAAGTAGAATCGATTGAGACTCCGGACATTGGTGTCAAGGTGATGCGAGGCTGCGAAATTGTTGGCGGTAAGTTTGACTACAAGGTGAAGGTTGCCAACAACAGCGGCTATGTAATCACGAATGTTACCGTGAGCATTGTTGCATTTCCTCAAGACTGCATGGAACTTGCAGGTGAAAATGTGAAGACGATATCTAGGATTGAAGTTGGCGGATTCAGAAGCCCACAATTCAGTTTCTATCCGACGAAGGACTGCGTTCAGGGAAAGGTTGTTGCTACTGTTTCGTACATTGATTTCCTTGACCAACTTCATACGTTGAGCGTGGAGCCCTATCTCATCCGATCTGTCTGTGACCTGCTTACACCTTCAAAGAAGACTTCCGCGGAATTCGACCTTGTCTTATCAGGTCTTGAAAAGACTCAGCAGGAGCAGACCCTTGATTGGAATGCCAAAGTGCTGTTCACGAAAGCTGAGAAGATATTGCCAACAAAGAACTTCCATGTGGTGGATACAGAAGAGCACGTAATTGCTGGAGAGTTCATCGGAACCATTCGCGGCTATGCGGAAGGAAAATATACAAAACGCAAGATTGCGGTCATTCTTATGATCACAGGTCCTGAAAATGGTCGTCATGCTGTTGTTAAGGTCGAGGCTCTTGGTGAGGACATTTCGATGCTTCCTACTACAATTGACGAACTAGCTGATACCATGGATTCATGGGTCTGCCTCCGATGCGGCGCACCTCTTGACACAGAACAGGTCGATGAGCTGGGCCAGCGTCAGCCAATCCGGTGCAGGTATTGCACGCACACACTGACTATTGCTTTGTATCTCCAATGAGTCTGCTTCAGTATGCGGAGTACATATTAGGAAGGCCAATTGCCTAGAGGACTGAATGCCTGTTCTGCCTAGGTAGTTGATTGATGTGTTCGTCTGCAAGAAATGTAAGGAACCCTTCTACATTCTGGCCGGCGAGATGCGCGGCGGCACAGTTAGACTCTATTGCCAATGTCTCAGGGGCCACAAGGGGAAGAGAGACATTGGACGGTATCAAGCAGATAGTATGGCGCCTGAGATCTTCAAAGGACTCTTTACCTGCGTCGAGTGTGGTTCCACAATGTCTCTGGTGCATACAGACCTTGGCAGAAACGAAGTTGAGTATGTGTTCCTCTGTCCTGTGCATGGTCCTCAGAAGAAAAGAATACCATCCTTCTATCATAGCGCCATTGCTGGTCTCAAAGGAACCGTGAATAGTGCCAAGTCGATTCTTGACTCATTGAGCTGCCCACGATGCAGGCAGGTCTTTTCAACTCAGACGATAGAAGAGAAGAACGGGATAATGGAGTTCAAGTATCGCTGTCCGAATGGTCACAAGGAGACACGATTTGCACCAACTGATGCTGACCCCTCAATTCTCAAGACCATCTTCAAACGACTGATACACTGTGAGCAATGTGGACTACCCTGCCAGGTCTTGGGTACAGCCACCAAGGGTGATACAGCGAGAGTAGAGGTATCCTGTCCCGCTCACGGTAGGACAAAGAAAGAGATGCCTGCAAAGCATGCGTGGATGCTGGAGAAAATAGCAGAGGCCATGTCTGAAGGCACTGTTGTCCGATCGATGCTCAACTGTACACAATGTGCAAGCAGACTATCGATACGGAGTATTGAGATTGACAAAGGCAAGTACAGACTGAAATGCAGCTGCCCGAATGGCCACTCTGTTGAGATGAACCAACCCACTGATCTCGATGAAGAAGCTATTGATGCTATTGTTGGCGGGATAATGAAATGCGATGACTGCGACTTACTTACAGAAATCGTGGGAAAGAAAGTGAGTGGTAGCAATGTTGAGCTCGATCTTGTGTGTTCATTGCACGGAACAATGCACAAGAGTCTCAAAGCTGATCTCTACAAGCATCTTGAGAGTAGAGAGCCTGATTTAGATAGGAAATCATCGATTGAAGAGAGCCTCAAGTGTACAAAGTGCTCAGCTCCTATTACAATTCGTGATTCGAAGATAAAAGACATCACGACTGAACTCAAGGTAGAGTGTCGGAATGGACATGGAAGCGAACGTTCCTTGTCTAATACTGCGTATCCAGCCACACTCTCTGGAACATACATGCAACTCTATGAGTGTCATAAATGCCATAACCCAACTGAACTAGTTCAGGTCCGAGAACTTGCAAAGAGCGCTGATGTCTATCTCATGTGCAGTCAACACGGAGAATCGATATTGTCAGTGTTTCTCGCACATGCGTCTGCTGTGAGAGATGCCTATCTCCAGACGAAATCTCTTCAAGACCTCCAACTCCTAATGGAAACGTCGCTTCAGACACAGCATGCATGCGAGTACCAAATCGACGCAAACGCCGATCCTGTTGAGATGCTTGAAATCGTAAAGAACGTGATAGAGCAGCACAGTGTTCTGTTTGTTGATGAGCAGACAAATCCCAAGACTGGTCTTGAGGCGTGGTACTATGGGAAGGCTCTTGCAGGTGATGAGTTTGTAGTAGTTGGCTCCGCATCAAAGGAGAATCTAGTGTTGAGAATAGCAGTTGCCAGCAATAATGAGACCAAGCTTGAGCTAATGCTGGGCGAGATGCGGGAAAATCTGCGTGAAGTTCTTCTGAGAATCCAGACAAAATCAGAGGATACTGCTCCGAAGAAGATTGCCTGCCCACAGTGTGGCGCCGGGCTTGCCAAACGGGCACTACCTGGCGAAACAATAGTCTGCGACCACTGTGGAACACCCCTTCACTGGGGATGACCGAGGGACGGGATCACTCACCAGTCCATGTTGCTGCAGAATCTCTGCGCGAGGCCAGATGAGATAGGACTCGGTCAACGACTGAGTCGACTAGTTCTTCGATATTCTTCGGCCTATGCCAAAATGCAGGGCTTGCTGGTATCACAATTGCTCCTGCCTCAGTCACTGAAGCCATGTTCCTGATATGAATGAGGTTCAATGGGGTCTCTCTGGGGACAAGTATCAATCTTCGTCGTTCCTTCAGAGCACAATCTGCCGCTCTGCTGATGAGGTTCTCAGCATAGCCATGAGCGATGCTGGCAAGTGTCTTCATCGAACATGGAATGACGACGACTGCGTCAAGATGGAAGCTGCCGCTAGCCGGTCCCGCAGTCAGCTCATCTTCCCCGTATATCCTGTCCACCTCGCGAGCTAGTGAATCGACCTCCATTCCAAGCTCATACCTCATCGTTTCTGCTCCCCATTTGCTCACAACAAGGTGCACTTCATGTCCTGCTGACTTCAATGCTCTAATCAGTCTGACTCCGTAGATAGCTCCACTAGCGCCTGTAATCCCGACGAGGACACGCTTCTTGTTCAAGCACACCATCTCTTGTTCATGGACCATCCAAACTGCCGCATATACTTCTATCGAAACCTACATGATTGTATCAGCTACATGAGGAATGTAAGTAATATGGCTGCGATTACTGAACCAACGCCCGCACGGATTCCCACTCTCCTCGCGATTCTTGCAGCCTCCATAATATTCTGCGTCAAGACATCGAACCCTCTTTCGCCCAAGGTTTTAAGACCAGCCACCTTTCCGAATCCCAGACCAACTTGCACAGTCTGCATCTTCTCTCTGGCTTTCACTGAGGCTACGACGATGTGTTCCAACGTTTCATCAGGCTTGTTTCTCCCTACAGGTGGATATCCCTTACTTGACAGCGATATTGCATTGACGACATGAGTGTCTGACGTGACGACCTCTGCATCGTCATACCCTTGTGTTTCCAACGCACTGATTGTCTTCTCTCTGAATCCCGGCTCCATGTTGTTCCCGTCAACCGATATCAGAGCGAACTGGCGGTCTCCATTGGCAAGTGATATCGCACTGATGCCTCCAGGACCCATGCCCTCCTTGGGACTGATGTCCTTTGGCCAGACCTGATACATGCCCACTTTCACGACGGACCTTGATTTATTGAGGGTTGAGAAGATAGCTTCGGATATGGCTCCCACATATTCCCGAGCTTCGGGATCGCCCTCAACGACTGAAACTGCATGATCATTGATGCAGTTATGAGCATCCACTATTGCCACTCTCTTGATCGTGGGATGCCGTTGTTTCACCATGTTCGCAGCATCGTATCCCACCTCGAGTGCAACATCATCAGTGAACTCTGGTGCGCTTGTCGTGATTGTCAGTACATTCTCTCCTGCGAATAATGTCCACACCTTGAACTTCTCGCCATCAGTCCAATGAGGTCCAGAGATGGTGCTGTGCACTGCCGTATTCTCTATCAATCTGTCAATCTCATCCAGCACCTTTGGAATATCCTCCTTGGTTGTCAGGTTCTGCTGGTGAGTGCATGTCCCATGCATGACAAATGCTGGCACGCTATACTTCTCTTTGATGTGCTCCATTATGACTGAGGGCAATTCGCTGCTTCCTACATCTCTGAATGGTCCTGGATGGACATATGAGATCACTCCACAGGCTATCAATTTGGACGGCTCTTGAGTATCGCGAAATACAATGGCCTCCATCGGAATGCTCTGTGGAGTCGATATCTTGGTAAGGAGTGTATCAAGTGGAATCGGGTTCCCCGCTAGATAATCGTGTCCAAAGGCACGCAGGAGAGCTGGACCATTGATACCGAGGTCTCTCTCAAAGGGCACACTGACTGACCTGTAGATGTAGTGAACCACGAATATCGAGAGAGCTACAATGACTGGAATCATCACGTACCAGAGGCTAGGCAAATCTGGCATCGCGGCATCCATCGGTGCCAAAAGCATCTCCAGAATGATCCACAATAATAAAGGTGCGGCAGCTGCCGCGAAATTACGAGGCTCCTTATGATCACTGAGCGCATTGACAAGAAATGCAATCATCAGAAAAGCTAGACTAGCACCAATTGCCCAGAACCGGATTTCATAGAACTGATATGATATGATGCTATCAATGGCTGCACCGACCAGTCCCATCGTAAACCAGAGGACATTTCCGAATACTACAATTCCTGCTGTTCTTCGAGCATTCAATGGCGAGCCATGGCTGGTCAGTGCTAGGTAGAGAATTCCCGTGCCAAAGAATGTAGGTACGCTGAGAATGGCCATGTACAGCGCCATTGTCGATAGAGGCATAGTGGTGACGCCCGCAAGTATCTTGAGGCCTGTAGCTATGAGTGAAACAACCAGCGTTTCGAATATCATTATGGCCAAGATTGCTCTAAAGGATGGCAACTGCCATACCTTTTCGAACAGACCTACAGTTTCCTTGACCTTGGCTTTCTCACCCAATTGAGCATCCTCGATAACTTTCTGAGTGCTGGATGTGGGGGTTCTTATCAAACTTATCCTTGGTCCCCAATACTGAAAACAGCGGAGTCCTTCAGTAATCCTTATATCGCATTCGATATCGCGTTCGATTATCGGATACGATATTCCAGGCGATATATGCGATGAACGAAGAGGCCCCTGATAGAGAATGTGATCATCTACTTGTGCCTCAATCAATACCTAGAGGGCTTCTTCGTCATATCATTCCCCGTCTCTTGCGTCTACAGGAAATGACGGGGACTGACATCATGCAGAGGCTTCATGATCTCACGGATGGCGAGTGGAACCCGAGTCCTGGCACAATTTACCCACTGTTATCTTCTTTGGAAGAAGAGGGCACTATCGAAGCTGCGTCCACTGAAGGCCGAAGCAAGACATACCGTCTCACGAAGGAAGGTCAGAAGCAGATGGTGCTGATTTTCAAGCATCGAAGGGAATCAGTTGGAGAGAAGACTCGTCTGGGACCGAAACTCTGGGAACAGCTCCTCGAACCTGAAGAACGCATCAGTTTTCATCTGCATGGGATGAGTCACTCCATAGGGTCCTTCGAATCTATGTTCGACTCACTCGACACAAAGAAGAAGCAACAACTGCTCCGCCATCTGGAAGAGATGACTGCAAGAATCTCCTCATTGATTGAGCAACTAAAGAATGGAGCCATATAGAATGTCTAGAAACAATGGCGGTGAAACGGTAAGGAAGACTCCTTGGAGATACATGCTCAGCGGAATGACAAGGAACAAGGCTGTTGCCTCTGTGGGTCTTACGCTGACAATGGTTTCCACCCTGCTGACAGTGTTTCCGTCAGTCTTCATCGGTCTTGCTGTGACAGAGATACAGACGACTGGTTTTCTGACCGCCCAATTCATGACCTATGTGTGGCTTATCGTGATATTTGGCGCTGCCTACATGGGTCTCTTCTTTGTTGGAGGATGGGTCTGGGCGACACTGACCTTGCGCTGGGAACGTGATGCTCGACAGGATTTCTTCGAGGCTCTTCAGGTCTACAGCATGACTTTTCATGATGAGTTTGACAGCAAACGCCTTCTAGCCGTGGCTATGCAGGATATCCAATGGGTCCGTTTCTCTCTTAATCCTGCATTGAGGAACATAGCAGCAGGATTGGCGTCCCTTGCCATATCGACTCTTTTCCTAATTCAGATGGACTTCTTGCCCGGCCTCAGCAGTATGCTGACTCTTCAGATTGGAGGCTACGCGTTCCCTACCTATGGCTTCACTTTGATTATGCTATTCGGACTTCCAATCTATCTTCTCTTCTCGTACCGCTACGCCAACGCGATAGAACCCGTGAGAAGAAAGAGGTCGGAGAACATGGAAGACTTGTCCTCTATCACCCAAGGTGTGTTTCAAGGTATTGAAGTCGTCAGAGCTTTTGACGCAGAGCAGTTTGAGAAGAGGAAGTTCCGCGATGCCAGCAAGGCCCAAGAAATGCTGACTGCAAAAGAGGGACAGCTCTCAGCATTCTATCTGCCGGCACTGATTCTAGCCGGGATGACAACCATTGCGTTTGCGTACGCAGGTTATGCAGTCATCAATGACATCATGAACGTTGGCCAGCTGATAACAATTCTTGGCCTTCTCACGTCACTTCAGGGACTCAACTTTCAGTTTCCGATGATGCTTCTCATGCTGAGGGGCGGCTATGTCAATGCCCGACGAATTGTAGACCTCCTCAACTGGGAGGACCCAATGTCTGAACCCGAGCACGAAGTCCTAGATGTAGAATGGACAGGTGATATTGTCTTCGACAATGTCAGCTTCAGGTATGGCCGAGAAGATATTGGAAATTCTCATTTTGCACTAAAGAATCTCTCTGTTGTCATTCCGGGCGGGTTTCGTATTGCACTCATAGGCGGACCTGGGGCTGGCAAGAGTACGGTCTTGAAACTCTTGGAACGTCTGTACGATCCTACTGAGGGCGAGATTCGAGTTGGCGGAGTGAACCTGCGAAGTGTGTCAACAAAGTCCGTCAGAGATGCTGTGGGTTCTGTTGAGCAGGACATCTTTCTCTTCAGAATGACCATCCGTGAGAACATAGCTTTTGGTCGATCTAATGCATCTGATGAAGAGATTATCGAAGCCGCAAAACGTGCTCAGGCCGATGAATTCATAGTTAATCTACCTGAAGGTTACAATACCATGATTGGGGAGCGCGGGATGACGCTGAGTGGAGGCCAGCGACAGAGACTTGCGATAGCCCGCGCATTAATTCAGAATCCCAAGATTCTTCTTCTAGATGATTCGGTGAGCGCAGTTGATGCTCAGACAGAATACCTGATGAGAAAGGCTCTCGACGAGGTTATGCGAGGCCGCACCAGTATCACAGTCACTCAAAGACTGCGTACTCTCATCGAGTCCGACATGGTGATCATCCTAGACAGAGGTCGCATCGTGGCGGTTGGCACCCACAAGGAACTCCTACGCGACTCAGAACACTACCGTCGTGTCTTCGAGAGACTTCCTGGCGCTCAAGAGCTACTTGCCACTGTTGCCAAGAGAGGAGGTGCTGCATGATGGTCATGCACGGACCCATGGGAGTAGGTGGGGGCCCTCGGGCTCTTGTGGGAAAGAAAGAGAAGAGAAGCCGTCCGATACGAGTCCTTCTTGGCCGAATGGTGCAGTACCTCGGCAGTTTCAAGCGTATTGTCATTGTCGGCGCAATACTCTCTCTCGCAGCGACAATTGTGGGTGTGATTAATCCCCTTGTTCTCAGAGCAGGAATCGACTCCGTCTATCTCGAAAGCTCTCTCACTACCCTTTTCTTCTTGACCATTCTCTTCTTGGTCCTCTCCATTGTATCTTGGATCATGAGTGGCGTGAATACATGGATTATGGCGGCAGCGCAAGCAGGGCTTGTCCAGAGTGTCCAAGAGGATGTTTATGAGCATCTGGTCGAGGCTGACCTCTCCTACCACAAAGCTGAACAAGCGGGAAATGTGACTTCCCGGGTCACAAGTGATGCGACGAACCTGAGCATAGGAATCCAAGTCCTGATCAACTTTGCAAGCCAGTTTCTGACACTTGGAGCATCATTCATACTCCTCTGGGTGATGTCGCCTTACCTTGCTCTGACTTCTCTCATTGTCGTGCCGGGCATACTGTTCATCGCAGTACTCTTTAGCACAGTAGGACAGCGAATCATGCTTGCCTCACAACGAGCATCCGGAGAGGTGTCTGGTCAGATCGCTGAGAATCTCAGCGGAATCCATATCGCCAAGGCGTTCAATCGTGAAGATGAGCTCGCAGAACATCTAATGTCACTGAACCAGAAGGCCTACCGATATGGCTTCAGGTTCATGATACTGATGACCTCAATGCAGCCATTGATGATGGCGATTGGTCAATTCGCCATTGCAGCCATGCTGTTCGTTGCAGGATCTCTGGCAGTTGGTGTGCTTCCATTACTCTCGTTTGGAGACATATTTCTTGGTGTCTCCTTGGTACGTGGCATCATGTTCCCACTCCTTGGCCTAAGTATGATGGCCACACAGGTTCAATCATCACTTGCCGCAATGGATCGAGTAACAGATGTTCTGGAATCGAGACCAGCAATTGCTGATGCTCCAAATGCAGTCGCTCTCCTTCCGGACAGCGATGGCATCCATTTCAAGAATGTCGTGTTCGAGTATGTTAAGGACACTCCTGTTCTCAAGAACGTCACCTTCTCTATCAATCCTGGCGAAACTGCAGCTATTGTTGGACATACCGGAGCCGGAAAGACGACTATTGCAGCGCTTGTGAACCGATTCTATGATCCCAAGGAAGGAGGCATTTTCATCGGAAATCAGAATATCCGTGATGTCCAGCTGCATTCACTTCATCGCGCCATGTCACTCATTCCTCAAGAGCCCTACCTATTTGATGATACAGTCATGGAGAACATCAGATACGGAAAACCTGATGCTACTGATGTTGAGATAATGGAGTTGTGCACCATGATTGGTGCCAGCGAGTTCATCGAGGTGCTAGCAAATGGGTATAATACCCGTGTCATTCAGAGTGGTAAGAATTTGAGTGCAGGCCAGCGCCAAATGGTCACAATAGCTCGTACAATGCTTGCTAATTCCAGGATTCTGATTCTCGATGAGGCCACAAGCCGCCTTGATGCATATAGTGAGTCTTTGGTGCAGGATGCGCAGGAGCTGCTCTTTCATGACCGTACAACGATTGTAATCGCTCACCGTCTCACAACAATTGCCAGTGCTTCTCGTGTGCTAGTCTTTGACCATGGTGCCTTGGTCGAGCAGGGTACTATCGAGGAACTGCTCGCTCTGAACGGCGTTTTCAAGGCAGTCTATGAGACCTATTATGCTCACCAGGGACTCGAAGAGATAACCGAAGAAACACTAGAAGTAGCAAAGACGGTTGTAGCGGAGCACAGTGGAGTGAAATCCGAGGGTTCGGAATCAGGTGCTGCAAGATGAGGTCGAAGTCAGAGTCACTTGACAGAAGCCCCAAGATTCCGCGCTAGCACTAATGCTGCACCAAAGAAGATGTATGCTTCCACAGCAATAATACTATTGAGCGGCGTACCAATCGTGGTTATCGTGAATGCCCAGTGGACAGTGCGAACGAGGTATAGCAAGAATCCACAGAAAACCAAGACCAAAGGTCTAGCAATCTCTCCATGTCTAAAGGTCCAGACAAGTCCCAGCGTGATAATGGCAAGCATACCTTGGCCCACAATGATAGGTGACAGAACGACATTCTCAATAGCTCCAATCCAAGGCATGTAGAGGGCATTGATGCCAATAAGCACCAAGGTGGATAGTGACACGATGACTAGCAGACTCGTCCAAAGTCTTCCAGTCTCTGCAAACTCGAGAGATGAGTTCACTGACCGAAGATACTGCAAGATCCCAAGGCCCCAGAGCAGTAGCCCCGGTATCTGAACTAGTCCTATAGTTGCTTCAATCTGTAAAGAGCCCGCAGTGAGACTCACTAGAATTGCTGCAATCTCTGAGAGGGAGAGCATGATTAGACCAATGGATATCCAGAGATTGACGCTATGAAACATGTCATGTCTCATTTCTGATTCTCTTCCAAAGAGGCGTAGCCCCAGCGTACCAATCAGGAATGCTGTCAGGGGCGTCAGTATTGATAGCAAAACAAGAAGAGCATCAACATATCCTGTCATCGAGAGAAGAACAAAAACTGCAAGGATGATTGGACCAAGAATGAAAGCTGCAACAGTGCCTGTCATACTTGCTTTTTGCACTTCTATTCTACTCCTCGCCCAACTGATGCAAGAACCAACGTTTAAGGGATTTGCGTGTCGGCCTGCTAGCGAGCCAAGAGACAATTCACGCCTCAATGAATCTCAGACAAGAAACGTTTCCCACTCGATTTGGAACACAGTGCTCGGAAATCGTTGTTCGATTTCATTCTTCGTGTTGAAGATAATCTTGTTAAGTGGTCTTTTGCCCAAGAGATCCTTCCCCATTCTAGCAATAAACTGGATAAAGGCTCTAAAACCATCCTCTATTGTTTCTGGAGCAATGGATCCCTTCAATGTCGCCGACAGAAGCGAGCTTCTCATATCAATATCTAAGCTGTCCTTGAAACCCACAAATGCCAGCCATGGATAGAGTCTTGCCAATTTCTCGCGAGCCTCAAAGAAGATTCTCCTGACTGGCGGAAAGCCAATGATCTCTGACAGTCGCTTCAATAGTACTTGCAGTGCTGAAGAGTATCTAACTACTACGGCCTGTGTTGGCGAAACGAGCTCAACAATGCTTCTCTTCTGAAGCCATGCAACTTCTTCAAGAAAACGTTTCAGGTCTCCTGTCCTTACCCGCTCCGCTGCAATGGACAGTGGGGTTTCCCCGTCTAACTCTGAAAGAGTCTTGGCTGCTTGCGGAGAGAGGCCTTCCAGCGCCTCTTCAGAAGGGGTCAGTGATGTCGTCTGGTAGATATCATCGGGTCGCACAGGGTTTGTGATGACTATCACGCCTTCCCAGAGCGCCTCCGCTGCAAGATTGAGCGCAATCTCAACTGGGACCTCCAAGAAGGATGCAGCATCCTCGACAGAGCAAATATCCGGGATGAGTCTCAGAAACGAAATGACATCTGGTCTGTGGGCAAGGTACTCCCACTCAGGCCTTACCGCCATGAGAGTTTCCGGCGCAATGTTCTCCCGCACAAACTCACTCATGACTGTCTGTTCGAATCGAGTATGAACTGCCAGGTCAAGTTCGATGAATTTCAGGACTGCGAACTGCTCCTCGAATCTGGCAATAGCTCGTCTCAGTTTTGCTCTGACATGCTGGTCGTCAACCTTTGTTGATATCGCGCCCAGTGTCCATTCGCCGAATTCCACAAGGATAGTGTAGTCGGTGCCCTCAAATGCACGTGCTTTCGACTTAATCGAACGCGTGGCTTCATCAAAGAATGATGTCATTGCTACAAGAAAGGATGAGAGAAGCTGTGGGTCAAATGCAGAACCCGAGAAGTCCTTGTAGTACAGACACACTCCAGTATCCCGCTTAATGATGTAGATACCGTTAATCTCCATGGAGTGTGACCTCTCTCTAGCTTGTCATCTTCTATTCCAGCATCTCTCTTAGACTACCAGATAGTGCTTGGCGTGCACTACGATAGCCAACACCCTCTTGCTTTTGAGGATTACAGTGATGTATTCTCAAGTATGTTCGGAACCCTCGAACTGCTATATGGTCACCCTTATAGGAAATGTCATGTGATGTCCCTTGGTTGAGATGACACTAGGAAACGAACTAGCATCCAGTTGCCCGGCCTGTGGCACAGGCAGACTCGAGGTCCGCTCTATGCTCTACAGCGTTCCATTCTTCAATGAACTTGCAATGTTCATGGTTCGGTGTCCCAAGTGCGGTTTCAGTCATAACGATGTCTTTTCTGCTGAGCAGAGAAAGCCCTCTCGATTCAGCCTGTACGTAGATGATGAGTCTCTCCTAAACGTTAGAGTAGTTCGATCTGGCTCCTGCACCTATCGGTTGCCTGAATGGGGTATTGATGTTGAACCGGGCCCTTCAGCTGATGCCTTCATCTCAAATGTCGAAGGTATCTTGTTTCGGGTTCGCGCTGTCGTCGAGTCTGCCTGCAGATTTGCAGAGTTGAAAGCAGAGAGAGAAAGAGCATCTAAGATACTCGAAGAGATGAAAGCCGCAATGCAAGGACGATTTCCCTTCACTCTTGTGATGGAGGACCCTGCTGGTGTCAGCGGTATCTTCCCGGAAGACATGACTCTCGTTCAGTATAAAGAACTCACGCCCGAAGAGGCTTCCGAACTGAAAGGGGCTCCGGTATGGGTCGATGCCCTGCGCGAGGACGTATCCGAGCGTAAGGGTTAAAACGCGCATCACCAGACAGCTCTCTAGCAGTGGGCCGGTAGATTAGCCCGGCAGATCGCATGGTTTGCATCCATGAGGCCGCGTGTTCAAATCACGCCCGGTCCACCATCCTTCTTCGAATCTTATTGATCAGTGACCTTGGTTGCGCAGTTCTTACAATATGGACGATGCGAAGGACCCACGTAAGTTGGTTCTCCTCTGATTTTCTTCTTACATCTAGTGCAATGTATCATATGGAAATCACTCCCTAACAGAACTGAGTTCTTCACGTTATCGTAAACATGATGAATATGATACGTTGAATCTCAATTCGCTGAGTTTCCTTATCATGTCTTCTATTGCTTTTCGCTTCAATCGTGCTTCTCGATATCCTCTCTTCTTCTGCAATCGCCGATTTCCTTGGTCATGGGGATCATGAATAATGTGAAGGGATGAACGGAGAAACAACATAGTCAATGAGCAACAAAGACGAGCAAAGATTGGGCTAGCAGCAGTATTTCTCTGAATAGCCTTTGTTATAACCATCCTTCAAAGATATCCTTAAGAGGGCGATATTTTGCCCAACTGTTCAATCACACCGGAATCTAGGTTTAGGAGTCTATCGTTTTGGAGTCCTAGTATACTGAAGAAAAACGGAATGGTGAAAGACAAAATGCAATTATTCGAGACATTCTTGGGTATGCACTGGATTGCTCAGTTGATGATACTGACAGTCATTGCAGCATCTATCGTGAGTCTCGTGTATGCTTGGTGGCTCAGAAAGGGTGTCCTGGTACAGGACAAGGGTACTGAGCAGATGCAGACAGTTTGGAACGGTATCAGGGAAGGGGCACTATCATATCTGCGCAGACAGTTGAAGACGATTGTTCCGATTCTGTTTGTGTTGGCTTTCCTCCTCTTCTTCACCGTTTACATAACGACACCAGAGAGAGGCACCGAAGTCCTATTCGGCGACTCAGAGGCAGGCCGCATAATCGTCGGTGTTGGTCGATCATTGGCCTTTGTCCTTGGTGCAAGCTTCTCGCTGATGGTTGGACAACTTGGCATGCGTATTGCTGTTGAGTCCAATATTAGGGTTGCACAGGCTACACGTGAGGGAGAAGACAGGTACAATCGTGCTCTGACGATTGCGTACAGAGGCGGTACTTTTACGGGTATGCTCACCGACGGACTGGGTCTGATTGGTGGCACTATCATTTTCATCATCTTTGGCATCGCGTCACCGGATGCGCTTCTAGGCTTTGGCCTTGGCGGCACACTTCTAGCACTCTTCATGAGGGTAGGTGGTGGAATCTACACCAAAGCAGCTGATGTCGGTGCAGATCTCGTAGGCAAAGTTGAGCAGGGCCTACCTGAAGATGACCCAAGAAATGCTGCAGTTATTGCAGACCTCGTTGGAGACAATGTGGGTGACTGCGCAGGTATGGCTGCAGATATATTTGAGTCATACGAAGTTACAATTGTTTCCTCATTGATTCTCGCTATCGTGTTGTATGTTGACAGTCTAGGGCTGCCAGGAGATCCTATCGAATACTTCGCCAATCTTCTCCCTGGTGGAGCACTCGCTGTTGTAGTCTTTCCATTGTTCGTGAGAGCCGTTGGGGTAATCTCATCAATGATCGGTACTGTAATGGTCCCCTTCTGGCCAAGAGTGCTCAAGAAGCATGCAGTCTATGCCGAGAAGGCGATGTTCCTCTCATATGAGGCATCCAGTGCCTTCACAATTACTCTGACCATGTTACTGTCATGGGTCTACGTGGGAGATATCAGATTCGGAATTCTAGTTGCTGTTGGTGTCATGCTAGCAGTTTCTTTCAATCCCATTACAAGCTACTTCACTTCTCTCAGGAAGGCACCTGTCAAGGAGATTGTCAAGTCCACTGACACGGGCACAGCAACCCTAATCCTATCCGGTATCGCCTCAGGGTATGAATCAACTGTGGCCGCACTAGTGGTGATTGTTTCTACATTCGGTATCGCTACCGTTCTTTTCATGCCCGGAGTAGCCGCACTCTTTGCTCCAGCTTTCGTTGTCGGTATAGAGGGTAATCTCTGGACACTCTATGGTATTGCACTGATTGGTATCGGGATGCTATCTCACACAGGCAACAATGTCGCCATGGACTCATACGGTCCAATCAGTGATAATGCTGGAGGTATCGCTGAGCTATCTCCTGGTGATTTTGATGATGAGTCTGACAAGGTATTGGCTGAGCTCGATGCGGTAGGCAACACGACTAAGGCAATCACGAAGGGCGTAGCAATTGCTTCGGCAGTCATTGCTGCAGTAAGCCTATTCAATAGCTTTGTAGTCGTGGCAGGATTGGAGCATCTACTCCTTGATGATCCCCGAGTGTTCTCTGGGCTTCTTCTTGGTGCCGCACTGCCATGGCTGTTCTCTTCCGTGAACATTAAAGCAGTGAGCCGTGCAGCTGGGCAGATGGTCGTGGAGGTACGCAGGCAGTTCAGAATACCCGGCGTTCTTGAGGGTACTGTCAAACCTGATTACAGAAAGGCTGTCGGCATCTCGACTACAGCAGCTCAAAAGGAACTTGTTTCTCTTGCGGCCTTGACAGTGTCAGTACCTCTCATTGTAGGCATTCTCTTTGGCATAGCGGCCCTCGGAGGGTTCCTCGGAGGAATCATCGTGTCTGGGCAGCTACTTGCAGTGTACATGTCCAACACTGGTGGTGCTTGGGACAATGCGAAGAAGTCAATAGAGAGTGAGCCCCGGGATCCCGCTCACAATAGAGGTAAAGGCTCAGAACGTCACAAGTGTAGCGTCGTAGGCGACACTGTGGGTGATCCTCTCAAGGATACTGCAGGTCCCTCGCTCAATCCAATGATCAAAGTGGTCAACCTGCTGGCTTTGATTCTTGCACCTCTCTTGGTGATGCTGGAAACACAAGCAGCTACGAATCTGACTATGATGCTCGCAGGGGTCATTGCTCTCATTATCCTGTTCGGCATGACAATATGGGCACTACGCAAGAGTATGAGGCCTGCTGACTTTGGCATGGAGAAGGAAGTCCAAGCTGAAGCTGTCTAGTCAGAGCGCCAAATTAGTGTGGTGGCACTTCGTGCCACCCTCCTTCTCTTTTTCTTGTATCCTCGGTATATGCCATAAGCTTTTTTTCCATTTATCACACTGCATCAGTTGCCAACAACTGGAATGAGGAGATGCCCGAATTTGGTCAACGAGATGACACCAAGTGGTCAAATGGAAGGGCACGAATTCACTGTCTGGAGCTTGGCAATCACACCAGATGGTCGAGTCATCGTTTCGGGCGGTCAAGACACCACAATACGCCTGTGGGACTTTGCATCAGGAAAGGAGCTCCATAAGTTCCTCGGTCATAATGGGCCCGTCTACAGGCTTGTTGTTATGCCAGATGGTAAGCGTCTTGTTTCGATTGCCGACAAGGACCTCGCTGTCAAGATTTGGGACCTCGAAACGCATGAGTTGATCCGGTCTCTTGCACCCAACTCTGCTCATGTCACAGCAATCGCTGTCAGCCCAGATCAGCGATTCATCGTCACTGGTGGGGATGACGGTGTTGCAAGGTACTGGGATATAGACAGAGGAGTCATGCTGCGTAGTTCTGACCATGGACGTGGGATTTACTCATTGATGGTGAGTCCTGATGGGCGATATTTGATCTCTGGAAGCAAACGGACACCTGGCACAAGAGATGTTGGCGCTGTCTGGATTTGGGACTTTGAACTTGGTGTTCTACTCAGACTCCTTGAGGGACATCAGGGTCATGTGACTGCTCTGGTTATGACTGCTGATTCTCGATACATTCTCTCAGGCGATCAGGATGGTATCGTGTACCTCTGGGACCTCGAAACAGGTACTCTGCTTAAGACGATGACAGGTCATCATGCGCCCATTCTCACAATCCACATAACGACTGATGGCCAGCACGTAATCACCGGTTCGTCTGATGGAACGGTGCGTGTCTGGGTCCTACGCGGCGGTGTTCTCGTTGCTGATTTGACCCATACGGATAATGTCCATTCCATGGTTGTCACACCGGATGGTAGATACGTCATAACAGGCTCAGTGGAAGGACTTGTAGAAATCTGGGAGTTTGAGAAAGAGAGCCCTTGGTTTGACAAGTCAAAGGAGCTTGCTGAAGAAGCGCTGGCTGAACTTGAAGCATTCCGCATGTTCCAGATGAAGAAGATCATGACTCGGTATGAGACATTACCCCTTGATAGACTGGGTATACTACTTCGCTTTAAGACACCTGAGGAGCTCGAGGATTGGCTATTGGATCTGCCTCCGGCGATGCCAGTGAAGATAGATGGCAAAGACCTGATTATCACAAAGAAGTCGCTGTGAATGGAGAAGATGATAAGGGCCTGGCGCAGAGAAAAATCTAGGGAAAGTAGGTTCCTACTGACGTAGGAATATTCGCGTGGTTAGGAGGGGAGTTTGAAGCTCTCTGTTCCAAGCCCCGTGCGTACCGTATTCGAACGCATATTAAGCATTTAGTTAGGTGCATTTGGAAAAATGGGTTTCAAGTGAGTACTTATCCATTGATGTGTCGAGCATAGAAAGAGAATCTGCGATATAGAAGATGAAAGGATTCGATCCGCAATCCAAGTGTGCTGTTTTGCAGCACAATCGCGTGGTAGGAGGGAGATTGAAGAATTAGGTATTCATCGGACCGAATCCCGTTCAATCAAAGTTTGAAGGTCTAATGAATCTATTTCAGCCGGGAAAATTTAGCGTAATAACTCTCTCCAGAAATGATGTGAATATAGTATCCACTAAGGAACAGGGGATGCCTCTCGTGACTTAGTATCCCCACTCCTGTCCCAGTCTTTGACGGTACCATCTCTGTCCTTTCTTTGTGAGAGTGTATTGTCCTGTTATCTGTTCAACGAGTTCCATGCTCTCCATGCCTTGGAGCACACCAAAGAGCTTGTCATCAGAGGCTCCAGTGACTTCAATCAAGCTCGGGAAGGTCATCTTCCCGTTTCGCTTGAGGTGTTGAGCGATATCGAACTTACCAACACTTCTCGATTCGGTACGGGTCACGATATGTCCGCAGTTAGTGCAAAGAAGGTCTCCCTTGAGGTCATCGCGGGCCACTTCCTTGCCTCCACAGACTGGGCAGGTAGACTGTGAAAATCGAAGAGAACGTCTGTGGGACATGATTGTTGACCAGTCATGAGTCGTATCTGACTGCTGATAAAACTAGCGAAGGAACCGTCCTTCTGAAACAGTTATTGACTCTCTGCTAGGTTTTTGAAGAATGCCTCGTAGTCGATCTCGAATGGCACTTTTGTTCCAAGGCGTACTCGCTTCTTGTCCTGATCCAAATCAACATAGCCCTGACTCTGCAGTTCTCGAAGATCGACCATCACACCCTGCAGCGCCTTCTTCCTGAACTCTCTGACTCTCTCGACATTCACCCAGCCACCATCTTGGTAGGCCAGTGTCATTACAATAAGAAGAGTTGCCGCAAGCCTATCTGGCAGTGTGGTACCATCTTGAGGAAGCGTAACCTCGCTGAAGGTGTCAAGATAGAAGACTCCTGATACTGGATTGTGCTTGATAACAAGACCCAGTGGTCTGACCCTCTCATGAAGGTTACTCAGCTTTTGGAATAGAACATGCCTCCCGGCATCCTCAGGGAGACCGAGTGCATCGAGCATGTCATCTATGCTTGCACCAATGGGTGTTCCTGTTCGTGTGAGGAGCTTAACAAGCACTGCATACTCGTTCATGTTTCGAATTCCTCAGTACAATCAGGTATAAAGTATGACCTGCCGGACCGGTGACTTGCTCTAGAGGTCGTCACATCTTGTGACTTCATCCTGTGTCCCTCATAAGTGGCTTCGCTATATATACCAATATTGAGCAGTATTTCCTGTGAATTATTATGGCTCCAACAATCAACAACTCAACCTTCCCAAAGAACAAGGCTCTTCGCCAAGTTCAGAGCACTGATGCTATTGCCTATGCATTCCTCTCAAGTCTGAGGTAGTTGCCAATGGCATCTTCTGAGCGAATGGTCATGATGATGACCTCAGATCACCAGCCCATTGACTTGTGGTCACGTAGTGGTCACAGATGTGGTCATTGCAGCTCAGAACGACCATTACCACTGACCAGTTCATAGGAGAATGTGAATGATCATGACTCTTCGAGATAATTCTCAATTGATTCTTCTGACCAAGAGAAATCGGTCGATCAATGTACAGATTGCTGATGCATTGGCTTTGACGATCATATCGCGGATGGGGTGCTAGAATGACACGCCAGAGAATCGATCCAGCCCTTCAGAGACGAGCCTTACGAGAACCTCTGCTTTCGACGGAGGAAATGACAGAGGTGCACCTTGGATGGTAGAATCGTTGATTGACCAGCAACCTGAGGGTGCTGCAGATGAACTACGGCCGAGTGGCTTTGGGGCCGCTCTACGCCATCCTGATTACTCACGCCTCTGGCTAGGACAACTTGTATCGAATATTGGCACTGCAATATCTGCCCTTGCCCTTCTGTTCTATGCCTATGACCTAACAGGTTCTACCATGGCAATGGCAGTACTCGCCATGGTTGAAGTGTTGCCTGTTGTCGTGTTTGCTGGCTTCATTGGTGTATATGTTGATCGTTGGAATCGCAAGAGAATCATGATTGCATCAGATATTATTCGAGCTGCTGCAATTATACTGATACCTGTAACAATCCATTTTCCATCGTTCATTCCCCCCATCTATTGGGTGTATCTCTTGACGCTTATCCATGCAACTGCAAATGCATGGTTCTTTCCAGCAAGGAGCGCATCTATTCCCAATCTGGTGGAAGGCGACGAACTAGTCGCAGCATCCTCTCTATCTCAGATGACTTTCCAGGTTGTTCAGCTAGTCGTTCCTCCTCTCGGAGGTATCCTGATTGCGCTCCTTGCTCCCGACTATTTCCTTGCCTTTGCCATCACGTCGATGACCTTCATTCTATCAGCCATTGCTCTCCGCGGAATATCGACTGATCTCAGCCCACGGAGAAAGTATGTAGAGCACGAATCACTACGGGACCAGATAGTTCAGGGCGGCCGCTATGTCATAGGAAATGCAGTTCTCTCATTCCTGTTTGTGTTTGCAGTGCTACTCGCAGGTTCCTCTGGAATACTCAATGCACTCCTGATGCCATATTTCGAAGGCGCATTGGGGCTTGGACCTGCTCAGATAGGATTGATACTCAGTGCTGGCGCTGCCACAGGGGCTACAGCGGCTGTCTATCTAAGCCGCAAGAGCAAAATCGAGAGACCATTGTATCTCATTGCGTTTGCTGGTCTTCTAGCTGGCATTGGTGTCTTCGCACTGGTCATAGCGTTTGATTTCTTGAGCGTACTGCTTGCTTGGGCGATGATCGGTGCAGTTGATGTGATTCTGAACATACCTCTCAGTGTATTGATGCAGACGCTCGTAGAAGATAGGTTCCGCGGTCGTGTCTTTTCTCTTTTTAATGTCGTATTTACGGCTGTACAAGTAATGGGAATGGCAATTGGCGGAGTATGGGCTGAAACTGCTGGTTCGACAGGTCCTCCCTTCATTGGCGCGTCTGTTGTCTTAGTGGTCGTTTCACTTCTGGGCTTTGCAGCTATTGCCAAACTGAAGTTGCACTCCCGACTTGCAGATGGAAACAACCATTCCCTTGAAGCACCCAGCGAGCTTCTTCTTGAGGTGTCTGCGTGAATGTCGAAACACACCGCCTCTGCATTGGTCCTCCCTAAGAATGAGCACCTGTTCCCTGCAGCTATTGATTGCCATTGTTTCTATGTTGCCTCGGGAAAAAGTGGCCTCTGTAATTGTCGTGTGGCAGGATTATACAATAAACGTCCTTGGGATACAAGGATTATGACATAGAGGAAATGCTTGAGAAAGATATCAAGCTCAGCACTCTCGATGATATCGTCAAAGATGGCCTTTCCATCTTGAGGAATTCTTGTAAGGAACTTCTCAAGGTCTTCCATGAAGACAGTATCTTCAGTTTCAAGAGTGAAACCATTCGGAAGTCCGCTCATCTTTGGCACCAGGTCTTGAGGTGCCTCACGAGTCATTGCATCTATGAACTGAACAATTCTGTCAAGAGACTCGTTGAGTGAGGATCGCTCAAGATGACCTATAACAACTGGCTGCCTCTGCACCAAGAGTCTGGCAATTTCCCTCATTGATTTCTCCTTCAAACGAGCAACGTAGATCTCTGGAGAAGCAAGAACTCTCGCCAGTTCCTGAACACGGTTTACCTTCGCCCCGAGAACCTCATTCAACATCTCATCGATGTCAAGCCTACAGTCAATCCTTGCTGCCAGTTCCTTCAGTTCTCTGTATGAGTCTGTCAATCGCAGTTCAAGTGGATCAATCTCTCCAGAACGAGCCGCCTGTACTATCTCGTAGACTCTTGCTGCAAGGCTCTTCTCTTTCGTCACTCTCACTCCTGTTGTCCCTTGAACTTCGGGCTCTCGATTATTACAGATGGTTCTACGCCATTGGGTGAAACGATGCCCAGTATCTTGTCAGCGTGCTTCAGAAGGTGAGTGCTTTTGGCGGGCGTTAGAAGGATGAATTGACTTCTGCGGGACGCATCATGGAAAAGTCTGCTCACAAGTTCAGTGTTCGTAGCATCGAGGAATGTGTCAACCTCATCCAATACATAGACTGGCGCAGGATTATACCTTTGAAGGGCTAGAATCAACGAGATGGCGATGAGAGATCGCTCGCCGCCAGACCCCGCACTGACATCACCAAAGCCTTCTGCTTTGATTCTTGATTTGAACTCCACACCATAATCTCCCTCTCTGAGCGCAAGTTCGAAACGAACACTTCCAGGGAATTGAACACTTCCTAGAACTTCATTCACATTCTTCTCAACATTGCGCAAGGTCTCATTCATTCCATTATGATACTGCTCTCGTATATCCTTGACAGTAGACTCCGCTTCTTCCAATTCCTCTTGCAGCTCTGTCACTCTCTCAACGAGGGTAGTCAGCCGTCCCTTCAGTTGAGTTTCAGTGTGCGCCACACTCTCGGATACATCTTGATAATCATCCAGGACGTGGCGAAGCTTCACAAGTTCATTCCTTACCTGTTCTAGGGGTTTCACTACATCTGGTCTCTCTTGTCCATCAAGGTCCCGCTCGAGGTTCTCGAGATCATACTCCATGTTCGTTAATTGTCGCTTGGCCTGAAGGACCTGTATCTTTTGTTCCTTGATGACAAGGTTGAGTTCCACAATTCTGGCCCTTAGAGAGCGATTGGTCTCCTTGAGTCGTCCCATTTCCTCAGCAAGCCCGCCATTCTGGTTCCTGGCCTCTTCTTGGCTTGCCCTCAGAACTTCTATCTTCTGAAGGATTTTTGAGGCAACACCCTTTGATTCTAGGATCTCCGCACGCAACTCGTCGAGGCTGTTTGTCAGCATGGTGACATTCTCAACAATCCTCTTCAGCTCCTGACGCTTGATCTCTTCATCCCGTTCAGCTGCGTTCGCTCGAGCGTCCACTCTTGTGAGGTCTGCCTGGAGTTGTCGGTGCTTAATACGAAGAGCTGAGTCTTGCCCAATCAGTCTACTTCGTTCAGGAGGCTGGGTGTTGTCGAGTTTTCTGAGTTCCCTCTCTGATTTACCCAGCTCTGCTTGAAGCCCCTTCAGTTCTTCATCGAGCGCGGCAATTCTCTCTTCCTGTACAGGGATAGTTTCAAGCAGGCTTCTTCGTCGCTCCCAGGTTCCACTCCATCGGGTCATCTGACTCAGCAGATCCAGTACTTCCTCTCTTTGATTTGTGAGTTCATCCAAGGCCATCATGGTGTCGGTGACTCGCTTTTTGGCTAGAAACAATTCTTTGTCTGCACTGGAGAGACGCGACTGGAGGGGAGCAGTAGAGACCATTCCTGATGGCAGAATCTTTGGATTGCTTACAATCTTGTCAGCCTCTGGAATAATGACATGCCCGTCCACGGAGACCCCCCTGAGTCCCTCCTTTGTTGCAAGACGCGTTGCAGATCGAACATTCTTTGTGAGCACGAAGTCTCCGATAGCTCTTCGCAGAAGCTTCTTGGTTTCATCGTCGATGTTGAGCCTATCCCAGAGCCATCCTTCTACACCAGCTTCGGTCTTCAGTGCTGGGCGTTCACCCGGATCTCCTGAAGGCTTCAGCAGAATCAGTGGGGATGGCGCCTCAGCATTGTCTCTGAGCTTCTGAAGTATCTGAAAGTCTGATTCATCAGTGACTATGAAGGCTAGTGTCATATTATCAGGCAGCACAGCCTCAACTGCACAGGCTATGGAGTCATCCGCGGTGAAGAGCTCGATAAGCGGGCCTGTGACGGTCGCCAATTTGTGCTCTGCAATTGCATCCTTCAGTTTCTTGACTGTATCAGGAATACGTTTGGATGTTTCGGAGAGTCGCACATTGAGCTCATCAATATCCTTCTGGAGTTGGGATACTATACTGCTCTGCCGGAATCGTTCTTCATTCAGAGAAGCAATCTCTCTCTCTAGCTGGCCTTTCTTCTTTGCCAGCTCCTTCTCATCGGATTTTTCCATTGCAGACCATGTATGTGACCACTTGCTCTCTATCGACTGAAGCTCTGCTTCCTCTACTTGCAGTCTCTCTCTCACGCTTCGCAGGAGTAGGTCTTTCCCTTCAATCTCCGCTTGAAGGGCTTTGTATCTTCCATGGGATTCTGCTCTCTTGGTGTTCCAGTCAGCAAAGGCCTCCAATTCATCTCTGAGGTGATTTCGTTCATCCTCTATGGTTTGAAGTGACGTACGGAGTTGACGCTGCTTCTCCATGGTGTCTTCTTTGGTGGATGTAATGCGTTCGATATCTTCTTGGAGTTTTTCCTTGTTTCTCGTTTCTGTTTTGATTTCCTTCTCAAGTTGCTTGAGTTCACTTACCTGTCTCTGAGAATCTCCCTCGATACGCGCCAGATTACGTTCCTCTTCTTCGATCTTGGCATCGATGCGGCCGGTTTCAATCTGCAGATTCGAGAGCTTTGCTTCAACGCTTTCAGTCTCTTGTTCATTGCTAGCGACCTCTGATTGAACAAGTGTCTGTTCGTCAAGTATCGATACGAGACCTTCCTCCTTCCCGTCAATCTCCGTCTTGATAGAATCGATCTTCTCAGTCAAGTCATCGAGAGATGCCCACAACAGGTCTTTTTCGAGAGCCTTCTCCTGTTCTTGGAGGGCCCTCTTCTTTTCAAGACGGGTGAGGTCATGTTGAAGCAGTTCAAGCTCTCTCTCTACTGACTTCGATTCTGCAAGAGCTGCTGTCAGTCGTTGTCGACTCTGAACGACCTCAGTCTCTTGAAGGATTATCCTGTCTCGAAGGACATCAAGACCAGTTCCCTCTTCAACTAGCTTTCTCACTTCGTACGGATCCATATCTCGTACTGCGTTGATTCTCTCCTGAGGGATGAAGACTAGAGGATTGTCCGTATCCAGTCCGAATGACTGAACTATCTGCCTAAGCTCAGCGGCCTTGACTCTTCGACCATTTACGTATGCTCTAGGGATACCATCACGGTCAATCTTCCGTTGGAACTTCCTGTCTTGACCATCAATCTTGACAATGACTTCGACTTGTGCAGTACTTGCACCATGTCTGATGAAATCGCTCCATTTACTGTATCTATTCTCTCGTTGATTTGAGCCCAATGCGAACTTCAGAGCATGGAAGACGGATGTCTTGCCTGATCCATTTGGCCCAGCTAGGACAGTCAGTCCTCTGTCGAAGACGACTCTTCCTGAGTAGAATGAGAGGAAGTTGTCCAACTTTGCCGATTCAATGTAGGCTCTGATATTACCCAAATCCCGGTCCCCTGATTAACGTCCCATGATCCTCTGAAGTCTGTCATTGCTCTTCTTTGCTCTCAGTAGCCTTGTCAGTCTGTCTTCTGGCGTTCCATTCAGAAGGAACGGGTATCTGGAGAGTACCTCGCGGTCCTCCTTGGACAACGGCATTCCATCATTCAAGACCTCTATGGCTCTCTGAGTTGCTGAATAGTCTTCTCCCGCCGCCATGAGGTAGAGCTGATCTAGGAAGTCATCAGGATACTCAGTACGCAGACTCTCTATCTTGTGTTTCGTTGCTCCTCCAGTGCGCCGTATGACTGATTCAAGGTATCTGGGGTTGTTGAGCGGCATGACGCCACTCTTCTCTATCATCTCCTCGATCTTGTTTCTGGGAATCTGACCACCTTCTTCGGTCTCGGTCATGAAAAGGCTCACAGCAAGTTGTTTCGTGCTGGAGTACCCCCAGCCATCAGTCAACTCCGCTACCACGGTTGGGTCGATATTCTCGTGGCCTTTCAATGTCTGCTCAAACACTCGTACTCGATCTTCAAGTGTTGTTCCCTCTATGACAAAGACCCTATCGAATGTAGAAAGGACATCAGTGTCAACATCCTGCGGCCTTGTCGTGGATGCGATGACCAAGACTTCTTCCCCATCCCATCCTGTTCGGCTCAGCTCATCCTGAAGGACTGCTGAGCGTTCGCTGCTGGCCGGCGAAACAGACTCCAATTTCTCCACATACATGGCAGTCGGAGAATTCCTCCTTGCGAACTCGAATCCGACTCTCAGTATCTCAGCTCCACTTTTGACCTCATTCAGTAAAATGTCCATCCTGAATCGCACTAGTTTGAGTGGCACTTCCCGACTCAGGTAATGCGCAAAAGCTTCGAAATCTGTTCCCGGGGATCCGATCAGAAGAACTCGGCCGCCAAATCGCAATCCTGCATCAACCAGGTCCCTCTTCAGATCACCATAGCGATTCATCAGCGTGTGATATTCCATCGCTCTGGTTACCACTGAGTATTGACTCAACCGTTCTGTAGGTTGTTTCTCTGGTTCTATCAGAGTGATTGCTTCTGCATACGTTCTTTCTTCGCCCAATCTGCAACCCCGCTTTTTGGTCCCATGGTTTTCTCATGAACCCATATTACGTCTTCGGAGGAGGTACATTTGGGCGCCTTTCACAAATAATGACCGTTTCAGAATCCGGCTAATAATGACGGTCCGAGGGGTTCTTCCTGCTGACAGAGCTATTGCAGCTTTTCAATTCGCGCCCCGTTGGCGATGTTCATAAGCACTATACACTCAGTGTACCGTAGCTTGTGATGCTATGAGCTCTCCATCATCGAAACTTCAAGAACTGGTTAGAAGCGTTATTACTACAGTAGAGAGCAGAGGTCTCTTTGTGCACTCTACGGATTTGGAGATTAAGTACACCACCACTGGAGCGAAGGACAAGACACAGACCACACGAATCCCCTTGATAGTAGGTTCATGTGTCCTCAATGCGCTAGTGCCCCGTTCTGCAATGCTGCTCATTGGTGGCCACGGTGGTGGAAAGACGACATTGGTCAAGATCCTAGGTCGGATGATGACCGGAAAGAGCCTTGAGGAGATTGAGGATGGTATTCTCAGAGGTCACCCTCAACTCACTGAAGAAAAGATGGTGGCCACACTACGTCCTGGCCCTCTCATGAAAGAGGGATTAGAGGTCGTTGTATGGCGCTCGTTCATCACAGGTTTCTGGAAGATCATCGATGAAGTCAATCGTTTAACGCCTCACTCTCAGAACATACTGCTCTCTCTTCTCGCTGAAGGCGAGGTCAAGTATTATGATGAGGTCAAGAGATGCGATGAGTACAGCCTCTATGCCACGCTCAATCCTGCTGATGCTGGAACCTTCGATATTGGGCCTCCATTTCTAGACAGATTTGGCTTGGCAGTTCCAATTACCATGCCAACCGTGAGTGACTTGGAACTGATACTTTCTTCTCGTGATGAACGCCTATTCGGTTTTGATGAACTCTGGCAAGTACCTGCGATCTTGACAGAAGAGAACCTCCTTACAATTTGGAATCTCGCGGACAAGATACCTGTGTCACCAGAGGCTTCCGAATACATGCGGTCTCTGGTGCGTGAGTTCGGAGCATGTATTAGAGTAGACAAGAGCCAGTCATCGGGCATAACTGTCGCCACTGGCCTCTGTGATGGATGCCATTTCAATACTGCAAAGAGTGTCTGTAACAAGGTGATTGTGCCTCTCAGCGTTCGGGCAGCAAAGGACCTGAATCGTTATTCAAAAGCCACTGCTTGGCTTGTTGGGTCTCATGAAGTGAGCATAGAGATTGTCAAGTCCTTGGCTCCGCTTGTCTTCTGGCATAGAACAAAGTTTGTGAGAGATGAGTCCGAGCGGTCTCCCTATTATGGTGACCTCTATGCCTTCACTCAACATCTTGTTGAGCTGGCGACTTCTCGTTATGCTCAGAGAGCTCCTGCCATTGAGATCATAGCGCGATTGAAGCATGGGAGTGAGTCAAAGGAGTCATTCGAACAACTCAAGGAGATGGCCAAGAGCGATCTGCTTGTACAACTCGATTACTCAGAGTTCGCCAAAGAGCTCAAGAAACCCCGATATGTGATCACAGTGCAGAGAATAGAACGTGGGATTAAGGATCGAGATATTGAACAGCTTACGAAGACACATGATGAACTCATGTACAATACCGACTTTCCAAATAGAAGCGTGCTCTTGAAGCAAGTTTCCGATGCGCTCCACAGATTGACACTCACCCAGTTTGAGTTGACGTTCGAGCAGTGGCAAGAGCTCTGGACAACCATCGGACTGAAGTATCCAAAACTCACTCCAATGCTAAAGGAAACGCTGACTCCTCCAAAGAGAAAAGCTCTCAGAATAGATGGTCTGACCCTTGTGATCTACGTCACAGGCGACTCTCCTGAGTCTGCAGTCTTCTTGGAGATATCTGGCGGGACTGAGGCAGTCAGACTCAAGGATGAACTTCAGAAACATATCGAATCTTAGGATGCTATAATGATGGATGTGACAGCTAGCAAGTCTTCTGACGAGAATGGGTACAGCTCTGCAGCGGCCAGAGCATGGGCTCTAGCTGTTTCTGACTTCTATCATCCTCCACTTCCAGAGCCTGAGATTGAGTACATTCCTGGAGTTTCCAGTTTCTTCTACATCGACTCTAGCAGCTGGACTGTGCATCTTAATCTAGCTGGAGTACCTCTGCACATGAGTATCGAAGAGGTCGATTCTTTTCTTAGGTCCATCTGCCACCACGAGATTCAGCACTATCTTCTGTGTCCGTATGACAGCGTGATGAATGGGAGAATGTTTGCAGCTGCACGGAAGCATGTCAATGATGCCGCAGCTATGTTTGTCTGTAATCTCTTTGCGGACTTTGTCGTGGACTCGAGTCTGTTGAGAAGATTTCTGACTCTCACCCATAGTCGCATCATTTCTTCCATTCATGATTCCGCGATGAGGACTCAGGAGCACAGTGACGTCTGGAAACTGATTGTTTCTTGCTATAGGGTCATGTGGGGGTTTCCAATTCCTCCGACGATCGATGTAGAACAGCGCACTTTCGAGGCGGCGATTGAGATAGTGCGCATTGCACGCGCATCAGTCGAACTTGAGCATCGGTGGCCTTCTTCTTGCGAAAAGGTCGCAGAGATACTATGTAAGTGGATGCCCGATGACGAAAGCTTGCTTGGTGCCTATTCAGGAGCTTCAAATGAAGTTCAACAAGAGGGAGTGGACGGTTCGCGGAAAGTCGTTGCCGTCCCCTTGGATGTAGACGGGATAATGGGAAGTCCTGTCGAGGTCAGAAACGGCGACTTGGCACGAAAGTGCTTGGAGGGAGCCGATTCATCAAACCTCGAGGAGGAGATGGAGCGGCTTGCTATTGATGTCGAACAGCTGGGCGGAAACATTGAGGATTTGCAGGGTGTCTTCCTGACAGCTGGTGTCGGATCGGAGAGGGCCGCCTGGACTCGTTTCTGGTACCGTGCAAAAGCATACGGAGCGATTCGATTTGAAGTAGACTCCTCCAGATTGACCGGGGCAGTTCCATTGGTGCCTGAGGTCTGGAGGCTAGGTGACCCTTTGGAAGAGCTCGATATTGTCCAGTCTCTTCAGGCATTCCCTGTACTCATTCCGAATCGTTCAACAAGAAAATGGCAACTCTATGTGACAACTGACTCCAAAGTCTCCAAGACCACTCTTGACATGTTGATGGTCATAGACTCATCAGCTTCAATGACTTGGGAAATGCGTCCCACCACGATCTCTGGCGACTACCATACTGCGCTTGTTTCGGCTTTTGCTGCGATGGACTTCGCATTTCGGCGAGGCTGCAGAGTGGCTGCAATCAACTTCTCTGACGGTGTGCAAGTATGCGAATGGACAAGAGAGAGAGCTCCAGTCGAAAGAGTCCTACTAGCCTACCAAGGCGGAGGCACTGTTGCGCCTGTAAGCAAGATAAGCGAAGTGTGCGGAAGCGCGGAGAAAGAATCCATTGTTCTTCTCATAACCGATGCTGAGGTGTCGAACTGGAAACAGATGGTGGGAGCTGTTGAGTCACTTTCCAAGAGGGGCCACAAGCTGTTTCTTTTCCATATAGGCTCTGGAACTAGCTCTCGAGCCTCCAAGACTCATCAGGCCCTGGAGAGAGCTGGTGCATCAGTCTATCCTATCAGGTCTGTGAAAGAGCTGCCCGGCCTTGTTGTCAAAGAAGTACGCAAAGCGTATCGCGAGTAGTTTCATGGAATCGTGCTACCCAAACTCTTATCATACCATCCGGAGCGCTGACGACTTGCCCCCGCCTTTGTTTCGAGGGGCTCCTCGAGGTTATCCAATCATGTACAAGATTGTATCCAAGAAGGTTCTTAATCCTGTCACAAAGATGTTGGTCGTTCGCGCTCCTGAGATTGCCAAGGTGTGCAAGCCAGGCCAGTTTGTGATGGTTCGGGCGAACGAGACAGGTGAACGCATTCCTCTGACAATCGCAGACTTCAATCGTGAGAGAGGTCTTATCACGATCGTATTCCAAGAAGTTGGCAAGAGCACGAAGCTTCTCGGAAGTCTCAAGAGAGGAGAGTATATTCAGGATTTTGTCGGACCCCTTGGGAAGCCCTCGGCTACTGACAAGAAGTATGGTACTGTTGTTGCAATCGGAGGCGGCTGTGGAAGCGCCATTGTATATCCTGTTGCTCGAGCATTCAAAGAAGCTGGTAACTACCTGATTACTATCAATGGTGCGCGGACTATGGAACTGCTTCTCTATAGAAAACAGATGCGCGAAATAAGTGATGAGTTCTACGTTACCACAGATGATGGCACGTGTGGAGTTCATGGATTTGTTACAAACGTTCTTGGAGAGCTCATTCAGAATGATCGAAAGATCGACCTTGTGTTTGCTGTTGGGCCTGTCCCGATGATGAAATTCGTGAGCAAGACAACCGAGGCCAAGAAGATACCCACTCTCGTGAGTCTGAACAGCATTATGGTTGATGGCACCGGGATGTGCGGTGCGTGTCGCGTGAGCGTGGATGGTCAGATGAAGTTCGCATGCGTCGATGGTCCCGAGTTTGACGGGCACAAGGTGGATTTTCAGGAACTCATGGGTCGACTCAATGCCTATCGCACATATGAGGCAGAGTCCGACAAGAGATGGGCAGATCAGCATGGAGGTGAAACTCAATGAGCGAGAAGAACGAGCCAAAAGATGCCAAGAGGGAGCGAAAACCACCGACTAAGAAAGTCATGATGCCCGAGCAGTCCCCAACGAAGCGCAGGCGGAATTTTGACGAGGTCGCTCTTGGTTATACGATGGAGCAAGCACTAGCAGAGGCTGAGAAGTGCATGCAGTGCCGAAATCCTAAGTGTATAAGTGGTTGCCCAGTCGAAGTCCCCATTCGGGAGTTCATAAATCTCGTTCGTGAGAAGAAGTTCATAGAGGCAGCGGCTAAGATCAAGGAAACAAACAGTCTCCCAGCAATCTGTGGTCGTGTCTGTCCCCAGGAGACGCAATGTGAAGCTTCCTGTATCTACGGTGTCCGAAACGAACCTATTGCAATTGGGCGGTTAGAGAGGTTTGCTGCTGACTATGCTCGGGCGAAGGGTGAGGACATCCCCAAGTTGCCAGCAAAGCTCGGAAAGAGAGTTGCAGTCATCGGTTCAGGACCAGCAGGATTGACCTGTGCTGGTGATCTCATAAAACTGGGCTATGATGTCACTATCTTTGAGGCATTCCACAAACCTGGTGGAGTCCTCATCTATGGAATTCCTGAGTTCAGATTGCCCAAGGAAATTGTCACTGCAGAGGTGGATTTCCTCGAGAGACTCGGGGTTGAAATCAAGTATAATCATGTGATTGGCAAAATAAGAACTGTCAATGAGCTAATGAAAGAGGATGGCTATGAGGCCGTCTTCATCGGAAGCGGCGCAGGCGCGCCCAACTTCATGCCAATCAAGGGGATGAACTTGACCACAGTCTTCTCAGCGAACGAGTTCCTTACACGCGTCAATCTCATGAAAGCCTACAAGTTCCCTGAATATGACACACCTGTGAAGATAGGGAAGAGGGTTGCAGTCATTGGTGGAGGAAATGTAGCGATGGATGCAGCAAGGACAAGCCTGAGGCTGGGTGCTAGCGAGGTAACAATCGTCTATAGAAGATCACGCGAAGAACTGCCCGCCAGAGCAGAAGAAGTACATCACGCAGAGGAGGAGGGTATTCGTTTTCAATTCCTTGTGAATCCCACTGAAGTCCTGGGTGATGAGTCTGGGAACGTCATCGGGATGCAATGTATTCGCATGGAGCTCGGAGAACCAGATGAGTCCGGTAGAAAGCGACCTGTAGCCATCAAGAATTCTGAGCTCGTTATGGATCTTGATACTGTCATTGTTGCGATTGGCAATTCGCCCAATCCAATTATCCCCAACTCAACGCTTGGACTTGAGGTCTCCAAATGGGGAACTATCGTCATCAATGAAGAAACAGGTATGACTTCGCTCCCTGGTGTCTTTGCTGGTGGTGACATTGTGACCGGGGCTGCTACAGTCATTAACGCAATGGGCCAAGGCAAATGTGCCGCACGAGGTATTCATGCTTTTCTTTCGAAAAAGAGGACCAAGTAAGATTGCTGGACCCGCTACGGCCCAATCAAGCTGAGGATGCAATAGCTGTTCATCTCACAGATATTCGCATTTGGGCCCAAGCTGATGCGAGAGTTCCGCAAAATCATTCTGAGTGCACTCAGAGAGAATCTTACTCTTTAAGAAATGATTGATATAGTGAGTCGGATTATGCTGTAGTTGAAGTCCAGTGAGTGTGATTGCAGATGGACGTGAATTCCATAACAACGGATGAGATGCGCGCTCTTGAGATGAATGCAAAATACCTTGGTGTCTCACACAGCGTTCTCATGCAAATTGCTGGCAGAGAGGTTGCTCGCGTAATCATTGATAATGAGAATGTCGAAGGAAAATCCATCGTTGTCCTGTGCGGCCTCGGCGGAAATGGCGGAGATGGTATTGTCGCTTCAAGGTATCTAGATGAAGCTGGTGCAAGAGTTGAGGTCTATCTGCTAGGACACGAGAAGACTATCTCGAATCCTGATACAATGACAAACTGGAACACTCTCAAGAACCTCTTGCGAATCTTTACGTCCTCACTCCTAACAGAATCTGCTGTCAAATCATGCAGAGCCATTGGTCGTGCTGACATACTCATTGATGGACTGATGGGATTCGGTCTTCATTCTGAACTCAGAGAGCCTTTGCTCACTGCGGTAAGGATGATAAACAGGTCGAAAGCAGTCAAGTATTCAATCGACGTTCCGAGTGGCATAGATTCTGACACGGGCGCAGTTCAAGGAGATGCAGTCAGAGCAGACCATACCATTGTGCTCCATGCACCCAAGATTGGAACTCTCAAGGCACATGCATATGTGGGAAAGACACACGTTGTCACAATCGGAATACCGCGAGAGGCTGCAGACATCTGTGGACCCGGTGACCTATCTTACTACAGTCAGCCCCGAAAATCTGCCGCAAAGAAAGGCGACTCTGGCAGGATACTGGTCATTGGCGGAAGTGATGTCTTCACAGGCGCTCCTGCGCTTGCAGGGATGGCTGCACTACGTTCCGGTTCGGACCTAGTCACTGTCTTGGCACCTGATCCTGTCGTCCCAGCAATCAGGGAATATAGCCCTAATTTGATGGTCAAAAATCTGGGCGCTCAGATTCTAATCCCTGAAGTCGTTGATGCCGTTCTCAAGGTCTCGGAGAATAATGATGTCATTGCATTCGGACCCGGACTTGGACTTGATTCCAAAACAAAAGCGGCTGCTGTATCACTCATTCAGCAGTTCATAAATCGTGCGATACCACTTGTCCTTGATGCTGACGGATTGAAAGCAATAGCTTCATCGGGAATGAAATTCAACCCGGATATCACTGTATTCACTCCACACTGGGGTGAGCTCTCAGTCATCATGGGGAGCAAATTGGGAAAAGCTGGGAACTTGCAGAATCGGACAGAACAAGCAATCAAGGCGGCCAAGCAATACGATGCAGTGATATTACTGAAAGGGCCAATAGATGTGATTGCGCATCCTACTGGCCGCATCAAGTGGAATCGAACTGGCGTTCCTGCAATGACAGTCGGGGGTACTGGGGATGTTCTGACGGGCATCGTTGCCTCCTTTCTATCTCGAAACGGCGGAGCCTTCAAAGCAGCAGCTGCGAGTGCCTTTGTGTCTGGTCTTGCTGGAGAGATGGCTGCGGGTGACCTTGGCGACCACATAGTTGCCACTGACTGCATTGAACGGATACCCCATGTCTTTGCCACATTATAGGACAAGTTATCCTACACTACTGAATCACTGGCATTTTGTCAAGCAGTTTTCGTGCCAGTTTCTTGTTTTCTATATTGACGGGTATCCAAACGATTCCAACATCTGGCTGACCATAGAGAACTACAGCGCCTTGGGGAGCAAGGAGCACGGCTGGAAAACCTAGAAGATCCTCTTCCCCATCCACTGAAATCAATGTGGGCTGACTCTCGTGAATCGCCGTGGCAATTGTAGACCACGCCTCTGGGTAGATGGTTGCAGCTGGATTGTAAACAAGGAACTCAGTACCTGCCGAGAATCTCTTATCATAGACTCCTCTCTTAGTTGTTCCATCAACGATCATGACTTGTGGAGTATATCCTTCAGCTAATATGGTGGCAGTGGTCACATCTCCTACTGTAATGACCAGAGGAGGCGATTCAGCCTTAATCCTCTCCACAACTCGTTTCTCTGGAGCACCATCTTTGAATTCGAAAACATCTCCCTTCGGAGATTTCAAGCCTACTCTCCCCTCTAATTGAAGAAGCCGGGGCGGCTCATCAATTACCCTGAGACGCCTTCCTCTCCTGTCGATTAGTCCGAGACGAATCCTTGCTGATGTAAGCTTGTCTCCGTCATCTGCGCGGACTGGTTTCAGGAACTCCTGGATATCTTCAAGCCCAAGAACCTGTTTCCTCTTCTCTAGTGCCCCTGATTGTATCTCTGTGCAGCAGGGACCTTCGTACATCATGAACGTGACTTGCTCCTTGAATTCGAGTAAGTCACTTCTCTTTGTTAGAGCCTTGACTTCAACGATGTCATCGAGCTTGCTCTTTACGAGATATTCCTTCAGTCTGACAATTCTGGTCTCAAGAGGCTGAATGAGACTCTCCAATTGGAGCCCTTTGCCCATGAGCTCTCCGCTGGTGACACCTGCAATGGGCTCCGGCATCTCAACAAGCCTGTCTATCATCACCTCGTGTCCAAGATGTAGGCGGTCAAAAAGGTTCAGCGCAAAGGTCACCATTGGTTTCTCGCCACTCCCGTCTTAGTTGAAACACTTAATATCTTGTTTTATTCTCACTGCACACGTCAGGGGACATTCACATCGTGAAGATTCAGGCTGTTGCAGATGTTCACAGTCCGAGATTCTTGAGCGAATTCAAGCAATCTCTGAGTGCTCTGCGGCCGCCTGATCTATTCCTCTTTGCGGGTGATATGGTCAGTCGCGGCAAGTCTGATGAATACAATACGATACTGGATGCAATTGAACACCATATGGGCTCTGGGTTTCCAGTAGTTGGATGCTTTGGAAATGAAGAATACAATGAAGTACGAAAAGAGATAATATCTGTTACTGGCGACAGACTGCTTATTCTAGATGAAAAGTCGACCATTATTGAGTCGAACGGTCTTCGAATCGGGATTGTCGGTACGCAAGGGTCCCTGGACAAAGCAACAAGATGGCAGAAACGGAACATTCCGAGCATCAAGGGCGTGTTCGAAAGACGCGCTAAACGTGCAGCGTCATTGTTGAAGAAGCTCGATAGTAAGACGGACAAACGTATCCTATTGATGCATTATAGCCCCTGTCTAGAGACCTGTGAGGGTGAAGACCTGAGAGCCTTCTCATGGCTTGGAAGCAGAAAGTTCTACAAAGTCATCTCGCGCCAGAGTCCGGACCTCGTGATTCACGGACATGTTCACACTTCGATAATGCACAAAGCTATGATAGGAACAACACTTGTCCACAATGTTGCCCTGCCTGCTGTTCATGGTATCACGGAACTAAATCTGTGGTAGCTGCCTTCTCTTCATGTCCAGTGACTCTCATTGTCGGTTCGAATTTGTATCCATAGACAATGATTCCATCTTGGCCGAATTCCTTAATCTTGCGGAAGCAGACACGGACTCTCATGCCAATCTTCACATCCTCTTTGTCCACGTTCACAATCTGTGCTGTGAGTCGAGCACCCTCATCGAGGTCAACTTGTGCGATCACATAGGGCATCTGCCGCTTGAAGTCCTCAGGAGCTTGATGCACCACAGCAAATGTGTATATGGTGCCCAGCCCTTTGAATGTGAAGGGCTCGATTTTCCCTTTTCTTCGACATTGTGGGCACACGAGGCGCGGCGGAAAATAGTGGGTTCCACATGTTTCGCACCTATTTCCCTGAAGTCTATAGATTGATTTGATGCGTCGCCAAACTTGCGCTACACCTCTCTCTGGCATTTTGATCATCTCCCAAGAACATGAACTATTGATGTGGCTCCTGTACCGCCTATGTTGACAGCGAGCGCCTTCTCTGCTCCATCAACTTGACGCTTGTCTGCATCACCTCGAAGCTGTAATACTAGTTCCACAATCTGTGCCACACCTGTTGCCCCCACTGGGTGACCTCGGGCTTTGAGCCCACCTGAGGTATTCACAGGGAACTTCCCACCAATCTCTGTAATACCTTCTTCCAGAGCTTTGCCGCCCTCTCCCTTCTTTGCAATCCCGACATCTTCAGTAAGCATTATCTCTCCAATGGAGAAGCTATCATGGAGTTCAAGAACATCAATATCCTTGAGTTCAAGATTCGCCTGCTTGAGTGCGCATCTGGTCGAAGTGACCGCTGAACTCATAGTAGTGATTGACTTTCTATCATGCAGGGATAATGTATCACTTCTCTGGTCTGATGCCTCGATAATTACAGGCGTGTCAGTGTATTTCTTTGCAAGGTCCTCTCTACACACCACAAGACCCGCGGCTCCGTCAGTCACTGGGGATGAATGGAGCACCCTGAGCGGCTCTGCTAGCATGGCAGAGTTCATCACGACGTCTAGTGGAACAGGGCTCTGAAACTGTGCAAATGGATTATGTGCTGCATTTGCATGATTCTTCACAACGGGCAATGCAAGATGCTCTTCAGTCGTGCCATAATCATGCATATGCCTTCGAGCCATGAACGCATAGAGTGCAGGGAAAGTGCCTCCGAACATACCCTCCCATTCCCAGTCACTAGCAACAGAGATGGTGTTCATGGCCTCACTCTGGCTCACATCACTCATCTTCTCGCATCCTAGTACGACCATGAGATCATGTTCGCCTGACCTGATCGCCATGTACGCTTGTCTTACCGCGGCGCCACCGCTGGCGCACGCTGCCTCGACACTATATGCTGGAATGTCACCAAGTCCTGCCATGTCAACTGCAAGAGCACCAAGATGCTCTTGTCCTGTGAACCGACCTGCGCTCATATTTCCAATGACCATGCCATCTATATCTGAACCGGGAATTCCCGCATCCCATATGGCGTACATTCCCGCTTCATAGGCAATATCCATGAGATTCTTATCCCACAATTCGCCAAACTTGTTAATTCCGACTCCTATTATCGCAACTCTATTGTTCATTGTGAAACCTCCTCACGCAAGTGCCTTAATTTTTCGTCTATACTTTGCATAAGTTGCGTAGTCCACGTACGTCTTTCGTTTGATATAGTCATCAACCGTGGGTACTTCTCCGCGGCATTCCTCAATAGCATCTTCCACCGTGATGGAAAAGGCATCACTTCCTGCTCCTGAGCCGTATGCCACCACGAATATCTTGGAACCTGGTTTCGCGATATCCAATACTCTTGCCAGCCCGATCATTGCCGAACCTGAGTATGTATTTCCAATCTGTCGGACAACAAGGCTGTCCTCGAGTTTTTCCTTCGGGACACCGACTTGCCTGCCCATAGATATCGGGAACTTGCCGTTGGGCATATGAAATACGAAGTAGTCATAATCATCGACAGTTGTCTTTGTCTTCTTGAACAACAACGCTGCACCTTCGCCAACGTGCCGGAAATAGGCTGGTTCACCGGTGAATCTTGCACCATGGCTTGGATAGTCCTCACCTTCGCGTCTCCAGAAGTCAGGGGTGTCACTTGTGAAAGAAACTGTGTCCTCTATTGTGGCAAGAGGCTTTTTGGAACCAATCAGATAGGCTGCGCCACCCGCTGCAGCAGAATATTCGAGTGCATCACCCGGCCTTCCCTGCGCAGTATCCGCTCCAATGGCAAGCCCTATCTTGATCATCTTAGAAGAGACAAGTCCCATGGCAGTCTGCATTGCGGCAGTTCCTGCCTTGCAGGCGAACTCAAAATCCGCACACATCATATTATGCGAACAACCAATGGCCTCAGCAACAATTGTGCCTGTAGGCTTCACTGCGTACGGGTGAGACTCAGAGCCTATGTAGACTGCCCCTATATCGACCGGATTGATTCCTGCCATTTTGATTGCATTCCGCGCAGCCTCCACTGAGATGGTAGCCACATCCTCATCAGGACCGGGAAGCGACTTCTCAAACACTCCTAGATTCTGACCAATTACTGACCCATCCTCGCCCCAAACCTCAGCGATATCTGAGGTCTTTATGCGGTAACGTGGAACGTAGACTCCATACCCTACAATGCCAACCATTGCAATTCTCTCCATGTATAACAAATCGGTGAACGTCGAATTGCGTTGTGTCGCTAATTCACCGCTCGGTCTGCAGCGTTCTTATGAACGTTGTGTTACTACGCACACCAATGAAACGGCCTTTACCGATTGTTCTTCTAACTTTCGGACATTGCCGATACAATACCTCGAGCCCCTACTATATATCACTAACGAATGAACAACGATTGTTGCAGATGCGGAGTTCGAAAAGTGTCGATGAATGCTGTATGAAGTAGGCTCGTAACGAAATGAGTCTGACAACTCTCAGTATGATCAATACCGGAAATCCTCAATGAGATGACCATTCGGCGGATGACGGTCACCGAATCGAAAACAGTAGTTGAATCGCTTTTGGAACATAGTTTCTCCACCAATCACGTTGTCATCATAGATGGAAAATGTGTTACGCTCACATTTGAGCTTCAGCAGAGTGACAATGATGCAGTTATCCCGCTAATCGCAGGAGCCTGAAATTCCCAATCGTTGCTGCAGACGTCGTGTTGGTTCTAGGTCGATTTTCAGATCGTTCTTGCTCGTGATATTCGGCATTCCAAGATGCGTTGCGATTGTGTCAAGCACGCTCTGTACGACGGCCGAAGTTTCCCTCTTGTTGAGTTTCACCGATTCTTCGAACCTCTGAATAATCGATGTTGAAAGAAGTTTCGACGTCCCGGAGCTGTATTGCGTTGCTCGTTTAGGTTTCACTGCAATATCATGTGGAAGACCCAGGTTCTCTGCTAGTTCTCTGAAGATTATTTTGCGCGAAGGGACAGCTTGTGGATTCACCTTAAACGCAGCAGGCAATGACATGGCAGTTCTGACAAAGGGCGGATACAAATACGGAAAGAAGGTATCAAGTCCAGCTGCTGCGATTGCGCGAGCGTTTCTCTGTATGTTTATTTCATGAGTCATTGAAACCTCATTCCAGAGTGTCCATTCGACAGCGCTGTCGCCCTCGTTTTCCATTAAGGTTTCATGCCGCCCATATCCAGCAAAGAGCTCGTCGGGTCCCTGGCCGGAAACCATTAGGCTGTATCCTCTCCTCTTTGCTTCTCTTGCTGCAAAGAAGAATGGCAAGGCGATTTCCACTTGCATCCGATTGCTTGTCTCTATTGAATGAATTACCTCGGGGAGTGCCTCCCACATGGAACTTGCATCGACTTCAATTACTATGCTCTTCGTCCCCATCAATTCAGCTGATTTGACCGCTGCTTCTTCGTCGTGAGAGCCTTTGCATGCTGCCGTTACAAGAACTGTATCTCTGCAATTCTTCTTTGTCAGTAAGGCTGCAAGTGAGCTGTCAACTCCCCCTGAGAAGAGCACTGAGCACCTTTTTGCTCTCTTCAGATGTCTGAACGATGCGTTGAGTGTCTTCTGCAGTTTTTCAAGAGCTGTGAACCGCTCGACGGTTCTATCGATTGCTGGTATCTGAAGTTCTCTCAAATGCGTGATAGCGAGTTCTCCTTCCCACGTGAACGACAATACATCTCCCGGATCTAATATCTCGCTCCTTTCTTGAGCTATTGCCCAGATGCATTTCTTTTCAGTAGCAAAAGCAACACCATGGTCCAGACGAACATAGTAGAGCCCACGAGTCCCATCGAGTGACCTGGATATCCGAAGTCCGCTTGTATCAATACGTAACAGGAGAGTATTGAAGACTTCTGGATTATGGAAAGGGTCTCTGTCCTCCTGCCCATGAAAGAGAGGAAATGAATCGACGATTTGCAGACCATCCTGCCTTGATTCAATCAATGCTGCATTCTTCTCCTGTGCTCTCACTGAGATGAGTGCGCTGCTGGATGAGTTCTTTCCGTGCAGAGTCCGGTGAAGCAACTCACCCCCTCGATGTTGGAGTGCATTTGACATGCGACAAATGACGGATTCAGCATCACCTAGCGGTTCAACCAGGATGATGCCCACAATACCTGACATGTAGACCAATAGTCCTCTTGTTATTCATGAGGCATGAGATATCCCGATCTGCGTGAGCGAACTCAGCAGCCTTGGCTTGTCGCAACTTTTTCCAGTTCGACCTGCTTGACGCCAGTAATAGTCCTTAGGCGTTTATCAAGCAAACCTATTTCCACATTCAGTTGTTTGGGTGTGAAATAGCATTCATAGAAGCACTGGTCAGCTGCTTGGCAGATTCCGCTTGTGAATAGAATGTCCTCAAGTCCTACTTCCATGAATACCATGGTAAGTTCTTCGAGGAAGCTCTTGCTCAACTTATCGATGACTAGCCTGAGATACATTACTTTGTCGCTATCGACAGGATACATCTTTACATTGCCATCTTTCAATACCAGAATGGTCAAGCCATATGATTGTCCTATCCTCTCCACAAATTCTGCAGGAAGTGTGATTGTACTACCCTTCACTATTTTCAGAACTCTTGCCTGAGTCATATCACCCTTACTCAAATGTATCTGCCTCCGGACAGTCATCAAGACATGCTGCTATGCTGATTATATCTCTTGCGGGAGAGGTCGCAATCTACCGCGATCCACCGAACCACCTACGAATTCGGGCTAGGGCTTCTCTCTCTGGTTTTTCCACGACTCGCAAGTTCCACTTGATCTTCTCATCGCCGACGTACTCTAGAAATGCCACCTCGCCTTCGGACCTAATTCTCTCCATCTCCTGGAGCTTGCCATTCAGCCATGCCTTTCTTGATACGGGCATTCTTGCGGTGACTAGATCAAAGAGTGCTGGATGAAGGTCGAAGATCAGGGCTCTCTCTTTCATGTAGTCCATGACACCATCTTGAAGCGTGGGGCTGATCTTCTCTCTGTCAGTGAAGAAGGATGCGGCGACTGACATATTCGGATACTTCTCTGGAATGTTCAGTGCGAACTTGAAGGACCTGCTAAACTTCGATAAGTGCGTGGCTGCGTCCAAGAAGAGAATGGTCTCAGGTTTGCCCTCGAATTCAACGTCAGACATCTCAACGTTGACTCGAGCAAGCTCTTCCTCCTGATCAATCACAGTCTGAACGAGCTGGTCGGTCACTGGAGGAAGGTCTTCCGCTGTAATTTCATCCACCGATTCATAGGTGAGCCGGCTGTCACTGTCATCATCGCTTCTTGATTTGTCCTTCTTCTTGTCCTCTTTCTTCTTAGGTCGTCTGTGAGGGGGGACAAACCCAATCTCTTCAACAAGTTGCTTCAAAACCAAGGGTAGGAACAGATCATAGAGGGTGCCCCTCGTCTCAAGTATCAAGAGGACCGGCTCGAAAGAGGCAATCGCTTCAATGATTCCAGAGCTGTAGTCTGGAGAGTCGTCAAAGAACTTCCTCAGCTTCTCCTCAGAGTAACCTGTTTTTACCCGCTCAGTCCACTCTTGATAGACATCCCTTATCTCTTGCTTTCTCCTGTCCTTAACAAGAGACATGAACTTTCCAAGGTACTTCACGCCACGAGTGACAGCAGTTGTAGGACTAACAAAGACCGTCATGAGGCCAACCGCCTCTCCGGCGTAGCTACTGGCCTCCGTGTCACGTATCTTTCCCATGACCTCATCAGTGAGGGAAGGCGGTCCCAATTTCTCATCCAGGACTTCAATCATCCCTGCGAAATCCTCGAATGCAGCGTCAGCAGGTGCCACTTCTTCGCCCACAAAAGAGGCATCCGACAAGACTTCTGCAAAGACATTGGGTCGCTTGACGAGCCATTGCAGGGGTATTCTCAGAGGTGTGTAGACATGTAGCCATTCTCTATCTGATTCCTTGGGACCGAAGTAATACTTCTGAAACTCAGGGAATAGGCCTTGAAAGAGCTCCATGAACTGATTGAAACCCTGTTTCGTACTCAGACCCATCTCCCCCTTCTCCATGGCATCAACAACAAAGAGCAGACCTGACTCCTTCTTCTTGGCTATTCTTGCCATAGTGAGCATGACTTGCTTCGGCGAGAGGTAAAGGAAACTGCTCTCTGCATATGGTTCATCATAGAAGGAAAAAAGGCCAAGACGTCTCCAATTCTTCTTTGACAGACTGCTATTGGCAATGTGGGAGAACCACTCATACCCACGTTTGTATCTTGGAATTGACTCCTCATCAGGTTCGGAATGTGCCATAAATCACACCAAGTATATCGGCCTATGACGGCTCTGAGACTCGATTGCTATGGAGGAGAGATAAAGATTTGTCTCTCTCAGTCCCATCTGAGACTCACAACTGCGAGCACCAGAGCGACAACAATAATGCCGCCAACGACGAAGAATCTCCAGTCTAGAATGAAACCACTTGGAACGTTTGGATCTTCTGATGATGCAAGAATATCGCCCGCATCGCCATGGCTAATAATGTTCAGGAGTTCGCAAGCCTGGCCCGCGTACATCAAGGAACCCACTTCTTCGCCTGGAACGTAACCCCACGAACCATCAGCTGCTTGGCAGTCGAGTATGAAGTCCGTCACTGCAGATTCATTCACTGATAGGTCGGCACCGGAAAAATCGAGCGCTTTGAGAGCATAGTAGGTGCTTGCGAGGTTGACATCTGCTGTACCATTTCCCTCCTCGAAGCCGCCTGTGAAATCAGGACTCTCTGCTTCCAATATCTGCCGTTCTAGAATCCAGCTATTGGCTGCCTGAAGGCCAGGAATTGATAGGACATTCTGGAAGTAGCCCAGTGACATGATGCCGGCTGCAGTTGCGGTCAAACTGGATGTATACGAATCAGGGCTGAGCTTGAAGGCGTCACCCTGACGACAGTCATTAATCCATGCGAGGGTCGCTGTTTCATTAGTCAGCCAATCCCATGCATTCAGTGATGAGTTGTACTCATCTAGCAAGTCGAGTATGGTCAGTGCCTGATATGTTGACACGATATCTGTAGTTATGTTTGGTTTGCTGGAAAAGCCGCCATTGGCTGACTGAGTTCTGTTGACATAGATGAGAAGCGCAGTGGTATTGATGTCAATTGTACTGATACCCGGGTAGTCTGACTGTGCCTTGAGTTTCTGATAGAGTATCATGCCCATGTATGTCATCTCCATAGTCACTGGGCCAACGAGGTATTCACTGAATCCACCGTATCTCTCACGATCCAGTGCGTTATCGGCTCTGTTTGATGCCCATTGGCGATCTATCAGAGAGTCGAGAGCCTTCGCCAGGTTGACGGGCGGTGGTCGACTGTCCAAGATACCTAGTTCATCTAGTGCCAAGATTGCACCATAGGTAGCATCAACACGAACAACACCATCACTTGGAGGGCTGTAGCCGCCTTTTTCGGCATCGTATCTCCCGCTAATATAGGAGTTCAGAGTGTCATATCTACTTGCAGCAGCAACAGGCTGTGCAGAGGCTGCTATCAGCACCAGTAGAACCGCAAATGTAATGGTGATTACCTTTACCTTATTCATAGGGACATCCCGGTCTGCGTTCTTGACGTTGAGAAGGTTGGCTCAGCGCGTTGCCCATCGGCCTCACGGCGGTGTTATTAACATTTCCATCCTCAAGAGTCGTACTATGGAACTCAATCATCAAGTCTGACAAGGATATCATACGAGTCATCTAGTTGGGTTTCAGAGGTGCAGAGCTACGCATAGCCTATTGGTCCCCTCGAGGTCCTTCTAATATAGGCATATGCAGAATCGGCAGCTATTGCTCCGTGCCCCACGGCAACTGCTATCTGTTTCATAGACTCTACAACATCCCCTGCAGCAAAGACCCCTGCTATGTTCGTTGCCTGTTTGGCGTTCACAAGTATCTCGCCACGGTCATTAGTTTCTACCCCGATGCTCTTTGCAAGTCCGCTCTCTGGTCTTGAACCTAGAGCAACGAACACTGCATCAACCATCAAGGAGCTAGTTTCTCCTGTCTTTGCATTCTCCAGAATGATCTCATTTACAAGATCGTTCCCCTTGATCTCCTTCACCACAGAACTCCAGAGTATTTCCACTTTGGACTTGAACAGATAATCCTGAACTGCCTTCTCTGCTCGGAGCTCATCTCGGCGGTGGACCAAGTAGACCTTCTTGGTGATTTCTGCGAGATAGAGCGCTTCTGTCACCGCAGTATCCCCGCCTCCAATAACGACTACTGTCTTGTCTCTGAACAATGGCCCATCACAGGTTGCACAGAAAGAGACACCACGCCCTGTAAGCCTATCCTCTCCAGGCACATCCAGGTGATTGTGTTCTCCACCTGTGGCAATGACTATTGCTTTTGCCCGATAGACGCCGCGTCGTGTGTCGAGGAGGAAGTCGCCATCATCACTCTCTCTAACAATACTCCGCACGTCAGTAATCTCTCTAATCACTGCTCCTGACTTTCTTACTTGCTCCTTCATTTTGGTTGCAAGCTCTATGCCGACGATGAAGGTGTACCCCGGATAGTTCTCAATACCGGGACTTGTAGCCTGGGCTCCCCCCAGAACCTTAGATTCGAGGAGGAGCGTCTTCAATCCGTAGCGCGCCCCGTAGATGGCTGCAGTCATCCCTGCTGGTCCGCCACCTATGATAATAAGCTCCCAATCCAAGTCCTCGGTCAATCTATTGTCTCCACTGTGTCGGTCCCTATTGTCCTGCAATTTCGACATCAACGCGCCTAATCATCCTTTCCCGCGCGTAACTCGATGCCAAGTTCCTTCAATTGGTCGGAAGTGAGACTAGCATTTGGTTCCATAATGATTGCAGATGTCGGTTTCAGAAGGTCTGACATTCTTCCAAAGGTGACCTCTCTGATTGGAAGATTTCCTCTCTTCATGAGAAAGGCAGCTCTCCTGAATCGTTCATGTTCATACCCAAATACATGCCCCGGACTGACGACGAGGACATTGTCAACAGATTCCAAGCTTTCCCACGGCCATGCTGAGTCATTGAATGACTCGATAATGAGTAAGTCTGTCTCTTTCTCAATGTCTGAAAAAGACCCAGTGACTGATGCATCGTAGTGGAGGTGCTCATATTCTTGAAAGGCCTCGAGGCTATTTGCATTCAGAATAGCGGCGCCATGCGACAGCCTACCTATCTCATCCGGTCCTATCATTAGCTGCTGGCTATCAACAAGCTCATCGGCTACTAGTATGGTCGTATCTACTCCTCTCTTTGTCGGTTCACTGAACCTCTGCATCACAAGGACAGAGGTGGAGCCCGATAGTGCCAAGCTGTTTGGTATATTCTGTAATGGTCTTCTGATTCTTGCAGGAACGAACATGCTATGAACCGGGTTCATCAGCAGCAAATCAGATTTGATGTCAAGAGCATTCTTGACGCGAGTTGCATCCTTAGAAACAAGACAACCCTTCTCAAGACACCATTTTGTGTGCTCATAGTTGTACCAGTAGTTATGGCCGCTGATTGGCTTGAAGTAACCAACTGAGAAGCCTGATTCGATGACTGCCCGTCCAAGATTGATGGCAAGTTGCGTCTTCCCTGAGTCAAAGCTGTTTGCGCCGATAATCAGGACTCTTGACACTGGCAGTGACCTCGGAAAAAGAAGAAAGAGAAAGGAGCCTTGCGGCTCCGATTTTTCTATGTGTTTCTCACATCATTCCGGGCATGCCGCCCATTCCACCCATGCCACCACCAGCACCACCGCCGGCTCCAGGTGGAGGACCAGATGTTGCCTTAGCAGCAATCACATCATCAATCCTCAGAATCATCTGGGCTGCTTCAGCAGCAGCACGGATCGCCTGGCTCTTGACACGTGTCGGTTCGATAATACCACCCTTCATCATGTCCTCAGCTTTGCCCTCGAAAACATTGACACCGAACCAGATACCGCTTTCCTTCGCATGCTCCTTGTTAAGGTCAGCCATAATATCGATAGGGTCATGGCCTCCGTTTTCTGCAAGGGTCTTAGGGACAACACGAAGTGACTCCGCAAAGGCTTCGATGGCCAATTGCTCACGACCGCCAACATTGTTAGCATAGGTTTCGAGTCGCTTCGCTATTTCAGTTTCAGCTGCGCCACCGCCTGCGACGTAGGTGCTATCCTCCACGACGTTTCTGACCACGCTGAGAGCATCATGTAGAGCTCTCTCTGCTTCATCAATGACGTGCTCAGTACCGCCACGGATGACGATTGATACAGCCTTAGGGTGCTTGCATTCTTTTACATAGACAAGCTTGTCCTCGCCGATTCTTACTTCCTCGACGACGCCTGCAGTACCGATGTAGCTCTTATCTAGCTCATCGAGGCTAGATGCAACCTGGCCGCCAGTGGCTTTCGCAAGCTTCTCCAGAGTGCTCTTCTTTGCCCTGCGAACAGCGACGATTCCTGCCTTTGCTAGATAGTGTTGGGCAACATCGTCGATGCCTTTCTGACAGATTAGTACATTGGCACCAGATTCGATGACCTTATTGACCATGCTCTTCAGCATGCGCTCCTCCTCATTGAGGAATGCTTGAATCTGGTCGGGTCTGTCGATCTTAATCTCTGCGTCAAACTCGGTCTTCTCAACCTCTATGGCTGCATTGACCAAAGCAATCCTCGCGCCCTCAACTCTCTTAGGCATTGCTGCATGTACTATCTCCTTGTCTACAACCATACCTGTTACGAGTTCAGTTTCAGTCAGGCTCTTGCCTTGCTTCTTGATGACCTCTATCATATCAATATCGGCCTTGGTCTTGCCATCGGTCTTTTCCATGATCTGGAGAATAGAGTCCACCGCTATCTTAGCAAAGTGATCTCTTGCTCCCACGATAGACTTGCTGTTCATTGCTGTAGCTGCGATGTTGGTCAGGACCTTCCTGTCCATGCCTTCCATGCTGACAGAGATCTCATTGAGTATTGCGGTCGCCTTCTCCGCAGCCTTCTGATATCCTGCAACCATTATTGTGGGATGAATCTTCTTCTCCAACAGCTCCTGTGCTCTCTTGAGAAGCTCGCCAGCTAGGACTACTGATGTTGTTGTACCATCTCCAGTCTCCTGATCCTGGCTCTTTGCTACCTCTACAAGCATCTTCGCTGCTGGATGCTGTACGTCTATCTCCTTTAGAATTGAAGCTCCATCGTTTGTGATGGTCACATCCCCTAGACTGTCCACGAGCATCTTATCCATGCCACGCGGACCCAGAGTGGACTTCACAGCGTCAGCGATGACAATACCTGCCATGATATTGTTTTGCTGCGCGGACTTGCCACGCGTTCTTGATGTACCCTCCCTAAGAATGAGGATGGGTGTTCCAGACAACTGTGCCATTTTTGATCACCATTTCAAGACCTATTATAAAATAGCTCATGATTCATATATTAAAACTGTACAAGCGCTTCGGCATGTACCGCTAATAAAACTGTGCTAGCTCTTCGCTTTTAAAACTTATTACTTGTCAATTCTCGAGACTTAGTACGGGTCTTGGTCTTTCGGGGCATTTATCTAGCCACATTCCCAGTTCCTCAGGGACTCTTTTGAGCTACATGAAGGACAGAAAAGGAGGGTTATGTATGTCCGAAGAGACTGATTCAGAGACGGACCTCTATGGCGTGAGTCCATGATTAATTGGTCAACTCATGTTCATCGTGACAATTCTCGCGCCATTAGGATTCGTCCCAACTGATGGCTACAGGCGCACCAATGTGCGAACTGATTATGAACTGTGTAAAGGCATGTCCAAAGGGCGTAGCACCGGGAGGCGCCATTCGGATGATCAAACAGTCCGATTGAGTCTGCATATGTCAACTCATTCGTTGAACAAATACATTATATCCTCATTCTTCCTTAGTGAGTCATAGGTGCTGCGTGGCGAGGAGTGTACCATGAGTGTCCAACAGGACAGACGAGTAGTCAAGCCAAGCAAAATGTCTGAAAGATATGCTCGCTGGTTTGGAACCCGGGTTCCCTCAACGTCGCGGATGTTCAGATACATGATAATGCTTGCATTGGCAATCCCTTGGTCCCTTATTGTCTATGTACTCCCTTCATCATCGCTCATGAATCTGATACTAGTCTTCCTATTCACTTGTGGAGTAGGCGCAGCTATCTATTTTCTTTGCCTCTCTATTCTCGAGAATCGCTTTCGTTCACCTATTGTCAATGAGCAGTTCTCCCAGATTGTCGAGCTGGCACACGAACGTGTAGGTAGTCACGGGCTAGCCCATGTCTGGCAAAGAAGAAGTTCTGATCCGTACATTGTATCTACATTCAATTCGCTCTTCAATGCGGTTATTGTCTCTGAGTCAATGATCGACTTGATTCTGAAGATGCCTGCTAGTGGAGAGGCACTGCTAGGATTTCATCTATTGCACAGACCCAGCCGCAGAAACATCTTGGATATCATTGCAGCAGTATCGATGTTTTCTGGCTCCTCGATTTACTTGGCACTACTTCTACGACTCTATGAACCAGTTTTCCTCTTCACTCCTCTGTTATTGCCAATCTTATTGCCACTTCCTCTTGGAATCCTGTTCTTTGAGTATGCGTTCTTCTTTTTGCTCTTCAAAGGCGTCTTCTGGACTCACGATTCTGCCTTTGAGCGAGCTGTCGTGATGTACAAGGTTCATCCTCAGGTGGCCAGAGATGAGGTACTATCCTCTTCAAAACTCGATGAAGAAGCAGCTAAAGCCGTCGTCTGGGTTGTCAAGGAGTGGGAGCAAAGCAAAAGAAACGGAAGAAGACTGGGCATAACAACGCTGGTTTTCGGTATAACGTATTTCCTAATTCTCTTCTCAGCAATGACAGGACGGCATGCCTATACATATGCCTTCATTTTGTCCATGGCTGCTCCAGCTGCCGCGTTTCTTCTTGCTTTCAGTATCTATCTGCTTCTGAGAAGATGTGACAAGATATGCATGGGCGAGATCTACCACGAAACAACAAAGGCTCACGAGCCAATCTGGGCTGATTAGGGGTGTGCTTCTAACCGCCGCCATAAGTGCGAAGTCTGCTCATGGTTTCTGCATAATCCTCTGATTCACCGTCGAAGAAAGTAGCGTCATTTGTCTTGGAGTCAAAGAGTTTCTCAGAACTCGTTACGTCTGACGGAGCCACCACCGATGGGTAATGAAGCATGCCCCCTGCTCTGGCCAATGCATAGAGTAATACTCCACCGAGGAGCAGTACGACGACGAGAATCAACTCAATCATGTCATGACCTCCGAACGAAGATCTCCACTCAACATATGGTGAAAAACGCTCATAAATGTTGACTTCTCATAATGTCGTTCCTAAGTCTAGAAGGATGAGAGGGAATACTCCGCGGACACATCGAGCTGCTGAAGTCTATTCCTGATGATTTCCACTGTCGATGCTACCTCTTCGCAGAGAAGCCATCTTCGGCCCAACTGATGAGCAACGATTGCTGTTGTTCCTGTTCCAGCAAAGAAATCTCCAACAATGTCCCCTGGATCGCTCGCTGATTGAATGACTCGTCGAAGTAATGCTTCCGGCTTCTGAGTCAGAAATCCGGTATACTCAACGGAGCCTCCCTGAACAGGCGGGATATCGAACCACAGATCTGAGACCGGAACACCTGACGTGTCTGCTAGATACTGCTTCTTTGTGTACCTGCCATTTTTGCTACGATAAATCAGGTCTTCGTTCCACCACTTGTCCAACGTCTCAGTCCTATAGAGATATGGAGCAGTCCTCCCTCTCCATTCAAATTGCCTTCTTGCCTCGCTTCTCTGAATTCCTTGGGCCTCTATCTCAATAAGCCTAAAGCTACCTTGTTCATCTTTATAGCCATAAGGCTTCAAGGACTTCTCGTCATGGTTCCTAAGGACCGGGTTTAGTCGAATTGTCTGATGGTTTCTGGCGTACAGGAGGATGACGTCATGTTGCGCACCAAAACCTCTGCTCTGTGCTTTGGGGCTATTTGTCCGTTTCCACACAATTTCATTCACAAAGTTAGAATACCCGAAGATGTCATCTAGTAGTGTCTTCACGTAGTGCGACACGTGCCAGTCCAAATGCACCCAAAGACTACCAGTTTCCGTTAGAAGATCTCTCATTGATTCGAGTCTAGGTCTCATGAAAGCGAGGTAGTCATCCAACCCCTCCCATTTGTCATCATATGTCGGAGAGTCTTCGACCGTTCCCGCCATGTCTGGAGTACCTTTAGACCGGGTCTTCAGTGAATAACTCGTTCCTGAGAGGTATGGAGGATCTATGTAGACTAGGCGAAATTGCCCTCTGAGGTCGTCCAGTCTCTCGCGGATGAACTTGAGACATTCCCCATGATGTAAGTGATTTTGCCAGCTGCCCATGAGATAGGTTCCACCTTACTCCCTTATATGATTCCTTTCCGGGGTATGAAAATGTATGCATCGGATGTGAATCTGCGATGCAAATGGAGCGTACTAGTCGCCAGCAATGGAAGAAACGAGATGTGCTGGAGAATTACATCTCCATGTCAGTGACTTCTTCTCCAGGTTCTGCTGCTTCAGCAGCTGCTCTAGCGTGGCCAATCTTGATGAGTGTCACAACATAGCCTGCAATTCTGTTTCGAATTCTCTTGGAGTCGTATTCAGCGAGCTGCTCGACCTGTCTCTTGTTGGTTTCAAAATCGTCTGTGAATGTATCTGAATATAGAGCTAGCAGACTTCTGGCTGCGTTTTTGATATATCGAGGTCTAATACTACCCAATTCAAGCTCACCGGTCTTTGTATGGATGCGGCAGTGCTCTTGACTGTGTTTATAAAGCATATGGTGAGCCACTATTCTTGGGAGTCAGGACATCGATGCTTTACGAGAATTTGGCTCAAGCCTATGACGAAATCGAGTCGACCTCAGGGTCTCTTGAGAAAATCAAAATCCTCTCTGATTTGCTCAAGGCTGCCGAACCATCCGTGGTTGACAAGATTGTCGCGCTGACTATGGGGAAGCTACATCCAGACTGGAAAAACGAACCCGAAATAGGTGTGGCTGAGAAGATGGCGATTCAGGTCGTGGCAGCGGCTGCGTCCGTTCCAGAAAGTGCTGTGAGAGAAATCCTTCGAAAGACTGGCGACATTGGAAGCACTGCAGAGGAATTGCTGGGAGCAAGTGCGCAGGCAACCCTGTTTGCTCAAGCCCTCACAGTTTCGGGAGTCTATGATACTCTGGACGAGGCCGCGAAGATCAGTGGCTCCGGGAGCAGTAAAGAGAAGATATCCAAGCTTATCAGTATTCTCACAGATGCACATCCAATCGAGGCAAGGTACATTCTGCGAACTGTGACTGGCTCACTACGACTCGGACTTGGTGATATGGGCGTTATTGATGCTCTCTCAACTGCATTTACGGGGAGCAGGGATGCACGGAGTGCTATTGAAGATGCATTCAACGTCTGTAGCGACCTCAGTCGGGTTGCGTGTGTTCTTGCAGAGAAAGGTATAGACGGCGTTCGCAAGATTCACACAGAAGTCGCTGTGCCAATTCGAATGATGGCCGCCAAGAAACTCTCAAGCCCTGCCGAGATAATGGAGAAGGTCGGCATGAAGGCTCTTGTCGAGTTCAAATATGACGGTGAGAGAATTCAAGCCCATAAGAATGGCGACAAGATCACTCTGTACTCACGTCGTCAGGAAATCATCACAAATCAGTATCCTGATGTCGTGGGCCTGATTCGAGCTCAGGTCAAAGCGAAATCATGCGTCTTGGAGGGTGAGTGTGTAGCAATCGACCCCGAAACAGGAAGGATCCGCCCATTTCAGGAACTAATGCGTCGGAGGCGAAAGACAGACATTGAGAAGACCCAAGATGATGTTCCAGTTGCCCTGTATGTCTTTGATATCCTGTTTCTCAATGGCAAAGATGTCACAGCTCTTCCGATGCTCGAACGTAGGAAACTGATAGAGCGAACAATTCAGACAAGTGACAGAGTGCAACTCACAACGGCAGAATTGACTGACAATCCCGACCGACTATATGAGATCTTCAAACGAGCGCTGGACACAGGGCATGAGGGAGTCATTGCAAAGGCAGTACATGAGAGTTCCAGATATCAGGCTGGAGCTCGAAGCTGGCTCTGGATCAAACTGAAGGCTTCCTATGCGGAAGGTCTTGCAGACTCCATTGATCTTGTCATTGTGGGCGCTCTCCACGGTCGAGGAAAGAGAACCGGCCTCTATGGCGCAATCCTCGCCTCTGTGTATGACGACATGACTGATACCTATCCGACAGTCTGCAAGATTGGGACTGGTTTCACCGAAGAGATGCTTGCAGAGTTCAAAGAGCGCCTCGAAGAGCACGTACTGGAATCAAGGAGTCCCAAGGTCATTTCAGATATTGAGGCTGATGTCTGGTTTGAACCAGTAGAAGTGATAGAAGTCCTCGGAGATGAGATAACAATCAGTCCCACGCATCCTGCAGGAAGAAACCGGCTGAAGGGCAAGGGTGGGCTAGCAATCAGATTCCCTCGGTTCACAGGAAGATGGCGTGATGACAAGGATTCCACCCAAGCCACGACAGTTGATGATTTGATTGAGGCGTTTGAGCGACAGCGGGGCATTGATCAGTAGAAGTTCAGCTTCCGACAGTTTTACATGCAACTTCCGCGGAGTTTCAAATAGCATCTGGAGGTATCACATTGTTTAGCTTACAGGTCAAGGATCAGAGGATGCATTTCAGTGCTTCACATTTCCTGCTTTCCTGCGGGGACTGTGAACATCTGCATGGGCACAACTACGTGCTCGAGGTGTTCATCCGCGGGCCTCTCAACGAAGATGGGATGGTAGTTGACTTCAGAGAAGTCAAGGACCGAGCCATTCAGATCTGTAAGATGCTTGACCACAAGGTCATGCTTCCTGGAGAGTCATCTACTGTCACTGTGATGACCGAGAACGGCTTTGTCGAGGTAAATGTGGCCTCTAAGCGGTATGTGTTTCCGGAAGAGGACTGTATAGTGATTCCAATAAAAGCCACCACGGCAGAGCTCTTGGCAAAGTACATCCATGGGCAGTTCAAATATCCCAAAGGCTACCGTGTGAAAGCGTGCTTGGACGAGAGCGCAGGGTCCACGGGCTGCTATGAAGACCAGTGACAGCATGTATACGGAGACTCACGATTTGTTCATTGACACTCAGAACGAGAAACCCAAGTATCGAATTCAGCTAGACAAGGTCGGTGTAAAGAACCTCAAGACCTTCGTTGTTACTGAACGAAGTGGAATGAGATATCATATAGTGCCGAATGTGGAGATCACAATAGACCTTCCTGCAGAATTGAAAGGAGTACATATGTCTCGACTTGTTGAGTCAATGACTGAGGAACTGAGCGAGCAATTTAGGGTGCATCCCTCAATCGAAGAACTTCAGATCAAGATACTCGAAGGGCTCGCTCACAAACACCCGTTCAGCAGAGGAGAGGTGAAATTCGAGTTCGAGTTCGGGTATACTTCCAAGACTCCTGTGTCGAACAAACGTACATGGGAAGTATGTGATATCACTGCAATCACTCGTAAAGAGAACCATCGGCCCTTCATGCACGAGATTGAGGTCCAAGTAATCGGAAACACTGTCTGTCCGCACTGTATGGCCAACAATGAGGGACTTACTCATATCCAACGAGCAATAGGAAAGCTGCGTGTAATTGGTAAGACTGACGCGATTCCCAAGTATGGTTCCATGATCGAAGTAATCGAGAATTCTTTCTCAAGTAAGACGTATTCTCTACTGAAGCTGGAGGATGAGATGCTTGTCACGAAGCAGATGCACGAGAATCCTCTTCTTGTCGAGGATGTGTGTCGCAATATTCTCCAGTTTTCAAAGGATACCTTTGGTGACCGTGACCTTGAGATGTTTGCAGAGGCTCGATCGCTTGAGAGTATCCATAAGCATGATGTGATTGCCCAGGGAAGAGTAGTTACAAATGGAAACTGAGCGCAATTCCTCCTGAACCATCTGAACTAATGTTATATTCCTTCATCGAGCTCTCTGTCTAATAGCTTGTAGAGCTAGACATCAAGAGGTTCCGATTATGAGGCAAAGAACACTGTACATGAGAGCAGTTGTTATCTCTCTCATCGTATTGTTCATCTCGTCCGTGTTCATGCCGTTGCCCCTAGATCTAAGAGACTCGAGTACTAGCTTCCTGCCTTATGGCGTTTCACCGAATGAGATGGTGGATGAATCAAAGCCACATCTTCTCGAATCCACTATCTCTCCATATGATGCAGGGATTGCCTCAGATGTCAACACCACCCCTGCACCTGCTCAAGGAGTCCTAGATCCCGTTGTTGTTGAACAGAGAGGCTATTCGTCAACAGGTAATATCTCTGCAAGAACGGACACTTCAGCCAACACCCAACAGAGTCTTGCGATTGACACCGATCATAGCTGGATTGGTAGTAGAGCCGAGGTGGATGTTTGGGAATTGGCTCGTCTTTATGTTGTCAATGGGACTTTTGATGAAGGCTATCCGGGATACACCGTCAATCCGAATGGCACTCTGGTGAACTATCCCTTGGGCTGGTCGGCAGTCAGCTATAGTGGGGATACAGGACAGGTTCAGCAGGTCTCTTACGAACAGAGTAGCGAACAATATGTCACAGTTCAGAACTCGGCAGAACTCACCAATCCCGGCCAAAATCAGTATACCCACTATGCTGGAACGAACATCACATGGATTCAGACTTTCGAGAATACACCGTATACTGACCATTTCCTGCTCAGCTTCAATTATCTCCTACTGCAGGGTCCCCTCAATGTCATATTCGCTGGGAAGTATTCACTCAAGGTCTTCATTGATGGCGTTCCGATACATAGTATTGATTTGCCAACTCTGAGCACGAAGGGTACGTGGTTCGATACCGGAGTGCTTCCTATAAGTATTGCAGCTCCAAGTGGAGCTACAGAATTCGAGATTGGCCTTGTGATAGATTCTACATTTGTGGTTGATGCAGACCTTGATTACGATGGCAACGGCCTAGCTGATGGTACAGTCAACACGCAGTACATCAACGTTTGTCTAGATGACGTTTCACTAGTACGAGATACACCACCCAGCTGCGAAGAGGTTGCTTTACATCTCGCTGTAGATGGAATAACGACGCCAATTCTGGGCGACTCTGGCACCGGCTCCGGTCTGCTGATAAATAACAGCTATTGGACACTTGGCCCACTAAGTATTGGAATTACGGCAAACACAAGCGTTTCTCTGGATTACAGTGTTCGATTACTGAACCATCGATTCTTGAGTTCCCGTCCTGCTATGGACCCGATGCAGGTTGGGGTAGCATACACAGTTCACTCCGATGAAAGTGGCTCTTTGGAGATGTTCACGTACCTTGGATTCATTGGGCTCTATGATGAACTGGTCCTGCGAATCTATCATCCGGTGGACTGGCAGAACTTCACAATTCGCGATCCCTTTTTGGCAGATGTTACGTCAAGCTGTGCTCTGGAGAGTGATTTAGTTGAGATACCAACAGCAGTATTGGATCGTCTCGGCTGGTGGAACATACAATGCCAGAGTCCGAACTACGCCTCTGAAGCAGTCATTGAGAGGTATGACACTGGAACTATGAATTGGATTAGCGAAACGATATTTCACAGTAATGATAGTGCACGCATACACATATCGCTCGGTTCAGCTGAGGATATTCCCGTCCTATCCGATGCAGTGAATTTCAAATGGGCAATGCCGAATTCGTCTATATGGTATGAATCGTCGACCATAAGCGGTGCGATTGGTGCGGCTGAGAGTATTCCGGTCACGTTTGGCGCTACGAACACAACTGCTGGCATTTGGAGCATAGTCTATTATTGGTCAAATGGTAGCGAGTTGGCATATAGTTTCGAGAGATTTGCTCTTCACCATCAGGCTGCTCTGGAGCTTGTGTTCTCAGGTAACCTAGACACTGTTGTTGGTCAACCTATTACTGTCGTACTGCGATTTTATGATGTTGAGAACAGTCTGTTTCTTCTGGGCGACGGCGCTGAAGTCGTAGGAATTTGGGCGGCTGGAATCGTTGAATTCGAACCAAATGTTGTCAAGAATTGGTGGCAGGCTGATTTCGATACTGCTCTTGTTGGCGCAGGTGATTTTGATGTTTCATTAACTTCAGCTGCTCCTTACTTCGAAACCACTCCCCTTGTCATCACTATAAGATCACAGTTTCTTACTTCTCTGGATGCACCCACGGGACCCCTCGAACCGCTCATCTATGGTCGTCAGTATAGCTTTGATTATGTGTATTTAATGAGCTACAATGGGTCTGGAGTCGATGGAGCATCTGTTGAGGTCACTGAAGAGGGTTCAGAGTGGGCCATGATTACAAACACCGGAGCTGGTCACTACAATCTCTCCCTGATTCCTCTCGGATCACGAGACTATAGCATCCGAATCACGTTTTCGAAAGAAGGCTATGAGAACCAGACTCACGTCCTATCTTTCCTAGTGAATAGAGTGCCGATAAGAGTGGACCTTCTCACAAGCCTTGGAGGACCTGAATACCAATCACTGACAATTGAAGTCGAAGTGGTCGAGGCTGATACAGACAATCCTGTAACTAATGCGAATGTGAGTCTAAGCATAAAATCTCAAGGCGCACCCTATGCCAGCAAAACCATGGACGAGATACTCCCCGGAGTATATAGTGCTAGCATAGTCATGCCATTAGCTGGAGAGTCGACCTATGAAATCGTCATTCTGGTGGAAAAAGAGAACCACGAAATGATACACTCCTTCAGTCAGGCACTTGTTCCGACATTCGATGCAAACGCACGGCTTTTTCGGACAATAATGGAGTACTCTTCGCAAATCATCCTGGTTGCTGGAGTGCTCGTAGCCGCAGTAGCAGGACAGAAAATCAGTTCACGAAAGAAGCAGAGAAAACACGCTTTGGCTCGGGATATCAAGACGCGTTTTGCTGATGCCAACAATCTCTTGGGTATAATTGTACTTCACAAACTGAGTGGTCTTCCAGTCTATTCCAGGACACTCAAAGGCGGATTCGAAGAAGGGATTCTTTCAGCATTCATCACTGCTATCATGCATTTCAGAACCGAGTTTGATAAAAGAGGAAAGAAAGATGACTATGTCGTCATACCTATCTCGGATATTGTCAGGGCAGTGCCCACTCAAAATCTGATTTGTGCCTTCATCACTCTGACTTCTGCATCTAGGCAACAGGAGGAGCGCATGATTAACTACGCCCGCGCCATTGGTATGATGTTTGATGAGTCGCTTGCTCAGCCCCCTGCTGAGGTTGCAGACGTGAAAGTCATTAAGACCTTTGAATGGCTATTTGATGACCTTGTGGATGGTGCACTTCTCCAGACATACCAAATTGGCGAGAAGCGACTTCCAAAGAAGATCAGGCATATCGAAGACATCGTGAACAAGACCGATGGTGTCGAGACATTCAAACTAGCGAACATTGTACAGCTCCTTGAAACCTACGGCGTTGATGAGGATGATGCCTATCTCATTGTGATGGATGCCATTGAACAGGAATTGGTTCTTCCGATTTATCCACATGATAGTGGTGGAGTAGGGGGTTCGGCTGCTGAGTGATACACAAAAGACACTTGTACTGATTCTCGAGTAATGTATGTCAGTCAGCTGATGATGTGTCATAGAGTACATGGATTATGTCGCAAAGGTAATTAGAAATCTTCTTGCTGACACTCAACGCCTGCAGCTGACCTACAGCATAGGTTCGGTTCGTAATCGAAATATGCACGCACAATTAGCTTGGGGATGAAGACTCTTGAGTCGAAGGTTGTTGTCAACGATACTACTATTGTCGCTGTTTCTAGTGTCCATGGGATGGGTTCCTGGAATTCCTCGCTTGATTCATGATGGTACAAACAGCGAGAACTATCCCTCTTTATCGCCAATTACTAAGGAGCCTGACTCTGTTGTTCAGGAGTTGGAGCGATCTCTTCCAGAGACTGGTCTTTCCAGATTAGCAGATGATACGCCAATTGAAGGAATCTTGGATTCGGTAGTTGTTGAGCAAGCTGGATATTCGGCATCAGGGAATCTTTCAGCGAGAACAGATACCTACGAGAATCTCGCCTATGACTTGCCGCTAGACACTGTGCACAGCTGGATTGCTGACAAGGCGGATGTGACTGTATGGAATCTTGAGAGACTGTACGCCATAAATGGAAGCTTTAGCAGCGGATATCCTGGGACCAACGTATTCCCCTCCACTGGAGTTTCATATCATCCTCTTGGTTGGGACGCGGATAGCACGGATACTGGGACCTATCCCGATGATGTACAGCTTGCCGCATATGATTCGACTGGCAGTCGATATGTTGCTGTGGAGAGTCAAGGCGGCAAAGTAGGTCAGAATGCCTTTGGGCATGTAGTGGGAACCCGCATAGTCTGGACTCAATCTGTCCAGAACGCACCATACACAGAGGACTTCCTGCTCAGCTTCGATTATTTCTATCTGAGAGGCCCAATTGACGGCCCCGGACTCGATGCAATCACTGGCAACTGCAGCGTTGCTCTCTTTGCAAATGGGACCAATGTCTGGAACATGAGTCTCTTGTTGTTGACGCAAAGAGGCGTCTGGCAGAGCACCGGAGGAATTCCATTGCACATAACTGGCGCTCCGAGCAGTTTCCTCCTCGAGATTGGGCTAGTCATCGACCAAACCCTGACGCTCGATAAGAGAGACGACTATGATGGTGATCCATCCCACCTAGCTGATGGTATTGACAATGCGGCATACATTACTGTCTATCTCGATGACGTCACTCTTCTCAAGGCTGTACCCCCCACTCCAGATCAGGTCCAACTTGAATTTGCCGCAGGAAGTCAGTCTGCTCCTCTTGCGGGTTCCTCTGGCATCTATGTCGCTTCAGTTTTGAACACATCATACTGGACGACTACACCAGTCACTGTTTCTCTATCATCAAATACGAGCATATCCTTTGACTACAAGACTCGCCTTCACTCACACCGATTCACCGATTCAAACTGGAGAACAGACATCTCAAGTTTCGGTGTTGCATACACAATCGAGCATGGTCTGAGCTCTTCTCTGACTCTCTACTCATATGTTGGTTATCTTGGAAACTATGAAGACCCTGCAATGAACATCACATTTCCCATAGACTGGGAGAATGTCACCGTGTCAGATCCGTTTCTCACAAATATTACTGGCAGCTGCCATATCGGCAATGGCTATCTCTCTGTTCCTACCTCAATCATCGATCGTCTGGGATGGTGGGAGATTAAACTAGAGTCACCAAACTACGCTAGTTCGATCAAGTCACAAATTTCTGATACCACTTGGAGAGATGAGACAAGATTCAGAATCGGCAACACAACTCGTGCAAACGTCACAATAGGAACTGCTACACAGGTTCTTGGGTCGCTTACCGATGCGAATGTCACTTGGTTCAATCCATCTGCTATCATTTGGTTCTCTGAGTTGATCAGTGGGGGGTCCTCAGGCCAAATCTACAGCAGCCAACAGACCTTTGCATCCGGCTCTTCGCCAGCTGGAGAATGGTGGATCGAGGTCTATTGGCTGAATGGAACGGAGATTGCATATGATAGAGCTAGATTCGAAGTGCATCATGCTGCTGAACTCATCGCAGAGCCCGAAATCATAACTACGGATACTGGATTAATAGTGACAGGAGTCGTGCGTTATACCGACGGTGATACGAACGCCTCTCTTCTTGATCCAGTTGCTACGATTGTAGGCAACTGGTCCACGATATCAGTGCCTTTTGTGCCAAATGCCATCCATAACTGGTGGGAAGGAACCTTCGACACCTCGCTAGTGGGTGCCGGAGAATTCCTCATTGTCGTGAATGCCTCTCGTTCCTTCTATGACGATATTAGTTGCCATATTACAGTTCAATCAATACGAGTCACTAGACTCAATTCTCCCAATGCTCCGTGGACAGCTGACGAATGGGGCCATATAATTGAAATGACCTTTAACTACGAGTTCTATGATTCCGCTCAAACGTCATGGAAGCCGATATCTAACGACACAGGTGTCTTTATGTCGATGAACTGGACAGCAGGGTCTTGGTCGGTCGAGGAAGATATCACGCCAGGTATCTACGTAGTGCATCTTGATACATCTACTAGGAATTCAGGAACATCGCTATTGAATGCCACCTTCAGCAAGCCAAGCCATCAATCCAAGACTATCTTGCTTACTCTGATAGTTTCCCCGACAACGAGTTCGCTCTCTATTCTTGGTGATATCTCCTCTCGAGTCGATCTAGAGGGTAATGATTCAGTCAAGCTTACCTATCGTAACAGCGGCGGCAACCCAATCCCAGGTGGCAATGTCACTATCGATGGCATATCTCCCTCAACAGGGCTGTCATACGCTAGCGTTGATGAGGTAAGTGGAGAACCTGGAAACTACACGACCTCCTTCACTCCACATGCTGCTGGTGTTTTCACTATTCGATTTCTGGCCACAGAACTCAATTCTGAGCCAGCAATTGCAGTCTTCGTACTCGTCGTGAATGATGTTGATACATTGCTGGAAATCTCTGGCTCTGCTAGTGTTGAGATCGGTCTCACAGATGTCTACAGTACGACGTTTCGATTCAAGATGCTAAATGGTACCGGTGTCAATAGTGCGCAGATCAACATCACATTTTCTGGTGGCACCGCTGACGCCCTCTCTTGGGAGCTGTTAGAGATTGGATCTGGTGATTGGTCCATTGAATTCAGCCCATCATCTTCAGGTACATATCTTGTCACAATAGCTGCTTCCAAGCAATACTATCAGGGTGCCTCTGATGCATTCTTTCTAATAGTGAGGGCGATTACGACCGTACTGACCTCGTTGAATGGTACGGCAGATTTTGTAGGATTCGGGAAGAACTATACGCTCTATGTCCGTTACACGAACGGCACTGGTTATGGTCTATCGGGAGCAAATGTGACCGTTGAGAGTGTTATCCCTGCTACAGGCCTCCTTTGGGGCAACACAACGACGGAATCACAAGGTGTCTATTCCATCCTGCTAGAACCGCAGGAATCGAATACCTTCACGCTACTAGTTCAGGCTAGCTTATCCGATCATCAGACGCGTTTTGTCTTGTTCACATTGACTGCTACTGCAATTGCCACAAGTCTGAATATGCTTAATACTAGCACGACAATTTCACTCGACCAGACATTCACAGCATACCTACTGTTTCATGATGAGGATTTTGTAGGACTGGAAGACGCTAATCTGATTATTCCGAACCCCCCTGCTGGAGCCTCGTTTTCGGAGTTTGAAGATCTTGGAAATGGATTCTACCGGGTGACTGTTACCCCCCTTGAAGTAGGCATATTTGACATAGTCATCAAAGCTAGCAAGAGCGGCTATCAGAATGGCTATGCAAGTCTCACTCTCGGTGCTGTTAGAACACCCACTAGCCTCCACGTCGCAAGCGGCTTGCCATCCGGTTCAGCAATGTTTACAGAGTCCTACGAACGACTGGTTCTCTATGACCGGATAGATACAGGGCTGAACGTCACTGGAGCAACAATCGATTTGCAGGCATCGCCTAACACTGGCATCTCCTGGTCATATATCGAAGCGGACGAAGGGTATCTTATCACCATTGAAACGACGCGTATTGGTCGATGGACACTGACCATAACAGCGAATAAGACTGGTTATGCAAGTAGCTCTGTCGAGTTCATTCTTGATGTCGATCCCATCCTGATTCAAGTAGTAGTCCTCTCAGGGAACTCCGTCACGGAAGGAACGCTTTTTGACCTCCTCGTTCAAGTTACCCAGCAGGGAACATCAATCCCGGTGACAAATGCAAGTGTTTCTTTCAGGATATCGGAGGCTGGGTCGGGTGACTTCCTTGAGATGCATGAAACATCGACTGCAGGAGTATACACAGCTCAGTCATCTTTGCGCTCCTATTCTGATGAGACTGAATATAGACTAGAGGTAAGAATCGAGAAGGATAACTATCTGTATCAGCTGGGTATCTATGAACAGCCTTTCATTAAGATAATTGATGTCCCACGTAGGATGCAACCCTTCATCATTGGAGGGGCTGGCATACTAGCTGCAAGTATCATTCTCCTGGGTGGCTTGCGCATTTCCTCGAAGAAGAAGAAAGCGCAGCTTGACCACGACCTCGTTAATAAGCGTCGTTTTGACGATGCAGACAACATCATTGGTGTTATAGTTCTTCATAAGAAGAGTGGTCTTCCCATCTACTCCAAGATGATGAAGGGCGGATTCGAGGAGGGTATCGTTGCAGCATTCATCACTGCAGTCACCCACTTTCGAGAGGAGTTCGAGATGTTCGACCAGGAGGCGATGGAGGTGATTCCAATATCTGATATCATTCGCGCTGTCCAAACTAGAAATCTGATATGTGCATTCATCACAGTGAAGTCCGCCTCAATTGAACACAACAGAAAGATGGAAGCGTACGCCGGGCAGGTGGGGACATATCTTGATGACCTGGTTGCCGAGATGCCCAGTGAGGTTGCTGATTCTAGAATTATCGATATGCTTGATTACATCTTCCAAACAACCATGGATGGATTTCTCCTCAGGTTCTACAAGGTTGCCACTTCCGAGAAGTTTCCAAGCCGATATCAGCTACTGGATGAGATTATGCATGACACGGAGATGCGTCATTGCATCAAACCCATACTTCTGGCAAAGGCTCTGACCAGCAATGGTCTCACAGAGGCGAGAGGCTGCACTCTTGTACTGGAGGCAATCGAGAAGGAACTCATTGTCGTCTGTGAAGAGCATGAGTCTGAGGGTCCTGAGATAGATTTCGCCGAATTCTTCTCAAAGCATGATGGCACCCCCTCCTCAGAATCCTAGCAATTGCGAAACTGCCATCCTCAAGCAACATGCCACCATGTATTAGATGTGTTGAAGTGAGAGTTTGATTCCTGAGATGAGCGGAGAATCTCCATCATGAGTCCTGTATTCCTGAGTGACAAGCGCTGTGGTTTCAGTTGTCATAGCTCTCTATCTCATCTTGGTCGCTATAGTGATTATCAGACCATTCAGCCTGAAAACCTCACTAGTGGTCTTTTGAGCTGCCCTAGTCCTGCTTCCTATTGCCTGTCTTCTTGATACTGCAGATGAACCCCAGAATAGCTTGCAGTGTCTGTTACTCAGGAGAGTGAAGCAAAGCAATTAACTGCGAAGAAACCAGAAAAGAAGGCCGAGTCTGAGTCGCGTGATTAGGCTGATGGAGTAGCTGGTATTGAGCCATCTGAACAGCCAATCTTGTTCAGATAAGCTGACAATCCTGGTTCTGAACCAGGAATGACGCACGTCCAACAAGACTATAGGAACCAGTGTCGTGTGCGCTCTCGATGAGATCAGATCTGATTGCTCCGTGCGGAATGAATTGCGCCGTCTGCATTGCATATTTTGGCTACACCATGCTTGAGGAAAAGAGGAAGACTGTGTGTCCCGGCTGCAGACCCAGGAATAAGGGATGTGCCTTTCTGAAGAAACACTGCGATCTTCTATCGAGAAATGAAGTCCACTTCTGCTTCGACTGTGATCAATTTCCTTGTATGCACCTCAAGAAACTCGACAATCGCTATAGAGCAAAACACAACATGAGCATGATCGACAACCTGAATTTCATAAGGAATCATGGAATGGAGAGGTTCCTCTCTAGCCAGGCTGAGAAATACAGATGCCGGAGATGCGGCAAGACATTGTGTGTTCATACCAATAGATGTTACAGCTGCTCTAGTTCTGAATCGCGCCAGTAATCATATGAACCCCCTCTCCCCATCTCTTCTTTTGGAACTGGGAATCTTGGGTACGATTTACAGGGTCTTCAGCCGTTGTAGCTTCATTCTACAGGTATATTGTCAGAATCAGCCCCTTGTATGTCCCTTGTATTACGACCGTACTCTGGACATAACGCTTAGCTTTATTTGAATTCCAAGCGTAGTAGAGGTCAGTTGTACCACACAACTTGAATATGCTCGGAGAAGGCGAAATGGCCGAAACAACAAGACACACATCAACCCTCCAGAAGAACGCCGAAATTCTTCACACTCTCTATGGCCTTCTAGATAGCGACCGTGAGCCTACAGATCAAGACGCACAGAGTCTTCGATACCTGTACGCGAGTTCCTGACATCTTTACGCTCCTCATTGAAAAATGAGGTCAATTCGCTGTCTCCGTGCACCTCCCGGCATCAGAGACACAGTGGGGGCTGACTCTCTCGGGTCTGTCCCCCACACCATTTTCCGAAATCATGTGTTGTGATTGACATGTCTGTACGAAGGACGAAGCTTGGTAACTCTAGAGGATCAACAACCCTTCTTCGGAAGCACAGATTGAAGAGTAGATTGCGTACCATAAGACCCGAGGATAGACTGCTCACAGCGAGAGAATGAGCTAAGCAAGTCAAGTTTCTGTTTCATATTCTTCTTCATTCTCATGTGACTCAGGGATAGGCAATGAATAGTCTGGATTACCTGAATATGTCAATCCTGGTTTCACCCGCATCCCCATCGGCATGATGTACGGACTCTGTTTCTCTCTGTGCTCAAGGATACTTGAGGGTCTGTCACCAACTCGTCTTTTTCTATGTCTATCGAGTATCTCGGCTGAAAGAAGCACCAATGCAAGGAAGACAATACCTATTATCAATTGCATAAAAACTGACAGACAACCATCCCTCCGAATAGTTCCATTCTCTCCTCTATTCATTTGAGCACCTATGAATTTTCTGAGCCCTCATCCTTGAGGAAGTGTTGGAACACGTGTTCACTCGTTTTCCTGTTTGTGCTCTGGAAGGTCCGGCTTCCCTAGATTCTCTCTCCTAGCAGCGATTGCTTTCTCATCTGTATCCAGCGCAGGTATTGACCCCACGAGGACCGCGCATGGCAAAACACCGAATAGGATACCCATAAGCGCGATTTGTCCGATTTGTGTCAACTTATAAACCCTGTAAAGTTCCCAAGGCGAAACCAGCGCATCGGGCTGCTGAATTGCAAGGATGCCTGAAACAAGGCACATGATTAGAACTGCAATATCCAAGACAAGGAATAGGATCCCAGCATACTTCTGTCGCAGTATCAAGAAGGGAATGGCAAGAACTAGAAGAGCACCAGCAATCCAGATTGAATACAGCAGAATCATTGCAGTCGTGGTCAGACTGTATGCCATTATCGGTAGCCAGAACTCGCTAAGGGAAAACAGAATGAAACCATAGGATACATGCGATGTGACCAGTAGTAAGACAGGCCCATCATTATAATACAATACCTGACGATGCAGCATCCTCGAAGTGGTTGATTCCTGACTGAGTAGACTAAGGTCGATGATATTCAAAGCGATCATCAGATACATGACAGTGACAAGGAACAGGTTTCCTTGACCGAGTACGGGAATAGAGAGCAGCAGTGCCAGAATGCTTAATGAGCTCAGGAAGGCCATTGCAGCGATGCTTTCTGGCAATTCCTTTCTGGCGAGCCAGAGTGTCACTAGCTGAAATACCCCTATGAACGTCAAAGCTATTTCGTAGGGTAGTCTGTCTGAAACGGTGTACACCCCAAATCCCCCAAAAGGACTGAAGAAAACCAGAAGCGCCAGTCCTGACAGTGCATATAGTCCCTCAAGAAACTCAATTCTTCTGTATACCCTACTGTCCAGAGCGAAGTTTCATCTCGCTCTTTCGTTATTCAAGAACCGCTAATGACTCTTCCGATTCTCTGGCGCATTGGTAGTGCGAATAGAACCGATATCAGGATCCTCCATAGAGCCTACAAAACGATATGGCTTCTCTATCTGTGCCTATTCATACATATCAGGAGTTCCGAATATCTGAGGATCTTGCTAGGTATTCTGTTTCAATCCCTCAGAAGTACGGCGGCTGAATCGGACTGCCAGCGCATTTAAGTTATGGCCTCAGCCTTCAGTCACTCTATGCATAAGGGGGTCTTCAGAGTAGTATGAAAGCGTGGACTATTGCGGCTCTAGTTGTTTCTTTATCCCTATTAGCTTCTCAGTTACTGTTTCCAATAGTCACTTTGAAGTCTGATAATGCCAGAAATAAATTGAACCTGCCAAGTGACATTAGCTTAATTGGAGGCTCAAACACAACATCGGGAATCGAAATCCTTCTCGGTGGTGACTACGCTTCACATGATGTCAGTGTGTGGGAGAATGTCAATCAAACCTGGCAAAAGGAGTGCTCGTTTGATGTGTATTTTCCTGGTTGGGGTATGATCTTCGACATTGAAGTGGCAGATATCGACGGCGATACTGAGATGGAAACTATCGTCGCGAATAGCGGAAGCAAGATTCACATCTACGAGTACGTGGAAGGCCAGATGGTTCTCAGTCATAACTTGACACATCCATTGTGGGATGACTGCCAGGTTGTCACAATCGCAGTCGGCGACCTCGATAACGACGGGAGTCCCTATCTTGAGATTCTTGCTGGAACCTTCGATTTCAATGTTCAGTCAGTCGTATTCAAGAGAAACGGTGACTCGTATAGTCCTGCCCTCAACATATCTTCGTCGGATCCACGGAACATCGGTGGACCTGCTTGCTGCGTTGGAGATATAGATAATAATGATGACCTGGAATTCATTGTCACAGAGGAGTTTCCTGATCCTGAAGGAGTGTCTTTACTAAGGCTATTTGACTGGCAGACTGATCACTGGGCAAACATAAGGAACTATACCTTCACAACAGGCGATATTCACAACATGGTCCGACAGGTACAAATCGAGGATGTCGACAATGACGGACAGAATGAAGTATTGGTCAACCAAGATCAAGATTTCGTGCTTGTTCTCGAATACGCTGGAGGCGTCTTTGTTGAGTCTTGGCGCTGTCCATTGCTGACCAGTCGAGTGTTCTCCACACTCGCCGGTGATATCACGAATGATGGAAAGATTGACATCGTGATTCCTGACAGATTGAATGGTTTAATCTACATTTATGAAACGGTAGAAACCAACATCATCAACACGTTCAACATCACTCTCGGTCACGGCGACCAGACAGCCTACACCTGCATTGACATTGCTGATCTTGATGGCGACTCTCAGAACGAATGGGCTTTCGTATACTACAATGTCACCGCGTTTCCGCATCCATGGATTACTGTCTTCAAGAACGATACGATTCTCCAGCAGTGCCAAACGGGGTATCTATACGCCGCGACAGTTGAAATTGGCAACTATGACAGCGATGAAGCTAGAACGATAACCACTAGCACATCTACCACATCCACTAATGACACCACACCTCCATTCACTCCTGAGGTTGTATTGCTACTGGTAGCTGTGCCTATCGCACTGGTTGCCGTTGCATTTGCTTTCAAGCGTCTGAGAAGATGATCTGGGCTTCTGAGATACTTCAGAAATCCTATGCTCTTTCAGGCATGATTCTCCTCATTGTGGTTTCGTAGCAGATGTGCTCCTTATACTGGTACCTACAATTTTGCTGCCAACCTAGTATGACCGCGTGCTATTTCCAGAAGATATACTGACTATTCTCGCCCATCCTTTCATGAGTGTATTCTAATGTATCGTGAGTCCCTGGTTCCCGAATCGTTTCAATTCTTAGGAATCCGAAGTGCGTTACACCTAGGTGGGTCGTCATTGGAACACGTGTTCCAACAAGACGGCTCCTCCACCACTCTCTTTGTCTATGCTTTGTGAAGCCAAGCTTCACAGAACTGGGACCGAGATGAGAAATGCTGCGCCCTGTGTCTCCTTCTCGTCAAGAAGTTCAATTGTGCCACCATATGACTCCACGATTCTCTTAGATAGATAGAGACCAAGACCCTTTCCATCACCCTTAGTAGAAACGCCCTTTTGGAAGATACGAGGCCTGATGCTTGGATCAATGCCTGGCCCATTGTCACGATATGTGATTATCAATCTCTTCTCAACAAGTCCCAAACGGATGGTCACAACCGCGCTCTCTCCAACATAGTCCGCTGTGTTTCTCAACAGATTCTCAAGAACCAACGGAAGAAGGACACCTGGTCGGATGTCCGCAGATCGAATATCCGATTCCATCAACAGACTGATTCTCACACCGCTACTTGCATACCTTGCTCTATCAGCCATGGTCTGCAGAGTCTCGATGAAATCATATTCATCTCCTCGCCCAACAACTGAGAAGAGCTTGATGACCCGAGACATCCTCTCACTTACGGCGAGTGTTGTTGTGATGTACGACTTCTTGTCCTCGGGTATTTCCATTGTTTCGTTTAGTAGTTCAATGAGTCCTCTGACTATCTGCATGTCATTACCAAGATCATGAGTCAGAACGGAAGTATAGACTTCGAGTTCCCGTTGACGTTGTTCGAGGAACTTCTTGTGTTCTGCAAGTTGTGAGAGGTAGTAACTTGCTACCCATGAGAAAATCAGTACGATAAGGGAGAGACATGCTTGATCGACAATGGGTTCCAGTGCCACCATGAGTCCAATGTTCGGATGAATCCCGCAGTACACTAGAAGTCCAGCTGTTTCTCCACTAATGAGTAGCGTTTCGAACTTCGCGCTAAGCCATTGACTGCCAAAGAGGGCTGCCACGACAGGCCAAACAATCACGTTCAGTGCTACCCTCAACGGAGTCTGATTGAAATATACAAGTAGAAATAGAAAGGGCATGAAGGCTACACAGAGAGTGGTGATAACACCTGCCGCCACAACATACTTCGTTCTGCTCACTATGTAAATCAAGAAGAACAGAAATGTGGCTAGAACAAATAACGCAAGGTTGGCAATAAGAGTCCCAAGAAACAGTTGAACCAGAGGAAGAGCGATTACCATCAAGAGCAGTGCAAATGACAGTAGTCGTGCCTTCATTCGGACCACATCAGATTGAATCACCTCTGATGGCTCAAATAGAATCTGGCGAGCCCTCTGAAATATGGTGACCTCTGCTGTCGTGTTTTCAATCTCTGACATGTCATATAGCAACCATGAAAGATTGTGTGAGATTCACGACTATTTCTATGCGAATCAAGACATGTAAGGTTTGGTCGTTCATTTGGACAGCCTCAGAAGTCTGCATGTGGCTATATTATTGCCTCAACGCTCTGAAGTCGTCTTAATCATGGGCAATTCATTCATTCAATTCAAGATGTCCTCTAGTTTGAACGACTCTCTTTATGACTCTTAAAACCTCAAGAGTTGTCCACTTGCTGGGTTCATCCTTCTTTTCGATAGTTCCATGGAGGCGACCTGAATAGCTATAGTCCGAATGCCACTTTCCGGAGCGATCCTGTTTCTTCAATACAATCTGCAAGGCATCATCAATGCGTTCGTCATTCGAATACCCGAGCTTCGTTAGGACTGCCAACCCTCTGAGAATGTCAAAGAAGAATTGCGGGACGCAGATTTTCAGCCATCTCGAATCTATCACGCTGAAGTCATGATGGTCAGATTTGTAGAGTCTATGCATCAGGAGGAAGTCAGCTCCGTGTCTGATCGCTTCCTTCATACTTGCATCCTTAGGATTCACTTGTGCTTCCGAGAATGCGTCGAGTGGTGTAATAGTGCCCATGAAGCATCCATGCTTGTCATTCTTATGAGCTCCCCAATATGGACATGTCCATCCCCCATCCACATTCTGAATCTCGACCAGCCACTGTAGTGCTTTCTTTAGGGCATCATGATGTTCATATCCCAGCCGAATCAATGCAAGGCAGACATTTCCTGTCAGGCAGGACATCTGCATCTCTCTGTACTTGAGAGGCGCCCACTCCTCGAAACTTGGTGTAGGTCTCTTCTTGGCTAGGTTTCTCTTGCGCACGAACTCGTATTGCTTCCTTGTTGCTTCATGTGTTTCAAAACCGCCTTCTGGGTGCTGAAAAGCAAGTAGGTGGTTGATTGCTGACTCTACTTGTGGATTCCTGCGATTCATGCCGAACATCGCAAGGAGCATGACCTGCCAATACGAGGACTTGTACTTCGGGATGTAGGGTTCATCCTTAGACATCCATGATCCATCGGAGTTCTGTTTCTTCAGTATCTGTTGAACCGGTCGACAGCTGATAATCGCCTCGTTCGCAGCAATCAACTCAGAATTATCTGCTCGATAATCCAGGAGGTCTCTCATGGTGTAGAACCGGACTGGAGGATTGTCTGCTTCCAGAAGCCAATCTAGAGGCACCGCTTCTAAGGCTGAAATCCAGTCTCTGGTCATATTGCTGATGTTTCGATTGACTGACTCTTAAGGTATGCCGTCAAAGTTATATCCCTCATTGGCGGTCAATCTGTAACCTACTAACTGATGGCGGGAAAAGAACTCACAGAAAGAAAACAAGAACCACATGTATCAGGTGCCCCCAGTGACGATTACTCTAGAGTAGGGCAACTTCCTTTTCTGCAGAGATGTCCGTTCTCAGAAAACAGTAGGTCTTCAAGAAAATCTGAAGGAGTGTGACTAGACTGAGAAACTACCCCACTAAAGATCCAGTCCTTGTAACTTGCGGACTTCCATATGCTAGTGGGCAGATGCACATCGGTCACCTCAGGACCTATGTACCTGCCGACGTGTTTGTCAGACTCCTGAAGAAGATGGGAGTGGATGTTACATTCGTCTGTGGCTCAGACACCCATGGTACCCCTGTCCTGACCGCAGCAGAGGCCGCTGGCGTCAGTCCCAAAGAGCTCTATACAAAGTACCACCAGTACTATCTCGACATCTTTCCCAAGCTCAATATCAACTTTGACAACTACGGCACGACTGATGATCCTGAAAACATCGCTCGCACCCTTCAGATCGTGAAAGAGCTTCAGAAGAACGGGCACATCTATCCGAAAGACTTGGCCTCCCCATATTGTGACAACGATCGCAGGTCTCTGCCGGATCGATATGTCCGTGGTGAGTGCCCATATTGTCATATGGACGCTCGCGGCGATGAGTGCGACCAGGGCTGCGGTCGGTATCTGGAACCAGGCGAAGTTCTGAATCCAAGATGTGCCATCTGTGGCTCTCCGACCCGGACAGTCACTCGAACGCACTACTACTTCAGACTGTCTGCATTCCAGGATTTTCTGAAGAAGTATCTTACCGACGTCGACGGTTCAAAGGTAGCAAAGAACTACGCTCTCGGTTGGGTGAATGAGGGTCTCAAGGACTGGTGCATCACAAGAGACCTGGAATGGGGTATCCCGTATCCTGGCGATGAGAGTCTCAAACTCTATGTCTGGGTTGATGCTCCAATTCACTATATGTCGAGTACAGAGCAGTGGGCAAAGAAGATCAAGAAGCCAAACGAGTGGAAGAAATTCTGGTTGCCTGGCAACGGTCGATTGGTCCACTTCATCGGACAGAACATCGTGTACCATCATTGCCTGTTCTGGCCGGCCATGCTGAAAGGGAGCAACTACAACCTTCCATCAGCGATCGTTGCATCTGGAATGGTCAAGATACAGGGTCACAACTTCAGCCGGGGCAGAGGCTATGTCATCTGGATTCTGGATGATTACCTGAAGAATGGTCTAGATCCTGACTACCTACGGTACTATATGGTGTCATTCACAGGACACACACGTGACCTCGATTTCAGCTTTTCAGCGTTCGCCGATAAAGTGAACACGGAGCTAGTTGGTACACTGGGGAACTTCGTCTACCGAACTCTCTACTTCACCAAGGAACACTATGGTACTGTTCCAGAGGGAAAGTTCGAGAAATCGTTGAAGACGGAAGTGGAGAAGTCCATTGAGACGATCATTGATGCAGTCAATGAATACGAACTCAAGAAGGCATCAGATGAGATACTCCGCTTGGCATCAATTGGCAATGAGTACTTCCAGACAAATCGACCTTGGGCACTTGTCAAGGAAGACAAGGCCAAATGCGGGGAAGTTCTGTATAACTCGGTAGCTCTCGTCAAGGCTATTGCTGTTCTTGTCGAGCCCATTATGCCAAGTGCTGCAGAGAAGATCTGGAAGCAGCTCGGCTTCAAAGGTCCTGAAATCCATACTGTGCCTCTTGAGGCGGCACTCGAGCCTCCAAAGGCAGGTACTAAAATCGTCAATCCTCAGCCTGTCATAGCAAAGATAGACGACGCCCTTCTGGCGTCATTGACGACCATAATCGATAATCGAATAAAGGCGGCTGAGGCAGCTCAGCGAGGTGAACCAATAGTGGAAGAGAAGGAAATGATTACATTTGATGAGTTCAAGAAGCTTGACTTACGAGCAGGCAAGATACTGAAATGTGTTCGTGTTCCGAAGAAAGACAAACTCCTCCAGCTGGAGGTGGATATTGGGACCGAGAAGCGTACAATCATCACGGGCCTTGCGGACCAGTACAAGCCCGAAGAGCTACTTGGGATGACTGCTCTGTTCCTGACCAACCTGGAACCCAAGAAGATTGGCGGCATTGAGAGTCATGGCATGATCATCGCAGTGGAGAAGGGCGACCAACCCGGTCGTTGGCTCCCTGTGAAACTCGACGGTGTGACCCCTGGAAGCAAGGCCGCATGATTTGGTCGACCTTATCAGTTGCTGTCTCCTGATTTGGTGAGGGAATGCTGATGGATGCGAATCGAGAAGTCAAGAGTCGAATCAATGAGATTCTTAGCACGCAGACTATTGCGGTCCTTGGTACAGCTAAGAATGATGAACCCTATTCGTGTCTAGTGGCATTCGCAGCAACAGAGGATTTGAAAGAGCTCGTCTTTGCCACCATGAGGAAGCGGCTGAAGTATCAAAACATAATGGCGAATCCAAGAGTGACACTCACGATGGACGACCGTGACAAGAGAGCCAGCGATTTCAATGAAACCACCTCGGTTACCGCGGTGGGCTCGGCAGGCGATGTCATCAATCATGAGCGTCAGAAGTATGCAGACCTCCTATTGAGTCGTCACCCTTCATTGATGGGTTTTGTGAGCTCTCCTGATTGTGCTGTTATTCGTGTCAGGATTGACAAGATCTATGTAGTGAGTGAGTTTGAGTCAGTTATCAAGATTGGGAAATAAGGAGAAGTCGTGAAGAGCGGAATCACTTTCAGAGATCAATCTCATTTCCCTATCAGAATTCTCACCAATCTATCCAGCTGAGTGTCCCCGCTAAGGAGGCGAATGCTTTAGTACGAGATGACATACATAAAAACGGGCGTCGGTAAGATATCATAGTGACTGACTACGATCGGTTACCACACCCAACTGATGTCTTATTCTCGCCCGCCTCTTTTGAAGTCATATGTTCTTGATGACTAGGCCTGCAAGGCGCGAAAAGAAAACATGAGGAGAAGGAATCATTGTCAAACTCAATCATCCTACTGAGGCATGCGGAAACTAGTATCAATCCTTCTCTTCCTGCTCGTGAGTGGTCCATAACCGCAGACGGCATCAAGAAGACACGAGAGCTAGCGAAGTCAGATATCTTCACCAAGATCGATGGAATAGTCCACTCAAGTGAACGGAAGGCGAGGCAGACTGCAGATGTATTTGCAGAGGGGCTTCAAGTAGATCTTTATGAGCTACCCGAGTTCGATGAGCTGCGCCGTCCGGCCGGAACACTTCTATCGAACAAGGAGTATCGCCTCCGTGTCAGAGAGACTCTCACCGACTGGGGGCGTGGTCCTCCTGGGTGGGAGTCTGGGGCGCAGGCTCTGCGGAGACTCTCAGAGGTTGTCAAACGAATCAATATCATGTTTTACGACAAGAACATACTCGTCGTTTCACACGGCATCATACTCACTCTGTACTTCTCTCAGTTGCGCAGTCTTCAGTCAATCGCGTTCGAACGATGGACGCAGATGCCTTTCTTGGCATGGGGCCTTGTCAGAGACGGACGTGTGCTGATCGATATCATCTAGGTTTCTTTGTGGCTAAGGCTGACCACAGCTCGGTCCGCGCACGTGTCAACAAGCCGCTTCACGATTAAGGCGGTTTCTATACTGCCTGAAGTGCATCCAGTAGGCGAGTCAAGTCAGGGCATGCTCCAGATTTTCCAGAGAGAACTTCGATGTGACGAATAGTCCCCTTCTTATCGATAACGAAGAGTGCCCGCTTGCCGTATCCTTCATTTGGCATAAAGCAGTCATACTTGAGGGTTGCTCTTCCCAGTGGAGAATGGTCTGAGAGCAGCGGGAAGCCTAGTCCCCCGAGTTTCCGAGTCCATTGCTCATTCATAGACACAGAATCCATGTTGATGCCTAGGACCTGAGTATGCAGTGCACTGAAGTCCATCAGGTGTTCCTTGTAGAACACGAGATAATTCTTACAGGAATCGTTGAGTTTCCCAGGATTCAATACAAGGACGACATTGTAGTCTCCTCGGTAGTCTGATAGGCGGATATTCTTCCCATCTTGATCGAGCAAGTCAAAGTCTGGGGCCTTTTCCCCGACATTGAGACATACGTTTCGTTCGACTAGTATCATTTTCTGTACCTGCCGATAATGAGTTCACAATAGTTAAATACCTTCGGTAATGGGCACAATGCGATTCCCCCGCCTGCAGGACACGTCATCATTTTCTCGGGGATTTTATACTCTCGACAGCGTACTCAAGGGCATGGGAGCCCAAGCCATCATCCAGGAATCAGCCTACATTGTTCATGACACGCGAGGCCTGCACGAGAATGATGTGGTCTACTACACGGCTGTCAAGATTGCAAATGAGATAATGGGAGGGATAGATCGATTGACATACTCAAATACAATAGACTTCGCGACACTATTCATCACAAGTTCAGGCGCGCAGCTTATCATTCTCGCAAGATCATTTGATGAAGATCTGATAGCACCAGCATTTCGGAGCACGTTACGAGGTGTCAGTTTCGACACTGAATCGGGCTATCTTCAGAAGTACGTGATACCCATTCTCGAAAACGACCCAGAAGTCTGAATCATTTCTTCCTTGGTCCAACGGGTCTTCGTGAAAGAAACCAGGACTGCTGTCACTTGGGTAGAGTTCATAAGCTGGTGTCTAGTCCTGTTCGATCAGGAGCATTCGGAGGCAATCCTAGTGAACCTTGAACCTTTCAATCTTGAGCGAATACAGTCTGAATGGGAACATCGTATAGACTTCAATCTGAGTGAGAGCGGTGTTGAACCGCTTAGAATAACAGACCTGCTCGAAACGCCTGAGCTCAGGGACCAGTTTCTGAACATGCAGCTGGGATACTCCCAGACCAATGGGACTGTGCCATTGCGGGAAGCTATAGCCCAGTATTATCCTGGCTCCGGAGCAGAGAATATACTCGCCACGAATGGGGGTGCTGAGGCCAACTTCCTAGTCACATGGTGGCTCTTCCATGAGAATCCCAATCGTCGTGAACTTGTCTTCATGGTCCCAAACTACATGCAGATGAGTGGCATCTGGAAGGCCTTCGGAGGCAAGGTCAGGACATGCAAGCTTCAGCTGACAAAGAGAGGCTGGGTTCCCGATATTGAATCACTGAAGCAGATTGTGACAGACAGGACTGCGGCTATCATGATCTGCAATCCAAACAATCCAACGGGCGCAATCATCGACATTGGCAGTCTGAAGGCAATTGTAGAGATTGCTGATGAGAAGGGGGCGTGGATTGTATCTGATGAGGTCTACAGGGGTGCAGAGATGAAAGAGGAGAAGGCGCCATCGATGCATGACCGCTACAACAAGACCATTATCACGTCAAGTCTGTCAAAGGTCTGTGCCCTTCCAGGGCTTCGACTAGGATGGGCGGTGTGTCCTTCTCCAGATGTTGCTAGGGAGCTCTGGATGTATTCTGACTATACCACCATTTGTCCATCAAAGATAAGCGATTGGCTAGCGATTCATGCATTGAGGCCCGAATTCAGAGCCAAGATTGAGCAACGCACAAGGAAACTCATTCGAGAGAACTGGATCATCACGAAGAAATGGTTGGACTCTCACTCCAACCTGTTCGAGTATGTGCCCCCAGCTGCTTCCGCAATCTGTTTCATCAAGCAGAAGACAGGAATCTCATCTCTGGATCTAGTGATGCGGCTGCTGAAGGAGAAGAGTGTCCTCATCGCTCCTGGTGAATACTTTGAGGTGCCCGGATTCATTCGGATAGGATTCGGTGCAGATAGAGAATATCTTGAGCGGGCTTTTGAGAGGGTTTCTGAGCTCTTAGATGCGCTCTAGTCTGCTACTCTGATGTTGGCATCAGGATATTGCCAAGAAGTACTTCACAGAGAATTGGAGTGAAACCGAGCTAGATTGCAGAACGGACACCTTCCAGCGAAGAAAAGGGATTATGAGTCCTCAAAAATGCACAATGTGTGCATTGCGATCCTCTTTGCCTGCAAGAAATTGTCATATTTGCTCAAAGTGATTTTGTGATTGCAGTGGTCCTTTTCTATTGGTTTCGAAAACACCATTTTCCTATGAGCTATCCCATGTCATGCAGTTGTTTCCAAGTGAACCTGCTGCAGGATGCAAGATGAAGAATGATGATGCCTGGAAAAATGAAGAGCCGCGTTTCATCGGCCAGAAACAAGAAACCCCACAAATCTCTGACAGATACGATGTCAATATGCGAGTTCTCTCGCAGATTCTATAGCGGTCCATGACAGCATGGAGAAATCATAGGAGGAAGAAACGATGTCAGGATCTGATATCGAGGAACAGAATATACTAGGTCACCTTCAGGCCATGATGCAGATGGTTTCCATCTCTCTGCACAGACAGAATGGTCTGCTTAATGGTCTTCAAGGACTTGAGCCGGAGTACGCCTGCTTGCGGTCGATGATGCTCGAGCCACAGAATCCTACGATGTGGAATGCGTTAGCCCTTGTATACATGATGACCAACAGGTATGATGACGCGGAGGATGCCATAGAGCGATCCCTCGAACTGGATACGAGCATCGCATGGACTTGGTCTATTTTGGGGGAATTACTCGGTCTCGTTGGAGATGAGGAAGAGTCAGGTCGCGCATACCGTATGGCTGTAGAGCTGGGATCAGACGAGCCCCATGTTCTTCACCATCTTATCCGCTACTATGCGATGCGTGGATACCATCCCGAAGCGCTCTCACTACTTGAGCAGCTTATCCCGCAGTATCCCGAGAGGCAGACACTGTGGGACGTGTACACTGAGTGTTTCAAGCACTTGAATCGATTTCTCAGCGAATAAGATACTGTTAAAGCGTTGAAGTGCATTTGCTGCTGACGGGATTGAATATTGACAACATACAGACGCATAGCTATTGCCACAGTCGCGGGAGCCCTACTCGGGGTGTTGTGCATCATTGGAGTTGGTGCCCGTATTCCCGGCGGCTACTCCGCTAATACGGTCTATCTAATCGCGGTATGGTATAACCGTGTAATCATGGGCCTGCTGATTGGAGCCTCGAGTGATATCATCATCATCAAGAGCGCAAAGGAAAAGAATTACAGTAACTCGATTGTCAGAGGTCTAGTACTCGGACTTATCATCACATCTGCAACTCTGCTGCTTTCTGCTACCATCTTTGATTTGATGGGATGGTTTGCAGGACTCCTCTATGGTCCTATCCTCGATGTTGTGGCAACTGCTACAGAGTGACAGAATCAGGCAGTGCACACGCGTTAAAAGGGAGCACACCCAGCTGTATCAGGAGTCTATTGGTTGTTTCCACGAATCTTGTTTCATCGAATCCTGCTAATCGGTTCTCCAGAGCATCATCCAGACTCTGAGCAATGTACCTGAAGTCTTCAAGTTTCGCCAAGTCGTCAAAGGCTCCAGAGCGCTTGAGAGTCTTGAAGAGAGTTAGATCATCGGAAAGGTCCTCCCCCTCTGCAGTTTTCAGAATTCGGCCTGTCGTATTCGGGACTGCAAATATTCTCATTGAAGATGAGAGTGCGTCATAGATGGCAGCAATTCCATCACCCGTTCTTTCTTCTGAGAATCGAATCCAGCCTCCTCTGACATGAAGCATTGCTCTCATTAGGAGCGCTTCCTCTTCTTCTAGCGATTCATCAATGACTCCAAAGTGTGGCATGTTCTCCCACATCATTAACCATAGTGAGCTATTACTGGATTACGAAAGCGGCGAATTGGAGTATCCACTCACTCCATCGTAGAACACGCATATTCTTGATGATGCCTAATAAACTCACCAAACTATTGGGATTTCGGGAAGCATTTCGAAGTAGTTAATTCTCTCTGGGAGCGGAATATAGTCGCGCCCATGCTTACGAACACTCTAGTTGTACAGTGGTTCCTAGACTCATGAGGACTACAGAGTGCACCATGATGTAAGCTTCCAGACTGCAGACGCATTAGTGCATGTGCGTCTTGGAAGCGGCGTTCTAGCCATTGATAGACTGCTTGAGGGCGGATACGAATGCGGACTTGTACATCTCTTCTACGGACACACCTCGTTCTGTGAGGACTTGCTTCGTGCAGCGGTATGGGCTCAGATTCCAGAGGCACGAGGTGGATTTGCTGGTCCAGTAATCATCATCGATAGCTCAAACATGATCGATACCCTGAAGCTTGCAGACTATGCTTCCGAGTATGAATTGAACGCTGAAGACGTGATGGACAACATCTTCATCTCAAGAGCATTCAACTCCTCTCAGACCTACGACCTTCTGGTCAACCATCTTGACGAATACATGGAACGCATCGCTGCGAAGATACTTATAGTCCCTGGTCTGCCTGATCTCTTCGCTAGCGAAGGCCTCGATGGCGAGAGGTCTCAACAGATTGCGCATGCCTCTGCCCGACTTATGGCGAAGACCCTTGAGTACGGACTTGTCACTCTTGTTTCCACGGGCAGCCATCCGTCCTCCAAAGCAATTCCCCCCGTTGGCAGGGCCTTGGCGACCAATGCTCAAGTCCATATCCTTGTAGAGCAGACTCCGATGAGAACGCTCTATATGCTGACAAAGCATCCATCACTTCCTGTCCGCACTGAGCACCGAACAAGATTCTCTGACCACTATGCTGTGACCCTACCATTAGACTATTTCTTTGACGATGGATTGTCTGCTTGAGAGGTTCTCCGCACCTAGGATGAGACATCGGGCAACAAATCAAGAGCAATCTGTCTGGGCGTGGAATGACATCTATTGCCTTCTTGATGCTCCTTTGGTTTAATAGACCTAATCCTCTGTCGTCATTCACTTCTCCAAAAAGGACTGCTTATTAGATTCGCCAGAGGTCGCGCTCAATTTCATCCAATACATTCCCAACAGGGACATCTTTTGAGAACTCGAGCGGAATCATCACATCAGGATCTCGTCCGAGTGATACATCTAGGCTGACCTTCAGAATGTAAGAAACGGAAATAAGCTCTCCGCGGAATGGTAATTGGCAATCCAACGTTTTTCCGACCTGTACATCCTTCCAACTCTCGAAATCAGCAGGAGAAATAGGATAGAACTCAAAGGCCACCGTTTCATGGTTATTCACTACATGATGCTGACAGAGTGCTTCTTCTCTCTTGAGCATTTCAAACCTGACTCCTTTCACTCGACTCCTCTCACTCACCATGAACCTTACACGTATTCCTCTGTTCATCCATATAGCATTCGAATCGAGCTTGACATGCAGATGTCCTGATGTCTGATTCAGGCGACGAACATCAAAGATATCGTGAAGACTAGGAGGTCCCTCCTGTAGGACATAGAATGATTCTTCCGACACAGGGTCCAGAGCCCAATTGACCTCAACCACACTCCGGACTGAATACTCAATTGTCCCGTTTCTCCCATGATAGCTTGGCGGTAGACTGCTCGGCAGTCTGAAGGAAAATGGGAATCGAGATACACCTTCTGGGATGATACCTCCCTCGCTGATTGTGAACACGGTATTGATATGGTGCTTTTCCTCAACTACATTAGTTTCTCCAGCAGCACGTTCCGTTCTCTCTTTCCCTATTGTCTTCAGAACAACCCGGTTGCATTCGTATGACTTGCTAGTTCGTATGGTGACTTGACCTGAGAGTGTTTCTCCTGGTTGTAGCCTGTTCTTGTCCAGATAGATGCCAGTGGTTCTCAATCAATCTTCACTGTGCTAGAGTAGAACTGGAATCAAATCTGTTTTCGCAGCTTACTAGATCAATCAAGTTTCCAAACTTCATTCCAATGATGCCCCAGAGGTAGACCTTGCCAATTTTACAGGAAAAGTAATAAGCTGCATCTCCCATCGTATCTGAAGTCTGGAATTCGCGAGGAGTCTTGGCAAAAGGAGTGTGACGACTGGATTCCTTGGGAAAACTTCGTCTGCACTGCTGGTTTTGAGGCTAAAGCACCTCGTCAATAGCAGAGTTGAGGTATGTAGCATGAAGAAACTATCCTTAATCATTATGAGTATGCTCATCTTTTTGCAAATGATATCCACCACGTCGACGTTGGCACTGGTACGTGCTGATGGTTTGACGTACACCTTTGAACCAGCTGGATTGTCAGAGGGTTCATTGGAGAACATAGTTGTTTCGGAAGACGTGAGTGTTCTCAACGGTTCATATGGAGATATCAACTTTATCGATCAACTATTTCTGCTCCTTGGAACAGGCTTTGATGGTATGTGGTGGACTGCTCGCTCCTGGCTTAAATTCAATCTCAGCGAGGCAAGTGAGCCATTCTACAAGGCAACCATGTATGTGCGCATGAACTATGAGTGGGGAGAACCTGATGAGCCTGTCGGAGTCTATTACTGCGATGATGATAGTTGGACTGAGTCAACATTGACTTGGAACCTCCAACCAGCATTCGCTGCGGTGCCCTCAGATGTCATCGATTCGCCCGCAAGCCCTGATATGTTTGTTGACAAGACCTGGTATGGCTGGGAAATCACGAATGATGTCCGTGGTGCACTAGCTGGTGATAAGATGCTTACTGAGGTACTTAAGCAGACGGTAGAGATAGGAACGCAGAATGCGCTCGACTACTATGATGAATCTACCCACGCGCCTATCTTTGCCGCCTACATAGAGCTATCATTTACGAATCCTGCAGTAAATGGCTTAACAACAAGTGGGTATTCTGAATCACCATTGATTGATTATATTCAGGACGCCTCTCCAACACTTGGCTGGGAATTTTCTGATCCTGATGTTGGTGATTACCAGAGAGGTCACAATGTTGAGGTCTGGGATACTGAGTACTATAATGGAACCCAGATGTGGAACTCCTCTAGTGAAGACGTGACCACCATCTACAGTAGTGCATTGATGGACGGGAACTATCATCCCTTTGGCATGGACGAGGAGATACGACTTCAGACAAAATACCCCAGCTCGGAATTGCCACGCTCAGGAATGGTAGACAGACTCTATTTCCGAACAATTGAGGAATCTGGGACTCTTGTGCTTGAGGATTTCGAGATTCGAATGTTCATGGTCGAAGACACATCCGTGCTCAGTTCCAACTTTACCGTGAATTATGATGGACGTGAGCCTACGACAGTTCTCTCAATGGACCTCTATGAAGTGTCTTACTCAAATCACATCCTAGTGATTGATGTTGAAAATATCTTCATGTTGAATAACTATCTCAATCTGATCATAGAGTTCAGACTGATGAATAATACAGCTGATATCACGAGAATAGGCCGCGTGAACACAGTTCCAGGAAGCGTAGCTGGCGCTTATGGATCCGGAGCCTACACAACAGACACAGCAATCTATACAGCTGATCGATTATATGATCTCAAGATTGGTTTCCAAACGGAAGAGGTCTTTGCATCTGCTTTAGTAGACTCTAATGCGTTCCCCTTTGGGACCACACCTGGTTCACCAGGTCTGTTCCAAATCAAGTACAACCAGTCCATCATTGACAGAGATGGCACAATCGATAAGGTCTACTTCAGAGTGTTTCAAGTGGATGGCAATGTTGTCTTTGAGAATCTCACCGTTTCTGTCGTGGAAACACCCGTCATAGGTCCTCTCGCGCATCTCGACTTCAGTTCCAACTATGGCGGAAGGACTCCCACTGTCGTAATAGATGCGAGCACATACGAAGTTCGAAATCTGGGTAATTGCTTGGTACTCGACTTTGAGAACACATTCTACTACAGCAATACTCACGACTTGCTCATAGAGCTACAATGGGATTCGCTCTCTAGTGGATATGCACAAGTACCGAATCTTTACTCAGCCGCGGTGTGTTATAGGGCATGGGACGTTCACTGGCTGGGACTACCAAGACTAGGAAACCAGACTGCAGGGTACAACTTGATGATCGACTTCGTAGAGTCTGAATCATCTGTTGACTACGCTGGTCCTTCATTAGTTAACAATACTAGCTATTACTGGCGAGTCCAGACCTGTGACAGCTATGGCTTCTGGTCCGACTGGGCTGAGCAGAGCTTCACATATACTCCACTAACGACAGGTCCAAGCTATGAGGGACTTCTCATCACTCCCGCTGTCGTCTACGTTGGGACTGAGGTGACAGTCGCTGTTAATGTGACATACTTCCTAGGAGTCAGTTCGGTGAGCATCGAATTCAATGGTAGCAGTCATCCAATGGAGGCAAGTGGAGATACCTATACATACAGTTGGACTCCAGCCGAGGCAGGCACACTGAACTATACTATCTACATGGTGAGTACCATTGATACGTCTACGTCAGTTGAAGGAAGCATAGAGGTACTTGCTGTTGGTTTGGGTGGCGATATCACAACGCTCCTGATAATCATCGGAGCGGCTGCGGTTGTCATTGTTGTGGCAGCTGTGGTTTTGCGGATGAGAGGCAAACCTGCAACATAATGCAAATGGATTGCACAGAAGACCGGTGGTGCTTCATGCGCGCCATCGGTCCATCTACTTCTCTTCTATCTCAGGACTAACACTCCCTTGATCCTGGTATTTGCTGAGCAGAATCACGCCGATGATTCCGAATGCCAGACCGATTCCATAGAAGAGGGTGTTCGTTATTATCTGCCCGAAGATCATGATGCCTCCAAGAACCACAGCAAACATACTAATGGTCCCAGTTATTGCATTGAATCTGGATGCTGGATTCCTCTGCAGACCTATCGATACGGTATAGATGGCTGCGATTGCTGTGAAGATGCCCAGTAGGATGAGGGGCAAGAAGGCGTTGACAAATCCCTGAACAATATCAGCAGCCCCGAAAAGCTCGAGGGTGAACCACTGGGTGAACTGTGCTGCCAGGGCCTGAAAGAGCGAGGTAATCGGCGCCCAAAGGATTGCGATTCGGCTCGTGCCGCCTGCCATGAGTCCAATCCCCACAAGCATAGTCGCAGAATACAGGAGGATACCGGTGAAATCTGTGAACATCAACGGCTCCGTCACGCCACCGAAGGCAATGAATACGGGTGTGAGAATCATAAGCACGATTCCGATTGCTGCGGGCAAATCGATCTTTTCGCCGAGACGTCTTATCGAAAAGAACACGAGAGCGATCAATCCCACGTTCATGAGAGGTTGGATCGCCACAATCCCCGCAAGATTCGTTGCAAGCATGTATGTGAGTCCGCCAATGAGTGCCATTCCAAATCCAAGGACCCAACGTGGTTTCGAGAAGAGCTTTCGAGTGTGTTTCAGCGGATTCTTGACATCAATCTCCTCCATCTCCGCAAGTGCTTCCTTCTGGACAATGGGAGCTGTGTTCCAGAGCAATGAGGTGATCAGTGCTAGAATGATACCAAGAATGTCATTTGGGATACCGGACAGCTGCATCATAATCAGCAGCGTTCAGTGTGGCTTCCTAATAAGCAGTACCATGAATTGGCTTCAAATGCGGGATTGGTATAAGTTATACGAAGCCTTATCCATACTGAGTGCAGGTTGCATGCTGGGGATGCTTGATTGAGATCAGCAAAGTGTGTCATTGTTGGCTTGTTGTTGCTATCATTTCTGATTGCCTCCTCACCCTATGCAAGTGCGTTTCTCCCCGTACCAGCCAACCTCAATTCAGGTCCCCTCATTGATTCAATACTTCTCACGGTGATTGAGAATCAGGACCAAAAACTCTGGGCAATGAATGCAGGAGTAATAGAGATGGACACGACTTTCTATCAGGACCCCTCTGAGATACCTGAGGAGAATCCTAGTGTTCAGGAGTTCAGGGTGCTGAGAAACGGTTATGGTTGCTTTGCAATCAACTGCAGTACTGCACCTCTAAATGAGAGCGTTCTGAGAAGGGCATTTGCTTTTGCCTTTGACAAGGCACGTGTGATTGAGGAGCTCTTCGACGGACTGCCCCAAGTGCACGATTCCATTGTTCCTAGTGCGAGCAGCTGGTGCATCGAGGATGAGCTGCAGTGGCACTACTACACTAGTCAATCCGCCTATGGCAACTTGCTGCTGAATGCGTCCGGCCTCTTCCCATATGGTCTGGATGGTTGGAGAACCTACAAGGGTCAACCCATCGAACCCATTATCGTTGGGTGCTCATATTTCGACGATATTACCTATTACGCTGCAGAGGCTCTCCGGTCACTTGGTATGCCTTCTTTACGAATGGCATCTCATTATGGTGATTACAATACTTACGTTGAGTGGGATATGACTTTCTTTGCCTATGGCTTCGATAGTGATGATGTCGACTGGCTGGCTTATCGATTCTGCTCAGAGTATGCTGATGTACCCCACCAGAATCCATCTAGCTTCAGTAACGAAACCTATGACCGATGCAGTCAACAACTTCTTCACGGAACAACTTATGAAGAGGTCTATAATGCATCATATTGGATGCAGAGGATTCTCCATGAGCAGGTGCCACTTCTAGTTGTGTACGAGGATACCTACACCCAGAAGTATCGGACCGACAAGTTCACCGGCCACGTTCAAGACCTCAGCGGATACATTCCGAATCTCTGGACTATGAGGAGGATTCATCTGCTCGACGGGACTGACGGTGGCGTGGTTCCCATCGCGATACGTGAGGCTCCTGACAGCTTCAACATCTACACCGCTGAATCGCCCGCCTCCGAATTCATCTTCGATGAACTGTATTCCTCGCTATACAGATACGGCCCCGACCTAAGGCCGTACCCTGACCTTGCGAGCAGTCTTCTGATCGAGAGTCATGCAGACAATCCTGCTGTGCCGCTTGGTCATACAAGGTTTACTGTTGACATCATTCAGAACGCCACGTGGAGCGATGGTGTTCCCTTGACTGCCGAGGACATTGCATTCACGATTGCCTATGCCTTCGAGAGTGGCGCCTACGGCAATCCTGCTGCAACAGAGCTTGGTGATCTTATCGGAGCATATGCTCCGAACCCATACCGGGTGATTTTCGAGTACGCTACAGAATCATACTGGCACTTCTCGAAGTTCGCCTATTTGCGAACAATCCCCAAGCATATCTTTGCATCCGACAGAGGTATCGGCTACGATGGTTGGAGTGAGTGGAATCCTGTCTTTGACCCAGAGGCTCCTCATGTGACCTGTGGTCCCTTTCTGTTGGCGGGCTATGAACCAAACCAGTGGTACAATCTGACTTGGAATCCCCTGTTCCACTACAGAGTGAATGCGTCCCTGCATGAACCTAGACCACCAGCGAATACTACTACTGGCACCATCACGACAACAGGAGTGAACGGATGGTCTAGCATGACTCTCAATATTACATCAGCCATCTCTACTGGTTCGACGGTGGTAATCCTGTTGAGTGTCTATGGCATCTTTCGCCATAGGAGGTCTGTATCGCCACCAGCTGAGTAGAGTGAGGTTGTGTATCAGACGTGTGGTACTCGCAGCTCTTCACTCTCTCCTCCAATGAAGAGATGCAATCTTGAGTTTCTGTATGCGACTGCAACACCGCCCAAGAATGGCTCTCGATCATCCCTCGTGAGAGCTCTTCCGTTGAGTGCTCTCTTGGCAGACATCAACGAGAGGTCGTGAGTCACATGGATATGAAGCTGGTTCTCCTTCAGTGATATGAAACGCCTAAGGGTATCGTCCAACAACCTTGCCTGAAACTCATCAAAGGACTCCATACGACCCTCGAACTCCTCATCTGCCCATCGATTGACGAACTCAGTCACGTTGTTTCCATTTGGGTTCAGGTTCTTCCATACCTTGTCATCCGTATATTCGGGTCTGGCCAATGTTGGAAGTGAATCCATATCGATGACTTCCCCACCCGCCTGAATGAATCCCTGCGAGATTCCCTCTGCTGTTTCATAACATCTAGGAACAATACTGAAGAAGATGTAAGCCTTTCTATTGACTGGAAACCGTCGCCCCATCTCTACTGAGATGGCCTTTCCCAGAGGAGTCAATCCAACACTCAGCATGTCACTATGGTATCGCATAGTTTCTCTGTGCGAGTGTCTAATTAGAACCATGACAGGCTTCTCAGGATCAGTTTTGGCTATCCAGTGAATCAACTGCCTTGCACTAGCCGTCCATTTCTTGTTCTTCCAGTCTTCTGCGCTAGTCACGACTCTTTCTCCTCGCTTGCATCATCCGCGGTAGCACCTCTATTTGAGTCTGTTCAAATGACGTACCTGCAGCAGCGCAGGGTAATCCAGGGGCATGCACTCAAACGAATCCGGAGTGTGAACAGGGCCTTCAGAGCTTGTTGTTTCTCGTCGTATCCTGACGGAACTGCACACTGTAGCCTTCAGAAGTCACGCTGACCCTTGCCTCCAGCCTGAAGGCTTCACAGAACTTGAGTGCCTGAGACACATCTTCATACTTGCTTGTGTCATGAAGAAGAGTCGCCCATTCGTTCTTGGTGTGTCCTATTGCATTATCGATTGCCTGTATCTTCTGTTTACAGTAGCCATCGGAGCAGTCAGAGGTCATCAGCATTGTCCTCCATGATCAAAGTCAATCCAAGAGAGCCGAGGGCGCAGAATTCCATTCGAATATGGTGGTTTCGGTGTGCAGCATGGTGCTCCTGCACAAAACGTGCTCCTCAACTCATTATTGCATTTCCACGCTGGAGAAGCGCAAGCCCTCTAGATGATCTGCCGCAATTGTGAAACTAGCTCTCTCCATTCTGTTCTTCCGAACTTTGATTTTATCTCTTCATTCTGGAGTAGCCAGTCCCAGTTGCTCCAGCCATCCGATTTCGCTCTTATGAAGTGTTTCGAAGCGTTCGTCGTATCACCTATGGCAGCATAGGAACGGCCAGCTAGAACATGTGTCCAGGTCGGAGCCTCACCGATTCGAAGTGCTTCTTCCAAGTCAGATAGTGCCTCCTCATACTGTCGGTCGTAGAAGTGTCTCAAGCCAGACTCTGCGAGGTGCTCGGCCTCACTGAACATGCAAATGTAGTGGATATAGTCGCGTTCCTTGACAAAGCCCACCTTCTTCGCCACGCCAACTGACCCGTCATTGCCTACATCACAATGCCATCCGACAAGGGAGAATCCGTTGGAGAGGCAGTGATTAACCGCAGCTGCTGCTGTCAGACTCCCAAGCCCCTTCTTTCTATAATCTCCAGTGGTAATGATGCCAATCTCGCACTCATCTCCGCTTGCACAATCAGCATTGATCCATACTACCACTTTGGTTCCATGAACAAGACACTTCCCGAACCCTCTTTTCTTCTGGTCCTCCAGACTGCTTTCTACCCATTTTTTGATGTCTTCAGGAAATTCCAATGCATCGACATCCAGCGCTGAGTCGACCGCTAGTAGATGATACCCCTCTGGTATCTTGTCCTGCCAATCTAAGGTGACCTGACTGCATGTGAAGTGCATCCTTCGACATGGTAATGGTGGGCGGATATCAAAGAGATAGGTGAACTTCGATTTCCATTCCTCAGTGTCTATGTGGAAGAAGAGCTCCCTCAGAAACTCAGGGTTGACCGGTGAGTAGTAGTCGCCTCTCAAAATCATGTCGTGTACGAGATCCCTCAAGCCATGGTTGAAATCGTCATTCTCGGGAGTCCCGGCCAGAAACCAACCTTCAGTGGTGGCCATGAAACCGCATTTGGGGTTTTCCTCATTGTCAATCCAGATCTTTCCTGGTGAAGTCCCATCGATTACTGCCCTCACAACAACTTGGTAACCGAATCGCTTGAACAGAAACCTGGCATCTTCGTATGAATTCCTACTCATCTCTCTAAATATGGTAGACCACCTCAACCGGGAGGCCCTAATTCTGCACAATAAGATTGCCTTTGACGTAGAAAAACACAGGAGGAAAGATAGCTCGGTTCCATTGAGATGTAATGATATATTCACCTACCTCTCCCCGACAGGGTTGTCCGTGCTTGCGGATTACATCGCTCAAGAAGCTACTAGTACTAGTTTCAGTCATTCGCTGGCATAGCATGTACCACTAACCCTAAGTTGTAATGTTTATGCGTGAGCCTAGCAAAGGAGATGACCGTTAGGATGGCAGACCAGAACTTTGAGCTCAGGGCACCCTTCAAACCAACTGGTGACCAGCCACAGGCAATTGCCAAGCTGGTGGAGGGTCTGGAGAGCGGTCTTGAGCATCAGACCCTTCTGGGAGTCACAGGCTCAGGCAAGACGTTCACAATTGCCAATGTCATAGAGGCAGTGAAGAAACCTACTCTGGTCATATCCCACAACAAGACTCTAGGAGCACAGCTCGCCTCTGAATACAAGCAGTTCTTTCCGTCAAATGCGGTGGAGTACTTCGTCAGCTACTATGACTACTACCAGCCCGAGGCGTATGTTCCCTCAAAGGACATGTACATTGAGAAAGAGACTGACATCAATGAAGAGATCGAACGACTCCGCCACTCAACGACCCACTCACTCCGTTCTCGAAAGGATGTCGTTGTGGTGGCCTCCGTGTCCTGTATCTATGGTGTGGGGGACCCAAGCGAGTACGATTACTTCCGAATGTACGTCGAACGAGGAAAAAAGGTCGACAGGAGAGAGATTCTGGAACGCCTTGTAGCCATGCAGTACGAACGCAACGACATGGATGTCAAACCGGGAGTCTTCAGGGTCAGAGGCGATGTCATCGATGTGTACCCCTCAGGGTCCGAGAATAGCATCCGGATAGAGCTTGACGGTGATGTTGTTGACAGGCTCACTCTTCTTGAACGCCTCACTGCCAGGAAAATTGGAAATCCTGACTGGTTTGAACTCTACCCTGCCCGTCATCATATCGCACGATATGAGAAAGTCGTTGAGGTCCTCGATGAGATCGAGCAGGAGATGGAAGAGCGGGTTGAGTGGTTCAAGAAAGAGGGCAAATTAGTCGAGGCGGACCGCCTGAAGCGCAGAACCCTATTCGATCTTGAGATGCTGAGAGAGACTGGCATGTGTCAGGGGATTGAGAACTACTCACGATTCATTGATGGCCGTGCAAAGGGTGTAAAACCCTTTACCCTGCTGGATTACTTCCCTGATGACTTCCTGATGATTCTTGATGAGAGTCATATGACCATCCCCCAGTTACATGGGATGTACAATGGCGACCTTGCTCGGAAGCAGAACCTTGTTGATTATGGCTTCAGGTTGCCTTCCGCGATTGACAACAGACCCCTGAAGTTCCACGAGTTTGAGAAGTACATGAGGAGCGTCATCTACACGACCGCGACACCTGGCCCGTTTGAAAAGAAGGTGAGTCAGCAGATAGTTGAGCAGCTGGTTCGACCAACCGGGCTCCTAGACCCTGAGGTCATCGTCAAGCCTGTAGTAGGTCAGGTGGACCATCTCCTTGGAGAGATCAAGAGGACAGTTACTCTGGGTGACCGAATCCTAGTCACGACACTCACAAAGAAGACTGCTGAGATGCTGAGTGAGTATCTTGTAGAAGCAGGTGTCAAGGCGCGATATCTCCACTCCGATATAGGGACCGTCGAGCGAATTGAGATTGTTCGCGAACTTCGTCAGGGAAAGTTTGACGTCTTGGTCGGAATTAACCTCCTTCGAGAGGGGCTTGACCTCCCAGAGGTTTCTTTGGTGGCAATTCTGGATGCTGATAAGGAAGGCTTCCTACGAACGGACTGGGCACTCATTCAGACGATGGGCCGAGCAGCAAGAAATGCCAATGGGCGTGTGATTCTATATGGTGACCACGTTTCAGATGCGATGCAGTCTGCCATCGATGAGACCAACCGAAGACGTCGCTATCAGACGAAATACAACGAGGAACATGGCATTCGACCGACGTCAATTGTGAAGGGCATTCAGGACATTGCACAGGGTATTGTCAAGCCTGAGAAAGAAGCTCAGACAAAGCTAGAGGACTTTGACCCATTTGAGGTGGATGAACTTGCTGACTACATCATCGACTTGGAAGAACAAATGAAGGAGGCTGCCCGGAACCTTGAGTTCGAGAGGGCTGCAAAGCTCCGAGATCAGATTGCAGGATTACGGAAGAGAGTAGAGGGAGTTCAAGAGTGACCACGGCGGACAAGAAGAAGAGCACTGGTGACCTAGAGTCTGAGGAAGATATTCCTAGGTCAATCGTGGTCATTGGCGCCGCTGAGCACAATCTGAAACACATCGATGTCACTATTCCAAAGAATACTCTTACAGTAGTGACAGGTCTCTCGGGGTCAGGGAAGAGCTCCTTGGTCTTTGATACTATCTACAGTGAAGGCCAGAGGCGATTTATCGAGTCACTATCACCGTATGCTCGGCAGTTCTTGGGAATGCTTGAGAAACCAAAGGTCGACCTCATGACAGGTCTCTCACCATCGATATCAATCGATCAGAAGAGTGTCAGCCGTAATCCAAGGTCAACTGTTGGGACCATTACAGAGATCTATGATTATCTGCGCCTTCTGTACGCTAGAGTCGGAGAGCCCCACTGCCCGAAATGCGGAAAGAAGATCGAACCCCAGACATCTCAGCAGATTGTTGACCGAATCATGGATTTCAAAGAGGGCTCCCGTGTCATGATTCTGGCTCCTATTGTCCGGGGACGCAAGGGAGAGTATCGGAGAGAGTTCAAGGACCTGATGAAGAGGGGGTACATACGAGCGCGCGTTGACGGGAAACTCCTTGAGCTTGAGGAAGGTATGTCGCTTGATAGGTACTTTGGGCATACGATAGAAGTGGTCATCGACCGTCTCACTGTGAAGGCATCAGAGCGAGGGCGAATCTCAGAGGCTGTGGAGACCGCACTGAAGATGGCCGAGAGAGTGGTCACTATCATTGGTCCTGATGGAGATCTGACCTTGTCAGAGCAGTTCGCCTGTGTTGACTGTGGTATCAGTCTTCCAGAAATGGAACCTCGTATCTTCAGTTGGAACACACCTCAAGGCGCATGTCCTCGCTGTACAGGCATTGGTGTCATCAGGCAGTTCGACCCTGATATGTTCATCACAGATCCAAGCCGCTCTCTGAATGATGGCCTGTTCTCGACAGACGAGTGGAAAGTCAAACGCGACTTCACCAAGAAGATTGTTGAGCACTACGGCTTTACCATGGACACACCATGGAAGGACATGACGGAGAAGCAGCGAAACCTACTTCTCTATGGCTCAGGTGACGAGAAGTTCGAGGCCACATGGGAAGCCGATAATCCAGAGTACGAGGTCCAGTTCAAGGGGACGTTCCAGAGGCCCTTTGAGGGGTGGGTAGAACGGGCGAAGAGGCTCTACAAGACTACAACATCTGAGTATGGTCAGAGTATTCTCGAGAAGTTCATGTCATCTCAGACCTGCCCCCTCTGCAACGGCAGGAGGCTGAGATCCGAGTCTCTGGCCGTGACATTCGATGGCAAGTCTGTCACTGACCTGAACAACATGTCAATCAAGGCTCTGAGGGAGTTCTTCGAGAAGGCACAAGTTGTGCCTAGACTTCGACCGGTTTCTGACCCAATTATTCGTGAGATAATGGGGCGTATCGGATTCCTCGAGGATGTAGGACTAGACTATCTCACTCTCGATAGGTCCGCTCCGAGTCTTGCAGGAGGCGAGGCTCAGAGGATTCGCCTTGCGAGCCAGATTGGCTCAAACCTTGTTGGTGTGACGTATGTGTGTGACGAGCCCAGTATCGGGCTTCACAGTCGAGACAACGACAGGCTCCTGAAGTCTCTGACTCATCTGCGAGACTTGGGGAACAATGTTCTTGTTGTGGAGCATGATGAAGAGACCATCCGGAGAGCTGACTACATCGTCGACCTGGGCCCCGGAGCCGGTGCTGAAGGCGGAGAAGTTGTCGTAGCCGGGACTCTCGACGATGTTCTCAAATGTGAAAGGTCCATCACTGGCAAGTTCCTTCGGGGCGAGGATAGTATACCTGTTCCGAAGAATAGAAGACACCCAAACGGTCGGTTCCTCGAAATAAGGGGTTGCCGGCATAATAATCTAAAGAACCTGAATCTTCGGATTCCCCTCGGTCTGTTCATCGCAGTCACGGGAGTTTCAGGATCTGGCAAATCCTCTCTGATTGTAGAAACTCTTCAACGAGAACTTGCACGAAGGTTCCACAATGCAGAGGCAAAACCAGGTGAGTTTGATGAGATACTCGGCGTGGAGCAGCTTGACAAGGTGATAGTCATTGACCAAGGTCCCATAGGGAGAACACCTAGGTCGAACCCTGCGACATACGTAGGTCTCTGGTCACCCTTGAGAGACCTCTTCTCAAGCCTTCCCGAGTCCCAGGTAAGAGGATACAAACCCGGACGTTTCAGCTTCAATGTCATGAGTGGGCGATGCGGGACCTGCAAGGGTGCAGGTGTTGAGATCATTGAAATGCAGTTTCTCCCTCCGGTTCAGGTCACTTGCAGTGAGTGCAAGGGACGGCGGTACAATAGAGAGACCCTGCAGGTGCGGTTCAAGGGCAAGAACATCGCAGACATTTTGGACATGCGTATCGATGAGGCAGTCAAGTTCTTCGAGGGCATTCCCAGTGTCCGCAGACGGCTCGAAACCCTCTGTGAAGTTGGTATGGGCTATGTGAAACTCGGACAGCCCGCGACTACGCTCTCGGGCGGCGAGGCGCAGCGTATCAAGCTGAGCAAGTACCTCTCACGACCTGCCACTGGGCAGACTCTCATATTACTAGACGAGCCAACGACCGGATTGCACTTTGCCGACATCAAGAAACTACTCGAAGTTCTCCATCGACTCGTTGACCTAGGAAACACAGTCCTCGTGATTGAGCACCAGTTGGATGTTGCCAAGACCGCTGACTGGGTGATAGACCTTGGTCCTGAGGGCGGAGATGGAGGCGGATATCTCATTGCGGAAGGAACTCCTGAAGATGTAGCTGCATGTGAGAGTTCGTTCACTGGCCACTACCTTCGTGGACTACTGAAACCGATGAAACAAGGGCGAGCTATTCCCATGAAACAGTCAGTGCCCAAGAAGGCACTGAAGCGGAGGTCAGCGAAGTGACGGGCTACATCAAGGTACGCAAGGCTGAGGAACACAACCTCAAGTCAATTGATGTAGACATCCCCCGAGACTGTCTTGTTGTGGTCACGGGGCCAAGTGGTTCAGGCAAGTCAACCCTTGTACTTGACACGATCTTCGCTGAAGGCCAGAGGCGCTATGTGGAGAGCCTTAGCTCTTACGCTCGAAGATTTCTCGGACGGCTCGATAGGCCGAAGGTCGAGAAGATCACGGGACTCCCACCTGCTATCTCCATTGAGCAGAAGGGCCGCACAAAAAACCCGCGATCGACAGTTTCCACGAGTACAGAGATTCATGATTACCTCCGATTAATCTATGCAAATATTGGAGTTGCTCACTGTGTCAAATGCGGTCTTCCCATGGAGCAATTGACCGCTGAGTCTGCTGCACGACTACTCCTTGACGAGAACGGCGGACAGAGAATTCACGTCCTCGCCCCCATAGTCCGTGGCGAGACAGGTAAGCATCAGGACGCTCTTGATGGGCTCCACAAGAATGGATTCGTTCGTGTCCGTGTGGATGGAGATGTCATGGATATAGACCAAGTAGACTTGGATGCACGGAAGAAGCACGATATCGATGTTGTCATTGATAGGCTCGAACTGAATCAGAAGCACCGTGAGCGGCTGATAGGGTCCTTGGAGACCGCTCTTGAAACTGGCGACGGTAGGGCAATCGTATCTCGAGAAGGCGTAGAGGATCTCACCTTTGCTCAACAGCTAATGTGTCCGAAGTGTGGCATTCAGTACGAGAAACTGGGTCCAAAAGCATTCTCCTTCAATAGGCCTGATGGAGCATGTCCTGTCTGCAACGGTCTTGGTGTGACAATGTCAATTGATCCTGAGCTCTTAGTACCTGACAAGAGCATGACGGTTCATGAGATAAGTCGGCATATCAATGCAGGTGAACGGACCTGGTGGAATGACAGACTTGTTGAACTGGGCAGACTTCTCGGATTCACTTTAGAGACCCCATTCAATGAGCTTAGCCAATCCCAGATAGAAGCACTGGTCTGGGGTCGTCCTGAATATACACTTCACTATACTCAGGAAGGCGAAACATCGACGTGGGAGATAACAAGGAAGTGGTATGGTCTAGTCAGATGGCTCGAACGTATCTTTGACCGAGGAAAGGCCAGCGATAAGTTGTACTACCGCTGGTGGGCTCAACGCATTGCCAATGAGTTCTCCCGGAAGACTGCCTGCGACGCATGCAATGGTAGAAAGCTGAAGCCTGAGAGTCTGGCTGTCACTGTTGCGGGAAAGCCCATTGATGAGATTACCTCGATGACCATTGAGAAGGCGGCTGAATTCTTCAAGACCATCACGCTTACTGAACGAGAGTTCAAGATAGCAGAACTGGTACTCAAGGAGATACGAGCACGTCTTAACTTTCTACTGGCCGTAGGTCTCGAGTATCTGAGTCTTGACAGGGCATCCATGACCCTATCAGGAGGGGAGAGCCAGAGAATCCGTCTTGCTACACAGATAGGGTCTGCCCTCACGGGAGTATTGTATTGCCTTGATGAGCCATCAATCGGGCTCCATCCTCGCGATGTGGGAAAGCTCATCGAAACATTCTATCACTTGAGATCTCTCGGGAATACTGTTGTGGTGATAGAGCATGACCGCGATACAATTACAGCTGCTGATCATCTCATTGATCTCGGCCCTCTTGCCGGTGTCAATGGCGGTTATCTTGTGGCTGAGGGACCACCCTCTGAAGTTCTTGCAGATCCGAAGTCTCTCACTGCTCAATACCTAGCTGGAGTCAAGAGGATACCCATTCCTGAAGAGCGAAGGTGCGGCAACGGTATGCAGATCGTCATTCATGGAGCTCGGGCCAACAACCTCAAGAACATCGACGCTGCATTTCCCCTTGGCACGGTCATATGCGTCACTGGCGTTTCTGGGGCCGGAAAGAGCTCTCTGACCCATGAAACTCTATACAAGGCACTGGCTCAGCAACTCAACGGAACAAGTACTGTCCCAGGGAGCTATGATTCTATTGACGGTGTCGAGAATATTGATAGAATGATTCTCGTTGACCAGTCTCCGATCGGTCGCACTCCGAGAAGTAATCCTGCAACGTATACGCAGACTTTCGGAGAGATTCGAGACCTCTTTGCAATGATGCCTGAGGCGAAAGCGAGAGGGTACGGACCTGGCCGTTTCAGTTTCAACACGAGAGACGGTCGGTGTGAGAAATGCAAAGGCAGTGGCGTCATTCAGGTCGAGATGCACTTCATGTCTGATGTCTTCATGACCTGCGATGTCTGCAAGGGTAACCGATTCGACAGGGAGACCCTGGAGGTCACTTACAAAGGAAAGAACATCACGCAGGTCCTCTCTTTGACCATTGAGGAAGCGTTACAGTTGTTTGCTGACATTCCCAAGATTGCTGAGAGGTTAGGAACCTTGGTCGATGTCGGACTTGGCTATCTTCAGCTGGGCCAGCCGGCAACGACATTGAGTGGCGGCGAAGCTCAACGCATGAAGCTGGCTGCTGAGCTATCCCGCAAGTCTACAGGGAACACACTCTACCTGATGGACGAACCGACGACTGGACTCTCAGCCTCAGATGTACATGTGCTTCTTGGAGTAGTGAATCGCCTCGTCGACGCAGGCAACACCGTGGTCATTGTTGAGCACAATCTCGAAGTGATAAAGACCGCAGATTGGGTGATAGATCTCGGCCCTGATGGTGGTGACGGTGGTGGGGAAGTCGTCGCAGTCGGGACGCCAGAAGAAGTGACCAGAGTGAAGAAATCCTATACTGGAAAACATCTGAAATCAGTCCTCTCCACATCTTGAAGCTCTTCTAGAGTAGTGCATTGCATCTGTTTCGATTTCTCCACCGGATTCGATTCACACAGGTGTTTTACTTGTAGTTCCAGCATAGTCTGCCTACTGGCAATCAAACGTGAAGAAGCACTTCGAATCGAAAAGCAATGAAGAAACAGAAGGGCGCCCTATGCTTTCGATTTGTCGTCTGGCCTTGCGCATTATTCTCACAGGGAAGGATGTGAAATCGTGCTATGAGGTCTATACTACAAGATTGAGGTGATTAGAATGCATATTTTGCGTCTTCTGATACGTATAACGTTGAAAAGTAAGAAAAAAGGATTCATAACCGTTACAATGCCAGTCAGGTCTAAATCTCTCACCCGTACACATACCCTATATTAGCACTCCAAGGGTATTCATCCCTGGTTGCATCGACAGAATCCTCATGATTCGTCCGCCGGGAGGACAACGCATGACACAGCGAGAGGATGCCACGAAGACTAATCAATCGATTTCAAGCGACAGGCCTTCTACTGTGATAGAATCTGACCTCAGAATGCGGCTCAGGACATTTCCTCGAGACGCACAGACATGGTATACTCTGGGTTCGTATCTCCATTCCTTCGGAAGACTTGACGAGGCAGAGGAGGCACTGCGGAAGGCCATCTCCCTCAACCCCGACCCGGCACATTTTCTGGAAGAGCTAGCACGGATCCTCATGGATCTCGGGCGACTTGATGAAGCCTATCAGCTGTATGATAGGAGAGCCCCCTCCTCAATTGACGCCCTCAGAGGTGAGATTGACGTACTTCGTAGGATGGAGGCTGCTGCCAACGAAAACGCTGTTGCCATCTCCCCCTGCATAGACTGTTCCGACTATACATATTACGGGTGTTCTAAGGATGGTGCCTGTGACTCGATCATTCGTTGGCGCACGAGAATTAGACAGATCGCCATTCAGAGAAGCCCTGATGGACACTCCAAGTAACTCGCTTGTACGCACCGAATCACTGATTTGGCACGGAGTTCAAAAATGATTGGACTCACATTAAAGGATGATACGGAATGTCGAACCTTTCAGCCTTAGTCAGTGACTTGCCCGAGCAGCCAGGAGTCTACATCTGGAAGAATAGCAAGGGCGACATTCTGTACATTGGCAAGGCAAAGATGCTGAAGCGTCGCGTCGGGTCGTACATGCGAAAGACAGGTCTCTACCGTAGGACATGGGAGATGATGCAGGAGGCAGTTGACCTGGAAACCATCATCACGAATACAGAGCGTGAGGCACTGATTCTGGAGCAGACTCTCATCAAGAAACATCAACCTCGGTACAATATAGCTCTGAAGGACGATCGGCGACACGCATGGGTGCGCGTGAACAAGAATGACCCTATTCCCACGTTTGAGGTCACTAGAGATGCTGAGAAGGATGGAGCGACATATTTTGGTCCCTATGGAAGTACAAAGCGCTTGGACCGTTTCTTGGACACCATACGGAAAATCATTCCCGTTGCCACATGCAAAGAACCTTGGAAAGTCAAGCGTGCCTGCATGGACTATCATCTTGAACGATGCACGGCTCCCTGTGAAAGACACATCTCAATGGAGGAGTACATGTCACTTGTTGAGCAGATGTGCATGTATCTCGATGGCAGGTCAGAGGAGCTGACAAGATCCATCGAAGAACAGATGCAAGGGGCATCAAGAGAGATGCGATTTGAAGCTGCAGCTGAGCTGCGTGATCGACTGACAGATATTGAAATCATCATGAGCCGACAGAAAGTCGTTGAGTTCGAGGGCATCAATCGGGATATCCTCGGCATCTCTCGTACTGAACAAGCCGCCCTCATAGAGATGCTAATCATTCGGAATGGACGACTGGTTGGTCAAGACAACTTCTACTTTGAAGTTGACCTAGAGGTAAAGGACTCGGATGTACTTACTGCATATATCGAGCAGTTCTATTTTGGACTTCCAAGATTGCCAAACGAGATAGTCTTGCCCTGCAAGATTCCTGATATGCGACAGTTCAGTGAGTGGCTCAGCGAAAGCAACGGTCATGAGGTCAAAGTCACTGAGGCCTTTGACGCAAAGAGCCTCGAGCTCGTTGAGATGGCGAACAAGAATGCCCACCGTGCACTCAGAAAGATGCTCATACTTGGCTCCAGTGAAGATGAGATAGTACATGATGGTGTCAAGGAGCTCAAAGAGGCTCTTGGCCTCAATCAGGCGCCGATGCATATTGAAGGCTTTGACATTGCCAACATACAGGGCACGGATCCCACAGGCTCATGTGTTGTATTTCAAAACGGTGAACCAGACAACGAGATGTACCGCATGTTCCGAGTGCGGACCAAGGACACTCCTGACGACTATGCTATGATGCGAGAAGTTGTCTTCAGGCGCTACACGGGCGTTCTTGAACGTGGTCATTCTCTCCCTGACCTTATTCTTATTGATGGTGGGAAGGGGCAGCTGAAGGTAGCGCTTGATGCACTCAAGGAACTTGGACTTGAGTACTTGCAGGTGGCTGCTGTCGCCAAGACGGAAGAGCGAATCTTCACTAGAGGCAACCTTGAGGGCGTCGTGCTTGACTATGGTTCTGAGGGTCTGCACCTCATTCAGAGTATTCGTGATGAAGCACATCGATTCGCGCAGCGATATCATCACAAGCTCCGCGAGAAGCGCTTTACCGGCTCAATACTTGAGGAAGCGCCTGGAATCGGACCGAAACGGCGCAAGGCACTCATCGATGCATTTGGAAGCTATGACGGTGTGAGGAACGCAACTGCTGATGAGCTAGCCAAGGTGGAAGGCATGTCTCAGTCTTCAGCTAGGACACTATACACTTGGCTTCACACGGAAGAACCAGACTAGCCTGTCCATGAAGATCAGCCAAGAGAGAACTCAACTATTGGAACCAGTTCAATACAGTATCTTTCATTCTTGACACACCATACACTTAGGTTTAAATGGTCAGATGTGGCGTTCCCGACGCTGGACTGGTATACTAGTCTAAACGATGTGGTCGAAATGATATGGAAAGTAACTGACGCATGTACAGCGTGCGGAACTTGTGCTGATGTCTGTCCTGTTGACCCGTCTTTGTACGTGGTCAATGAGAAGTCTGTGTACCAAGTCGCCCGCGCAGACGAATGCACCGAATGCTATGCCTGTGTTGATAGCTGCCCTGAGGCCGCTATTGAAGAGGCATAAGACCAGCAATACACTGACTCTCATTTCACTGGCTCTCATTTCTCGATGAGAACTGGTACGACAGGAGCGCCACCTCGCTCGTCGAGGGTGTTCCTGTCAGTAATATTCTTGGTTTTAGCGTACTATCAGACCAAGTCATTTTACCATGTATGGTTCTCCGAGAACCGAATCAAAGAACTCCCTGAGCGAGTCATCCACGAGAATAACTCGCACGTGAGCTGCCCGATCGCATTTGGGGTCAAAGGTACCTATGACTCTCTCAATCTGCGATTCGTCTTCTAACATAAGAGTAGTGCGTGCTTCATCAATCTCTTCATGCATTGCAAACTTGCTTTGTATCTGCTCCATGCATCTCCTGTATTCACTGGGATTGACTCTGTAAAACAGCTTCATGAGTTTGTGGCCTCTTATTTGTCCAGATCATATACATGCAGGAAGATATAAGTGATTCAGTTTCACACCTCCTGTCTCAATGAGTCGGGAGGATTCAATGTGATCAAAACCCACCACAAGGCAATCAGCATTCTTATGCTTTCACTATTGATTTCAGGTTTCATTCCTCTTGTTGTTTCTCCTATGGTTTCATTTGAGAGCTCTCAAGGTAGCTTTTCGCCTTCAGCTTTCACATTGCAGACCTTCAGCAAGAACATGAATGTGACAATGTTCGTTTCCCCTGACGGAAGTCGCGATGCTCTCTGGCACTTCCTTAATTCAGCGCAGGAGAGTATCTATGTTGAAATCTTCGGAATAAACAATCCCTACATCCTTGACCTGATTCACGGACTTCATACCACCAAGCCTGCCCTCGAGATGAAGTTCTTGATTGGATGGAACAGCCTAGGCTACTATAGTCCCAATGATTATGTTGCCAACAATCTTACTCTTCTTGGCTATCCTGTGAAGTGGACCAATGACACAGAATTCACCTTCGCCCACCAGAAGTTCATCATAATCGACAACAAGACAACGATTGTGCACTCTGGCAATTGGGCGAAGACAAGTTTCCCCGAGGCTGGCAAGGTAGCTAATAGGGAGTGGAGCATTGCGATGACTGATACTGATGTCACGCAATACTATCGAAATGTCTTCGACTATGATTGGAGTAACGGAATCGATTATGATCCAATTGCTCATGGAACTGGTGACCCATTGTCCTACTCCGAGACTAGTAGTACATATCCTAGACCATTTGACGTCGCTGGAACATTGGCTGGTGCGATGAATGTCACCCCGATCTTCAGTCCGGATACAAGCCTTCAGGGAATTCTCTATTGTATCAATGTAGCTCAAGCGACTCTTGATATTCAGATTCCCTACTTTACGAACTACAATGCTGGCAATGCGGTGACTCAAATCCTTGATGCAATAGTTGCAGCGAAGGACCGCGGCGTGACAGTCCGAGTGATTACTGAGGAAGACTACGATTTCGTTGAGGTTGCAGCACTCCTGGAGGAACACGATATCCCAATTGTCTGGCAAGACACGCGTTGGTTCTCCGCCAATCACAACAAGGGTATCATTGTGGATGGCCGAATCGTCCTACTCAGTAGCATCAACTATAGCGATGGAAGCATCTCTGAGAATAGAGAAGCGGGTGTTATCATTGAGAACGAGGCAGTTTCTCAGTGGTATCAGAATGTGTATGACTATGACTGGGGAATTGGTGATTGCGACGTAATGAACGAAGTCAATGTCTATTGGAATCCGAATATTCCTACTAGTGCTTCACCCACCAATGTCACAGTCTATGCTCACATGCTATATTCTTCACCGGTTACATCTGTCAGTCTTGGTGTTAGGATAGGTCCCGGAGCTTGGACCAACCATACGATTACGGCCAATGTCTTTGAGTCGTCAGAAGGTGATCTAGAGAACTACTTCCATGTCATTCCTGCCCAGACTGATGGTACTAACATTACTGTTCAAGCAACTGTCACAGCGGGTGGAGTAGTGCATGTTGGCGAAGAGATGGTGATTCGAGTTAGAAACTCGATCGGTTCCATCACTACAAGCACCACAACTACAACGACAACGAC
>CAYHAA010000008.1:83053-122176 GCA_964354495.1 uncultured archaeon | reverse complement strand
ATCATCTAAGGGATGTCCAACTCTGTCCAAGTTTTCAGCAGCTGTTGCATACCCTTACAAATATGAGAGATGAATGAATCTTGATGAATCCAAGATGCGTAATCTGCAGGGAATAACAGTTGTCTGTAGTGAAGGTAGGTCAGAGCATGGACCTTCGCTCAACGCCTTCCTATTCTTCGTCATTTCGAACGTTAAACAGTTGCGACTCAGTTAGTGGCTGCCTCCTTGGCGCTTCCGCCGATTCAAGATCAGTTTGCGAGATGACTTCACGAACTCAACGACTACAATGGGCACGAATGAGAGAATCAACACAATGCCCCAATCGTATAGATTAAGCGGGACTGTACTCAGCACGATCTGCAAGAATGGTATATAAACGGCGGCAAACTGCAGAAGAACACAGATCACGACCGCACCCCACAGCCATTTATTGGTGAACAGCCGCGAATCGATTGCTGAATCCATCTGGGAGCGCGCGTTGAAAACATGGAATGTCTGCGCCAGTGCCAGAGTCATAAATGAAATCGTCACCGCGTGAAGCAACCCGGTACCTTCACTGCCATACCAGGACATACCAACAGCAAAAGCAGCAAGCGTGACACATGCCAACAACACCCCCTGCCAGATGATTAGCCCGGTTAGAGACCTGTTCAAAAGACGCTCCTGTGGATCACGTGGTTTTTGCTTCATCACGTTTGCCTTGGACGGTTCCAACGCCAGCGCCAATGCCGGAAACACGTCAGTAATGATGTTCAACCAGAAGATCTGTAGCGGGACCAGTGGCAATGGCCAGCCAATCATGATTGCTACAAACACGACCATAATCTCGGAGAAGTTGCACGAGAACAGATAGTGAATGAAGCGCTGGATATTGGAGTAGATTGTCCGCCCCAGCTCAACCGCTCGCACAATAGTAGCGTAGTTGTCATCACGGATGATCATATCGGCTGTCTCTTTGGCAACTTCAGTGCCTTTTATCCCCATTGCCACGCCAATATCGGCCTTTCGTAGTGCAGGCGCATCGTTCACACCATCACCGGTCATAGCTACGATTTGCTTGTTTCGCTGTAAGGCCTCAACAATGCGTAATTTGTGTTCGGGCGAAACGCGTGCAAAGACGGCTGTCTCTGCGACAATATGCTGCCAACCTTCATCATCAAGTTCTTCCAACTCTCGGGCATGAATCGTTCGATAATGCCGCCCCTGGTCATCTTGGTCAATGCCGAGTTGATGAGCGATTGCTTCTGCCGTAAGGAGTTGATCTCCAGTAATCATAACTGTCCGAATTCCAGCCTCGAAGCATTGGCTAATCGCCCCTTTCGTTTCTTCACGAAGTGGATCAATCATGCCAAATAAGGCAACGTAGGTGAAGCCACCTTTCAGATCATCAAGTGTGTAGTCCTCCGGCAGTTCCCGATATCCAACTCCCAACACTCGGAGAGCATCCTTAGCCATATTGCGGTTCAGTTGGAGAATGGTCATACGATCCTGTTCAGTATTCGGGCGCGTGTGTCCTTGAGACACAAAGATATCCGTTGAGATTTGTGCTACAGCTGCGGGTGCCCCCTTCATGTAGGCAACAAGGTTACCCTCAGGTGTACGGTGGACAGTTACCATATACTTGGTCTTACTTTCAAAAGGCACTTCGGCTAAGCGCTCATAGCCTTCTTCCAGACTGTCATGAAATAGCCCAGCCTTCTCAGCTGCGATTATTAACGCCCCTTCGGTGGGGTCACCCAATACGGTGACACCTCGTTCTGAATATTCGAGCTCCGCATCGTTACACAATGCCCCGATTTGTAAGGCCAGCATGAGGTGTTCGTTCTTATGCTCAGTTGTTTCTCCACTGTCGTCGCGAGATGTATTCTGTAATTCGTATCCGCTTCTCGTCACATCCAGTATATCGTTATTCAGTACTATGCGAGTAACAGTCATCTCATTCTTCGTGAGGGTACCAGTTTTGTCGGTGCAAATCACCGTTGTAGATCCAAGGGTTTCTACAGCATGAAGGCGACGGACCAGAGCGTTTTTCTTTGCCATTCGTTGTACTCCCAGAGCCAGTGTCATCGTCGCCACAGTGGGCAGACCTTCGGGGACAGCTGCTATCGCCAATGAAATGCCCACCTCCAGCATGTATAACAAGTCTTGACCCCTCAGTACACCCATAGTGATGATAACAGCACACAGTAGCGCCACAATACCGATTAATGCACGTCCAAGCTGCTCGAGGTTGCGTTCAAGCGGGGTATCTTGCGTGGCAACTTCGTCGATGAGGACACCGATTTTACCGACTTCGGTATGCATACCAGTTTCGGTAACCACCATCAAACCACGTCCATTAGTGATCACAGTGCCCATGTATGCCATGTTGACTCGATCACCCAGAGGAACGATGCTGTGTTCTACACTGAGCGATTCATCAATTTTGCTTACAGGTAGTGACTCACCAGTAAGCGATGCTTCCTGAGTCTGCAACTGCACACTTTCTACAATGCGGCCATCGGCTGGCACGCGCTCACCTGCTGAGAGGACAACAATGTCTCCAGGAACAAGATTTGCTGCCGGGATTTTTTGCTCATCTTCATCTCTGAGGATATGTGCAGTAGGGACTGTCTGCTGTTGAATTGCAGTGATCGCCTGTTCAGCACGAAGCTCGGTCAGAAAGCCGATGACGGTATTGATGAGAACGACGACCAGAATAGCGTAACCTTCAATCGTATCACTTAGCAGAAAGGCTATGCCTGCCGCAGCAATCAGCAGGACCACGATGAGGCTCTTAAATTGAGCGAGAATAATGGACAAGGCCGAACGGCGTGGAGTAGAAGTCAGAGTGTTGCGCCCATACTGCTGAAGCCTCTTTTCCGCCTCAGGTGTGCTCAGTCCGTTTTCAAAATCAGTATTCAGGGCTTTTTGAACTTCTAGAGTGGATAGAAGATGCCACCTACTACGTGGAGATTCGTCTTCTTTGCTAGAATCACTGCCTGTTTCTATCGATGTAGGGAGGCTTTTGCTGCTACTATCTGGCATATCTGAAACTAATCTACTCCCTGTTCAATGAGGTGATTTGTTACCGGATACTACAGAAACAACCATCAAAGAATTATGCAGGCGGACAGAATTTTACCTTTATTACTCTATTGAAATTGACTGCCCTGTTGAATGAATCACCTCTCTACGCACACCAGCAAGTTCAGTCGTGCAATCTTGTACAAGGCCACCTTGAACAATAGTTCTCTCTGATGTCCCAGTCGTCATCTCCGACTACTTGACCAGGCTGCAAGTTCTGACAGAATGCAGGAACGTGGATAAGATTGTCAAAGGCAACAGAGGAGGACTGGTTGGTCTAAATGGAAGCATCGCCGAGAGATATGCTCAAGCACGGAAGGAAGTTCGAACGGCTGAGGACCAGTGAACCTGGAATATTCATCAGAAAGATACCTCAATACAAGAATGAGCCAGCCTATTTGGCCGTTGAGATCAATCCGATTGGCAAGAGTGGAAATCCAATGAATAAGATAGGGGGCCTCATAAACAGCCAGAACGAACTTGATGCCATCAGAGCGATTCTCTCTCAGAAGAAGGTAGACAAAATACTTCAGGCGATTGAGAGAGTGAGCCAAGGTCAGGTTGAAAACGAGAGGTTGGTCTCAGAGTGAAGACGATTGAGAAAGAACTGATGAAGAATCCAATTTCGTCTTCGGATTCTATTATGGATTGATTGCAATCGGAAAGCACATTTACCTATGAGATTACTATCAGTCATCAGCAAAATGCATTGATGAGGTGTCCTCCACATGCGAGTTGATTATGACAAAGTAGCAGACTCTGTCTATTTCAGACTCAGAGGAGAGAAGGTGGCTGAGAGTGTTGAGATCTCTGAGGGAGTCATCATCGACTACGATAAGAAGGGAGAGGTCAGTGGGATTGAAGTGCTCTCCTTTTCTAAGAGGAACTTGGACCTGAATCGTTTGGTCAAGCTTGGGGACGAAGAATTAGTTGCTGAGGTTGCCACAGCTTGATTATCTTCACAAAGCACGCATTGGAGAGAATGAAGCAACGTGCGATTACAAGAGATGAAGTCATTCAGGTACTCTCGAAATCAAAGGAAAGGATGACAGATAGTCTAGGACACTCGATTGGTCAAATTACTGATGGCGGAAAAATCCTGAGAGTATTCTTTATTGAGCGAGAAAAGAGAATCATTGTGATTACTGCATATAAGACAAGCAAAGAGAAGTATAGAGCAATATGAATTCAATCATCATGGATTGCGAGGGCTCCGGTCCCGAATGTTTTCCATATCGCCAAGAGAAGCAGATGTAGTTCAAAATGAATACGAGAGAGGGTTTTAGGAACTCCTTCATTTCTGTTCATCTCCTTCCGGTGTTTCACGCGTTGATCTCTCATGGCTATTCCCCAATTCAAGCAAGTGCTTGTACTGCCAATCTCGTTCTTTGGCTATGGCAGCACCGGCATCAGAGGAGCTGGCGGTTCTATGAATAGCCTGCAAGACATAATTTGCAGCACCAATGGAATGAGTAGGAACATGTGCAGTTGCCACCGCTTGACCTGCGGCGCGGGCAGCAGAGCGAGCAGCAGTATCTTCTCCTACCTCGCGAGCCGCCGCATGAGCATCAAGTGCAGCTTTGCGTACATCTGCCATCTTGAATGTCCCGGTATGTATCCATTTTCGGAGCGTTTCAATAGCTTTTCGGGGGCGGGGGTCTTCTGGGTACTTTTCCTCAAAGTATGGCATGACACGCTCGACACAATCGACTGCCCACATGGCTAATGTTTTTTGGTCAGTCTTTTTCACAAGCTCTACAATTGACTCGTCTTTGAATGTAACTGAAAACTTGGATTTCTCTTTCATACTTTCAAGTGAATAAACTGCTATTATATATATCATAGCGCGGAAACTACTCGGCGCAGCTGCCTCATACCCTAATCTTGGTCAAAATGACTTACCATTGTCCAGTATGGTCCGGGCATATTATAGCGATTGTCATTGCAGATGAGGACGGAGTGTCAAATGGTCCACTGCCCGTCTATAAACCGGCACTTTCCGAGTATAGAAATGATTCCCTTCATCAAGCGCCTGCGTATGTTTATCTTCATATCTAACGCGCCATTTCATTCAGAAAACCCTTTTCGTGAGAAACTTCGAATTTCGTCAAAAAACGGGGTTTGTCTTTGTTCGACCGAAACCGCGGCGTACAGATACATCGCCGCTGACCAACTCTGCCAGTCTTGCCCTCTTGGCGTACCATCTTGGGCGCGAAACCATTCATTGAAGCCGAAGTCAACATTAACTTCACGTGACGGGCGAACCAGTTCGGTTAGTGCGAGCAGTTTTTTCTCAGCCAAAGAAATCTTACCTGTTGCCACAATTGCAGCTACGTGGAAACCGCAAACGAAGGGCCAGACTCCTCCGTTATGATATTCACCAGGAAGATTGAACGTAGCGTACCTGGGATGCCAATCTCGATCCTCTGGATGAATGTAGGGGAAATAATTGGGAGAGAGGTCAAGCGCCAGCTGGCCTTGTTCACGCATTGTCTGACATTCACGCTCAATCCATGTAACTATTCTTTTGGCTCTCGACGGAGAGGCGAGACCTGAGAGGATAGCCAAGCTGTTGCCTAAGAGGTCGAAATGCTCGTCACTGAGGACTTTATACACCCAGGCAGCATAATATGGTTTTTGACGGGGTGCCAACCCTTTTTGGGGCTTGTTCATCTCGCCCTGAATCCTAGAGGCTCTCTTGGTTTGATTGTGCAGGAGAAGATAACTGAAAACTATGGTATTCACAAAAAGCCCGTACCCCAATATCCATTGCTCATCTCGCCAATCACTGGTTGGCAATTGGGCCACCATTACTTCATTCGCCGGACTTTGGTATTCCATCCATGTCATCGCTTTCTGTACCGCATCATCAAGGAAGTTGGCGTCCCCGGTTACCTTTCTATATAGACCGACGACTAGAAGAAAAAGTGGTGTTGAATCGCTTGAATTAAGTTCATTTGGGTCATGAACAAGTACCGGAATTTGTCCCAAATGGCTTTGATTTCTAGCTAGCGTCTGGAGTACACGTCGCAGAATTGCCATCAACCTTTGGTTCCCGCAGGTTAGTATGCCTAGCCCGGAGATTAAGAGATCACGGGTGTAAGGCTCTGGGTACCCCCATCCCGCGGCTCTAGGCAGTGAGTGGTACGGACCTCGGGCATTGTGCAGCAAGACCTCCAAGGCGGCTTCCTTGGCTTCCCGAATGGTAGCCCATTGTTCTTCTTTCATCTCATTTAATCCCCAGTTTTTCCGAAATGAGCTGAACAAACTTTTTTGCTACAATTCGGTAGTCATAGTTCTCTACCACTCTTCTCCTCCCCGCTTCCCCCATCCGCCGTCGCAGTTTCTCATCTTGCATGAGAGTCAACAGGTAGTCAGCTATATCATGAACACTGGCCCGATAATCGACCGTGTGCGGATACTGAAAGACTATCCTATGCCCTGACTCCCAGCCAGACTCCTCCCCGACAGTTGTTTCGTTCATCACGACCTCCATGGCGATATCAGCCAAGAAAGCTGTTTCACCATGGACTAGTGTGTCAAGCATGGCCATAGCTTTGATAGAAACTACCGGCTTGCAGCAGGCTCCTGCCTCAACTTGCGGCATTCCGAATCCCTCTAACCTTGAGGGAGCAGCGTAAATGTCACATGCATTCAGAAGGTAAGGCATGAAATTCCGCGAAACGATGTTAGTTGTGTAAATCACCTTGTCCACTATGCCGAGGGAGGTCGCTAGCTGAAGATCCATGAGGTTCTGCTGCAAGGTCCTGGGCTGTGGCCAGACCTTGCACACGTATTTCCAGTTCGGCGCTTTGCCATCAATAATCGCCAGAGCTTGCATCACTTCCTGTGCGCCTTTGGATGCGGCATCTCCGCCTACAGTAAGAATCATAATGTCTTCAGGCTTAACGCCTAATGCGTCACGGACACAGGCCACTTTCTGTTCACTCTTGTCACGTGGCACGAAGGATTCAGTGTCTACTCCGACAGGTAAAACCTCTATATTCTTACCGTGCAGACCATCGCGTTTGTAGACATCTTTAACCCATTGCGATGTGACCAGAATGAGAGGCAGTGCGTTAAGGATCTCCTGATAATTCGCTACATAGCCATCGGCCACCAGCCAGGGCACCGGCAGGGCCCCATACCGCTGAGCATGGAGAACCAGATCAGGCGTATTTCCCCAGTAGCCCACTCCCACAACTATATCCGGTTTGAACCAGCGGTAGTACCATTCCTTTTCCTGTGCAGAAGAATAATGAACCGCTTGAGCGTCAATCCCTAATTCTTTGAGTCCCTTGTAGAGTAGGTCACCTTGGGTTGCCAGTCCTCCAGGGGGAGGTGGAAAGTCGTATAGTACTAGTACCCTCATCGTTTGCTCCTCTTCGTTTTTAACCATTTTCGGAATTCAACAGGGGATTGGAAACACCAGAACGCTTCTTCTCTCATGATGATATCAGCTTCATATGTCCCAGGAGCAAAGCCGTATATGTCATTAACGATAGTATATTTCCTTAGCCATATGTCCTCAGGCAAGTATGATATCAGATGTGCCGTCTTAATCGCTTTAGGGAGATCATCCTTACCACCCTTTCCACCATCCTCATAAGCGAACATCCAGACCTCTTTTGCTTTAATCAGTTCTCTCTCCCATAGTAAAGCAACTGCTGTCCCGATTTCTTCGTGGCGTCGATGCCGTGTGTATTCTCCATGTGGACTGTGGGTTAGGATAAGGTCAAAATGCTTTTCAGGCAATAAGGAGAGCACCATTTGCTGTACATCAGCTTCTGATAGAGGCAATTGCTCAGTTCCATCATCGAGATCACCAATCTCACTAACTCCGCCAAGTTGCTGGACAGCGCGAATGAATTTTGGCACCCGATCTGTGTCGCTTCCACGACAGAGCGATACAATTGTCCAATGCCAGTCCGAGTGGATGAGCACAGTCCCTCCAGCCCAGATCGTTTCATCATCAGGATGCGCAACTATCATAGCAGCTGTGAGATATTTCCCTTTTTCCATACATTCTAGTAATGATGCAAGAGATAAAAGATGTAGCTTGTTGTACCCGACTACAATGTGTGTCTAATATTCGGACCTGAGTCTCAACTAGAGAGAGATGTTGAAAGGGATTACCCTTACAATGTAGGTTAACCCTACCATCATGTTAAATACCCCTATCTAGCAAGCAACGGATGAGAGGAATGGTTGATTGAAGATTAACGGTATGATGATTGAAGATGTAGTAACGGCTTCGGGAGATATCTCTATCAAAGAGGCGATTCACATCCTTTATGTCAAGCATATTGGTTCGATTGTTATAATCGATAAGGAGAGGAAGTGCAAGGGAATATTCACAGAACGAGACGCTATTAGAGTCGTAGCTTCTGATATTCCATTGAGTACACCGCTCAAGGAGGTCATGACGACCAATCTCAAGACTGTCGAAAAGGGAGCTTCCTTCGCAGAGGCAAAAAATATCATGAAATCTCATAATATACGACATTTGCCAGTGACTGATAAGCAGGGGCATCTTATCGGCCTCCTCAGTTTAAGAATAATCTTGGATGAAGTCCATGATATGCAGTCAGTCAAAACCTAGAAAACCTTGACATACCACTAGGAGAGAAACTAATGAAGCGGTTTAGTAATAATCCAATCCTCGAGCCAGTACAAGGTCATTATTGGCAAAATCGAGAAGTATTCAATGCAGCCGCCCTCTATGCAGGAGATAAAGTCCATATCCTTTATCGTGCCATGGGAGACGATGGAGTGTCACGTTTGGGATACGCGAGTTCTTCGGATGGATATTCGATTGACACGCGACAGCCCGAACCAGCTTTTGCTCCGGCAAGTTCCTGTGAGAATCTAGGGTGTGAAGACCCGCGTCTCACACAAATGGACGGAGAATGCCTGATGACCTACACGGCCTACAGGAGTTATCCCAGTAACGCGTATCAAGTTTCTATAACAAAGATATCTCTGGAAGACTTGATATCAAACGATTGGAACTGGGGAGAGAGATGGTTACCTTTTGATGGCATCCTCAACAAGAATGCAGTGATATTCCCAAAGAAAATAGACGGGCGTTATGTGATGTATCACCGTCTTGAACCCTATTTATGCATAGCATATTCCGACGACCTGAAACGATGGTGCAATATCAAGGCAGTGATGGAGCCCAGAAACGATAGTTGGGACTGCCTCAAGGTCGGATCAGCAGGACCGCCCATCGAAGTGAATGAGGGCTGGCTTTTCATATATCATGGGGTGGATTATAACTACGTCTATCGTCTCGGCGCTCTCTTGATTGACAAGGAGAACCCGGAGAACATACTCTATCGTTCGGAAAAACCAATATTGGAACCAAGTGAGGACTATGAAAGGTTTGGCAAGGTGCCTAATGTCGTGTTTAGCTGTGGGAGCGTCATGTTGGATGACAAGCTTCTTGTCTATTATGGTGGTGCTGATTCCGTAGTCTGTGGAGCCGAATACGACCTGGGAGAGCTTCTTCCCTAGTTGAGTTCGGCTTTTCCGATTGAACACTATGGCTCATTCTTATGCAGAGTCTCCATCTCAAGACGGGCCAAGAGATAGGAGAGACCTGACTCCGCCCCCTGGTTTATGTTGAGCCCTTCAGGTGTAATCCCGTCAAAACAACCGCCAGTGGCGGGATTATAGACCATTATGTTCTTTGAGTTCTTTCCCATGAACCAATCAAATGCAATGCGTGCAGTTTTGGAGTATTGCTTCTTTCCAGTTACCTGAAATGCTGTGGAAGCCGCTTCCACCATACATGATGCTTCAATTGGCTGTTGATCATAGAGCGTCTTTTTTCCTCCTCTTCTCTGCCAGGACCGATTGCCTACTGGTTGGAACATATCATGAATAATAACCGTCGATACAAGAAACTCGAAAGTCTTCTCAGCGATGATGAGATAGTCTTGCTTTCCGGTTATCTGATATGCCCTGAAAAGTGCATGAGGAAGTCGAGCATTTGCATACGTAAGGTTTGGCTCGAACCATTGCCACGACTCTGTAGATTCATGCCTGTAAGCTTCACAGAGGCGATCAGCCAGATGAATCACATTCAACGGAAGGTTCTTGTCTTGAGGGAATGCCTTAACATAGTGATAAAGACCCAGGATGGCATAGGCATGTGTTCTAGGCGAACCAGACCTCAACGCCCAAATCAAGCTCTTGTCGAAAATCTCATTCGCTATCATTCTTAAATCATCAGAAATCAGCGCATCTTGAGAATATCCACAGGCCCAAAGAACCCGACCGAGTGAGTCTTCCGACCCCTCTTCATCGAGAAAGCTGCGACTGTATCCAAGGAAGTTGTGAACCCGCCCATCTTCCTTCTGCATATGGAGAAGAAAGCTCAGATAGGTCCGTGCAAGGGTCATAGCTTGTTCATCTCCGCTTAATCTATGATATTTGAGGGCAGCTATGAGAGCACGAGCATTATCGTCAGTAGTATATCCTTCTCTCCTGTCAGCAATCGAGGCTTTTGTGTGTTGGAATATACCTGTGTCATCGGTCAAATCTTGTAGCCAACCAACGCTGATAGAAGGAAGTTTGATAGAGTCCACCCTCCTCTCTACTGAATCACTTCTTTAAATAAAGAAGCATATTTCGAAGCCACTTTGGGCCATGTCATTTCCTGACCGTACTCATATGCCAGCTTCTCAATACGTGCTCTCTGTCCAGGGTTTTCTAGGAGTTGTCTGATGCTTTCGGTAATGGAACTGGGACTTTTAAATTTGCAAAGTAATCCCCGACCCTCAGCCAAAACTTCTGTAGCGTAGTAAAAGGGAGTGGAAACAATGGCTCTTCCGGCCCCTAGTGCATAAGTCACTGTCCCACTTGAGAGTTGATCCACGTTGATATAAGGGCAAATATAAACATCCGTACCCCGTAAGTATTGAATTAGTTCATCTTGGGTCACAAAGCGATTGTGGAACTTGACATTGTTCTCTAACTTTAATCTCTTCACCAAACGGACTAGTCGGTTTCTGTATTTCTCGCCTTCATGCAGTCTAACTTGTGGATGAGTCGCTCCAATTACCAGATAGAGTATGTCGGGCCACTCTTTGACGAGTTCTGGCAGAGCTTTGATTGCATTTTGAATTCCCTTATCTCGACTTAAGAGCCCGAAGGTGGACAAGACAATTCGCCCATTCAAGCCCAAGGCATCTTTTGCCAGCTCGCTTGGCACAGATGGTATAGGAGGGGTTCCATGTGGAATAATCCGGATTTTATCTGCATCGACATCATAGTTTTCTCTGAGGATGTTTGCCGCCATCTTCGTCATGACTGTAATGGCAGAGCTGTATCGCCCTATCCCCTTCACCACCTTGTTATGAGCTGCAATACTTTCAGGCGACTGGAATATCCTCGAATCGGGTGAGAGTGTTGTGTGCATTGTAGTAATGCTAGGCTTGCTCAGTCTTTCGAGGAAGGTCAAGAGATAATTCCCCCAATCTCCACCGAAAAGTCCAAACTCATGCTGCACATTTACCAAATCGAAATCTGAACCGTTGATTAGATCAGCTACTTGGTGATAGGTCGTTTCATCAGTCGCATCAATTTGCGTCACTACTTCTTTTCCATAGTTATAGGATGAGCCTGAGTCATTTATGCCAATAATAGCTGCAGGTTCCAATACGTGGAGAGCGTCTATGCTCTTTGTCAAGTCCTCAGTGAAAGTGGCTATTCCACACTCTCTGGGTGTATAGCTGCTCACATAAGCTATTCTCAACATAAACTAATCACATCACCAGTGGATACAAAGATGCCATCCAATTTGAATACCTAACTTGCAGCAAGAGATAAGCGTTATGAACTGGCATTTTCAATAGTCATAATTCAAGTATCAAATCAGTCTATCATTTCATTTGGAGATGATACTAGATAATGGAAGGAGGTTTTAGACCAGTTTCTTTGCACGCTCAATCAGCTTAACACCTTCGTCACTGAGGCGATCTGCAGTCTCTTGCGTGTTTCCTTCGGCAAAACAACGATAGATAGGCTCAGTGCCAGACGGTCTGATAAGAATCCAGCCATCATCGTGGATTATCTTCACACCATCTATTGTTATACGATTCATGTCCTTACTTAGTTCAAGGAGTGCCTCTAGAAGCAATTCCTTCTTTTCCTGAGGTACATGTACTTTCACCTTTGTATTGAAATATGCAGGAAGTTCACTGACAAGCTGTGAGAGAGTCTTGCCTTCTAGAGCAATCATTTCCACCACTTGGGTAGCAGTCATCGCACCATCACGAACAGGCTGATGAGCTGGGAAAAAAACCCCGCCATTTTCCTCACCACCTAATTCTGCACCAATCTCCTCGAGTCTGTGCGAAACAACAACACTTCCCACTTCAGTCCAATCAATCTTGGCGCCAGCTTTTCGGACTACATCTTCAATAAGACGACCGCTTGAAACAGGCGTGACTAGAGTTGACCCATGTTTCTTAGCCAATACTCGCGAGGCAATCAATGCAAAGGATTGGTCACCCCACAGTACCCTGCCCGTTTCATCAACGAAGGTTGCTCTATCTGCGTCACCATCATGTGCTATCCCTAAATCAGCCCCAGTGACTCTTACCGCGAGTGCAAGGTCCTTGATATTCTCAGGGATTGGCTCAGGATTTCTTCCCGGAAATGAACCATCCAACTGAGCATTAAGTGAAACTACGGTACATCCAAGTTCTCTTAGGAGTCTGGGTGTCACTAAACCCCCTACACTATTAGCACAATCAACAATCACTTTCAGTTTCTTATTCTTTATTTTATCAACATCAAGGAGCTTTTTGATTCCCTCTATATACGCATCAATTGCAGAGTCATAATGTGTGATAAGACCGATTTTGTTCCAATCAGCAATTTTGAACTGCTTCGATTGGTAGACTGATTCAATCTGATTTTCGGTCTCGCGAGATATCTCAATTCCCTTGGATCCTATCACTTTCATTCCATTGAATTGAGGAGGGTTGTGTGAAGCCGTAACCATGACTCCAGCGACACATCCTAGTCTGGGAATCATATACTGCAAAGTCGGAGCCGGCACAAGACCAAGATTGACAACAGAACAGCTTGTTGAGGTTAACCCAGAAGTCAATACCCGAGTGAACATTTCGCCTCCCATCCGCGAGTCCCGCGCTATACCAACTACACCAGGACCTAGCACAGTGCCTATGGCACGACCCAGATTGAGAACCATTTCAACGGTAAAGCCCTCGTTTATTATACCACGGACTCCGTTTGTACCAAACATTGTTGTCAAGATCCTTTCACCTGAATCTGTACAAGTAGGTGATGACTTAAGAGTTGTTTCACGTATTTCTCATTGTGATTTCTGATGCCTCTCTTTAGACATCCACGAAACCAAATCTATTAAGCAGCAGCAAGGATGTTAGCTGAAGGTAGAAATAGAGAAGCAATCGATGCACTAAGACTCCTAATTGAGAAGAATTCAAATCATGTCAATGGTCATATCACATTGGCTATAGCACTGATGCAAAAACAGGAGGACCCGGGTAAGAAAAATCCAGACACAATTGAAGCCCTTGCTCTCCTAGATACTGCTACCTCCCTCAATCCAAACTACCCTATCCCACTGATAGAGAAACAGATGTAGTCTCAATTTCAAATCGAGAGAGGTTCGTATCCTCTCTCTCACATGATAAATGAATAGACTAATTACAAACATCACACAACAGGCGACACGTATTGCCACAACTTTGCGACTGGCATTCTGTACGAATCAGGAGACGCGGCCTTGTCTGATGAGATTGTGACACTGAACAGAGATTTTCTGGGAAAGGAGTACCGTACTGAATCTCAACTCGTGGAACCCGAGAGTATTCGGCAATATGCTCTAGCGACTAATGAGAAGAACCCACGTTATCTAAGTACAGGTCCCCACGCTAAACTTGTTCCACCTCCTCTCTATCCTGTCGTGTTCTTACCAGGAATCCTTAGCCAACTAGTGAATGATGCAGAAGATATAGACCTTGACATCCTGAGGGTGGTTCATGCAGAACATAAGATGTCATGGAGAGCAGCTATACACCCAGGAGATTCAATCCGCACCACTGCAAAGATCATCAACATGGAGCAACGCGGAGTCAACGACATCCTAGACCTGCAGATTCATTGCAAGCGAGGAAAGAGCATTGTAGTTGAGATAAAGTATCGATTGTTGGCCAGAGGAAAAAAGGCAACAACAGATGAGAAGGCCCGAGAGAGCGCTCAGGTTGTTGAGAGAGGAAAAGTGCTTGCGAGGAAGAAGGCAGTGGTCACGAAGGACCAGGGAGCAAGGTATGCTGAGGCTTCCGGAGACCATAATCCAATTCACATAAGTGATGAGATTGCCAGAAGTGCGGGACTTCCCAGTGCAATTCTCCAGGGATTATGCACTATGGCTCTCGCCTCACAGGTGCTTGTGGATGAACTCCTAGGTGGTGATCCAACGCGGTTGAAGAGCATGGAGGTCCGCTTCTCAAGGCCTGTTCTTCTGAACCAGAGTCTAGTGACAGAGGTCTACGATGCAGGAATCAAAGAGAATGGAATCCATGTCGTGCACTTTGAGACGAGGGATGAAAAAGGCATTCCAGTATTGGTCAATGGAATTGCCGAGTTCATTGAATGATACTGCAAGACTGATGAGATCTGCTAGTGCATTCTCACGAGTTTTCAATTGAGAGAGGGACTGCCTCTCTCCCTCACTCTTTCTTTGTGATTGGCATCTGCTCAGAAGGCTCCAGTCCAAGAGCGGACTCTATCTTTGCCTTGTACTTCATCTGGGAGGACCACATTTGCCCAGCACTTGTACCTCCATCCACAACCAATGCATGTCCAGTGACAAAGCTCGAGTCGTCGCCTGCTAGCCAGAGCGCAGCATTGGCTACGTCCTCTGGAAGACCAGTCCGCTGAATGGGTTGCATTTTTTCGAAGAGACGATTCAGATTCTCCTTTGTGCGGGCAATATCCGGACCAGACATTCCCTTGGTGTTACCAAATATGGAGGTCACAATCATGCCCGGGCAGATACAGTTCACGCGTATCTGGTGCTGCGCCAGCTCCATCGCCACCGTACGAGTCAGCTGGATAACGGCCGCCTTAGCTGCACTATATGGGTGATTTTGGGATATGCCACGCAGACCAGCTATGCTGGCGATGTTTATGATGTTCCCCCTACCTTGTCGTTTCATGACCGGCGCTGCGTGTTTCATCCCCAAGAACACTCCACGAAGCAGAATAGTCATTGTCCTATCAAATCCTGTGACAGGTATGGACTCGATTTCCCCTTCAACACCACCTATGCCTGCATTGTTGACAACACAGTCCAGACGACCATAGGAGGCTACAGCATAATCAATCATACCCTTGACGTTGTCTTCCAAGCTGACATCAGTGTGTATGAAGGTGGCCTTCTTTCCAAGGCTCTTAGCGAGTCTCTGACCAGGCTCATCTTGGATGTCAGCGACGACCACCCGAGAACCTTCTTTCGCGAATAGACGTACTATTGCTTCTCCAATGCCACTAGCACCACCAGTTATCACACTCACTCTATCTTCCAGCTTACCCATTCTTTCACATCCTCTATGCCATAACATCCAAGACGTTGTGCATGGCGATGAAGAGATACAGCGTCCCACCATATCTTCTTTGTTGTCAACCGGGTCTGTATCTTGAGAGACGAAAGTCCTTCTATTCAGATAGAGAGCGGGTCTACCCTCTACCTGAGTCTATGACAGCCATGACAATGCCGGAAGCCAAAGCAGTGCCACCATCGCCAGTGTATGGGACGCCATCCTTGAGTGGCGTCGTAGTTCTGTCCGTCATCTATGGGTATCACAAAGCCACATCTGTGCCTGTGGTGCGGTACATAGACGAACACTGAACTCACTGTTTCACCTCCTCGCCCATCAGAGGCCAAGAAAGTGATCTCGTAGACCCTACCATTGCCACGTCCATCTCTCTCAGCTCGAAGCCAAGCGGTATCAGTGCCCACCCCATATGCATCTGGGCGACATCCAACAGACTCATCACTTGTTATGTTCAGTATCGTGATGGTCACATTGTCACCATCTGGGTCAAAGACACCCTCTATCGTTATACCGGCGAATCTTCCGTTCGGCGGCCAGAGGAACTCGATGCTCGGATACGCGCCTGAGACATCGGGGGGACGATTGTGCGTCATGCCAGCGATGCTGTACAGTGAGAGGTGTCGCACATGCGCCCAGACATATCCAGCATAGACTTCGCCATAGAGATACACATCAGTGGTGTTCACACCAGTGGCTATGACCCAATCAAGACCCTCATGGAGTCTGATCCACAGTCCAGCAGCCTCATCATAGAAGTAGAGAGCAAGAGTGGTCTCATTGAGGTCCTCAATATCAGTTGCCAGTTCATCGCCGGTTCGGTCAAGCTCGGATTCCCTGTAGTAAATCCTTATTATCGCTGAGTCAACCGGTGCATCACCAGACCCCTCAATACTCAGGTCGATCTCAAGATACTTGCCCATAGGTTCACTGTAAGTTTCCAACCCAGTTGCATCTGTTAGCTGAGAGGGAGTCGTAGACTCATTATAGGCTCTCATAATGAATGTCGGTTGTACCGGTTCTGTGAACGCCACCATTGCCATTGAATCGGTCGTCTTCACTACGTCAATGTCATCAAGTTGCAGAAAGATGTTCACAATATGCTCTGTATTAGTGAGTAATGGAAACTCAACAATGATAGTGTCCCCATTCAGGGTGACGTTCTTCTCCTTTAATGCTTGAAGAACAGGATAGACATCTTGAGGCGTCACCTGTGAGAGCATGACGACCGTCTGAGTCTCATTCCATACTCCATATCTTACAGCGATGTGGTTCCCACCGGATTCTATCATGGCTTGCAACACATCCGGAGAGTCTTCTAACAGAGTGAAAATGAGATTGCCCACGGTTTCATTATCGGGCGAGGGCGCTCCTATCAATACAATCCAGGGGTCATCTGTATAGTTGGCCAGAAGGCCTTCTCTATCCGTAATGATTGCATTGTGATATTCCATTACGTTGTCAACAAATGCCGCAACTTCTGGGTCACTGAGGTCATCACAGACGAGGATTATTCGACCGGAGATATCGGATAGTGAGTCTGAGTCAAGACCATCTGGAATGCCATCATTGTCTGTGTCATTGCTCCGAGGGTTCGTACCCCCTATCAGCTCAACATTGTCCGGGATATTATCTCCGTCTGTGTCATTTGATACAGGATTGAGACCCAGAGCAATCTCCACGAAATCCGTCACATTGTCCCCATCTGTATCATTAGAGAGTGGGTTAGTGCCCATGATGCCTTCTAGACCATCTTCGATGAAGTCCGCATCACTATCACCATTGACAGGATCTGTGCCTTGGTCAAGTTCAGCACCATCAAAGACAAAGTCACTGTCTGAGTCGGGTGAGAGCGGCTCTGACCCAACCCTCAATTCCTCAGTGTCATTCGCATCATCACGATCAGTGTCAATCGCCAGTGGATTGGTGCCGTGTAAGAACTCGATGTGGTCATCTGTGCCATCAAAGTCTGTATCTCGTAGAAGAGGACTGCTACCAAAGGTCAACTCTGTACCATCATCCAGCATTTCTCCATCGGTATCGAAGTCTGTAATGTTTAGGCCATTTGACCATTCGAAGTGGTCATCCAACCCATCCTTGTCGGTGTCCCCCAATCGTGGATTACTACCCAGCTCCCATTCTTGTAGGTCGGAGAGCCCATCAAGATCAGTATCTTCCTGATTCGGACTGCTATCAACATGAGCGAACCAGGTTCCATCAGAGGTCACGTAGACTATGTCCCAGCCTGCAGTTTCTACGTCGTTGATGAGTCCGTCCTCGTCCCAGTCAATGGATTCGCTTGGTGGTTCGATCTCAACGTATACTTCATAGACTCTGTACCTTGCAAGTCTGTCCCAAGTTGCGACATACAGATTGCCATCGTCGTCCAGTCTTAGCGCCATAGGCGAAGGGAAAGAGAATGACGTAACAGGGATTCCATTTTCATCAAACACAAGCACACGATTGTTTCCTGTGTCAGCGACGTAGATATTGCCTTCTGAGTCCACATCCACGGCTCTAGGTTCCGAGAATCCAGACCAAGGTGTTGGCATCAGTTCTCCAGCAGGGGAGAACTTCAGAACATCGTTGTTCCCCCTATCAGCCACGTAGATATTTCCATCATTATCAATGGCCATACCGTATGGACGAGAAAGCCAGCCACCACCGATGAAGCTAACCAACTCACCAGAGGGAGCGTATTTTCGGATGCCCGCAATGACCGTATCATCGTATGACACGTACAAGTAGCCATCCGAATCTGATGTCATGCCAAATACTGACGTATACCAAGCAGAATATCCCCATGCTAGACTGGGAAGGAACACTCCTGCATTTGTCCCATCGGAATCAAAGCGTACTATCCGGTCAGGGGCAGTTGAGAACTCAAAGACAGGCATTGGTTGAGTTATATCAGTCTGAATGGCAGCTCCCATCAATCGGCTCGCTGTAGAATCGATTGCCACAGAATAACCAAAATTGCCGTGCGCAGACTCCAATATTGGATCTATCCAGGAGAGCGGCACCCATGTGGAGTCACACTCTTCAAAGACGAACATTGCGCCTCTTCCTCTTCCTGGTGAACCAATTAGAACATGATCACCGACTGGATTGAGCCTCACTGAAAACCCAAAACAATAGTCTGTACGACCGGTTGGATCTGTTAGTCTTGTTCTTTCTATCTGTGACTGTGACCATGGATTGGATGTGGCATCCTTTGTGAAGATGTATACTGATCCAGGTCCTTTTCCCTGGTCAGAATAGTGCGGCGCGCCAGCAGCTATGATGCTGCCCGAGCTATCGATTGAAACATCATGACCAAACTGGTCTCCAGCGACTCTATCTGCACTCGTCAGCTCATAAGGTATCCACTGAGCTACTGCTCCGTTGTACTCATAGACAAAGACCTTTGCCTCTTCAGAAGAACCAGAATAGAGGTACTCTGCACCCACTGCGATCTTAGCGCCATTATCACTGACAGCTATAGAGGATACAATTCTGTTCGTGGTTGGAACCGTGTATCTCCGACAGAAGGTATATCCCCCATTCTGATAGACATAGATGTAGATATTTCGTTCCTGACCGACCACAACTATACTTCCTGAGCCAGCAATTGCCACTGCATAGCCGAAGTGGTATGTGTGTGCGTCTGATACAGAGAGGAAAGAATTCAGAGTCCATTCGGTTCCAGATCTGGTATAGACATATGCGGCTCCATTACTGAACGAAGCAACATCACGCAAATGCGCTCCAACAACAAGTGTGTTTCCATCCGCACTGAATGCAAGAGAACACCCAAAGTTCTCAGAACCTGCTGTTGAAAAAAGCGTGCTCTCTAGGATCCACTCTGAACCGACCCGATTATAGATCCAAACCGTATCATCATACCTTGAGCCAACTGCCAGTCTACTACCATCTCGAGTAAGGGCAATAGCCGGGTAGATGCTGTTAGTATAAGTGGGCAAAGAGATTTTGGGGATGATCGAGGGGATATTCCAGTCCTGAACATAGACAGTGTCTTGATTTCCCGTAGCTAGAGCCATTGGTAGAGTGAGTTCCCCAGCGCCATAATTAAGGATGGCCTCCCCACCTGGGTTGAATTTCCAGATCGATGAGCCTGAGGTCGATGCGTAGCCGCAATGTATGTTGCCCCAGTAGTCAACGTCGAAGCCGTTTGTGGGTCCTACAGACCTTTGCCAGATTTCCTCTACCAGCGTCTCGGTCTCTGGAGCAGGTTGATCAAAGACAGAGTCGCCATCAGTGTCTTTTGATTGGGGATTGAGACCACTCTGGTATTCTATGAAGTCATTGATCCCATCCGCATCACTGTCATTGTTCCGTGGATCCGAGTACATGTGAGTAGTGAATGGAATAATCACGGAACCTTCGGTCTGAGTGTAGTTGAACTCGATGTTCCAGCCGGCAATTTCAGCATAGTCTGGAAGTCCGTCAACATCACTATCACGCATTGTCGCATTAGTGCCATAGACAAGCTCCCATTTATCGCTGAGCCCATCCTCGTCACTATCGAAATTATTCGGGTCCAGGCCGTAGTCGATTTCGTACTTGTCTCGAAGGCTGTCCCCATCTGAATCGTACTTCCATACATCTGTTGAGGACTCTTCAGAGTCCTTCAACTCATCTGCATCAGAGTCAAGCAACCTGATTCCGCCCCATCTCACAAAGTCATCAATTGTCTGTGGCATGATATCGAAGTGATATCTAGTCAGTTGTTCGACACCAGAGCCCTCCTCCCAGTCTGTATGATCGCAGTATGCCATGCCCATGACTAAGTGTCGCCAATCATAACGAAGTCTGTAATCATACTTGAGCAACACCAGAACTGGAAAATTCACCATTGGCAGACTGGGCGTTGCCCACGCAGCTGTGTCATAGGTCTCTGATTTCCAGAAATCGCCCTTCTCCACTTTCATGTCATCTACAGCAGGGTATCCAGAAGATGAAACCTCGCCCTGAGGTACGAAGAGCTGAATGTATGGTCTAATGTAGCTGTCCACTGGAATTGTACTATTGACTGTGTCCTCTACTGTTGCGCGGAAACGCACGATGATCTCGATTGTATCTCCTACATCAAGACCGTTCCCATCATGGTCAATGGTTGTCGCTGATGGTGGTCTCACAACCTCAATCCCAGGATCAGCAAGCTCAACTTTGTGCACATCCTCCTGATCACCGAATATAGCTCCGGTGAGCCATTCTATGAGCTTGTCCGAGTAGCCGCCAATCAAGTCTGCAAGGACAAGCCCCAAAGCAATTAGCCATCCCACATAAGGTATCTCCCCGATGGCAAAGAGAAGGAGTGCGCCAACAACTGCGAACGCAGCGCCCGCTACACCATATATGGCTCCAATCTCAGATCCTAAGCGACCTCCAATGCTATCAGCAATCAGTATAGCCGCATAGATTGAAAGGCCCACGTCGAGAACAATCCCGGCTACGATTAGGGCCTTTTGGAACGATTTGAAAGCCTTTGTGAAGCCCTTGTTGATCTTCGCAAGGCTCGTGCTCGTCTTCGCCCAGGCTCCGATCAGGCTCGTGCTCCCAGTCTTAAGAGACCTTACTATTGAGTTGAACACGAAGCCACCTTTTTCTAGGACCTTCATCTCTTTGAATGCTTTCCAGATCCATACTATTTCAGAGAGACCGCCTAATGCTTCTAGACTACCAATTATGATATTCTGTGCCATGTTGAAGCATTCATCATCTGGCGTTCCGAATGACAATGGAATATCATCGATGCTTGTAACGAGTTGCTCTCCATTAAACCACTTCATCATCATGGTCAGGATATTGAAAGTTGCTGTATCACTTAGGCCCCAGCTGACCACTTCAGACATAACATCATCGAGCGCTAGAGCTCCGAAGCTGGATGTATTATAGAAATTCGTTTTGAGAGTCCTGACAGTCAGAACAGGGAATCTGGTGACGTTGAGGAAAAACGAGTCGTCAAGCGTCATCACGCCAGAGAGAATCTCAGACATCTCTAGAATTCGTGAGCGGTCGATGTTTGCAATGATGACTGGGAGAATTTCGCCATCGGGCAGGGACCTAAGCACATCGGGCAGCATGTCATTACTCATGCTCTTGAATGCCTCATCTCTATGCGTGAATGATGAAGAGAGGCTATCCACGTCAATGCCGTTGTTAGCAAGGATACCTGACTGGTCCGTTAGCAGGTTCGTGGCATTCCTCATGAACTCGTATGTCATCACCATGTCAGCTGCGATAATACAATCCCTGTTCGAGCTATAGAATAGTCCGAGATTGGAGCCAAAGTTCTCTTCGACTGTGAATCCAGCGAGCATGAATGGTTCAGGGTATGTGACCAGTGTTGTCCATTCTGATTGGTAGCCTAAATCAACAATATGAAATCTCTCTGCTTCAGAGAGGTTATCGCCTTGAGCAAGAAGGTGATTATCTTCGCTTAGTGTGATGTACAGTCCATTGATTGCCTTGAGCGCGATTTCGTCATCTACTTCTGTCACTGCAAATCTAGCATTATCGTCAAGGATGGACGAAACACCAATTGTAGTATTGTCTGCCAGTGACAGGTATGCTCCATTGAAGGTCTTGATTGAGACATTACCATCGCCCAAGTCAATCCATTGTAGAGTTCCAGCGTGAGCATTATCACCATCAGCGATTGCAGAATTGTTTTCTCCAAGGACTACATACATACCATTGCTGGCACCGAGTGCTACAGCCTCAATGTCTGTATTTCCCATAATTCTCCAAAACATATCAATATCAATGGCCCAACTCGTCTGAGCAGACTGCGGGAAGAATATCTTGCACTCGAATGCTAGCAGATCACCATTATCCCATATGGGATTCAGGGGAATACGGAAGCCAGTTGGCGTCACAAGCATTCCATAGTCGCTCACGGCTGACTGACTTAGAGAGCTGTCAGTAGCAATATTGAGTTGTGGAATTGCTCTGACGTCCTCTTCTGAATAGTCCATATCTTTCATAGAACCCTGAGAGTCGTAAGGCCAATCCCAATATTGGTAGAACAACTTGAGGTGTGCCGGGTCGCGTGGTCTTAGTTGGAGAGTGACATATGTGGGATTGCCGCCAGTCACGATCTCCATATGGAAGCTGTCCTGCACAGCAGAATAACAGAAGGGAGATATGTCAGCTGCGTCATTGACGCCATCATTGTCATTATCAAAATCCCAAGCATTGTCGACTCCATCGCCATCGACATCCGGATTTGTTGCCTTCAGCTCAAAGTAATCTGGTAATCCATCGAAGTTTGAGTCAGGCTCCAATGGGTCGGTGCCATTCCAAACCTCAAAATCATCTCGTACCCTATCATAGTCGCTATCATTATTGATTGGACTGGTGCCAATGATGGCCTCGATTGAATCGACAAGTCCGTCAATGTCGGCATCTCTGGTATCAGTTGTTACTGACATCAGCTCTTCCACGAGGCTAGCAAGTGAGAATGCTGCTCTTGGGGCGCCGATGTCTGCCTCAGTGTCGTTCTCAAGTATGTTGGGATCTGCCCCCTTCATAGTGGACCAGACTTGAACCGTGTAGACGTCAGACACTACAAACATGAAAATGAAGATCACGCTAAGTACCACTATGGCATGCTTCGTACTCTGCATCTCTCCCTCACTAACCTATACAATGAATGCGCAAGAAACAAATGATATGTGATAATGCACTACCAAAGGTGATGGAATTCCATCACCTTGACTTGTTGCATCCACTTGAATGCCGAAACAGCTAGGAAAAGAGAGTCATAAGCGTTCTGGCTTAATGGCCGTGTTTCTTTTTTGGAGAGACCTGTTTGTTTACTGCCAAATTGGCCACTAAATTGCAGCCTATCCCTCCAAGTTGAGTACGTGGCCCAGTGCGTACTAATGATCTCGTAATCAAAACTTAGACTTGTTGTAGGGGATGAAATAGAGTATTGAACCCCAAATGAGAGAAGTGACGAAGATCATGATATAGTTCCATGGAAACGGATAGCGTGGAAATAGGAACCAGAGAACATATTCCATGAGAGGGATGTAAGGGAATAGAGGGCTGATGGCTATCAGAAAGAACTAGAGTGCTACTCCAAGCGCAAATCCAGAGAAACCCATCCTCTTTCTTATGTGTAGCTCGACTTTGCCCTCTGTCTTTTCTACCAGATCTTCCCTACTAGAGATATTTCCTCTATTGCTCATAGAGTATTCCATGAATCTTTCCCGTATCCCCAAGAGACGCAGATGTAGTTCAAGTGGGATTGAGGAGGCATCCGAATTTCTTTTCCTCTCTTTGGCTCAAACTGAATTCGGGAAACAACATATATTCCGGTCTCTTGTTGAGAGCAACATCCAGAATCGATGGTGTTCAGTATGAGAGATGTGATTGATGTTGAAGACTTTGTGAAGGAAACTGTAGACTTCATGGAGATAACAGGGAAATATGTGTTCATCAGGGTGACTTCTGGAATGCGAGGCCCGGACTGGGAGAAGGCACTCTATGCACTGAATACTATGACAAGTCAGGGATGGAAATTCGTCCACTGGATCGCCTATGGGGCGTTCGGTGGATATCTTCTGGAACGCATTCATGGTTGCTGAATCAATCATCGACGAGCACATAAGGCGAAGTCAGAGAACAGGAAGCTGGTGGAACCAATGCCTACAGTCTGCCTAACAAATGATGATGGCCCAAGCAGTATCGGCCTGCTTAGGCTAGCTGAAACGCTGACTCCCAAAATGGACCTCACTGTGGTGGTCCCCAACCAGCAGCGAAGTGGTGCCAGCAAGGCTCTGTCGCTTGGTCGGCCTCTCAGGATAGTGAGCGACGTGAATACAGGCAGCTATCGCATGATAGTCCACGACGGGTTTCCTGCAGACTCGGTGATTATCGCCCTCTCATTGGTCAAGAGAATCGACATGTTCGTCTCAGGGATAAACTCGGGTGCAAATGTCGGATACCACAGGATGCTCACGAGCGGCACAGTCGGCGCCATCTTCGAAGCAGCCCTGCAGGGATACCCAGGTGTCGCTCTCTCCTACCTAGCGGACCCGGTCCACTGGTTCACTGAAGCCGGTGTGAGTGAGGGAGTTGAACATGTATGCCACACGAGCGCCCGGCTCATAGGCCATGTTCTGAAACAGGGGCTGCCCTCTGGTGTTGACGGCCTGAACGTGAACTTCCCCGCGGCATACTCAGGACAGAGTCGGCTGGTGGTCGTGGAACCCAGTAATGCTGTTGTACGGAACAAGCTAGAGAAAAGGCTTGATCCCTACGAAAAGCCATGCTACTGGATTCGTGGCGGGGAGAAGTTCTCGGATGAAAGTCATGATGCCAGGGAGGTTTCTCGAAACGGTAACATCACTGTCTCCCCTATCGTCATTCGGAGCGTCATGACCGAGCACACTGAACGTACGCGACTCTTCCTCAAGGACCTGCTCTGACTCGAACGATAGACGTGAGGGCATGTGCAGTCCTTCGGACACATATGAGGTCTCTCCTACAGAGCGGTCTTGTTCGACCAGAACTTCTTATATGGGAGGTCACGGTCTTGTATGTCACTCTTGGTTGGAGAGTGGTCTTTGCAGTATGACCAAGTTCGTATTTCATGGCGGAGTCGATGAGGTTGGCGGAAACAAGATTCTAATAGAGGACGGCGGAACGCGAGTCTTCCTCGATTTCGGCCTCAGCTTTGGCCAACAGAGAAAATACTACGACGAGTTTCTTGGGGCTAGAGGTTTCGCCATCATCGAGGAATACATCTCATTCGGGCTTCTCCCTGCAGTCAAGGGAATCTACCGTGAGGACCATCTCGAACACATGAACTCATCTAATCCCGCCCTAGCGTCTAGTAAGAAGAAGAGCGTTGAGGCAGTCCTGATCAGCCATGCGCATATGGACCATGTCGGCATGGTTCCATATCTGCGACCAGATATTACGCTGGTCGGCTCTGAAACAACATGGATCATCATGAAGTACCTGCAGGAAACAATAACGGGCGATGAACAGGAGTTTTGCACCTGGTACCCGTCCTTCAAGATGACGTCCCGACAGAGGGGCGGGGGTCTGAAGAGAGCGACCAAGACAGATGTTGAAGATGAAAAGATCGAACGTCCCTTTGTCAAGACGCAGCGCAAGAGGTCTTTCAAAGTCGGCAACATCGAGGCGACAGCGTATCAGGTCGACCATAGCCTGCCAGGGGCGGACGCTTATATTCTGAACACAGACTGCGGTGCTGTCGCATACACAGGAGACCTCAGGTTTCATGGGTACTTTGCTTCATCATCAAAGGAGTTCGCGTCTGCACTTGAGGATTCCAACTTGAGAGTGCTCCTCTGTGAGGGCACTCGTGCAGAAGATGCGCCTGGCATGACCGAGAAGAACCTTGAGAAAGAAATGGCAGATACGATCGAGGACTCCAAGGCGTTGGTCCTTGTGAACTACGCCCAACGAGATATCAGCCGGATGGTTACAATCAGTAACGCTGCTCGTGCCAGTGGACGGAAACTACTGATCAGCCCCAAGCAGGCCTATTTTCTCTCGAAGATGCTGCAGACGAAGGACATTCCTGCAGTTGACTCGAAGAACATCGAGGTATTGCTCCCTCGAAAGTCATGGGGAATCTGGGCGAATTCAGATTACGACGAGGAGGCGCAATTGCGGGATTACTCCTACAGCTATCCGGAACCTGTGAGAGAGTATGTGTTTCAAGACTCTGTCCTGGTGACGCCGCAGGAAGTGGCGAGCGCGCAGAAGGAGTATGTTGTGACATGCAGCTTCTACGATTTGGGCATCCTTCATGATCTCAAGCCAAAACAGGGCAGCAAGTTCATCTGGTCGGCCTCAGAACCCTATGACGAAGAGGGCGCGATAGAACTCGAGCGGGTCAAGAGATGGTTGAAACACTTTGGTCTTGGAGAACCTGCGATGAAGCACTGCTCAGGGCATCTCTCAGGGCGTGAGTTGAAAGATCTGATTGAGAGAGTGAAACCAGAGATAGTGATACCGATGCACACAGAACATCCCGAGATGTTCAAAGAGTGGCATCGAAAAGTCATGGTCATGAAGAGAGATGACGTTCTGGAGATATAGACTGATGTTGTCAGCCTCTGCAAGTACACGCTTTGGGAATCCTACCAAGAATTTGGAGGAGATTGAGACTTGACGGAACAGGTCTTCGTAACACTCATGGGCAGAAGCGGCTGGGGGGTCGTGAATTCCTACCATGCAGTCATGCTTGAAACAGACTTCAGACCTGACAGAATCATCCTCCTGTACGAGGCTCAGTATGAGAGTGATATCAATCCTGTTGTTGAGGGCATGAAGACAATCCAAGAGGAGTATGGCGAGCGGAACATAGAGAAGGTCAGGGTTCCCAACTTCGATATGCGCGCAACACGGGACGAGATAGAGCGTATCATCCAGAGTCTCAAAGATAGCGGCTCCGAAGTCGCATTGAACATCACTGGTGGCAGAAAGGCACTGGTCGCAGGTAGTCTATTAGGATTCTCAGGCAAGTTTCTCAAGCACATCTACTATTTGACCATCGAGTCCACAGAGGACGCCGCGAAGCCCTATCTCATGATACCCAAGAGGATTCAGCTCCTGAGAGACCTGGCTCAGAACATAGAGTGCAGAAAAGACATAATCCGTGTGACTGATACCAGATGGCAAGGACTGGAGATGTCAAAGGAATTCTTAACAGTCGTCCTGAACTATGGGTACAATGAGCATGTCAGACTGAAAGTCAGGAATCCGCTCATGGAGATGGATCTCATGGAGCTGGACCTATCTAAGAAACAAGCCCACATGCTGACTGACAGAGCAAAGTACTCCGAGGACCTGAGAGAATGTGGTGAAACAGGTTGGGACCACCCTAGTTACTCACAACTACGTGCCTCACTCTGCTACGCGGGGCTCATTGACTACAGATCAGGCGATGAGTTCCGCAAGTTCTTCGTCGAGGGATACAAGAGACAGAGCGACCCCAGACACGCTTCGGGGCGATGGTACATCTCATTAGACTCAAACCTGTTTTACAGTGGATTTGTGTCATGTCTTGAGTCTTTGATGGCGGCCAATCAGATTCGCAGAGGAGAACTTCTCTTCGTCACATCTGAAGGGGTCGTGCAAGAGATAGACCGGAATGTGTCAGACAAATACGGACAGGACTGGATTGGCTCGGTGAAAGCCATGAGTGGTCCTGACAAGAGGCGTTTCTTCGACGAGTTTCACAATCGGAACACGCTTGAGACAAGGATTGCCAAGATGGCTAGCTCTCAGTTTCACCTCCTCGTGCAGCAGCCGACTCATGACAGAGCCAAGTGCGAACCACTTCCTCATGATTCCGAAGAGGCAGACAGAGTCATTGTGAAATCGCTAAGCGAGTTTGCGAGAGATAAACAGGCAACTGTCACCCTGCTCTCTTCCGACCTGCAGATGGAAGACCACTGTAGAAACGCAGGGAATGTAGGGTGCTTCATTCTTGAGCCGCCAAATGAGATTCCTCAGGTGGTGGAAACAACAGATAGGGGCCTCGTTGACCTCATAGTGTCGCTCTCGCTGCTCTATGGAGTTGTTGACCTAGAGAATACTGGGCACATATTCGGAGAGTATGGCGGCAAGAGGTCGGACAATTATACCTCTCACATCAAGGTATTCTTTGACAACCTGCATAGGGCGAAGGTCATAGAGAATCAAGTCAAGACATGCAAGATGCTACTTGGGCTTGGTATGCATTCGTAGGAGTCTTCGATAGAGAGATAGAACATTGTGGTCATCCTGACATCGGAAAGAGGCTGCGGCGATTCCAGCAATCTATTTTGACTGGAACTTCAACAGAGATCCTGCGCTCACTTCCTTGAAGGAGTCTTCGAAGGCGTACATGAGAGCAGCACGGCCTCTCAGCCCTGTACAGTGACAGGCTCCAAGAACGGAGAGGGGATATTTGCGTAGATGTTCAATAGTGCTGTTCAATCTCTCACTTGACGCATCATGAAGATGAAGGCCTCCCACGATTCCGACTACAGATGAAGAACCAGTGAGCGAGAGCGCATGGTTGACTGTGTTCACAATGCCAGAGTGGCAACACCCTGTAAGAATCACAATTGAACCATCCTTCAGGTGAAAGATGACCGAGAGGTCGTCCTCGATGAGGTCAGGTGTTTCCTTTCCGTTTCTTACTGTCACAATCTTCCGTAGTTCGCCCGAGATTTCTTCAAAGTCGTTTGTTCTCCGCACAACCCCTGTAGTCATGATACCATCGGCAATGTGATAGGGTCTTTGGGTTGTAATGACCCTAGCACTGCTTCTGAGTTCAGAGTCACTATAGTACTCGTGAATCCCGACTTCGTGTTTCTTTCCATCATCAGAGGTGAATATCTTGTGCAGCAGCGCATCGGGATGACATAGAACAGGCACTCGTTTCTTGATCAGTGAAAGGACTTTCAGCACTCCAGCCACATGGTCGCAATGTCCATGACTGAGTATGATTAACTCAATAGAGGACAGGTCTCGTTTGTGAGATTTCTTCATGATACAAGCATTATATTCTAAGGCGGGAGTTCCATAACCCGTGTCAAAGAGGAACTGGAATTCACTCGAATCGTCGTACGTCGCGCTGACCAGCGCAGCGAAGCCAGCCTCTCCAAGGACCTCTTCAAGCTGCACATTTGCATCGGCGAGGAGATAGATCTCAACGCAGACTAGTCCTCTTGTCAACTCAATGCACCTCACCAAACCGTTGCCCAAGGGAGAGGATAAAGATATCTGACTTACGGACTCCCGCAACGAAACTGCCACAGGATGAGCCAAGATCATCCGCTTGCTTTTTGCGCTAGCTCCCTTGCCCAGCTTCTGATCTCTTCCCAGTCACGCGTGTCATATACACCGGGATGTGTCTCTTCGATGCCAACCTCTCTGAGCTTCTCCTGAAATGCCATCATGGTCTTCTTGAAGGGAAAGCCCATCTTGTTGTAGTCCCAGACACCGCCAAAGATTGCCATCATGATTGGTCGAAGGGAGAACTTCTCTGCCTTCTCGTCAAGGTACTTCGTCCAAGCGGTATTCATCGATTCAGTGTCATTGTCATGCTTGTGAATCGCCTGTGCGCCCGACGACACAAATATCGCGGTCTTCTTCTGTCTTAGTTCGTCTTGAAACTTCTTGATGAATTCCTCAGCTTCACCGACCCACCTGAAGATCCTCATACCACTTCCTATGATGACTAGTTCGTATTCGGATATGCTCTTGATCTTGTCCTTCTTCACATCAACTACTCGGACATCGTGTCCTTGTTCCTGAAGTACTTTAGAGATCTCTTCAGCAGTGCCGGCTGTTGCTCCGTATCGTGTCCCATATGCTATCAGTGTCTTCATGATGACTCATTCCATTGCACTCTAGAATGACTCCATTCTACAAATGTATTTCCTTCACCGTTCGAAGGTTTTATAGAGGGAGTGACAGCAGTCACGGACATTGCTTTGGTTTTCAGTACGCCAACAGCAGCTCTGAGTGATACTCATGATTAGAAAGAAGGGTTTTGATACCTCAAGATACCTCTCTGCTCAGATACAGCGCATCATGGACAGGGTGAACCGATTTGACAAGCTCTACCTTGAGTTCGGAGGAAAGCTCAGATTCGACCATCATGCATCAAGAGTGCTGCCTGGTTATGAGCTCGATACAAAGGTTCGGATGCTCAAGAAGCTGGGCAAAAACATCGAGATCATCCACTGCATCAGTGCGAAGGACATTGAACGACGAAAGATACGGCGTGACTTCGGTCTAACGTATGAGGACCAGATTCTCAGGGACATAGGCGACCTGAAACAACTGGAATTGGATGTATCTGCTGTTGTGATCAGTAGGTATGGCGGAGAGCAGACATCTGACAAGTTCAGGCAGCGCCTTGCAAATAGAGGCGTCAGAGTAATCACTAACATTGAGATACCTGACTATCACACAGACCCGAACAAAGTGGTCAGTGAAGAGGGCTATGGGAAGCTACACTATGTGGAAACTGACAGGAAGATTGTCATTGTCACGGCGCCAGGACCTGGAAGCGGAAAGATGAGCTTCGCCATGGGTCAGATCTATCATGACAGAAAAGCTGGCATCATGAGCAATTTTGCAAAGTTCGAAACCTTTCCGATATGGAACCTACCTCTGAATCATCCCGTGAATATCGCATACGAAGCAGCCACTGCGGATATCGGTGACTACAACTGTATTGATCCCTTCCATAAGGAGGCCTGCGGTGTTGATGCGACCAACTATAATAGGGATGTGGAGAACTTCTCCATCATAAGGAAGATCATCGAGAAGATCACTCCTGCTGGAGACCCCTTGGCAGAAATCAGGAGCCCAACAGACTTGGGAGTCAATATGGCCAAAGAGGGGATAATCGATGACAGTGTGGTGCAACAGGCGAGTATTGATGAGATTGTCCGAAGGTACTACCAGTACCACAGGGACTTTGTTGAGGGAAATGTCGCCAATGACACGCTTGAGCGTATGGACAAGATTATGCAGCGCGTACAAGCTAAACCTGAAGATCGTATCGTGGCAATTCAAGCGAATAAGGCTCTAGAAGAGAGCTCGAAGAAATCAAAGAGCGCACTAAATGAGATGCATACTGGAGCTGCCATCGAGATATACCCCACCGATGACGCCCCTGTCATTCTCACCGGGAAACGGTCAAAGATTCTCATGTCAGAGTCCGCTGCACTCCTGAACGCAGTGAAATTCCTAGCGGGCATTCCAGATGACATCGATGTTCTATCACCAATCATCATAGAGAGTATCATGAAACTCAAGAAACAGATGGGCACAGTTGATATCAGTCTCGATGTCAAGGAGGTACTTGATGCTCTTGCTGTAAGTGGAGTCTTCAATCCAAATGCTGCAGAATGCATCACTGTGTTGCCAAACCTTCACGGGTGTGATATGCACAGCACTCATCTTGTCGGACAAGGATGTGAGAAGGCTCTGAAAGAGCTAGGCCTGATATTGACGACAGATGCAAGAATCCCACTGATCAATAATTGGTAGTTCTTCTTCCTAAAGGAGTATGAATCGAACGGGCTAGAGAAATAGAGGGAGCACAAGGAATGCAGCAAGAGAGTTTTTCCTTTCTTGCTCACTCGTCCTAGGACGAATGATGTGTCTGTCTATTGATAGTGAAATCGAGTGCCTCCTGCAATTTTGCCAGCGATAGATTGCCTCCTGAGCATACAAGTCCAATCTTCTTCCCTTTGAGGCGTTCTCGAATCTTGTACGCTGCCGCCAATGGTGCGGCTCCTGCGCCCTCAGCAAGCGTATGCGCTAGCTCTATCATCCAGACTGTTGCTCTCATGATCTCTTGTTCGCTCACGAGAATGAAGTCGTCCAGATACTGTCTCAAGATCCTTTGGGGGAGTTCGAATGCAGTTCCTGTTGCAAGCCCTTCGGCAGAGGTGTGGTTGGGGCGCTCGACAGGTTTCTTGCTGCGCCATGAGTCATGGGCTGCAGGAGAGGCCTCAGACTGTACTGCAATGACCTCGATCTTAGGATCAATGGACTTGGCCACAATGCATGCGCCGGCAGCTCCACTTCCTCCTCCCACTGGAACAATGATCACGTCAATGTCAGGTTCTTCTTGAAGCATCTCAAGCACTTCAGTGGCTACGCCAGCTATCAGGTCAGGTTCATCCCCCGAGTGAATATAGCGATAACCATGCGTCTTGGCGAGCTGTTCACAGTGGATTTTTGCCTCATCAAATGTGGCTCCATGGAAGACAATCTCAGCACCCAATGCCTTCATAGCTGCCACCTTTCCCGGATTTGCTTTCTCAGGAACCACGATTGTTGATTTGACCCCAAATATCATTGATGAATATGCAATTGACTGACCATGATTGCCGGTAGAGGCTGCAATGACACCTCTCGCCTTATCATCATCAGATAGCTGCGACATGAGATTGATGCCCCCACGGACTTTGAATGCTCCTACCGGTTGACAGTTCTCATGTTTGATGTACACATCTGCTCCCACGAGCTCGTTGACAGTCGGGTAGCTAAGTAATGGTGTTGGTCGCAAGTAGTGGCTGATGCGCTTCTGGGCAGCCAGAACCGCTCCAAATGTTGGTATCTGCATCAAGGGGGCGCTCCTGATTTGATTGAGGAAGATTTCTCTTAGATTCTAGTCCATCATAGGCAAAGATGACTCTTTCGTATTTTTGACAGCGCCATGGTTGAAAATCACATTCAAGACCGTTACTAGATTGGGTAGTTCCATGAGAACAAATCCTTGTCGAGACGGCTTCAGCCATGCAGCTTCTTTGTCAGTTCAGCAATCCTCTTTCCTAGGTCTGAACAGGTCTGCACATCCTTTCCCTTCGGGGCTCCTGTGGCGGCAGCACCATAGTGCTTGTTGTCATCCCTTCCGACCACTATCATACCATGCACTAGCATAGTATCCAGGATTGATAGCAGAGTGGTTTCCGCGCCTGTCGCAGTTCCTCCCGAACTCGTGAATGCGCCTCCGACTTTGTCTCTCAGCTTGCCGTGTATCTTCGCCGTGGTGTCTATGAATGACTTGAGTTTCCCAGACATTAGACCATAGTACGTCGGAGACCCGATGATGATGCCCTGCGAACTCAGCAAGTCTTCGTGAGTGACTTCGTCTACCTTCTTTACAATGACTTCAACACTTCTGACCTCTCGAACGCCATCGGCGACCGCAGTCGCCATCTTCTCAGTGTTGCCTGTCTCTGAATCGTAGATGACAATGACTCTTGACATGCGTCTTGTGTGCATTCCTGCCATTGATACCTCTTTCGACCGGCGCCGTTTCACGTGGGCTGAGGAATCACCAGCTCTCTCTCATTCTCTCTATTTCAGGATCCACACATTGAATGATCGGTGTGCCTTCACCTTCAGAATTAGTGAACGGAGGGGTACACTGATGTGGAAGTAACGCTCCAGATTTGTCATTTGGTCACTGTGATGATTGCTTGAACACGTCCCACTTGACCAGTCTGCAACCGCACTTTAATGCCATGTGGATGACTGGGGGAGTTTGTGAGGATGTCTTTCACAACTCCACGGGTGAGCTTTCCAGTGCGTTGATCCATCTTTTGGACTATATCGACAGTATCACCTAGATGGACATTCCTGCGGCTCATCCCAGATTTCGTCTTAGATTCGCTCATTCTACAGCATGCAAAGTTCGTTGTCATTATATACCTACTCGCGCCTGCAAATGGCATTCAGTTCCATTAGGAGCACTAGGCTGGTGAATCCACAAAACGAATGTCCACGATATGTCAAGAGAGGAATTCTACGAGCACGGTGCCTTCATGGCTTGACAGCGCACTATTGGTCACGTCCGCGCCCTTTTCTGTAACTATTCTCCACTTGCTCTTGATGCCTTGGTCTTCGAAAGGCCAATTGTTGCGCAGAGCCTGCCCGAAAGTTGTTTCCGGTGTGCCATAGATGAAGTGCTCCACGCTCGCCCTTGGAATCTTGACAACTCGATTGACTCTACCGCTGTAGCCCTTCAGACTGCCCCTTCTCACAGTTTGACACTTCCACATTTTCGTCGTTATCGAACAGAACTAGCTGTCTGGTCAGCTAGTACGCATATGGTGTTGCACAGTTATAGATTTGCTGTTCGCGCCTGAGTGCTTACTCTACGGGCAAGAGAAACAGATGTAGTTTCGAGTCTCAAATCGAGAGAGGGCATTCCTCTCTCAACACTCTTCTTTGATACGAGCTACTTGGATGTCCGGGCTTGTACCATATTGGTAAACATGTCAGTTTGTTAACTTTTATAGTAAACAGTGTGTATTGTTAATAAAAAAGGTAAACTTATAATGGAGCGAGAAGACTATAGCGCAATCATATATGTGGTGTGTTTCTGAAGGCGTCTCAGCGACTTCTTGGTCTACTAATGACAGTAGTGAGTTGTACTGCTCTGTTTCTACTTGTAGTCTTTCCGATACCCTCACTGAATACAGAGTTCCTCACAATTCTCTCTGGGTACCTCTTGGCTCTGTTCTTGCCCGGCCTACTGATTGATCTAGTCTTTGGAAGGTTGGCAAGAGGGCATGAAGAAGACATTGCGTCTAAGTGCGGCGGCCTCCAATACGGAGGATATCTCATGGGGTGTGCAGCAGTTGCTGAAAACTTGGACGAACTTGGACATTTCGCTGTACGAGTTCATATGCTACGACCCACTACAGACAGAGGAGAGTGTTCCGACACACGCCTGCCCTCGCGGAGTTCTTTCCCAGTGCCGTTTCTGGGAGGACAACGCTCCGGCGTCCAAGGTTGTCCAACTTACAATGAACGGTACATGGAGAGGAGCCTGATATTCCTGGCAATTCTGATAGCATATTTTGACAGCGCGCTGTCATACACAACAATCCTCAGCTTCCTCTCAGTCATTGTTGCTGGGAAGGCAATTTTCCGGTACTCGAATAAGGAAACCACTGATCGTGCGTGCGCGGACTGGTATATTCTCGGCACGTTCATGAGTATCACTATGGCGCTGGCGTTGACATGGGGCAGCTTTAGATTTCTGCTAGTTGGGTGAGGAGCCGTTGATTGCAGTCATTATTGACATCGTAGCATCAAGAGATGTCAATGCTCGTGAGCGGAGGAAAGTGGACGAGAAGATGCGCGGCATGTTGAGCCAGACATACGAACGTTTCAAGGACTACTGCCTCGCCATGCCCGCTATAACTCAGGGCGATAGCATTGAGTTGTTGGTCAGTAGCTGGCAACCAATTGTGTTCCTCTTTCATAGGCTTCTGATGGAAGAGCTGGAGTTCCGTGTTGGACTGGGAACAGGAGAGATCATAATACGAAAAGAGAGCGCTGATGAGTGCGATGGACCAGCCTTCTGGAACGCAAGAGAGGCCTTGAATGAAACAAAGAGCATGAAGTACATGAATAGGTCAGCTGGCTTCAAGGTCGATGAGAAGGCCTCAGGTGATGAGAACAATGCAGTGGTCAATTCTCTCCTCTTTTACACGACACTTGTAGGTCTCAGCGCCTCTCAGCTGCAGCACTGTTACTACTACATATGGGAAAAGAAACGAACATCAGAGATTGCAGAGGCTACAAAGACCTCGAAGGGGAATGTCAGCAAGACATTGAGCAAGACGCCCTGTTATCTACTTGAAAGGGTGATGACATTCTTGAACCAAGACTGATTGGTTCAAAAGAAGAGTAAGATGGAGTGATTCTAATTCACTCCACCGTGGAGGCAGCTATGCCCTCTCAATTTCAGAGAGGCGGGAGATCTTCTCCACGAAGTCATCCACTATTTTCTTGGCTTCCGTCGCCAGAGCGTCAGAGTAGTTATCCCTGAGCTTCCTGCGAAGCGCAAAGCCAGCTCGTCTCATGTGCCGCCAGCTGCCGATCAGCTCGCGTGCCGCTTCAGGCATTGGTCCCTCCCAGTCTTCGAACTGAGGTCCGAAGAACCGGGAACCCTTGTGTTGGTCCCTTCGTAGTTCCTCCTCTTCGAGGAACTTCCTGCCCTCTTCCGTTAACTCGTAACGGCGGACACCAGCCTCCGAGTCAGACAATTCTCTTGTGTAACCCGAGTCTAGGAGCCATGAGAGCAGAGGATAGACAGAGCCTGGGCTCGGGCGCCATCTCATGCTGGTCTTGTCTTCCATCACACTCATGATCTCAGCACCCGACATAGGCTTCTCGCTGAGCAACTTCAGAACCTGAGACCTAAGGTATCCCTTTGGTACGAATGAGGTTCCTCTGCTCCAGTGGTGGTGCATTCTTGGTCCGCACATATCTCTTGGTCCGTGCATATCTTGTTTTTCACCCCCGTGTTGGTAATCTCGCTTTTTCATATCAGTATTGATATCACTAGCGATATCACTAGTGATTAAACACTAATAGAGCTTACGAAGACATGCAAACGGCCAACCATTACTGTGGATGCCTAGCGTCGCATTGTTCCACACGTCCATTGGGTGCATCGGACGTGGTTGCTTCTCTATCAGGAGCTCCACAGAAGGGACAGACGAATACTTCTCTCTCCATGCCAAGTTCAATCTGAATGTGTATTGACAGTTTGTCAGATTTGTCAGTCTCCGCTGGACAAGGATCTATCTTTGAGCTGTTCTTTGATTCTAGCAGGATGAATGAACCAGATGAATGAGTGGCTCAGAGTAGGAATGTAAGCAGATACAGATACCCTGTCCCAATCAACATCATCAGTATGGCCATTGGAGTTGCGACCTTCGCAAAGCCCACTATGCCAATAGGATCCCTTTCGGTTTCTGATAATGCGAGAGCGATGATGTTTGCGGGAGAGCCTATGGGGAGGATGAATGCGCCTACATTGACGCCAGAGATGAGTGCAAGGACCACAACAGGGCTCATGCCAGCGAAAGTAGCTGCAAGGGGAGATAGCAGAGCGGCAATCGGTACGTTGTCTATGACGGCTGAGATCACTCCAGGTATCCAGAACATGAAGAGGGTGGTCATGACCTTGTCACTGCCTACAGTCGCTTCTGCCCAAACAGTCATGTCAGTGAGCACTCCAGTGAGATCCAGGGCAGCGACAATGCCGAACAGTCCAATTATGAAGAAGATCGTGCCCCATCCCACCTGACGTAGGATCTGTTCCACCTCACGTCGTGTCATCAACAGCATGACTGCAGCAATAGTCATGACCACTAGGCTCGGCTCCAAACCAACTGCGTTGCCAATTGTGAAGGCCAGTACTATGGCAATCATGGCTCCTACGGACATATAGAACTCAAGTCTAGAGTGAATCAGAGTACTCGGGTCAAGTGCGAGGAACTCCTCGCATCTTGTCATGTCACGTTCCTTGAGAGTACGCTGGAGGTATCGCAGCATGAGAGGCAGAGAGATGAGGAAGAAGATGGAGGACAGAGGAATCAGAGCAAGGAACATGGAACCCGCGTTGATTTGTGTAGCGTGCCAAATGACAAGGTTTGGTACATCCCCAACGACAGATGGTATGGAAGCATAGTTCGCGACTATCGCCTCAGAGACAAGAAATGGCTTGAAATCCAAGGCCAATGCCCTGCAGACCTCGATTGTCAAAGGCCCGATGATGAGCATTGTTGACGTAGTATCAAAGAATAGCGAGATGAAGAATACGAATACAACAAAGGTGATGAACAGACGACGTGGATTTCCGCCGGATGGGCGGGCGAGAGTAAGAGCGAGATACTGATACATGCCAGAGGCACGAGATACAGTGACAATAATCATCTGACCTGTGATGAATAGGATTGTGGACCACTCAATGTGCTCAGTCAAGACTCTGAAGTCACTTGTGCCCAGAGTCCACAGGATTAATGCTACAATCGCCATTCCCGTGAGCGACATTGCAGTTCTGTTGACTTTCTCTGACGTTATCGCTGCGTACACTACCACAAAGACGGCAATGACCAGCAGACCTGTGAAATCCAAGAATAGCAGCCTCCGAATTGCACTGAACCTGTGTCTAGGGGCACGAATCCGTTCTTGCGGACATTTATGGTCGTCAATCCCAGAATGACAGTCATACTATTAAGACATACCGGCTAAATCATTCATTCTGTATTGCACAGACTTGATACCTGCGTGTTGTCAGCTCAGAGGACTACACTGGGGTCGACTTGTGATTTGAGAGTCCGTGTCGAATCGAGAGTAGGGTATGCAACAGCTGCTGAAAACTCGGACAAAGTTGGACATCTCTTAGATACTTCTGTGAACCATTCTTGTAGGTCTTTAAATATCACTCGTGGGAGACAGGACTCTGAGGTTGTGCTGACACGTACCTGGCCTCGCAGAGTCCACCCAGTGCCGTTTCTTGGGGGTACAACGCTCTGGTGTCCAAGATTGTACAACTTACAATGAACGGTCTTGCTCCTGACCTCGGTATACAAGCATTTGTCCGACCTCGCTTTGCTTCTCTGAAACCATCTACTCAAGGATATGCTTGGTATGAGGAAGAGAGCACTATGTAGAAAAGTGGCTGACGCTCACTGTGGCGTCACCCATAGAAAAAGTCAATGCATCCCGCATACCCTCTCCAGCGGGAGCCTAGAATAGATAGATATGTAGGGCGCATCAGGAAGATGTACACAAGAGAGGCAACTGTCGACATGACAAGCAGGACTGCCAGAACGTTCACATTTCCCATCGGATATCACAGATTCCACAAGAACCAGCTCTTCAATTTTCAGCTGAATCGCTGGCATTCCCTTGGATATGCGAGATATGGCGATCTTGTAGAAGCCGGGAAAAGGATCAGGAATTTCAGTGATTGGACGAAGGTAATGCTCGAACTGGCAGAGAGAGCGGTTGCAGAAGGCATGCTTCTTCCAGCTGCATTCTATTTTCGAGCTGCGGAGTTCTACCTCCTCTCAGAGAGCTCCGAGAAGGAAACACTCTACAACAGGTTCAGTGATCTGTTCTA
>CAYHAA010000008.1:0-82953 GCA_964354495.1 uncultured archaeon | reverse complement strand
CATTCCATCGATTACATGAAGAACATGAATGTCATCTTTCGGAAATTGCATCGATGGTTCTTCATTCATTCCAGAGATTTCATGGATAGAATGGCAATGTGGAAGTTCCAGCGCAATAATATCCAGTCTTGGATGGTAAAGCAGCTGATGTACATCACGAAGAAGAACAAGCCCATGGACGCTCTCGAAACATATTTCCTGATGAACGAGGAGAACATTCATTCAGAGCTTGTCAGGCAAGATGTTCTGATTCTCAGCGGAAAGGAAGACCATTTGATTCCATTGAAGATGCACGAAGAACAACTGAGTGCCTTGACTTCAGCCAAATCCGTGTCCAGTCGCGTCTTTACGAGGGGAGAAGAGGCTCAGAACCATTGCCAGATTGGCAATATTGGCCTTGCACTCGAGGTCATGGCAGAATGGATCGAAGAGAAATCCCGATTCTCTGAACCATTCTGATGATAATTCAAAGCACAAATTGTAAGAGGTTCTTCCTCTCTCCCTCACCGTTCATTTCTAGTCAGACAATCTTGGACACCAGTATTATCAGCCCGAGAGAGGGCATTGGGCACGACTCCGTGAGATTGATGGTCGTGTAGTGTGGACTTCAGACTCTCATTCCGACCTTCACTACATATACACCTGTTCGACTCTGTCCAAATCTCTTGTGTCTGTTGGCGACCCTGTCCCATGGCCAAGTGTTATATCTGAAAGTGTCATAGTCTATTGGAATACAATTGCTGGACAGAAGATTTGTAGCGACGATAGCCATCGTGGTCACAGCTATCGGTGTAGGTGCAGTGGGAGTAGTTCTTAATGTGTCACAGACCAATCCACTTCAGGTTCCACCTCCCCTATCTCCGCCGGGCGATAGTGTAGATACTATTGTTTCACATGGACTTGAGGCCTGCGCTGAGGCTGTGTATTGGCAGGACTTCATGCCAATGATTCCTGAAGAGGGGCCTCCTTTCTTCACAGTGGTTCGTGTGAATGTCACGAATACGGGAAATGCCACGGTGAGCGACTTAAGGGCTATCAGAATGACGATCTATTTTGATGACTCGATGGTGCCCCTAGTCACGCTCAACTTGACTCTCGTTGGAGACTTGCCTGAGATAGGACCCGGTGAGAACGTTGTCCTTGAGTTCACGAACTCTAGAGAGCAAATCTACTCGCCGACAATTGATGAGGGCACAAGACTATACAGTAGGGTTCTTGTCACCTGGGGCGATGGGATCGAGATGACATTGACTACACCTCCCTCCCCAGTACTGTACACATATTGAGAAATGCTGGCGAATCCCAATCAACTAGGCCTCATCCTAAATTATCATGACACATGAGATCCGCGAGCCCGTATGCGCTTTTCACGATGACAAGCACATATGGTCCTCTATCAATCTGTGAGTACGACATTCCAGCGTAGCGCTATTTGCCCTCGCCCCTTTTGCTTCCGACGCATAGTAGTGCGCCAATATATTGCTTGGTAGACTTGTCCCTTCTGATAATTCGCCTGAATCGTGCTTGAATGAGCATCTTCCGCCTGATTTCTTTGCTTCTGAACGTATAGAGAAAGCCGCGACCAATCATCCTCAACAGCTTCCTCCAGCCGCCCACCGATTGGGCACGCTCTCGCAGACTCTCCATATAGTCGACTCTCTCAGACAAAATGTCTATTAGCCCCACTTTCTGAAGCTCATTCCGCCAGGCGGATATAGTGAGCGCTGCAAACGGTAGACCTGTTACTTCGGCGTATAAGCCCTCGGCCTCGTCTATCTTTGCCTTGGATGATTCGGGGATGATGTCTTCCTTGTATAGCTCGTTTATGCCCAGATGGCCCCCCGGTCGCAAGACTCTTACACACTCTCGAAACGCCCGGTCGCGGTCAAGAAACATGGATACAAACTCCGTGAGGACAATATCGTACTGAGCATCCCCAAATGGCATACGGTGCGCATCCGCCACCTGAAAGGACACCCTGTCAGCGACGTCTTCCACATTCGCTCTTGCCTTCGCCTTCGCCACCATATTCTCAGCCAGATCGAAACCGTCGACTCGACAGCCTCTTGTCCGCGCCAAGTAGCAGGCGCTGTATCCTGTACCACAGCCGACAACAAGGACTTTCGTCTCAGATCCGACACCACACAAGTCAGCAAGACGGTCCGTAGCCCGAAGCCCACCCTGATGGAAGTAGGGAATCCCAAGATGAGCATTGAGGTCGTACCACGACAACTGCTCGATATCATGAAGAGACATCGCATGTTCCTCCGACATTTTAGAGACCTCATCAGCGGCATGGACTACCAGTTTCGCCGTGCGCAGCAGTCCTTCTTCAGAGCCTAGTCTTGGATAAAGGTCTTCTGAACCAGTCAACGCGGCGGATTCTCAACCACTGCTGCCGATATGCGACAACTTGGCGTAGACAGCACCAATTGGTTGTTCCGTTTCTGAAGATGGATTTGAGAGGGGTGAGCATATCCCGTACCTCTTGAATCTCTCTTCAACATGAGAAGCCTCTCTCTTCATGTTTCCCGTATCGATGAGCTAAACAGAAATGCATTCGGGTGAATGCAGCATGAGGGTAATCCGTCCATGGAAACAATCGAAATCTCCGGGATGAAAGAGGAGAATCTTCTGGGTATTTTGGGCACACTTCCAAACCTATGGAATGCCAGAAAGGGATCTTTTGAACCATCTCTGAATTTGCTCTTTGACAAATTTGGGAATAAGGATAATCTCCTCTTTGTAGTCCAAACTTTTACTCAGTCCTCCGGCTCGATTGTGATTACTCTCCTCACAGAATACCTGAGAGACCTTGAAACAGCCAAATTCATCATATATGCCTATGATCTGAATGTAGTCGGCGGAGTCACGGAGGCACTCTGGTCCGGCAGGCGTCTTCGAGATATACTTGAGGACTTCATAGATATTGACCTAAGTGTATTCAGCAATCTGAGGGGCGATGAGATCTTTGTCTGTCCGAAGTGCTCAGCACAGTACCGTCTAAGGGCCATGAGAATAACTAGAGATGGTCGAGTAGAGTGTCAGAATTGCGGAAAAATCGTCGAGTATAGTAAATCGGTCAAAAAGGAGGATATTGATATAGACACCTGAAACGGGCCCTCGAAACGATGGCTTCTCCTTTGAGACTCAGCGACGAGGAAGTCTGCGCGCTGCAACCATCACAATGACAATTCCGGCTACAGCAATAGCTAGCACAGCCTGGATAGCCGGATCGATTATCGGAAAGATAACGGTGGCCGATTCAGTTGTTGGCACCCTGAGTCGAAAGAGAAACGACTGCCCCTCTGTATCCAAGATCGTCACACTCCGGAGTACAGATTCATACCCATCGGCCTCGACAACAAGGGTTGTGAAACTGGGGTAGAGGTTGAGCGAGAAATTGCCACCCGAATTGGTTGTAGCAGATACTTTGCCGCCCAGCGTACCAATTCGCGCACCTGCAATTGAGCTATGATTTTCATAGTCCTCGACGTGACCCGTGATACGAACGACGTGTGAGTAACCATTGAAACAGGCGCTATTGCGGCTATCGTGTCTATCCATTAGCCAGCCCACACCAGAACCGCCAGACCCTTTGAACACATAGGCTTGACCATAGTTCTCAATGGGATTTGATGAGTTCCCCTCTCCACCCACAATGAATATGTCAAGGAAGCCATCTCCATCGAGGTCTGCGATAATGGGGCTGTGATAGACACCCATAGTGCCCAGAGGATTGCTATCACTCACGTTGAACTGTAGAATGATTCCGCTATTGCCATCTCTGACTTCAATTACACCTTGAGAGTCTGCGAAGCAAACATCTGCGACACCATTACCGTTGAGGTCAGAGATAGAAGGCGTGGTCAAGGGGTACGAGATACTGGTCGCACCATGAGAATATCCCCAGCTAGGCTCGCCATCGCTATTCAGTACTAGAACCTCTCTTTCTCCAATTGCCACAATCTCAGAGCCAAAGACCCGGCCCATATCAGCAATACAGGTAGCATAGTAGGAGGATTTCCCAGCATATGTCCATAGACTGCTGCCGTCCTCAGCATTGATTGCATGGATATGGCCATCTGTGGAACCTATGACCAGTTCTTGGATGGCATCGCCGTCGAGATCGGCATAGGCACAGCCCCCTCTGAAACTCGACTCTCCGTGATATCTCCACATGATGGTTAGAGATGGTCCATCAATAGCATAGACGGAATTGTTCCCCTCCTGTGTAGCAACAACGAAGTCAAGGAAGCTGTCACAATTCAAGTCCAAGACTGCAGGGTTAGAGCAGATATCACCAAGAAATGGACCAACAGTACTACTTAGACTGCCGTCCTCCGCGTTGATTATGTGGACATACCCACCGGTTGCATTCTGTACTGTGCCAATGATGACCTCAGGTCTATTGTCATTATCAAGGTCTTCAATGGCAGCTCCTCCCAGTGAAGGTGCGGCCAGAGTACAGTTCCACAGTACAGACCCATCTTCTCCCCTCAGGGCATACAACAGTCCGGCACCTTCGACATATGAACTGAGTGCAGTGAAAATGACTTCCAGCTGACTATCGTTGTCAACATCATACAATCTGACTGACGAGTCGACAGGGCAGCCGCCTGCATAGAACTTCCATAGCAGACTCCCGTCTTCTCCATTCAGGGCGTACAGATTCCCATCGCCAAGATGTGTGCCGAATACGACCTCAAGCATGCCATCACTATCGATATCACCAGCAGCAGGTCCGCCAAGGCATGTCGAGTTGAGGTCATGCGTCCAGAGTAGTGGAAGACTAAGCTCATCCTCTGGCGGGACAGAGCCGCATGCAGGTATCAGAGATACTAGCAGAGCAACCCCCAGCAACGTCACGATAGGCCTGCAGCGCATTCTCCTGTAGAACCCCCTCACAGGAATTCAATCGACTGGTTTAGTCCAAGCCATATCTATTCCTTCAAAGTCTATTAAACCTTACAAGGTGCGCATTTGCATGGCACTGCAAATCGGCGAGTCATTGTTTCAGCGGGCATAGTCAGGTCACCTGTCATGAAGCAAGTTGGAGATCGTGCTACGACAAACACCATAACGCACAACAGCATTTCCGGAGGATTATGACTTGAATCGTGCTGAACCCGACCAGGGCTGGTATCAAAGACCATATCAGCCATTTCCACGGATTCTAGATATTGATGTGGAGCTACGCAACTAGGACACATGCGGGACATGTGCTCGCCAAAGAACTGCAGAGTCTTGTTGAACCCGACTCAGTACATTTCGTCCTGGCCATTCCGAATGGAGGTGTCGCAGTCGCTGAACCAATTGCGCAGTCACTGGATGCCGAGCTACACATCATTATTGTTCGAAAGCTGCAGATTCCCTGCAACACTGAAGCAGGATTCGGAGCACTGACATCTCTTGGTAATGTGATTCTCAATGACGAACTGGTGAGAAGCCTGTCTCTAGATGAACAGACAATAGAACAGGCGATAGCCAGGACAAGAACCCAGATCTCTGAGAGGCAGAGGTTCTATTCCCACCTGGCAGGCGTATCAGATCCCACAGGGGAAGATGTGATACTCATAGACGATGGTCTTGCATCAGGATATACCATGATTGCCGCTATTCAGTCGCTCAAGAGCTTCAGGGTGAAGAGCATCACTGTCGCTGTCCCGACAGCACATAATTCAGCAGTTGAAAGAGTCCGTCCGTTGGTAGATCATCTGATCTGTCCTCGCATCGAGAGCGGGTGGAGCTTTGCAGTTGCAGAGGCCTACGAACACTGGTATGATGTTCCAGATAGTGAGGTGCTTGATATTCTGAATAGATTCAGAAGATAAATGATCAATCTCAATGACTCAGACTCGAGATGGACTCTGACCTCTCTGTACCACTAGGCACACAAGACCACCCAGCTGAGCGACACGTGCCCCAGCATTGTCTTCCTCCCGAAGAACACGAGTCTTCACCCCTCCGTTGCGAGCAAGAGCTGTGATTCGCTGTAGACGAGAACTGTTCTTCTGCGCTGCCCAGAACTTGTCAGTCATGAGAATGAGCTCGGGGACTCCGACAGAGAGCTCGCCAGCCTTAGATGATGTCCTAAAGAACTGGTCAATCTCCTCAAGCGAGAAGAGAACAGTGTATCTCCCAGAGTCATCAGACAGCCTCGCATCCAGCAATTGGACTATGCTATTCGATTCCTGCTCGATGACATTCGCGGCGACCCTCTGAAAGGTCTGTGTCTTGACAAGGGCCTTGACCGCGTTGCTCGTGCTTGCATCGGCAGCGATGCGCTCCATTCGGATAGTACGAACAAGGTAGGCGTGATGCTTTCGTATATGAACGACAAGGCTATCGGCCAGTGCGCCGCCGTTTCCAGCACTGGCAACCACGAGGCTGCTCACTCCACTTGAGAACACAGGTTTTAGGGCGGCAATGATGGCGTTGAAGAAGTTGTAGCGGTCGCTTTCGCTACCTCCGTCGGGATCTCTGGGCCAGTCGATAGACCCATGTTGTTTGACCGATTGACTGTGCACAACCCAAAGAACTGCGCGATGCCAATCTAATCCCACAAGCGCGGCGACAGCATATCCTCGGGGTGAACGCCCAGACTTACGATTTCGGCTTCGTTCAGGCATGGCATTCTCACTACCAGTCCTGTGGAATCAGGAAAGACCTCACATTACCGGTCTCCCGGAGGGCTGTTTGGGAATTGTCCTAACTCGGCCGACCTGTCCGTTGCTCAACCGGACCCTTATGCCCCGAGGATGGACAGAGGAGTTCGTGAGAATTTCCCTGACAACTCCTCGGATCAACTTGCCTGTGGTCTGGTCTTTCTTGAGAATCACATCGACCACAAGACCCGGGTGGATGTTCTTGCGATGTGTCCCTGTATTGTCGGTCTCTGTGTTCATTGTGACTAATGGATGACGTTGACCCGCTGTTAAACATGTGCACTGGCTGGATATGCCATCTGCAGCTCCATTTGGACCAGCCAGGCAGATGAGCTTGCTATCAAGATAATGGAGAGAGTCAGGGATGACAGACCATTCAACGGGAGAGGATCGTTTCGCAGAGCACGGATATTCTATCATTCTCTCTGATGTGCCTACGGTGTGCTGACTCATGTGTCACGTGAGTTGACCGAACTGCGGGTCAGTAACCTATGTAGGAGCTATCACGAAACTCTCCGCAACGATGTCCTCTTTCTTGACACCCAGCTTCTCCAACATGTTGTTCAGGTCAAGCACAAAGGCGTCAGGTCCACATAGGTAGAATTTCTGATTCAGTTCCTTGACATACTTCTGAATCATCTCCTTACCAATCAGCCCGTGTTCATACCCCTCTGTGTCGGCTTTTGTGAGTGTCAGTATGAGGTCGTCGCCAAGCATGTGACGGAACTCGCCCTCAAGAATGATGTCTCTGGCCTCTTTGTTCGAGAAGATCAGCTTGTTACCCTTCAGTTGGTTGGTTTCGTAGAGATGTCTAAGAATCGCGATGAAGGGCGTGATTCCTGCCCCACCAGCAAGAAAGACTCCCTTTCCCTTGTATAGGATAGTGCCAAATGGTTCATGGATCACAATCTCATCGCCGGGTTCTAGCAGATGTAGTTGCTTTGTTACCCCATCATGACTGGGATATGCCTTGATAGTGAACTCAAGAACTTGATCCTTATTCGAGGAAGTAAATGTGAACTCTCGAAACTCCTTCTCCCATTTTCCCTTTGGGATAGACAGGAGAGTTGCCTGCCCTGGAAGAAACTCATACCCAGTAGGTTTCTCAACAATGAACCGCTTTACATCATGAGTGACGAACTCAGTCATCAGAATCTTGACTCTGTTCGGATTCTCTTTTGAGGGATTCTTACGGATTTTTCGTTTCTTATCTGCCATGTTCGTTCCAACCGTCTTGTTCAATATGGGTGTTGACTGGACCTGCAGTCCCGTTGGTTAACGATAGTGATGTCCATTAATAAAGTGTAGTATGCATTCAATTCCCATAGTAGATTGTGCGACGCTTCGTTTCATTAGTACTTCGCACTCGAGGGCAACTTCTATAATCTAATCGGACCGCAAGAGAAAGCAACAGAGGAATATGACCGAGATTCAAGTAGACCAGTTTGACCATCAAGTGGTTCGGGAGGCAATCCTTCAGAGAACAGAAGAAGGCGCTGTACGGTGCCTCACATGTGCACACAGATGTCTTCTCCGCGAGAATAAGATGGGAGTCTGTAACACACGAGTAAACGTCGACGGTCATGTGAAGACCCTGGTCTACGGAAATGTGTCCTCTATCAACAACAATCCTGTAGAGAAGAAACCGTTCTTCCATTTTGCTCCTGGCACGATGGCTCTCACTGTTGGCAGCTGGGGATGCAATGCATCCTGCCTGTTCTGCCAGAACTTTGACATATCCAAACAGAGACCTACACCAGAACTCACACGATATGTGAGCCCCGAGCGGTTCATCAAGATGGCACAGAACGAAGGAAGCAAGGGAGTCTCCATATCATTCAGCGAGGCTGCAACCCTGATGCTCGAGTGGAACCTCGAGGTGTTCAAGCTGGCGAAGAAGCGGGGACTCTACAACACGATCGTCACGAATGGCTATATGACGACCGAGGCTCTGGACCTCATGGTTGATGCGGGGCTTGATGCTGCAAACGTTGACATAAAGGGTTGCGAGCCTCAGGTCAGAGAGATATGCGGGATTGCACTGCAACCAGTATTTGACAATATCATGCACATGATAGAGAGGGGAGTTCACGTGGAACTCACAACGCTCATTGTTCCAAAACTCAGTGATGATATGCAGTGTATTGAAAGCCTTGCGCGATGGATAGTAGATTCTACCGGATCAAAGACGCCCTGGCATCTGAACAAATACTACCCCGCCTACAAGTACAATGAACCAGAAACCTCACTGAGCCTATTGAAACAGGCTAGAGACCTGGCGAAGAGCATGGGACTGCAGTTCGTCTACATCGGCAATGTCGGCATCAAAGGGCTTGAGGACACGATCTGTCCCAAGTGTGGTACTCTCTGCTATGAGCGACTGAGGCTATCGTCAAAGAACATCGCTACTAATTCCAACGGGACATGCGGCAAGTGTGGATATGATTTGGATATACGGTTCAGGTAGTCTTTCGGGCCTTGATGTCTGATAGCTTTGGAAGGTGCAAGACGCAGGCTGAGCTTCTTATCGTCCAGAGGCGACAAGAAACAGAGTCATCATTCATGATGAGATTTTCTGGCTTCTCATCTACCTGCAGGCTTAACATGTCGAGCACGAGTCCCTGCAATCCGGCTCATAGGTCCATTCTGTGTGTACTCCTATCTGCTTGGCAGCCTTCGCATGAAGTATGTTTCCCCTTCGTATCTGAGTTCTATGAGGCCGCCGTCTTCGAGCAATAACTCGACACGTTCCCATGATGCCTCTGCCTTATCCGCTAGCTTCTCGACAGCATCCTTACGCATTGGATGCACTGATGTGATGCTGAGCAGGTCCTCCTCGAAACTACCTGTGGAGGAGAATGCATTGCCCTCATATCCTATCAGAAGCTCTACTCTGTCCTGTCCGAGCTTCTCTGAGAATGAACAGAATGCTTGATTCAGTATCCCTTCACTTGCAGGTCTCACCCAGTCTTCGGCTGGCGGTCGCGTCGGGACAGCAATGTATGCCTTGTCTATGTTCAACCCCGACAGGAACTCAGCAATCTTGTCTATCTCGTCACGGTAATCCACGCCATCTACAAACATTGTTTCTGTGATGATAGTCCCCTCATGTTGGTCTGACAGTTCAACAATACCATTCAGTATTTTCTTAAGACTAAGTTGCCTATGAGGTCTGTCGGCTCTCTTCCATATCTTCTCGCTGACTGCATCAACCTTCAGAGACACCCGGTCCATGTCATACAGAGCACTTCTCACATCGTTTCGCCAGACGAGCGAGGAGTTTGTCAGAATAGCGATAGGCAGGTCTAGTCGACCTAGTAATTCTACCTCTCTCTGGAGATTAATATCAAGCGTCGGCTCTCCATCAGGTACAAAGGTCAGATAATCGATTCTTTCGCCTTCGGATGCAGTTCTCTCAACGCGATACTCAGCATCTGCAAGAATCAGCTCAGGATCGTAGAATGTCTGTCTTTCGATAGTCTGCTCTCTGGTTCTTCCGAGCTGGCAATATGGGCAGGAGTAAGTGCAGTTCTTCGCAGGAATGTTGTTGATGCCTATGCTTCTCCCGAGCCGTCGAGAGGGAACAGGACCGAAGGTAATCATAGGACTTCCGACTCCGAGTAAGCTCCGCCGGTAGTATGATCCATTGCCAGCAAGGTTTCTTTTTGAGTTCCTGAAACTCGTATGAGAATATGCCTGCTCACAATCGATGTCCTCCGTCCTCTTTGAAATGACTGTGACCTGCTGATTCAGCCTCTCCGGGTTGTCCTCAGTATCATGAGAGTACCATCCTGTCGAGTCTCTCTTCTGGACAGCTGAAAGACTCAAATCACGTTTCGGCTCGATTGTTAAGACAATACACATTGATGTCTGCTGCCAGTTTCTTCACACCACTCACCTGTGATGAGCTTCGTGGCATCCCTCTGTGAGCTCAGGTAGCTTACCCGCACCGTAGGCAGTGATGATTTCATCAACAGACGTACTATTAGCCTGCAACACGGCAACGCCTTGGCTCTGGAACGACGCCAGGCCCCTTGGCCCCATGCCTGCGACGACCACAGCATGAGGTTTCAGGCTCAAGACATTGTCATGGGTGTCTCCATGACCTCCAACATGACTGCCAGTGTTCTGATGAATCTGTCTGCTTACTGTGCCATTTGACTCGTCTAACTCGAACAGAACAAAACATGGTGCTCGTCCAAAATGGCCTGCTAGCACTGTCCCCTCAACATCGTCAGTCGGTATCAATACTCGCCTCAAGGAGAGCTGCCTCCTCTACCATGACCACGTCCGCGACCTCCGCGACCACCTCGCCCCATTCCGGATCCCATTCCCCATCCTCCATAGGCAGGTCCTACATCTGTGATTGGCTTTAGGTCTCCTCGCATGAAGGCATCAACGGTCTGCTTCACAGTCCCTGGAACGCCAAGGAGGATCTCCTTCCCTGCAGCGCGTAGTGCTGTCATAGCATGAGGCCCCACGGCACCAGTCACAACTGCGCTGACCCCCTCGGCTGTGACAGCCTGAGCTGCCTGAATTCCCGCACCGCCTGCCGCATTTATAGCAGGGTTCGGTACTGCCTTGGATTCCATTGTTTCAGTATCGATAATCATGAAGTAATTACAGCGCCCGAATCTTGGATCCATAACTGACTCAAGGCTGTCACCGATTGAACTGACAGCTATCTTTGTCATATCTAGTTCTCCATTGAATCTTTTCTCAGGATCAACACGGTCAACCTTTCATGGCGTATTGAATCCAGATTCATATTAATATAATGAATCAAGATTCATTTAAACTCTGCGGTCTGCACTCAGGATTCATCAGTCACGTCTGCGAGCCCAGCGGAACTTGGTCGAGCCACACTCCGGACACGGGGCAGCCTCATCTGAGGAAGACTCAAGCATACGTCCGCAGACTTCGCATTCAAGGCCTCCAGTGCCATCGCCCAAGACGTAGTTGCCACCCTCGATTCTCAGAACACAGCCCTTCACAAGCGCCCTAGAGACCTTTCTTCTTGCAGAACCAAGAATCCTGTTGAACGTAGGCTGACTGATCTTCATGGCCTCACAGGCGGCTCTTTGGTCAAGCCCCTCATGATCTGAGAGTCTCAGTGCTTCGAACTCTTCAACAGCAAGCAGTATCTCTTCAAGGTCTCTCGCGGGTACGCCTGCCGGTTTGAACACTGATACCGGTGGTTCGCGGTCGACGATTCTGTGCATCTTTCTTCGGGGCATGTTTCCAAGAAGGTTGACACATGGCAATAAAGGTTCACCATAGGATGAGCATCTGTCACTCTGACGCCAGATCGAGAATTAGGTCCCACATGTCCTTCATCAGAAGAGCTATCTCACTGGCAGGCGCAAACTCAGGAATTGTCTGTAATGCCATCATCGAACGAGTCATGACAGAATCGAACGGGATTCTGCCAAGTACATATACGCCTGATTCAGTACAATGTCTCTTGATCTGCTCCGTCATATCTGGATTGATGTCGTACTTGTTGATGATTACAGCAGTCCCAACATCGAGTCTACTACACAGCTCCAAGACTCTCTGCATGTCGTGTGCTCCTGTGAGCGTAGGCTCCGTCACGATGACCGCAAGGTCAACACCCGTGAGTGTAGCAATGACCGGGCATCCAATTCCTGGAGAACCATCTATTAGTATCGTGCTAAGGCGCTGTTCCAAGGCCATCTTGGATGCCCTCTTCCGAACCTCAGTCACAAGCCTCCCAGAGTTGCCTTCTCCAGCCAAGAGTCTGGCATGAGACATTGGACCGAAACGCGTCGTCGAGGCATAGATGTTTCCTGAAATTCTGGGCTTCATTATCACTGCATCAACTGGGCACACGTACTCGCACACTGCGCACCCCTCGCATGCGACTACATCGATTCTCGGAGGGTGTGCAGCCCCAAAACGACACCTCTTTTCACACAGCCCGCAAAGAGTACAGACCTCTTTGTCGATCACGGCCACTTCAGAGCCGCTGAAAGGTATTTCTTCGATAATCCGGGGCTGTAGCAGTATGTGGAGGTCTGGAGCATCAACGTCACAGTCTGCAAGGACAGAGTTCTTTGATATGGCTGCGAAGGCGGCACAGACTGTTGTCTTCCCGGTACCGCCCTTACCACTCACTACTGCTATCTGACTATACGTTGCATGCCGCCTCCAAGATGATCTCATACATTTCACAGAATCTTGATGACCACTCTGGCATGGAGGTGACGAATGGCACTCCCCTCGAGTAGAGCTCCGCAATCATCCGGTCGAATGGTATCTCAAGCAGAATAGGTACATTCCTTGACTCACAGAAGTCGTGCATGGAGCTATCACCTAGACCTGAACGGTTGATGACAACTCCGTGAGGAATGCCCAGCTGTTCGACAATGTCGAGAACGAGCGAGAGGTCGTGAAGACCGAATGGTGTTGGCTCTGCCACTAAGACAGTATAGTCGCTCCCGCGCATCGTTTCAACAACAGGGCAAGCTGTTCCAGGCGGCGCGTCAAGGATGTTGACATTGTTCCTGTCAATCTGTGACTTGACAGCTCTTATGAGAGTAGTAGCAACTGGCTCCCCGACGTCCAGCTCGCCATAGACCAGTGAGATGCCATTCACTTGTCCTGTGTGCAATCTGCCGATGCTTCTGTTCACCTCTGAGATGGCCCCTGTGGGACACACAACTTGACATCCATCACAAGAGTGACACATCTTCTCGAACACTACGACGTTCTCTGGTCCAACGAACAATGCGTTGTAACGACAGAACTTGGCGCACTCGCCACAAAGGGTACAGAGTTCTCTGTCAATCACGGGTACTGCCCGTTGCACAGTTTCGGTGACTGTTTCTGGCTCACCCAAAAGAAGGTACGCATTGGGTTCTTCGACATCGCAGTCAAGAATCTTGGCGTGGCCGAGAGAGAGGGCAAGGTTCACTGCGACAGTGGTCTTTCCAGTGCCGCCCTTTCCCGAAACGACTGCTACGATCATGGCAACTACCAGTTCATTGTTACTTCCGAAGCCCGATCTGGACGCCAATCCGCTCGGTCAATGCTAGAAACGCTTTGGTCGACTCTGAATCTGGAGCAGCTATGACGAACGGGGTCCCCTCGTCTGACATGTTCCCAATCCTTGGGTCCAAGGGCAATGACCCTAGATATGGCACTCCGTAATCACTCGCAGCTCGCTCGACTGCACCCTCCCTGAACATCCTGTAGCGCTCTCCGCACTTTGGGCATACGTACTCACCCATGTTCTCCACAACGCCTAGTACACCAACACCCATCTTCTGTGTGAGCTGAATAGCTCTTCGTGCGCCGAGAACCGCGACCTCTTGTGGAGTGGAGATTATCAACGTACCATCGACCCCCGGGATTGACTGAAGAATGCTCAGTATCTCGTCCCCCGTTCCTGGCGGCAGGTCAACCACTAGCACATCGAGGGCGCCCCACTCCACATCACCGAGGAACTGAGTGATTGCCTTTGCAACAAGAGGTCCACGCCATGCCACTGCATCATCCGCATTCCTTAGCAGAAATCCCATACTCATGACCTTGACTCCAAGTGGACCTGACACAGGCATGAGGGACTTGCCTGAAACATTCGGATGCTCCCCTTCGAGACCGAGTATCTTTGGAATGCTCGGACCATATATGTCGACATCGAGTATGCCGACGCTTGCGCCCGACTTGATGAACGCCATGGCTAGGTTCGCGGAGACTGTGCTCTTTCCGACCCCTCCCTTCCCAGATAGCACTACAACCTTGTGTTTGATATGTTTCATTCGCTCCCTGATTTCGGGTTGAATCATACTCTCTCTTTGCTCAGCACTCGCTGTCATCTGGTTTCATCACCCTCATGGGTTCAGGCTCTATTAGTGATTTTGAATCCAGATTCATTTAAGTGTGTTGATGAGTCACAATTAGCCGACATGCGGAATAGTTGTCAGGTGTATTAAGAAAGCATGCTGATAGTACATACTAGCTGTAGCAAGGTAACTCCTCACATCATGGTGTTGCTTCAGTTCTGTTTGCAGCGAAGTAGTATGCAACCACAGAGGCAACGAAGCTGCCCAGGACACCCATGATTGCACCGAACTTCTCCAGATCTAGCTGATTGAATACGGTCATCACCACGACCAGTGTGAAGAGCGCAAAGATCCATATTGCCAAAATCGCTCTCATGTTCTTGCGTAGACTCATCAGTCGTACTATGCTCTCGCCCGCATTCTGGAGTGTCTGAATTGTGGTCAGAATCAGAGCCTCATTCATTATGATGATGAAGGCAATGCCAATCCCCAATCCGATGCCAAGGGCTATGACCAGTGTCGTAATCGGGTCTGTCAGAATCCACAGGATTGCCACAACCATTGTAAGCAGCCAGCCCACGACAATCCAGCCAACCAGGGCTGTTCTCATATGAGTCTTAGGTTCTGTCATCTTCTATCCCTGTCCCTTGCATCCCAGATTACAAATGTGCAGCTCATCCTAAAACGTCTTTCCGTAGACTGTCACGATTAGTGCGCCATAATGTCACGATTGAATGCCAGCAGGACGTGATCTCGTTGTCTGAGTGATATGATTCAGGTCAGGAAATGATGAGTCGGAACTGATTTAGGCAAGGCTTCCTCATATTTTGAAGCATAATTCGCCTTGAGTTAGGAGAGATTGAATATGGCATTGGATGAGGCTGCGAAGACTCAGGTCTACGGGTATCGTTGGGCTGTTCTTCTTGTCTTTGGTCTGATCTTTATGGTCGGCCAGATGATGTGGCTTGTATTCTCGTTGATAAGAAACGAGGTGACGCCTGTTCTCGGGCTCGCTCCTGGCGACCCGGGAGTTGTTCTTCTGACGGCGTCTCAGCCTCTTGCATTCATAATCCTCTCTATACCAGTAGGATTGCTAGCTGACCGAAAAGGACTTGTCATGGTGGCTGGTACAGGTGCAATCATCCAGACCCTTTTCGGCGTACTCAGGATATTTCTCGTGAACGACTTCACGATGATATTCATTTGCCAGTTCGGGCTCTCAATCGGTTCAGTCATGATTCAGAACTGCATTGTCTATCTCAGCGTCAGCTGGTTTCCAAAGAGTGAACGAGGGCTCTCGACTGGAGTCGGCACACTCTTCATGCTTCTTGGAATGCTCTTGGGAACTGCACTGAGCATGGTTCTCTGGACTGCACCCCTCTATGGTGCACCAGGCTATACTGTTCCCCTTGCTCAAGCGAATCTGGTCTGGATACTTCAGATTGATGCTGTAGCTGCCTTGGCACTCACAGTGCTTTTCTTTGCCATCGCACGCAACAAGCCACCGAAACCTCCTGACATCGTTGTACTTGCAGAACGAAAACCGAGTGTCAGAGGCATGCTGAGAGACAGGAATGTGTGGATCATCTCATTCGGATTCTTTGCAGGCTTTGGCATCTTCATCGGACTGACTGCAGTCATTGAGGAGCTGCTTCTGAGTCTTGGAATCCCGGTGTCCGCAGGCCTAGGGAGTCCGGCGATTGTCATGATTCTTCTGCTGGTCTTCGGAATATTGGGAGCGGTCATCGTCCCCGGGATATCAGACAAGATACGAAAGAGGAAGCCCTTCCTTGTGATGTCTATGGTAGTCGGTACGGCTGCAACTCTTGTTCTGGGTACTAGTACTGTACTCGAGCTCACGTACCTCACATCTGCGATTCTGGGATTCTTCCTCATTGCTGTGATGCCAATAGCCCTCTCTGTGGTCGAGGAACTGAAATCAGTTGGTCCAGAACTATCAGGCGCAAGCACGGGACTGGCGTTCTGGTTCGGCAACCTTGGTGGGTTCCTCGGGACAGTCCTGCTGGAGCTGTTCAGGGTGGGAGGCTCTTACTTCTACTCAATCCTCTATCTAGTGATAGTGATGGCGGTTTCCACTCTCTTGGTCCTGACAATCCCTGAAACAGGAAGAGGCACAAAGAAAGACGCATAGCCCAACGTAGAAGGGACAGCCATTAGCAGCCTATCGAAAGTCGGAGGGAATCACATGGATCTCATCAAGCCCCCGAAACTGCAGGCAGGCGACTCTGTTGGAGTGTTCTCTCCCTCATGGCCCGTCACACAGGACACGCGTGAGAAGTTCGACTTAGGTGTAGAGAAACTCAAGTCACTTGGACTCAATGTCAAAATCGCAGAGCACACGCTTGGTCAGTACTATTACAGCTCCGGTACTCGCAAGGAGAGGCTGCAGGACCTGCACACTCTCTGGGCAGACCCCGAGGTGAGGTGGGTGTTGATGGCACAGGGAGGGAATACAGCCAACCAACTTCTGGATGGCATCGACTATGACTTGCTTCGAGACAATCCCAAGATATTCTCAGGGATCTCCGATGGGACTGTTTTGCTGAATGCAGTCCACGCTAGAACCGGTCTCGTGACGTTTCACGGTCCAGACCTCATCTATACCTTCGGTCAGAAAATGTCCCCTCAGATCGAGAAGAACATCAAGAGCACCTTCTTCGATGGAAAGCCTATAGAACTACGACCGAATCAAGACTGGCAGCACCAGTTGAGGCCAGACATCAAATACCCTGGGTGGAGATGCCTTCGAAAAGGAAAAAGCACAGGGCGACTCGTAGGAGGGCATATCAGGATTCTTGCCAATGCAATACTGGCTGGTTACGGCCCCGACTTCAAGGGCGCAGTTCTCTTTCTCGAGGGAACTGACAATGTGGGACACACAAACAGCTTCGTAGCAGCTCTCAGGCTGCATGGGGTATTTGACCAAGTCGCAGGTGTAATCCTTGGATGGTTTGAGGGCAGCGAACTTGAGGAGAAAGAGCTAGGTCGCCCAGTCAGTGATGCCTTTCTCGAGGAAACTAGGGATTATGATTTCCCAGTTCTTGAGATAGGTGAGCTCGGTCACTACGTGGAGAATTATGTCTTGCCAATTGGCTGCAAGGCCACCCTCGACGCGACTAAGAAACAGATAACGATTGACGAATCAGCTGTCAGGTAGACCAATCAGGCCCGTTGAATTTATGAGTGTCCGTGTCGTTGGCGGCATTGTGAACAAAATGAAATGGGTGACGCGTGCTCATGTCCATGTGGATCGTGTGGCCTGCCCTTGGCTCATTCGTCGCTTCATCGACCCAAAGGCGGAGTTCAAGTTCGTAGTCTGGCCTGGGACTGCTCTGAATGCTGGTGATGGCACTCCTTTCGACTTTCCCGATATGGATATCCCTTTCACCCACCACGAGGGAAAGTGTACATTCGAGGTGCTGATTGATCACTATGGTCTGCAAGATCCCATTCTTTCGGAGATGGCTGCAATAATTCACGGAGCTGATGTCGAGAAAGACATTGACAAGACGCCAGAGGCTCGGGGAGTTGAGCTTACCCTCAGCGGTCTTGCCTTCGCGAGTGACGATGACTACCAAGCACTCGAAAGAGGCTTCATCACATGTGACTCCATATATGCAGGCCTGCTGCTGAGGACGCTCCGACAAAAGCTGAAAGACAAGACTGAAGGGAAATCGCGCGAGGATGCCTTTCGTCTGCTCCACGCGCAACTCAGACAACAACTACCTCGTACTATCAAGGCCGGACCAATGAAATGAGCACAGACTCGCCTCAGGTAGCACGCAAGATGCTGCTACTCTGTATTCTAGGTGCGCTTGCTATATTCAGTACGACAATGGCCAAGTCTCCGGTTCTTCCGTATTTCGCATCTGCCCTTGGAGCCACAGATGAAGAGTTGGGCCTCATCGGGGCCGCGTCGCCTGCCACTGGCGTACTGGTCAGTGCTCCAATCGGGATTCTGATGGACCGCAAGGGTCCCAAGATGCTGCTCTGGGCGGCGGCCGGACTCTTCGCGTTTGTGCCTTTCCTGTACTTCTGGGTGTCCACTGCTCTGCAGCTTGTTGTTGTCCGCTTCATTCACGGGACCGCTACTGCTATACTAGGTCCAGTCGCGCTCGCACTAGTTGCAGGTTGGTTCGGAAACCAACGTGGAGAACGGATGGCTCTCTACTCCTCGTCTACGCGTGCTGGTCGCACTCTTGCACCCCTTCTGGGTGGATTCCTATTCGCCGTGCCGGCGTTTGAGTCGTTCGGAATCGACGTCTATCGAGGTATCTACCTAGTCTGTGGGCTATTCGGCATGACTGTCTTGGCACTGACCATAATACTGCCGATAAGAACGGGAGGTGCCACGGAGCCTACGAGCATCTCTAGCAAGGCCGTCACTCGAAGACCAACGAGGGAAGTCATCAGGCGCGATGTCCTGCTCATCTGTGCAGCGCAGGCTGCCACCTACTTTCTCTATGGTGCGTACGAGTTCTTCATGCCTCTCTTCTGGAATGAGGTCGTGGGCATTCCAGAGTGGTTTGCAGGTCCGATGTTCACACTCCTGACAGTCACCATACTGATAGCAGGTCCCATCATAGGCCGAGCCTCCGATAGAAGCAGCCGCTTCCCATTCATTGTGGGTGGCCTGGGGTGTCTCTGTATCCTAGTTGCCCTAGCCTCTGCGGTGACCAACTTCGTGCTTCAGGTCATTCTTGTGGTCCCGATTGCGCTAGCGATTGCATCTACCGATTCCACAACATCCCCGCTTGTGACCGAAAGGGTAGACTCATCATTGAAGGGATCTGCTCTGGGTCTGCTCAGTACGATAATGGATGTTGGACACTCCTCAGGACCATTGGTCCTCGGTGTACTCTTGGCTTTTGGTGGCCATAGCTACACCTTCGCGTTCGTATTGGCGTCTGTCCTGATCTTTATAGTACCACTACTCCTCTTCTTCAGCCTCGACCGCAAGAACTAGGCAGTAGACCTGAGCTGCGTAAGTTTCTCAAATGCCTTCGCACATCCCTAATTCTTCTTCGACCATTCCACCTAGGACTACAGTTCGTATGTGTTGGCAATGCTGATGTCAGAGGGCTTGAGGATACTGTGTGCCCTAACTGCGGTGCTCTGTGTTACGAGTGGCACGCACTGTCATCAAGGAATGCTGCTACCAGTGTTGATGGAGAATGCAGCAAATGCGGATATGATCTAGGGATACAATCTAGCTAGCTGTTTCTGTCTTCGAAAACAGATCCCGTATCGTTTTGCCAACTCTCTCAAAGTTGGTTCGGAGGTTCTCGATTGAGTTACTCATCTGTTCTCCTGAAGGAGCTCTCTCAAAGGCAATGCGAGATGTCTCCCTTAGGATTTTGTTGACCTGCGTCCCAACACTAAAGTCGATGGGGGTGTTCTTGACCTGTCCACCATATATGTTGAGGGGATGTTTGTTCTGTTTCGGACCCAGCGCCAGCTTCAGCCTGTCTGTCTGCAAGAGCACCTTTGGAAACGATCGGGCTCTACTGAATATTCGTCTGAAACTAAGCAATCCCGAGAACCGGCTCAAGATTCTCATACTTGCAATTCTAAGGTTTAGCTGTCTGAAGAGATTGCCAATCTGAACGCCTATCATCGGCATCGAGATCTTTGGCAGAGGCCACCTTCCAAACACATATTCTCGATTCAGGCGTTCAAGGCCTCCTTTGACAATGATGCCCATCATGTAGAAAACGAATCGTCTTACACGGATTTGAGTCTGTTTCTCATTACGTAAGTATATCGCACGAACAGGGACATCATGCACACGTACACCCAGTGAGTGGAACCTCATTAGCCACTCAGCTGGGTAGCCGTAGCCCTTGCGGGCTTTGCTCCAGTCAACAAGAGGGAACACACGTCTATGCATTGACGTGTAACCCATCTGCGAGTCGCTTATGTGGTAATACCCTGAGGCAAGCTTCGTCATGACGGAGAGGGTGATATTGCCAAGAAGTCTTCTTGATGGCATCTCGCGCCATGCGTTCCCTGGAGAGTTCTTTGAATGCCCATAGATGAAACGATTACCCTTGGTGTAGTCTGCCCTCCCTTCTGCTATGGGTTTGAGCAGATTATCGAGATCGAGCCAGTCCATCTGTGCATCACCGCCTACAACGACGAATATATCATGTCCGTCCACGTAGGCATGACGGTAGCCTGTGATGATGGCTGCTCCTACGCCTCTATTGATAATATGCTGTATCAGACGGATTCTATAATCAAAGCTTGCATAATGTCTGACCATCTCTGCAGTCCTATCTTTGCTGCCGTCATCAACGACATATATTGTATCTACAACTTCAGGTACGGGCCAGATTGTCCGTCCAATCAGACGCTCCTCATTATGTGCAGGTACTATAGCCGCTACTCTCATTCCCTTGTACATCTCAGGAATCACCTTGGTGATTCGCGTGAGATGCGAATTGCCGAATACCAGTGCCATTACTAGTGAGCTCTCACACTCACTTAGACTGCCGCTGTCTCTCCTGTAAGTCGCATCCCTTCCACGCGATATGTGCGATACCGCGGGCATCTCTCTCCAATTTGCGAGGTTACCCGGCTCAGAGAACGCAGCTGTAACCTATAATAAAGTGTTCTAGGAAAATTCTCCGCCCCTTAATTTGTACGATTCTCTCAAATAGGGACATACTTTCCAGAAAATCGATATCAATTTCACACTAATCAGACAGTAAGATAGAAGATACTTCTCAAAGAAGGACAGTCTCGTCAGAAAATCGGTACCAATAACACACAATTGAGTCAGTATCCTGTATCTCAATCCCTATGAACGCGATGCTTGTTGTGATTTCAGACACCTCCTGATTTGACTCCATACTGGTTATTCGACGAGCTCTGCTTTTTTTCTTGCTGGTTCTTTTAACACTCTTTCCCCGTGGAATGCGGCAAGTCCTTCAGAGGCACGATTCGGAATCCCTTCGCTTTTAGGTTCTTGAGTAGTTGAACAAAGGCATCAATGCGCTTGACTATGTGAACTGGATGAGTCAAAAGGACAAGAACACCTCCAAAATCCATACAGAAGTCTGCCTTATAGCTCCACATCTTGAGCACCTGCTCATTTGTGAACCTAAGGCTCTCTATGAGATGAACATCTTGAGGGCATGCGATTGGTACTTCCCAGAGTGGTAGAAACTTAGAGAGTGATTTGTTTTGATAACTTGGTGGCCTGAAGGGTCTATTATACGACAAGCCCTTGAGTCCACCTGCCACGCCAAACGTTTTCGCGTCCATATAGCTTGAATCGATCTCGAACCCCTCATCTACCAATGTCGGGAGGAGGAGTGGTGACCGTAGGGTATACGGGCTCCGGAAAGACTGCACATCGGCTCCAGTAGACTCCAAGATTCTCTTGCCCTTTCGTAGTTGCTTGGCAAGGTTTTTGGCATTGTAGAGTGCAAGTTTTCCACTGTGAGAATAGCCATGCATCCCAATCTCATGTCCTTCTTCTGTTAAACACTGTACTCCTCTTGTATCCAAAGAATATTGAACAGACCTGGGGACGAAAAACCATGTGGCCTTAACATTCTCCTTCTCTTCTATTGATGCGATTAGCTCCCTGCCCTCTTTCTGACAGAAATCTGTGTCAATATCATGCGTGATAACGGCAAAAGAGGACTCTGTGTGTCTTTTCAACAATCCAATCTCAAGCATATGCTGCTCTATCAGGTGCACTATCACATTGTTGCATATTCCGAGTACACCTATGTCTTTCAGACAGCGCACATGAGATGTTTCATGGCTCCTTGAAAACTTGCTCACTCCTCTCCTCACAACTGGTGGCATATACCAGTATATCATGAGCGCTGACTGCTTGAGCGCACTAATCCTACTACTCCGAAATCCCTCTTGCAAAGATGCAATATACATTGCAAAGGGATCAAATCCGAACTTGAGTGTCTGATCCTCAAGGGTGATTGCTGGAGTGCCATCTGACAATTCGCAAATTGCTTCACCTGTTAGATGTTCGTTGCTGAATCTTGCAGAGATGGGAAAAACAGAAGTCTCGGGTCGTTTGAGAATCAGTTTCGTCATCCTACTCTCTTGAAAGGACAGAGTGTCGATTCTCCAAGCCCCAGTGCTCGGGTATGAGATATGACTCATCCCATCAACCACTCCGAGGTTGTTTAGAATCTCCTCTCCCACAACAGCTGAATGTGTTTGGCTTCTTGAGTCTGATGAGGTTAAGCAGATCCTATCTTTTGTCGACACCAAGGCAACACCTACGGCTACCTGACCTACCCGTGACCTGGTTTTGCAGCAGTTCTGAGTCAGATTTCATCCACATTCTGATTCGGTTGGAGAGCCTCCTTACAGCTCGATTTCTACCCCTCTTGTACTGGTGCTGATTTTCAGTATGCAGAGTCACGGGATGTCTTTGCCATCATGCTCCTATACAAAAGGATTGTCGTAAATCCAGAGCAGCTAGTCTAATGCTTTGATAAGTCATCTTCATGGCAAAACAACAGTGCAGACTCATTTCCGAGAAGGCTTAAATCGCACCAAGGATATCAATCATTGTGGCGTGGTGAAGGTAAACCTATCACATGTCTGAACATCGTTAACAAGGAGTAGATTATTGCTTCAAAGTTGCTCTAGACTAGTTTCGCCAATCAAGGTGGTGTAATACCGAGTGGAGTCCTTAAGCGGATTTACTATTGTACATGAACCCACCGAACTGGATCAAGATGCTTGGAGTAGTTTCGTGTTAGCAAACACAAGAGGGAATATCTTCCAGGCTCCTGAGATGTACAAGGTGTATCTCAGTACCGAGGGATACGAACCAGTCTTCACTGCTATCTTGGACAAGAGCGGAGATATTGCTGCTACGATGCTAGGAGCTCGCAAGGAGGAAATGGGATCATTCGTGAGAAGATTCTCTAGCAGAGTTCTTGTGGCTGGCGGGCCCATAGTATCTGATGAAGATGGGAGAGCTGCTCTGCATGAGATGATATTGAGAGCACATACAAAGCATGTGAATGGTAAGGCAATGTTCACTGAAGTGCGGAACCTATCACCGTCAGCTGATCTACATCCCTTTTTTGAAGCTGCAGGGTACAACTTCATTCCTCATGCTAGCACGTATCTTGACCTGACCCCTGGAATTGAGCAGCTCTGGAACAATCTTGCTTCAAAGAGAAGACAACAAATAAGAAAAGCTATGAAGGAAGGTCTGACAGCATGTGTTGTGTCTATGGAAGACTTAGACGATCTTTACGCTCTATTCGAGGAAACATATCAGCGGATTGCATTCCCCGTCCCCCGCAAGTCGCTTTTCGAGTCAGTCTTGTCCATTCTTCAGAGCAAGAGTCTTGCACGATTTGTAGGAGTCAAACATGAAGAAAAGCTTGTAGCAGTAGTCGTGAATTTGTTGTACAAGGACATAATCTATGCTTGGTATTGCGCCGGAAGCATGGAGTACGCACGATTCCACTGCAACGAACTGGCGTTTTGGAGTACCTTTGAATGGGGAGCGGAAAACGGCTTTACACTGTTTGACTTTGGTGGCGGTGGTCCGCTAGAAGAAGAAAGTGGAGTGAGAGTCTTCAAAGAACGCTTGGGTGGCATGACACGAGAGACTGGAAAATACGAATGTGTGCACAACCATTTGAAACACAAATTGGCGACTCTGGGCTTTAGAATCTGGAGGGCTATTCGTTGAAACTGACAAGGAAGTTCCTGGAGCAACACCTATGAATCCCAAGGATAACTATCGCATTGTCCACGACCCTAGGGAGATAGACGAGCTAGCATGGAGTCGATTTGTGACAGAGAATGATGACGGGAACGTTTTCCAGACGCCAGAGATGTATAGGGCCTATCTCACTACTGAACGATACGTGCCGGTTTTCACAGCAATCCTAGATGAGAATGGAGACCTTATCGCCCTGATGCTAGGTGTTCGCATTGAAGAACCCGGTCGATTAGCAAGCAGGTTCTCAAGCAGGGTAGTGGTGTATGGCGGCCCTCTGATTTCAAATCGAAACGACAAAACTTTTCTGGTTGAAAAGATACTCAAGGCGCACAATAAGGAAGCTGGTAAGAGAGCGGTCTTCACTGAAATCAGAAATCTCACCCAAAGAGCAGACATAAACCATCTGGCTGAATCAGCTGGATACGGGTATATCGACCATCTTAACATCCATATTGATCTCACAGTCGGCATGGACAGACTATGGGAGGGCCTTCACAAGAACAGACAGAGAGGTATTCGGAAGGCTCTCAAATCAGAGTTATCATCTGTTGTCGTGACAATTGACAGTCTTGACGATTTGTATTCTCTTGTGAAGCAAACCTACGAACGGATCAGAGTCCCTATGCCGCCGAAGTCGCTTTTTGAGTCAGTGATAACAGTACTTCAAGAAAAGAGTCTTGCACGATTGGTGGGTGTCAGACTCCAAGGAGCGTTGGTGGGTGTCGGAGTCTTCTTGACATTCAAGGAAGTCATCTATCTATGGTACAACTCGGCTGATATGCAGCATTCTGATCTTGGTATCGGGGAGTACAGCTTCTGGTCTGCCATTGAATGGGCTGTGGCAAATGGATTTAGACTATTCGATTTCGGGGGAGCAGGGCGACATGGGCAGGAGTACGGAGTAAGGGAGTTCAAGAAGAGCATGGGCGGCCATCAAATAGAGCTTGGAAGGCTAGTTTGCACACACAATCGGTTGAAAGCACTTGTTGCCCAAGTAGGATATAAGGTGTGGAGAGCAGTCAAACGGGTCAGACAATTCACTCCTGAAATAGAGAAGCAGCAAATCCGCTCATCTGCTAGTAACGCCTCACAATGATGAATTAGAAAAAGTATCTGTACGTATGTTTGCCGAAACAGGCTCATCATCTCGAGAACAACCTTTGGTGTGTTGTCCCCTGCTATCACATGTCACATGAATAGCAAAAGGGAATCTTGTCAAATTGCCTCTTCTTATGGATACTCTTTATGGCCAACAACTTCTTGTCGTTCCAGACTTCGCTGATTGTCTGTTCATTCAAGTTACCGAAAATCCAATCTCCATCCACATCTTCGCAGCATAATGTGACGTCCCCATTCCAGAGGATCGTCATCTTCTGCCAGAGGTTCAGGCATTTTCTGGTTCTGACCACAGGAAATGGACGCTCTCTCTTGTACTCTGAAAATGACTGTGATATATCACCGCTCATCCTTACATGATCCAGAACCCCTCGCCATTTCCTGATGAATTCATCCTCCTCATGTCTGTTCTCAGGCATCGTGTGAAAGATGACTTCAATCACAGGGCCATTTACCCTCATGCTTTTCCTCATGTTCAGAAGCATGTGAAGATTCTCCACTACTTTCTCATGACTCACCGGCCTGACTATCTTTTCATGAACTTCTTTTGATGCTCCTAGTATCGAAAATGATATGTGATCTGCATTGTTAGTTCCAGAGCCAAGGATTCCCCTGATTTTCTTCTCGTCAAACGGAACACCATTAGTTGTCATATGATACGCCAGTCCTTTCAGCTTGATGTAGCGTATCATCTCTACTATCCCTGGGTGAAGCATTGGTTCGCCATGAAGGAACAAGAAGACAGCCCTCACTCCAATCATGGAAGCATCATCAATGATTTTGCAGAACAGGTCAGAGTCCATGTATCCTCTCTTTCTCGAACTCCTGGCAGTAGGACAACAAATGCAGTTGGCATTGCAGTAGTTGGTGGGCTCAATCTGCAGAACAGGTGGCGCCATGTGAAACCTATCAAAAGTCCTGGTGACGCGCGGAAATACAATCCTAACCTTTTCATAAAAATTGCGCAGGTCTTTGAAGGACCTAAGAAACTTCATCTCTTCAAATGCATATCGGACAGGTGCACTTCTGAGGCGCCTACGTCGTTCGGATGTTTCTCGAGCCTCAGTTTCGTTCATTATTCAATACCCTCCAGATTCAGTATTGGCTCAGCCTGCCATCTCTCGATGCCTCTATTGCACGCCCAATGATATGTCCTTTGTTCGGTGGAGTGACAATTGGTGTTTACATATGGACATAGCAAATCTCTCCAAGATATGCTTTAACACATCCTAGCAATCAATGAGGGAAGACTACGTTAGGCACGCGCTCTTCCGTTTCTTTCCTGTATTGCGTGTAACTGCTCATTATGGTAATCATTCAAGTTCATTCAGTTTCCTGTAGCTGCTTCATTTCCTTGGGTGTTTCTACATATGCATATAGCAAAGAACATACGATATTCGTCAATGGACTATGTCTCAGAATTGACAATTGGATAACCAGAATCAATTTTAGGAGTTATGGATACCTCTAAGGTGTCAGTTCTGTGTAAGGCAAGGGCGATCAAATGGGATTAGGCCACTGTCAGTTTGTCTACGATAACTTGTTGGGGATTTCAAGACCAGATACGACCTTGAGTTTCTGGCGGAAGTTGAAAAGCCTGATTTGGCACACTGCAGTCTTAGGTCCTCTTCGATTCATGTCTAAGAAGTTGGGCTCTAATGAGCCATGGTTCACTCTGGCGAAGCACGCATGGAGATTCGGAGTCTTTGGTCCATCAGACTACCAATCGAGCGCCCTTCTACCAACGAAAGCAAGTAGAGCTCTTAGAGGGAAAGAACCGAAACACGGCAGTAGTGGGAGTGGCAAGAGTGAACTGAGAATAGGTTCTGGGGACTGGGTCGAGGTCAAGTCATTCGAAGAAATCTTCAACACATTAGATGAGGAAGGAAAGCTTCGAGGGTTAGCTTTCATGAAAGAGATGAAACAGCATTGTGGGCGAAGATTCAAGGTCTTTAGGAAACTTGAGAAGATAGTCTTAGAAACCACTGGAGAACTACGAAGAATACGATTGCCGACGTTTCTCCTCGAAGGTGCTTTCTGCTCAGGGGAAGCCCACGGAGATTGTGATAGATCTTGTTTCTGTTTCTGGAGAGAAGATTGGCTGAAACCGGTATCCGGACCTATGAATGAAACAAGTGATAACTAGGAATGAGAGTATGACGCTTAGGGTTCTTGTCGACATTGGCCATCCAGCACACGTCCATGTGCTGAAACACGTCATATGGCGGATAGAAGAATTCGGAGGTAAGGTCTGTATAACAACTCGCAAGAAGGATGTCGCCACCGACCTTCTTGATGCCTATGGGTTTGGCTATCGTATAGTGGGTCAATACTCGAATCTCCTAGATAGAGCCATGAGCTTGGTCAAGACAACCCACAGGTTACTAAGAATAGCACAGGAATTCAATCCCCATGCCTTCTTGAGTTGTGGTTCTGTCCATGCTGCCCCTGTAGCTCGCATTCTAAACAGAGTATGTATGACCTTTGACGACACCGAGGCGAGTATCATTCAAGGGTATGTTATCAGGTTCTTTTCTAGCATGGTTTACACGCCAGAAGTATTCCGAAGAAACCTCGGTAAGAAACACATACGCTACAATGGATCCCAGAAGATGGCGTATCTCTCGCCCAAGTATTTCAAGCCTGATGTGAAAGTCCTCTCTAAATATGGACTCACAGAGGAAGACACCTTTTTTGTAGTGCGAGTTGTATCTTGGAAAGCTACTCATGATTGGGGTCAGAGAGGGATTGCTGACCTTCCTGGTTTGGTTCAGCATCTCCAGAAATATGGCAAGGTTGTCTTGTCTATGGAATCAGGCGTGAGCTCGGATCTTAAGTATCACACATTGACGATAGCGCCTGAGGATATGCATTCGATGCTTGCATATGCGAGAGCATACGTCGGAGAAGGTGCCACAATGGCCTCAGAGTGTGCATGTCTGGGTACTCCCTCCATCTACTTGAATACGCAAATGGCAGGTACTATAGATGCCGAGGAGGCGGCTGGACTACTCTATCATATTATACCATCAGAGAAGATGGAGGGCCAAATCCGAAGGGCCATAGATGAGATTATGGCGACTCAGCATGAGCAGTTCAGAGAGCGGAGCAGGAAATTCCTTTCTGGCAAAATTGACGTCGTTGAGTTCATTTTCAGGGAACTGCTAGATTCGGTAAAGAGAAAGTACCAGTAGACAGAAGAATGACAATCAGCACTATCTCTACTTAGTAGACATCAAGAGGGAATCTGGAATAGACTCAGCTTCTCTCCGTCCAAAACCCGATTACATGCCAGAGGAGTTGAATAGAGAAGCTGCGAGTAGTAGTCCCCGTAGATTGAGTAGAATGTATCACTATAACCAGTTGGAGTCTTTTCGACAATCACATATTCCAACCTGAGTGCTACTGCTGATTCTCGACCTTCTGGTGAGGTCAGGTCGAGACTGAAGAGCTGAATCCATAATTGTCTCTCAACATCTGGTCCGTCATAGACAAAAAGCCGTCCACGCAGAACGAGATTTGATACACTCATGCGGGAGTTAGCTGTTATGTTGGAAGGTTCAATCCATCCGAAGTAGAGCGCGGCGTCACCGTTAAACGAGAGAACCGCCTCAAAACCATAAGCCTCCAATCGTCTTCCCAGAGGCGGTGTTGGCACGAAGATAATCCCTGGTTTAGGCTGTTCACCGAGGTACTCGTATATCAAGCGTTCATCATTAGTGACATACTTGAAGTCGCCTTGGAGGAGTATTCCCTCAGAAGTTATCAGTGAGATGATGATGACTGAGATGAAGAATACGCGTATTCCTTGCAAATCAAGGAAATTCACTGGTCCTTGACCAACTGACGTTCTCCACCTTCTTAACTGATGCCCGACGGTAGTGCGATACATACTCCACCTTCGCAAAGCAAGTATTGGAACCAAAAGCGCAATGACAATAGTTGCCATCACAAATCCGAGTGACCAGGGTGGTAGGATTGCTGCAAACTGCATATAGATCGTCACATAGACTGCCACAAAAACCACGGAGAGTAGGCCAAGCCACCTATCCTTGAAGGAGGTTCGGACTTTATCAAATCCTACAATTGAGTAGTATCCGAAAACAGGGAGAAAGAGTACCGATGTATAGACGCTCATTGGCAGAATGAACAAGACCAGCGGAACCAGAATGACATGTATCAATCTCCTGTTACTTCCTTTGTCCTCCTGAAAAGCACCAAGAATTCCAATTGGGAGGAATAAGCTCAGAAATCCGAGCAGAATCCCATAGTCAACTATCAGATTCCAGCTCCTACCGAAGAGCGTGCTATTTGAGAAGAGAAATGGAGCAGTCTTTGAAGGATCTATGGGGACGAAAATGATTCCGAGGACAAGGGCTCCGCAGAGAAGTAGGATATATATTAACCATGACGGCCAGTCGCTGGGTATTCTTTTCTTTACTCTCTGCCCTAAACCTGTAGAAGTACTGAAACTGGAATGTCTACCATCTGAGATGGTGGAAGACCCACTGGCAGAAATAGCAAGACGTACATCGCCAAGGGTTCTAGTCAGCCAACATACAATCCTAGTGTTCTGCATTTCTCTTATAATATAGTAGCCAATAAACACAGCAATATAGATTGAAATGAACACGGCCAGCCCATGAATGAAAAAAAGTGCAGCAAGAAGTATGGATGCAATTACTAAATCCCTCAACGTTGCTGCAGGAACGAGCATAAGTCCACCATCGGTCAGTTTCCAGTATCTGACATTTCGTCCCCTCATGAATCTGACACTATAGAAAAGGAACCAAGGTAGGACTGCAAGGAATGACCCTCTGGCAGTAATCGTGAAGTAAGTGAAATTAACAAATACAGAACTGAAGGAATAGAAGGTCGCGAAGAATAAGGGTCTTTGATTGGTCCCGCAGATCTCTCTTCCAAGTACGTACGCACCCGCTGTTCCAACTACTCCTGCAGTTATTGAAACCACAGAAACGATGACCTCAAAAGAGAGTCCTAGTCTTAGCATGATGGCAACTACTAGTGGAATGCCCAGGGGGTAGGAAGCAAAGGGATAGAGACCTAATAGAGAAAAAGGAGAAAGAGTATAGTTCTCGAAATACCCTTCACTCAGTATTCGTCCCATCCACAAAATAACAAACGCGTCATCTCCAATTATGCCAGTAACTCGGGGTATTCTCAACATTATACTCAGCAAAACAAGTACTATGAGCTCTTTTCTCGTTATGATGGATTTCCGAATAGTACCCCTCCGGGTTGGATGATCGAGGGGAGTATACACTGCCATCGTGTCAAGTGCCCCTTTTTCCGATAGGTCTAATGGTTGCGTTAAGTGCTTGAATAGATAAAGATGTCGTGTTACTATTACAAATCCGGAGCTCGCATCCCATTGGATATACGTGGATCATCCGCATCAAGACATACTAGGATACCAACAGACTGTTTTCTGACAAATCATTAAATACGAAGGCGCCCAAAGTGTATCTGCAAAATTGGTATGGACTGAAGTAAATGTCGATGCACAAGGATGCTCTTGTTGGAGCCATGGTTCTTTTCCTGATCCTCTCAATATCAATGGGTCTTCTTGGGAGTAAAGACCGGATTGTTGTTTCTCCATCTCAGTCCGTAACTTGTTCGGGAGTGCCTTTCGATTGTTATGGATCAACTGCTCTGGTCACCCCAGGACTGCCTGGAATTGCTATTACTTTCAATGGCTGGGCAGTAGATGAATGGTATAGTATCATGAGCCTACTGAGCAACTATAGTGCAAAGGTAACTTTTTTCCTTGGCAACATTAATAACTTGACTAGTAGCGAGTTTGAAAAACTCAGAGTGATGAAGAATGCGGGACACGAAGTTGCAGTATCAGGGCTCCGATATGTGAATGCTGTGGAGTTTGTTAGCAATAACTCTCTCCAAGTCTACATTGATGAGGAAATTGCTCCAGCCATCGAGCTCATGACTGAGAATGAACTCCCTCCAAAGTCCTTTGCATATCCATTTGGTTCTCGCAACTCCTTAATTGATACCGAACTGCTCAAGTATTTTCAACGCCTCAGGTCAACAGCATATACATCAAACACAACTCGTATAGTGGATTTGGATTCGGTCTACTACAAGTGGCAGAATGAAGCATTGATTCGCGGAGTTGGGATTGATAGTGAGTATGGAAATACAATTGATGAAATAATCCAAGGACTGGAGCGAGCCCATGACTCTGATGAGGTCATTATTTTATATGGACACACTCCTATATATGGCTCTCCCGACTATGGTACTCCGGTGGAGAAACTAGTATCGATTCTAGAAGCTGCACAAACAATGAATCTTGTCTTCTATAGAGTGTCCGACCTTCTCCTTTCAGGCACAGGCACTTCAACAACACCAATAGATAATGGAAGCACTGGAATCACAGGCAGCAACGGAGGCTTGAATGATATCGCTGTTTCAGTACTGTTGGCATGCGCTGGGATTGGGCTATTGTGGGTAATTGTATCAGTCATCTTTCGTGATAAGGAGGGCTGGCAGTCCCATTCGACTTAGTATAGTGTCTAGCCCCCATGAAGGAATGAGTGTCGCTGAGTATCAAGCAACCAACTCACAAAGCATGGATTGATGAACTTCAGCTCTCGTGAAGATGAATTCTTAAGCGTTGACTGAGAGTCATGTTTTCTATGAGTCTCATCGAACGGGCAATCTTCATAGCTGCACATGAGATGCAGAGACCTGGCTTCACAGGTATATATCAATCTCTAGTCAAGAATCAGTGGAGGCCTCGAGAGGCTCTTCAGCATGATCAGAACAGACAGCTAAGGAGAATGATTGCCTTCTGCTACAATCATGTTCCGTTCTACAAGCAACGATTCAAGGAAAACAGTCTGACCCCATCCGATATACGGACAGTGAAAGACCTCGAGAAGGTTCCTCCTACGACCAAGGATGACTTACTTAGGAATAAGGAATCTACTTTCCCCCATGGCGTTAATGTCAGGCATTATGTTCGTACGACTGGTGGTACAACTGGGAATCCCCTCACTTACAGGATATCTCGTGAAGACCGCTTTCTTTCAGGGGCTCTTCTATATCGTGGTTGGTCTGGAAGCGGGTATAGACTTGGGGATCGCCTTCTAACTCTCGCTGGCTCTTCATTGATTGAAGATATCAAGTCTACGACTAGGATGAGATTGACGGAACTGGCCAGAAACATCCGGTTTGCCTCTGCATTTAAGATGAGTTCAAGAAACCTTCTCAAGTATGTGAACATGATGAACTCATGGAAACCGTCTTTTCTTAGAGGCTATCCTTCAGCTCTCTATGAATTCGCCCGATTCATTGAGGGCCACAATCTGTCGATTCCTGAAGTATCGGCGATATTGGTGACCTCTGAGAAGCTCTATCCGGATGTCAGAGAAACCCTACAGCGGGTCTTCAAAACAAGAGTTTTCGATGGCTATGGCGCTAATGACGGAGGGATTGGTGCATACGAATATGAATGTGGAAATATGCACATTGATACTGAACGAAGCATCTTGGAGGTTGTCGATGAGAGTGACAGGCAAGTTGCCAGTGGAGAAGGACATGTTCTCGCTACGAGTCTTGTTAATTATGCAATGCCGGTTATTCGTTATGACATGGGCGACCAAGTGATTGCATCTGATGAATTCTGCAATTGTGGAAGAGGGTCACCTCTGCTCAAGGAAGTGATAGGTAGAACTGTCTCGATACTTGTTATGCCTGATGGTTCGCGCGTCCATGGATGGTTCTTCCAGCATGTCTTCTTTCGTGTCGGAGAACAGGTGAGAAAGTATCGGGTTGTGCAAGAAACCAAGGATCGGATAGAGATTGACATTGTACCCGGTTCTGATTTTGGTGAGCATACCATCGAGAGAATCCGCGAATTAGTGAACTACACGTGTAGCGACTGGATTCTGAACTTCCATATTGTGGAGAGCATCCCAAAGACGAAATCGGGCAAATCAATCTACATAGAGAGCAAAGTGAAACTCAGATAGATTGTATCTTTTTGATGGAAGCGAAATTAGCTTTTCGTATTGGGTTGCATACATTGCCTTCCAGAGCTCAAAGGAACAGGATTTGACTCAAGGCGATTATTATCAGCCAGCCAAAATCTAGAAATGGGCCAAAGGTAGTCGAATTAGCTGTCAGTGAAATGAGGATTCAGTAGTGGAACCAGAACAAGTGGACTCGGGAGTATTGCTGAACCGATTTGGCAAGCATACAACAGCAGCACTTTCAAGTGCTATCTTAGCCAAAGTCATGGCTTTAGTCCTAGTAAAGGTTCTAACGTCGATACTCCCCAAACCTGATTATGGTGCATACTCTATCTGGATGACCTTCATTGTTCTTGTGTCCACCTTCTCTACAAGTGCGTTCAGTGCTACGATTTGGAGATTCATGCCTCATCGAAGGAGCTCAGAAACAAAAGAGAGTGCATCTGCCCTTTTCATGACTGCAGTGTCAGGAAGCACATCAATCATTCTGGTAACTGTGGTGCTCTTCTGGATACTGAGTCTGAGTGGAATTAGGATAGTTGACGATTCGCTCTATGCCATGACGTTAGCCATTGTGGGGCTATTAGCCATTCTCTATGGTCTTAAGGAACTCATCCTTGTTGTCTCGGGATCTGAGCAGAATCCACGCGAGATTCTCATCTTCAATCTGGCTTACAGTTCATCAGCTACAGTAGTTGCATGTCTTGTCGGATGGATCTTTGCTGACGTTCATATTGTATTGATTGGACTGGGCATAGGATACACCATTCCAATAGTAGTATCTCTAGTAATCAAGATTAGACAGTATGGACTTGTTGCGCCGAGAGAATCTGATCTTAGGAAGTCAATTAGCTTTGGAGGACCCAGCATTCTAGTGGGATCTGTGAAGGCTCTTGTCCCGTTCCTGACCAGTCTAATCGTCGGAGTATGGATTGGTCTTCAGGCAGTCGCGACATTATCAATAGCCATCCTCCTCGCGAGCATCTTCTCATTCGTGGTTGGACCGCCACAGACAGCTTATCAAGCCTATATTGTGAATGCGTTTGAAACTGGCAACTACAAGAAGGCAAACGAAATGGCTACCCTTGTGATTCAGATTTTTGCGTTTCTCGCTACACCTATTGCCTTCCTAATGATTACTCTCTCTCCATTACTAATACTCCTAGTCTCTACTCAGCAATATTCCGATGCTACTCTATTAATCCCTTACACTGTAGTCGATGCTGTATTAATCGCGTTCTCATATTTCTGGAAGATACAACTGGACCTTATAGAGAAACCTCGACTTACAGGTATCACATATGCCGTTTCTGCAATTGTTTTGGCTGTTACATCAGTTCTATTGGTTCCAGTGGTTGGACTTGTTGGTGTTGGAATAGCTATGGTCGTACAATCTGGATTCATTACAATCGCGCTCTGCATTCTTGGGAACGCAGCTCTACCTATTAGCCAGAAACGAAAGTTCTGGCTAGTCTGGTTCTTGGCAAGTATGATCTTGATTGTCATATTCGAAGTGCTTATTTCTTGGGGGATTCCAGACGCAGTATCTGCATTTATTTCGTTGGCTGCATACCTTGCTCTCAATGGTGTGAGTGGTTTCCTGAATATTCAAAGGGCAAGACTGATACTGTCTTTGCTTTTCTCAAGAGGGAATCATTTCAAAAAGCCCACAGAATCCAAAGTGTAAGTATCTTCTGAAGACCATAGCGTTTCATAGATTTGCCGGGGGTCTTACACTGGATTCGAATCAAACTGCATACAATCAATACTGTCGTAGGTATTCGGCAGTGTTTCTCCAGAACCTTCTCAAGTCACTCTTCGCTTCCTTCTCTTTTATCTCTGCAGCCTTCTTCTGAATCTTGATGAGTTGCCTTGGATCTTCGAGCAGCTTCATAATAATGCCAACATATGCGTTTCTGTCATCGTATCTCTCAACAATGAATCCATTCTGTCCTTGGTCAATCAACTTCCTGACTTCTCCAACATCACTTGCAACAACACAGAGCCCTGCAGCCATCGCTTCAGGCACAGCAAACGGCCCTCCTTCATGACTTGAATTCAGTACGAATATCTTCGCAGAGTTTAGAACTTGGTTTATTGCTCTCGCGTCAGACAACCATCCACGAAAATCGATGTTCTCTGAAAGCCCCTTACCTCGTACGTATTCCACCAAGTCTTCCATCAGAGGCCCATCGCCGACTATAGCCGCTTTGACATCCGGTTTCGACTCTCTAACTGAGTCTACAATATCCACAAAGACATGTATGTTCTTATCTTTCGCAAGTCTTGAAACGACGATAAGATCTACAGGCTTTTCTGTTTCAGCCGGAAAGAAATCATTCAAATCTACTAAACCCGTTATTTGATACTCGACAATCTTTGTTTGTGGAATCCCTTGCTCGATAAGAAACCGAATCACCTTATCGCCAGGCGCTAGAATACTGCGTGCTCTTCGAGCCAGTCTCATTGTCAACTTCTGAACTACCAACCCTCTTCCGGCCAACTCGTAGTCAGATGCAATAATGCTGTAGTAGAGAGGCTTTCTTGATAAGAATGCAATCAGGGAAGCTAGGTACAAGTGCGGATGTGCAAAGATAGCATAGACACATGAGAACTTCGATTCCAATCCCAACCGGATGGAAATAAGCAACTTCCAGAGAAGAGAAAGCAATTCGTTCCTTCGCAGCACAAGAGGTGGACTGATATAGGTAATGCCTTTCCTCGCTATCCCGGGAGTAGTTCTTACAACAAGTGCGCTGACTCCCTCAACACTGATTATTGGTAGCAAGTAGCTGTCAAGAGTCCTGTCTGCAAGCTTTGCAACGACAAGTATTGTGAGTGACCTGTTCTCCATGTGCTCCTTCTCATCTCTCCTGACGGCACATCATTGCATTGCTCAGCGGTTCTTAATCGTTTCCAATGAAAGCCGGCTCCTTCTAGATCTATATTCGATCTATCAGTAGTCTAGAAAGGTTCTAGTAGACTGAAGTTATCTATCGCTGAAGCCAATACTGCTCAGGAAATGTGGCCATTTGTAAAGTTGTGCCGCTACCAGAAAGGTTTACTTATCAGCATTTTGCGGCGCCAAGAGATGGTACTTGTGGCCATGACTGCAGGAACCGATGAGAAGCACACCCCAGAATCCTCTGGACAGGGGATATACAATATCTTTGTTTATATTACATTATGTCTACATAGACTTGAAGATAATACAATACCAAAGAACAGCATGGGGTCACGCAATTGAACCATGTTCACCACCCGATCAGGCTCTTGCATGATTGGGTCTGCCGCGCACAGAGTGTGCCACAACATCATGGGACATTCCCTTGGGGATTGGGGAGAGGAAGGTGGAGGTCTGCATGATGCAGTGGCTGAGGAATCTTCCTAGAAGCTTCTTACTGTATGGTGGCATGGAATCTTGTACCTGTTGCGCTTGAAGTTCAGCTGTCTGTGAGGCTTGCTACGCATTTGCCGGGAAGGTGATACCCTCTTGAGAGGGTTTCAAGGAGACTGATAGGATGAAGAAACAGAGCGGTGGAACGCTCAGCACAGGACGCACGCTCCTAGTTGTTAGCATGAGCATTCTTATGCTGATGATGAACTCTCCAATTACTCTAGGCCAAGTTGAACTAATCCCCACAACAAGCACAGAGGACGAAGACCTCACACACGATCCTCTTCGGATTGAACACATAGCCTCCGTAGTATACAACACACAAGTCTTGGCTGATTCTGATGACGACTGGTGGAGCTGGAATGTAGCCAGCTGGGAACACTGGTTATCAAATGACCATGTCTATGTGCACTATGAGACAGGTGTGCAATATACAGGACAATTCCGATTCATGCTCAACATACCTAAAGGCGCAACCATAAGCTCTGCATACTTCAGCGCATATGAGGACGAGGACGCTCGTGTAGGGCAGTGCATGATACAGCGGATTGATGAAACGAACGTTGGACCTTTAGAAGCTGATGATACAATCCCAAACATTGCCGCTAAGCCTGTGAGTTACTATTCCTGGAACGGTCTTGACGATCAAATAGGATCGGCAGATATCACGGAACTGATACAGGCTCAAGTCGACCTTGCCAATTGGCAGAGTGGTTACCACATCGGCATCAGGTTCACCTTTCCGAGCTACTCTGGCACAGGAATGCACCGATGGAATGACTACCAATCTCTTGACTCTTCAAATCCCGTGGCTTTCCTGAATATATCATATACTGAACCTTCTCCCCAACCAGTGTCGTGGCTGAACGAGTGGTCCTATAGAAAGTCGCATGACATCCTTCAGACGCCAAACACAGGCATGAATTATGCAGTGCCAATCGATGTTTACCTAGGCTCCGGAATTGATATGGCGAATACGGTCTTTCTTGACCAAAATGCCAGGCCCGGCTTGGATGACGTACGGTTCACTGATGAGAATAATGAACCAATCGATTATTGGCTAGAAGATTACTACAGAGACCCGATTGGCAAAGACTACTTTGTAGACGATGGTGCGGTATTCGGATGGTACTACTACTGTTATCCTAGCGTGTTCTATTACAACGACCGAACATATTGTACATATCAGGGCGATGGATTTTATGCTTACATAACCTACTATGACCATGAGAACAAGACTTGGTCACCAAGATACTATGTCGGAGAAAGTCAGCTCAGCAATGATGACCACGGAGCTCCTGCACTGTGGGTTGACAACGAGGGCTACATACATGTTGTCTATGGCGCTCACAACGACCCGTTCATGCATGCAAAGTCTGCTCAACCTGAGCGAATAGACAGGTTCGAGATGTTGCCAAGCTTGGGCACGGGGTCAAGCACGTACCCGAATATTGCCTATGATAGCGAGAATGACATCGTCCACTTATGGTACCGTAGATTCCCCGGAGATGGTATCTGCAACCTGGAATATATGCCGTCTTCAGACAATGGCCAGACATGGAGTAGCCCTAAAGTGCTTGTCACAGTCACTCCCGGGTGCTTTGTCTACAAGTGCGTTGGTGGATTAGACAACTTAGATCACAATAAGATTCACTTCACTTGGGCACTGTACAACTCGAGCGCTCCATATGGGCAGGTCTATACAAATGCCTATTATGGCTACTTCAGTATCGATGCAGGTCTGGTCTACAATGTCACTGGTCATAGTCAAGGATCGACTGTAACGGTGGATGAGTGGCCTAACATGTTAGCACTTTATACCGGAGGATGCCATGTCACTGGCCCGAACATGAAGGTCCCCCGCGACAGCCCCACACCTTATCTTGTGTTCAATGTCGTGAGCCGAGCTGGCACCGGCGCAAGAACAAGCACGATGGTCTATTGGACAGGGTCCGAATGGTCAGGTATGAAGAATATCAGTACAACGACAACAAACGGTGCTAGTGACATTATCATCTACTCATCGTCAAACATCTCCGCATTCGTCACAACTGGTAGCGACATAACACATTGGACGTGGGACGGGAGTTCATGGGCCTTTGTTGAATACTGCTACAGGTCCCAAGACTCTGGTGGCAACTACCTGACATATGCTACTGTACCTGTCGGAGCCAAATGGACTGGCTCAAATAATCCAGAGATACAGATTGTCTTCACCGAGCACATACCTGCTGGTGGCAAACACACCAAAGGTTATGCATGGGGTGCAGAAGGCATCGTCCAAAGACATGAGATTACCGGTGCTAGATTCTGGGTGAAGTGCCCGGGAAATCTGAGCGAACAAGATCAGAAAATCTACGTATACTATGGTCGAGCGTCAGCAATCAGTTCAAGCAAGAGCTTTGCAGTCCCTACTTATCCTTCTCCTGTGCATGGCGTCTGGGGCTCAGTTGAATCCCTCTGTGTTTTTGATACTAGTAGCCATAGCATTACACGATTCTCAGAAACTGCCCCGGACAATGTGCTGCTATACACTGACAGTGAAACAGCTGGTTCTGGTTTTGCTGAGTCCTTTGCAGTGGTCAACGACTGGACTTCAACTGGCAGCCTGCCTGTCACCAATGGTGATGTATGCACAGTCACTGTACCGGGCGATGCCTCCTATGACAATCTGATCACTAACTCTGCTAGCTTGCCTTCTGGGTACTACTACATTGAGCTGAGATTTCGAGCAAACGTGGCTGGAACATCCTACTTCAAGCTGAGATCATACGAGGAAGATGATGCGGGTGGCATGCTCACACTGATAATAGATTCAACATATCCCTCGACTTCGTGGGGAACCTACAGGGCAGGATTTCGGGCATCACACAATATAGAGTCCATTGGAATCTCTTGCATTGCTACAAGCACTACAACCGGCTTCCAATTCGATTATCTCCGAATCACAAGTCAAACGGGTTGGCAACATGATGGAAGCACAACATTCGGCATAACAGCCAGCGGTGGGGGTTCGATATCAAGTGATGGAGATTACATTTCGCTGACGTCAGATACTGATGGGTCAACTTTTGACATCGCTGTGGACACTACAAGCACTGCAACTCCCATGAGTGCAGATGCCTACCCATTTCTGTGTGTCAGATTTCACCCGGAAGATGCCAATGACATCTACACACTGCAATCTTATGACGGTTCCAGCTATGGTACTCTTGTCAATAGCAAGAACGCAGTAGACGGACGTTACTATCTTCGGGACCTAGACACGACTATCATGCATTTTAGATTCATTGTGAGATCATCAGAAACCATCAGGATCGACTTTCTCAAGATGTACTCAATTTCGAATTTCAGTATCACATATTCAGGTGGACACACAGATGCCTACCTCTATGTCGACTCTGATGGCGCCCTCGTAAGTTCAGAGGATTTCGTGAACTGGATTGAACTGGAATATGAACCCGCCATGAACCTGAACACAGAGGAGTATCAATGGGCTCAAATCGACCAGTCTAATTTCAGCCATTTCAATTTGGATCTGACATATCACCTTGACTCATGGTCAGCCTGGGATGAAGAGATGCTATATCATCTGTATGCTGGAACAATGTCTGGTTTCAAGTTTCGGCTATCAAATGCGGGGAAAATCAACTCGATAGAATTCGGCAGTCTACCGCGGGGACCAGGGAGCGCACCCACAAATGTGCAGACACCTACAATCTCCAATCTCGACGACTCCTCACACCTCTATGCAAGGACAAAGGACTACCAAATAACGACATTCGTGTCTGATTCTGATGGTTGTGAGGACATCACATACATGGAACTGTCGCTTGTTTCGGATGACCATATTAGAGAGTACTGGACTGCCCATTATGATGCAGACCGTGACTTGTTCTCTGAGCAATCTGATTCGGGGGACCTAATCGCACTGAATACAGTCGATAGCAGTCGCTTCATTTCTGGGAACACGAGCAGTATAACATTCTTCTTGACTATCAACTGGAATCATCCCGATCTTGTAAATGTGAACTTCAAGTGCGTGGTTGTTGACGATGAGCTCTACTCTGATAGGGACTACTATTCAACAGGTTGGAGTGTCGAAACTAGGCTTGATATGCCAACCGGACTTGCTCTCTCTGATGGCTTTGGCACTCTCAATCGGGGTGACATTAATGGAGAGATTCAAGCAACTGGAACCGTCACCTTCTTTGGCAGTACACTTCATCCCCCTGCATCTGAGGTGGACATCTTCATTGTTTCACCTCAAGTTGCATCAAGTCCTTGGATAGCAGCGAACTATGACGAATCTTCGGGAGAATTCACTCTATATGTCTATGCTGATGATTCGGTAGGCGCGGACACCTACAGTGTTCGTATTATCAACAAAGGTGACGCTGTAGCAGGAACAAACCTTTTGGGGCTCGCGAAGAGTGCCAACTATATTGCAGATGCTATTGATGCAGCAATCACGCCCATCCGCGCAGCATGCACCACTGCTACCATAGTGTTCGCACTCAGTCTAACATATGCATATGATGGGGCTCCTGCGACCGACTACTCGGCGGAAATACACAAGAATGGAGAACCCTGGCAGGTTGTGACTTCTGATTCATTCTCGGATGTGAGAGATACTGAGAACGATAATACCTACTCCATCGTTTCAGTCGTTGAGAATGGGCATGGCCTCGTTACTCTCCGCCATGCATCCGCCTTGGTTCTCAGTGCGGAAGATGCGCTGAATATCTTTGAAGATGGGTCCAGTATTTCTCCTGCGACTGCAATCGCTGAGATATACTACTTTGCCAGCACTCTCTTTGATGGTCTGATGAATGTTGTTCTGTTTGTGGCTGCAGTGGTTGACACAGCCGCTCATGAGTTCTACTCCGCTTCTCTCTTTCTCCTTGAGGAGGCTCCGCACGGATTTGTCCTGGGCTTCATGATAGTGCTAGGTGGTGTAGTAGCACTTGGATCATTACGACGACGCAGAGCAAAGCGGAAGGCTCGAAATAAGACGCAGGCAAGAGAAGGTCCCAGTAGCTACGAGCCCAAGACTGTATTGCCTACGAGATGACTGAAACAGACTGTGTCGGTAACCCTAGATTGCTCGGGCCTCCATTGTTTTTCCTTGATATTCTTGGATTCTCTTATCAAGCGAATGAGGCCAAATGCTAGTCTATCGGGAGGATGATGTATTGTCACATCGACCCAGATACTTGTTTCGGCCGCTATAGATTGAGGAACTGGATAGAATGGCTCCTCCTAGCGAGTGTAGACAATTTGGAAGCAGTCAGTATATCAGCATTAACTACTTCTACTCTCCTCTGCAATTAGCATATGTAGAAATGGATCTGACTCCAGACAATGTAGAGAGGTGCCTCGGATGCCAATCATCAAAAGTCATGCGGACAGTAGTGTTTCTGATGATGAGCCCGAAGCAGATCCAGCACAAAAAGAGGAAGTGGAAGGTGAAAGGAAACCCTCTACACGAGATAACGCAAAGCCTGATGAGTCCGGAACCAGGGCCGTGAAGGCGGGTCCTGAGGACAGGACCGACGAGGCTCTCAGCACTCTGCGTAGTTCAGAACCGAATAGGGACAGAAGCAAAACAAGCATTGACATATTGTCAACATCGGATGAAGATGAGATCTGGTTTGATGGGCAACTCGAGGAGCCGGAGGCAGAAAAGCTCGATACTACAGAGAGTGACAAATACATGCCTTCTGATGTCCTTGGAGGACTGGAGGAGTCCAGTGATGCAGATCTGGATACAAAGGTCGAGTCAGATGAGCCAGATGAGGATATTGATGTCAAAGTCATGCCTGCGCGACACAGGGACGAAACCGATGTATCAAAGTCAGACAAGGGAGAGGCAGAAGCCTATGTTGGTGGAACTGTTGGTCTGTACTACTTGAGGGGACTTCTATGTCATGAGAGCATGAACCTAGATGACGCAATTCGGTATCTCAGACAGAGTCTAGAACTTGCTGTAGAAATGGACCTATTCGACTATGTCGTGAAGTCACAGATTCAATTGGCATCTATCTGTCTAAAACGTTATCAGATCCATGGCAGCGAGAGAGACTACTATTCTTCTCTTCACTACTCGGAGAATCTGATTCAAATTTCCAAAGAGCTAGAGCTTGATGAGCTCTGGACTGAAGCGTTGCTCCTCAGAGCCATCCTTCGAAAGATTGCAAGAGATGTAAACGGGGCTCGTGACGATTTGAATCAGGCTAGAGCCATGGCTAGGAGTACAGGCAATGAGTCAATAGAAGCGCTCATAGAACATGAGCTGCAGGAAGTACGGCGGCTTTCTGCTAGAGCAAGCAGAAAGAAACACCAAGACGAGGATAGTAATGGTGACTCAGTGGTGAATGACGCGCTCGAGGTAATACCAGCAATCTTCGACGAGTCGTTGAAGCTTAAGGTTTCTCGAGAGTCACTTGAGATCTCCGTCGAGCTAAGTCGTTTGATCATCATGAATCTGGCATCTGGACTCCCTCTTTACACCTATAGCTTCGATGGGCATCGAGATGAAAAGGGTGATCTTGTATACGGCTTTCTGTCAGCATTATCTCACCTATCATCCGAAGTCATGGATAGACCTGGTATGATAAGGTCAATCTCCTATGAAGGTAGCACGGTCATGATGGAACATAGGGAGGCGTATATGGGAGCTCTCTTTGCTAGCTGTGAGGATTTCAGGGCGCGTCAGTCCCTGCAGAAGTTCCTAAGAGAGGCTCTTCGCTTACTTCCTGAAATGCATTTTGGAGAGGTAATCACTGAAGAGTATCGCTTTGCCGCTGACGAGATGTTGCGTAGAATCTTCAAAGTGTATCTTTGACCTACTGCTGAATCTGGAATGAGTCGCCCTTACCGTTTCTAATGAGCCTCCAAGAACAATCTCTCATTTAGTGATGCTCCTGCGGCCGATGTCGTTATGCTCTTGCGTTCAACTCCCTATTCACAATCTGAACCAGAACTTCAATCCGCTTGACTAGAGCCTGCTTTAGCTTCAGTCCAGGGTCGGTAAGATATTCCTCATATATAGCTTCGCCGAATGCCTTGACATACAAACCATACGCATTTCGCAGCTCTTCTTTCACTGAGAGGAGTACCTTCGTGTCCATTGCAGGAATCTGTTCTTGAAGTTCTCTCAGCCAATCAAGACTTGCGAGAATCTCCTCCCGTACCTTCACGGGGAGTTCTGCCTCCTCCATTGACATCACTCGTTCAGGACCTAATGCCTTCTCAAGAGCCGCAACTCTCCTCCTTGTGCGCCTGATGAATAGTGCGGCTCCGACTCCGATTAGTCCTATCACTCCAAACGTCGCGATTCCCATTGCAGTGCGCACAGGGAACCAATTGATAATCGGATATAACCCTCGGTGATCCACTTGGGTCAGACCATACGAGTCCATGATCTCCTCTATCATGTATTGCTTAGTTCCAAGCCCTTGTGATGTTACGATGAGTTCCCATCTCTGCCTCTCCACGACAAAGACTGCGTTTTGTCCATTGACAATCACAGTTGTGTCGGGATCCGAGAGTGCTGCACCATCTGACATATAATTCAGGTAGAAGTAGACTGTGACTGCCCAGTCCAACTCGCATTGCAGTACCCGTCCCGCTGGTGAATCAATTTCTGGGTCAAAAGCTGGGGCACTGCCCCAAACTCCTGCGCGTGATACGTAAATCAAATCCCAGGTGGTTGTGCATGTGAACTCAGTCGCCCCATCTATTGCCACTATGCCCCCAACCAGATCTAGGTGCCCTGTGACACTATAGCTATGATTGTTGACCTCACTTGAGGTCACAGTGATATACCAGTAACCCTCTGTCGAGAGGAACGTAGCCTCTACGCCATCGATATATATCTCTCCATCACTATCTGTGAACGGCGAGCCATCATAGGATCTTCGTATGCGGAACATAACATCGACTTGTTGACTAAGGTCGGCACGAATCCGCTGAGATTCGCTCCAAAACACCTCAAGCTGATCCCAGATGATATACTCAACATCGGTGCTACTGATGAGAGTAACACCATGACCTTGTGGGGTGGCTGAGGTGCACATGTATGCTCTGCGGCCCACAGTGTCATACTGATAGGTAGTGTCGTTGAGCCTCAGTACTCCTGTGTATGGTGAACCGTCGTAGTCAAACGTTCCACGGACCGAGATGGATGCATTGGTTCCAATGGTGATGTAGTCGTCATCAACTATTACTCTCACTGTGATTGAGTCCCAAGTGACATAGATGCGTCCACTCAACCGAATCCGTGTAATATTGTAGGTGTCACCACTGACTGACGCACATGTGTAACCCTTTCTTCCAACAGAGTAAAGGATGTACACTGTGTCATTCAGAGTTATCACTCCGTCATACGTCTTACCATCATAGTCATAGAGCGCATAGACCTGGATAGAGGCATTTCGACCGACATTGATATGCACACTATTATTCAGGACATATACTCGAAGTGAGTCCCAGATGATGTATTCTTCATCACTATATACGATCACTGTGATGCCGTGAATTCCACCTGAGCCGACTGAAGCGGTGTACCCACGACGACCTACTGTGCCGTACTGATAGACTGTGTTATTCAGTGTGATGACTCCATCATAGGGAGTGCCATCGAAGGCATAGATGGCTGAAACCAAAATCGTTGCGTTCTCTCCAACGTTAATCCGGTTATCAGCAATGACGAGCGATACTCTTAGACTATCCCATATCATCGATGGCGATATGACACGCTGATCGTATTGCGTTATCCCATTCACATCGACTCCTGTGACGCTCCAGACGAGGCGAATGACACTTGCACTTGCCCAAGTGAAATAGACCCAGCCACTGCCATTGATTCCATGGGGCGTCATGTTGACGAGGATCAGCCCCATGCTAGGAGTGCTTCCATTTGTCGACCATTTGCAGTGGAAGAAGACAGTCACTTCACTACCAATATTCGTTCTTCCATCCACATCACTTGCGAAGGCCATGTCAATGACAACCACAGGACGCTCAGTCCATGTGACTGTCAAGAGATTCGCACTGAAAGATTGCAGTCCATATTGATCATCGTTCGCGCTAATCACGGTGTAGATCCAGATGACATCAACTGGGCCATCCCACATATCAGAGAAATTGCCGATCACAAGGAACGATCCGTTTCGGTTCACCGAAGTTGTGAGCAGTTGAACTCGACTGCCATCATAGTCCCTAGTGGCAGTGAGCGTGAAGTTCACCCGTGTATGCCAATTGACAATGAGCGCATCAGCACTCAACAAGACTTCAATCTTATCCCAGATTATAGAAGCTGGGGTGGCCTGATGGTTTATCACAGTAAGTTCATGAAGGTCGTCAGTGATTCCCGTTACTCCGAACAGCCATCGTCCGGTTACCATGTATACTCTGTTCTGATACCAGTTCATGAGCGACTGATTCCAAATCATGCTTGTACCGTTTAAATAGACGGTTCCGAGCGACCCTGTGAAAATTGTCGAGTCGTATTCATATTCTACGGTCACATAGATGGATTGAGTTGTTCCTACGTCGCAGCGTTCGTCTGAAACTGCATACGGCAACACGTGAAGTCGATCCCAAATGACATAGTCCTCATCATTGACGGATATCACATCAATGCCATAAGAGTCACCGGCAGCGGTAGCGATTGTGTACGACCATCGACCGACTTCATCATGCATGTATGTTGTATCATTGAGAACAAGGAACCCATCATAGAGTGCTCCATCATAATCGTAGACAGCAGTCATATAGATTGAAGCGTTATCTCCAACATCAATCCTGTGGTCCAGAATTGTCAGGCTCACAGCTATGGAGTCCCATATGATGTTCATCCATTGAGAGTTCTGGTTGACCGCTGTGATAAGATACTCATTGTTTCCACAGGCAACAGAATCAAAGAGTCTTCCAATGGCTGACAACTCAGTCCGATTATGCTGCCAGATGCCCGCTTCAAGGTGGGCAAAGCCATAGCCATTGACACTGACTGTACCGTCTGTCACTGGCGAGTCATCGAATTCATAGTGGAGAGTGACTCTAATCCAGGTATACGACCCGATGTTGTTCCTAGGGTCGCCCGATTCGTACATAATGACTCTGATTCTGTCCCATACAACGAATTGTGATTGAAGGTTCTGGTTTGCGCTTGTTATTCCATATTGATTGTCGGTACAGACTACTAGATCATAAGTATTGGATGTGACTATTGATTCCGAGGCGGTAATCCTCCAAATGCCAAGTCCAGTGTACGTCGCCGGAGCTCCATTGATACTCACCAAACCATCTAACACATCTGTATCATCATACTCATACTCAAGATTGACATAGATATAGACGACATCGTTTAGATTTGCTCGACCATCCGTGACCGAGTATCCTCTGACAGTTATCTGGTCCCATACTACAGTCTGTGATTGCCCATTCTGACTGATCTGTAAGATGCCAAAGGAATTGCCTGAGACGGTCACACTGTTGTAGACGCGACTGATAATACTCGACTCGCTATGGGAGATTTGCCATAGTCCAGATCCTACGTGAGTGGCCCCTATCGTGTTCACTGTTACCGAGCCATCTACCATAGGTGCGTTGTCGAAGTCGTAGATAAGAGCTATCTCGATTGTCACAATGTCACCCATATTGACTCGTGAATCTGTGACGGAATAGGATTCGACAATGATTCTGTCCCAGACCTGATATAGAGACTGACCATTCTGGTTGACTGAGTCGATACCATGAGTGTTGCCAGAAGCAATCACTGTGTTATAGGTGGATGACTGTACACTTGTCCTCAGTTCGCTAAAGTCCCAGATTCCGCTGGCTCCGGAATAGACGGCCGTTACACCGTTTACAGCCACTATGCCATTAGTCACGTAGGTACCATCGTAGCTGAACTGCAGCATGACATGACACAAACAAGCTGTTCCGATATTGATACGTTGGTCATCAGAAGTATATGATGTTACCAGGACTTGGTCCCAAATACACTGGATGACCATGCCGTTGAGATTGAGAGCGCTGATGCCATAAGTGGTCTCCGTCGAAGCATTGACAAAGTAGGACCATTTGCCAACGGAGGACTGGGTCCTTGCAAGTTCGAACCAAAAGCTGCCGGGGTCCCATGCCATTAGGACGCCATCCAGAGTAACACCATCGCCCGATCCTAGACTCGACTGATCATACTCCAGCCATAGTCTGACACGTATCTCCACAGAACTCCCAGTGCTGACCCTTCCATCGCTCACTGAAATCGCAGAAACCACGACTCTATCCCAGATGATATTGACGCTGCGTCCATCAAGACTTAGCGCTGTTATCCCATGAACCGACTGAGCTGAAGCGTTCACATAGTATATCCATCGACCTACTTCTGACTGACTCCGGCTCAGTTCAAACCACGAGTTAGCAGTGTCCCATGTCATGCTCAGACCGTTAAAGGTAACAGAGTCCCCAAGACCGAGGAATGTGTGGTCATACTCCAGCCAGAGGGTGACCCTCACCTCGACAGCTTCGCTGACACCCACCCTACTATCACTAGCTGTCGTAGTACGCACGACAATACGGTCCCAGACAATGGAAACATCAGGAGCGGTCTGAATCCATGAATTCAGTCCATATATGCTATCGAATGCCAGTGCTATAGCGTACCCCACACTCTTGACTGAGCTTTGCACCTCAGCATATGTCCAATGAGAACCGTTCCATGACAGGGCTTTAGAACCATTTAGTGATACAACCAGACCTGAAGAGATTGCCACGTCATCGTAGTCGTAGCGAGCACTCCAGTATACACGCCCCTGTGTATTGACATTGATTCTCGAGTCGTCTACTCCTGAGACATACAGCTCAATCCTGTCCGTGACAAATGTGTCCGTGCGTGAAGTCGCGAAGTAGAGGTCTATACCACGGGCTCCTGCACCTTCTGACACGACCTTGAACGTGTAGAGGTTCAGTCTTACCAAGCTGGATGAGCCTATGTTAGTCACTGTGAATTGACCGCTTCCGTCAACATCAGCAGACCACGCTCCGGAAACATCGTGTATCACCCACACATCGGTCTCATTGTCAAGAGGATGGAGGTTCGAGGAACCATAGTAAATGAGTGTGGAACTTGCCCACAAGTTCGAAGTTGAAATGTCACCCCGATGGTCCGAGAGAGATGGGGCGGAAGCGTAGTTGAGTCGTGTCTCAGTATCCCAGTCGACTTCATAGAAGTCCTCGTCGCTATCTGAACCGTCTGTCACGTACTGCCTGACATCGATGTTCAGTAAATCTGGGTGGTCCCAATCAATCTTAATGACCCAAGTTATATCAAATCCAGTTGACCGACTTGATGCAGATGCCCAGCCTCCCAAGGCCACATACTCTGAGCCCTGTGCGATGGAGAATGAACCGGTCAAGACAGTGTAGCGAATGGTCCATACCAAGAGTGACCTTGTGTTATCATATAGGGACAAGTCAACGAAATCGATGTCTGCAGAACCATCTAGGTCAGTCACGCTGGAGGTCACAATATAGAACTGATACCTTGCATAAAGATTGTCAGTATCGTCTGCGTTTGTGATCTGTGGCGCCGAGTCGTTTGTTGGGATTTCATTCGGTGCAATTGACCATGTGACCTGCAGAGTATTCGTGGTGAATGCAGTGATTCCATATAGCGACTCAGCCGTGACAGCAGTACTGGTGTACTGATACGTAGTATCGATATGTGTATCCACGAAGAGTGACTTGTTTGCATCTATGAACGACCTCCAGTGAGTTCCATTCCTACTTATCATGACCTGGTATGTTGAGCATTGAGTAGAATCATAAGCGAACTCAACAGTCAATGTGAAGTTCGCCTGGTGGTCATTGTAGGGTGTGGCGTCGTCAACTCCGATGGTGACTATCAGCCTATCGAATACACAATAGGTTTCAGCATTTGTGCTAATGGCCGATATGCCATATATGCCTCCAGACGTGGACGCCACAGAATATCCATATCTGCCCACAATTACGTGGTTGAATGTGGTATCATTCAACAAAAGAACACCATCGAATGTTGACGAATCGTAGTCATACATGGCGGACACTACTATCCCGGACGCATTCGTGTTGATGTTAATCCGTTGATCTACGGGATTGCTGATGTAGATTGTCAGAGAGTCCCATATACAGAAAGTCACATCATTGGATGAGATCGCAGTTATTCCATATGCATCATTACCTAGAGCCGCACTGACAGTATAGTCTTTCCTCTGCGCAACACTGTATTGGAAGACATTATTATTGAGTACTAATGTGCCAGTGTATAGTGTGCCATCATAATCGTACGTGGCTGACACTGTAATTCCTGATGCATTCGTGTAGATGTTGATCCGCTGGTCACTTGGCCCCGTTATCAGGATGGTCAGGCTATCCCAGATGCATGACTCAATATCATTGGTGCCAATCACTGTGATGCCATAGATGAAATCGCCTGCGGCACTCGATACGGTGTACCACTGTATCTGCGCAGTTGGATAGCTGAACTGAGTGTTGTTGAGAGTCAGGGACCCCTCGTAATTAGTCCCATCATAGGCATAAGTGGCACTTGCCTGAATAGAGGCAACTTGATTGATGTTTATTCGATTGTCTACAATTGCGATACTGATAGTTAACGCATCCCATATGATGGCGGGGCGGGCTGTGGTCTGAAAGACACTAATGCCATGATATGTGTCAGTGATTGCCGACACACCGAACACGAGGCGTCCCACCACGGAGGAGGTTCTCTCTTGGCTCCATCGATATGCAACTCCATCCCAGACCATGGCGGAACCATTGAGGTACACCGTCCCTCTTGCACCCGAAAAGAGGGTGGAGTCATACTCGTACACTACTATCGCTGTAACATTCTGAATAGAACCTACATCACACCGAGAATCAGTGACTGAATAACTGATCACTCTCAGTTGGTCCCATATCTGGCTCTCACTCTGCCCGTTCTGGTTGACGGAGGTTATTCCATGGGTGTTTCCAGATGCTACAACACTGTTGTATGTAAAGAGCTGAACTGCTCCTCTTGCCTCAGCAAAGTTCCAGATACCGTTTGAACCTGAATACGTTGCGACTACGCCGTTTACAGTAATTGCCCCATTCACTACGTATGTGCTATCATAGGTGTATTGAAGAACCACATGACCGGAACATGCTGTGCCAACATTGATGCGGGTATCGTCCGAATAGAGTGCAATCACAATTATCCGGTCCCAGATGATAGTCGTGGACTGCGAACTCTGGTCAACAACAGTAATTCCTAAAGTATTCCCGGATACTGCAACATTGTTGTAGGTGTTATCTCCCACAGATACCTCGGAGTCGGTGATTCTCCAGATGCCGGACCCTTGATTCGCGGCAAGGATTCCGTTGATGGTCACTGTGCCATCAATCAGTGGTGAGTTATCAAAGTCATAGTAGAGTGTCACATCAACGATCACACCATCGCCGACATTGACACGGGGATCCGATACAAGATACGATTGGACCTGAACCCTGTCCCATATGATTATGATAGCTTGCGCATTCTGGTTCACAGAAGTGATTCCATGAGTGTTTCCAGATACTGTCACAGAATCATAGGTTTCCGAGGTGACAGCGGCTTGAATCCTAGTGGCGGACCACTGGCCATTAGAGCCCGTGTAGGTGAATGTAACGCCATCTACTACGACTATGCCATTGGTCACATCAGAGTCGTCGTACTCGTATTCCAGCACAACGTAGACTATGATTGAGTCCCCTACATTATCACGGGTATCCGAGGCAGAATAGCCCCTCACGGTCACTTGGTCCCATATGACCTCCTGTATCTGCCCGTTCTGGTTCACATTCGTTATGCCATATGAATTGCCAGAGCACACCACTGCGTTGTATACGTTGGAAATCACAATGATCTCTGTGTCTGTTACTCGCCAGACACCAGATCCTATGTGGCTTGCACTCAATCCATTTATCGTGACTGCACCATCAGTCACGGGACTGTCATCGTACTCGTATTCCAGCGCTACTTCAACGTTGACACCGGTGCCCAGATTCACTCTGCTGTCTGCAACCGAATAGCCTCTCACGGCCACCTGGTCCCACACGACAAGCTGGGTCTGCCCGTTCTGGTATACGGCAGTGATCCCTTGGCCGTTCCCTGTGCAACTAACAGAGTTGTATGTGCTTCCAGTCACAGCGGCCTCTGCAACTGTTATTCGCCATATGCCAAGTCCCTGATAGGTGGCGGAAACACCGCTCACACTCACGGAACCATCCATAAGGTCAGTGCTGTCGTATTCGTATTCGAGTTCAACATCAATGTTGACTATGTCATTCAAGTTGACTCTTGCATCGACGACAGTGAATCCTCTCACGATGATGCGGTCCCAGACGACCTGTTGCGACTGGCTGTTCTGATCTACAACAGAGATACCGTTAGAATTGCCTGACACCACTACCAAGTTGTAGGTGTTCGACACAACTGATGATTCAGAATCGACAGCTCTCCAGACCCCTAACCCTTGATATGTGGCTGCCAGACCATTGATGGTCACACTTCCATCAGTCACAAATGAGTCATCATAGTCGTAGCGCAAGATCACGTCAATGTTTACGTTATCACCCACGTTAACGCGAGAATCCGTCACAGTATATGACTGCACTTGCGCCCTGTCCCAGATCTGGCCGAGACTCCGCCCATTCTGGTCAGTCGTATCTATGCCATACGTATTACCTGACGCTAGAACACTGTCATAAGTAAAGAGCTGGACTGCTACCTTGATCTCACTGAAGTCCCACACTCCATTCGAACCTGAATAGGTCGCACCAACACCATTGACAGTTACAGTGCCATCAACCACGATTGCTTCGTCATAGTCATAATGCAGTATGACATGGCACGAACTGGATGCGCCCACATTGATACGTGAGTCACCTGAGGAATAGGAAACGACCACGACCTGGTCCCATATACACCACGTCTGGTCGTTGACGCGTATGACGGTGATCCCATAGGCGTCATTACCAGCTGCACTCGCGGCTGTGTACCCCTGTCTGCCCACGACAGCATAGGTGAATACTGTATTGTTGAGGGTGAGTGTGCCATCATAGGGAGTGGAGTCGTAGTCATAGACAGCTGTGACGACCATTCCAGATGCGTTTTCACCTATGTTTATGCGCTGGTCTGTGGGATTAGTTATGGTAATCGTCAGGCTATCCCAGATGACCTGTTGTGACTGCCCATTTTGGTTGACCAAGCTTATCCCATTAGTGTTTCCGCTACATGCTATGCTGCTGTACGTAACACCTTGTGCGACGCTCCTTGATTGCACCAACCTCCAGACTCCAGCGCCTTGGTGAGTGGCTGGGAGGGTGTTGATTAGTACCGTACCATCTATAACTGGTGCGCTGTCATACGCATACGCGAGAGCCACATCGACATTTACGCTCGTGCCGATATTCACCCGAGCATCGGCTACCACGTATCCTTGTACTACAACCTGGTCCCAAATCACAAGCTGCGCCTGACTGTTCTGGTCAACGGCTGCTATTCCATAGGAGTTCCCAGACACTACAACTGTATCATAGGTGTTTCCCACCACAGACAGCTCGCTGACGGATATCCTCCAGATGCCTGATCCCCGATTGGTTGCCACTATCGAGTCTATTGTGACTATGCCATCAGTCACTTGAGAATTGTCGTAGTCATAATAGAGTGTGACATCAACATTCACCGAATCGCCAACGTTTACTCGGGAGTCCGTCACAGTATATGACTGCACTTGCACTCTGTCCCAGATCTGAGACTGTGTCTGACCGTTCTGATTGACGACACTGATTCCGTGTTGATTTCCTGAAGTGACTACATTATCATATGTGAGCATCTGTACACTCACGCGGGTCTCACCGAAGTTCCAGATGCCACTAGCTCCAGAGTAGGTAGCACTTAATCCATTGACAGTGACTATGCCAGCTATTACATAGCTGTAGTCGTATGCATACCGGAGTTCAGCATGGCACGTGCAAGCCGTATTGATATCAATCCGGGAGTCATCGCTTGAGTACGAAAGAACAATCACCTGGTCCCATATACACCACGTTTCGTCATTGACTGAGATGGCAGTAATTCCATATGCATCGTCGCCAGTCGCACTGAGCACAGTGTATCCTCTATGCCCAACAGATGAATCACTGTATATCGTGTCATTCAGAACTAGAGAGCCACCATAGGGAGTTAAATCATAGTCATACGTGGCTGACACAAGTATCCCGGTCGCATTAGCATTGATATTGATACGTTGATCCACCGGGTCGGTCATTGTGATGGTTAGCGAGTCCCAGATGCACCAAGTAACATCATTGGTGTTGATGGCGGATATTCCGTGTATTCCGCCACTTGCAGACCCGACTGTATACCATTGAATCTGTGCAGTGGAATAGGTAAACTGAGTGTTGTTAAGAGTGAGTGTGCCATCAAAGGCAGTTCCGTCATAATCGTATACTGCTGTAGCAGTGACTCCTGATGCTGCAGTGTTTACATTGATACGGTGATCAGCTGGGTCTGTGATTAGAATGGTTAGTGAATCCCAGATAAAGTAGGTCGCGTCATTTGTTGAGATTGCTGTGATTCCATGAGCCCCACCACTGACAGATTGAACAGTGTAACCTTGCCGTTGTGCAGTCGGATAACTGAATTGGGTGTTATTCAGGGTGAGCGTCCCATCAAATGATGATCCGTCATAGTCATAGACTGCAGAAGCAAAGATGCCTGTGGCGTTGACATTTGCATTCTGTCGTTGGTCGACAGGGTCAGTGATTGTTATCGTTAATGAGTCCCAGATACACCAAGTCACGTCATTTGATGAGACTGCTGTGACGCCATGAATTCCACCGGTTACAGATTGAACCGTATAGTATTGGATCTGAGCCGCACCGTACTGAAATTGAGTGTTGTTCAGGGTGAGCGTTCCATCAAATGCTGTTCCATCATAATCGTATATCGCTGTTGCAACGATTCCTGTAGCTGCTGTGCCTATGTTGATTCGTTGATCTGGCGGATCGGTGATTGTGATCGTCAAGGAGTCCCAAATAAACCAGGTCACATCATTTGCGGAGATAGCGGTGATTCCGTGAGTCCCACCACTGACCAGATTAACCGTATAGTCCTGCCTCTGGGCTGTGCTGTAAATGTACTGAGTGTTATTCAAGCTGAGAGCGCCATCAAAGACTGAACCATCGTAGTCGTATATTGCAGTTACAAAGATACCTGTCGCGTTCACATTCACGTTCTGCCTTTGGTCTGCGGGATCGGTGATTGTGATTGTCAAGGAGTCCCAGATACACCACGTCATATCATTAGAGGAGATGGCAGTGATTCCGTGAATACCTCCATTCACTGAGCCCACTGTATACCACTGAATCTGCGCCGTAGGATAATCATACTGAGTGTTGTTTAGGGTGAGCATCCCATCAAAAGAGGTTCCGTCGTAGTCATATATCGCTGTAACGACAATTCCTGTTGCATTCGCGTTTATGTCGATTCGTTGGTCTGAAGGACCAGCAATCGTGATAGTCAATGAGTCCCAGATGAACCACGTCACATCATTACTCGAGATGATAGTGATGCCATAGATTCCTCCGGCAACAGATTGTACAGCATAGTATTGTATCTGAGCAGTACTATATTGAAATTGAGTGTTGTTCAGAGTGAGGCTTCCATCGAACGTAGTTCCATCATAGTCATAGATAGCTGTAACTATGATTCCAGTTGCATTCGTGTTTATGTTGATTCGCTGATCTGCAGGGTCCGTGATTGTAACTGTTAACGAATCCCAGATACAGTATGTGGCGTCATCTATCCCGATGAATGACACTCCATGAGTGTCTCCAGAAGCTGATGAAACACTGTATCCTCTCCGTCCGGCTGTCCCATAATTATAAGTCGTGTCATTGAGAGTCAATGTCCCATCAAACGGAGAATCATCATAGTCATAGACTGCCGATACAAGAATACCTGTTGCATTCTCTCCAATGTTGATTCTCTGGTCCATTGGATCCGTAATGGAGATGATCAATTGGTCTGCGATGTAGGTATCTGTGAAGCTACTTGAGAAGTACAAATCAGAACCATCAGAACCTGCACCTTCTTCCACAATCTTTACTGTGCATGTATCTGGAGTTAGTCCGACTTGATCATCAGCATAGCAGGTGACATCGAATGCACCAGAGTCGAGAGTCAGGGCGCTCCAAGGACCGACACCTGTCCCATATTCAGAGGCGGAAACCCAGACATCGACTGCTGAGGAAGAAGGATAGTCATCCACAGAATCATAGTAGATGACCGTACCAGTCAATGAAAACGAACCGTCAAGATTTCCTCTGTCTGCAGTCCCAGAGCCATCATCGATACTCGGAGTAACCGAATAGCCAAGACGGGTTTCAACATCCCAATCGACCTCATACCATGTAGTTGCAGACTCCCCCTGGGTATCTATCACAGAGCAATTAGCATCCAAGTCAGTTGAGTCAGGAAAATCCCAGTCCACTGTGAGATAGAAGGTCGCATTTATATCATTGCCGCTCTCTGTTACAGTGGAGCTTCCTGTGTTTAGAGTAACATAGGTCCCAGCGTCATATTCCTCAGTGAAAGTGTTCGTGTCCTCATCGTACCTGAATCGGCAGTACTCTGTGGTCGAGGTATCATCCCATAGTCCAATCTCAAGGAAGTCGATATCCCCGAAACCATTCTGATCGGATACATAGACCGTAACTTGATACTCCTGGTATTGTGCATACAGGTTGTCCGTGTCGCTTGGATTGTCCAAGGTAGGTGCTTGATCTATTGCTGGAGCGTAGATCGGAGTCCATGTGTGTATTAGGACCGCATCTATCTCCCAAGTGGACTGTGCCGTGTCACCAGTTTCTGTGCCACCAAGGAATCGAATCTCAAAGGCAGAGCCCGTCAAACAACTACTGATGCTTATATTGTTCCAAGTGTCAGGCGTGAGGCCCGAAAACATACTCACCCAAGTGCCATTCCAGACATCTACGATGATATCCTCAGTAGGCCATCCACCCCCGGTGACAGGATAGATACATAATTCACCGTTAGTTTCGCCATAATCAACAGCAGTCCATGCACACTCAAGGTCTAATTGGTAGTTGAGTGCTTCAAGCCGATGTATACCAATACGAGCAGCGTCTATACTACATTGGTCAGGTTGGTCTCCACCCTTATTGTAGGTGAATCTTATTCTCGCAGCATCAATCTCAGTCTGGGTGTCAAGTCCAGATATTGTTCCTAAGTCTGACCAGCCCCAGGTTGTCTGCGTCGTGATGACACCACCGCTAGCATCGGCTGCATCATCACCTGTCCAGTCTATCTCCCATGAGAAACTTGAGTCAGTAACCGCTACCCAATAGACCGAGCAGTTTACGCTAAGACCTGTCCCTGTGCCGGAGGTTTCAGCAAACTCGAACCATCCAGATACAAGACTGTTAGTGATTGTGTAGATATAGTTCGTAGGTTGATCTTGAGCATCGAGATATGGCGCTGAACCGTTCGTACTCCAAGCTGGCGTCCCGGGTGCTGTATCAATATATCTGTATTCGTTGACAGCAGATCCGCCAGTGTCTTCCTCGGTCATGGCATCATAATTAGATCCATGGTCCTGAAGATCAGCAAAGACATCATGAGTGCCCAAATCTGCAGGAGCGTGAAGGTCCGATAGCAGGTCAACAAAATCCTCGGTGTTTGCTGCGGGAACTGCTTGATTGTGTGGTGAGGACGGGTTAGTAACGAGGATGATCTCCTGAGGATTCTCTGCGTGCATGGAGAACATCACGAATAGAATGAACGTGCATGTGAGAAAGATGATACTTCTCGGACGCTTCACTCCATTATTCCCTCCTAGTGCAGGTCAGATACAGTCATCACTTGTGAATCTTTCAAGTGCAGGCTGAGGTTTGTTGGTTGATTCTCTTCAGTGTCATCCGTGAGAATCGCTTGCACCCCTTGAGTATTTCCAGCGTGTATTCCTAAGCGTGACTACTAACTTGCCCTTTTTGCATGTGCAGCCTTATTTGATTATTGATAAAATAAACACCAAGGAGTCTAATGAAAAGACACATCATCAGGCTGCAAATCATAGTCGTGCTCGCCATTGAAAAGTCAAGTTTGACGGAAAAAAGGGAGTACTAGGAATACTACTGCTTATTCTGAGATTGGCCGTCTGCTTGCTGATCTTCACCATCTTCGGTGTGTTGCTCTGTCAGCCATAGAGGAATTGCCAGATTCCGTCCATAGCCAAGTGAAACCAGAATGATGCCAAGAGCGAGAGAGACCAGCAGAAGCACCAATGGACTGTGGAGAGGTCTGCCATACCAACCCGTAAAGTTGAATGGTTCCTCGAAGCCAAAATACTTCCAAGAGTGATCCAAGTCAAGAAGAGCACTAGTAATGCCACAAATCCCGAAGACAAGAAATGCACGAAAAAGAAACTCATCCCTACTCACTCCCTGTGGTTTATCAGTGGTAGCCATTTCCAATCGCCTGCCAGCATGACTCAGGTATAACGCATAGGAGTCGGACTCAATGAAAGAGAGCCTGCCAGCTTTTGGGTATCTAGACCATAGCCTGCTATTCAGGTCTCGATTTAAGTCCTTTTTGTTACTGGGTTCTTATTCTCATGGCCTCAGACCTCAGTCTAAGGATTCTCACGAAATATATTGATGCTCCAATGAGAAAAAGCACTGAGAATACAAGCGCAGCCGAGAGGATCAGGAGTTCCGAGGGAAAGTAACGTCGTATAAGCATGGCGACTTGGAATAGGGTTGCCGCTATTGCAAAAAGGATGATGAAACGAATCAACAGGAGGCACCTGCTACGGCTGAATCGATTTGGGTATGTCGATGCTCCTGGCTGAGGACCGACATCTGAACTCAAGATGCCGCATGACAGATTCCGCCAAATTCGATTCGTCACAGTTTGGCAGCACCATCCCTTTACATCCATCGTAATAAGACCATCAACATGCTATGTGATTATTCGCTAAAAAGCAATCACCTAGGTGGAGCTATCAAGATTGCTTATGCCGAGAAGACTGGCTGAGAGCCCGCTGGTTTCTGGGGATCTCATCTATGCAGGCATTCGTATGGCAGGTCTTAACCAGAATCGGCTTAGACCAGTCGCCCCAGATGAACGATGGTTTGTTTCTGCTCATGACATTCAAACAGTCATTTTGAGCTGTGTAAGTCTCTCAAATGCCTTCGCATATCCATCATTCTGTTTCGACCAGTCAGCAAGTCTGACACAGGGGAAATCAATGCACTCGTGGCAATGGCGCAGGTTCTTCTCATCCACACAGCATTTCAGAATCCAGCAATCAGAGCTCCAATGCGTTGTGCGATCGTCGTGGCAGCCAGTGCATATCATATTCTTCGCGATGGCCTCTTTCACGCCCTCATTCTTCTTCAGCCAGCCCATCTCTCGATACCAGTCTACTGTCACTCTAGCAGCTTCATTATCAAATGGCATTTTGCGTATGTCACAACTTCCACAGAGCAGTCCGCAGGCAGCCATCAACATATCATCGTCGGGCATACTTTCGGCCTCCAGAAGGCAGGACTTGATAGATCTCGCATTTCTCAGGTCGTCATATGAGTTTTTTGATGGTCTGACCAAAGCTATTAACTATGGTTAATAACTCGTAGTACGATGGAGGCCTCCGACATGAATGAGCTAGATGTGCGCTCGGAAGCAGAACTGGCAGAAGAGTTTGAAGGATACAGGTCGCTGAGGTTATTTTCATACTTCCTATTTGCCATGGGACCACTAGCTGGCAATGCGGTTCTTGCGTTGCTGGGCGCAATAGCGACCGATTTTGCTGTTGATCCAACCGCTGTGTTGACTGCTATCCCTGCATTCATGCTTCCATTTGCAATGATTCAGCTGATCTCGGGAGCAATGAGCGATATCTATGGGAGGGTCCGCGTGATGCTTGTCGGGTTGGGCGTCTTTGCGGTAGGACTCCTTATCATAGTAAATGCTACATCCCTGATAATCCTTGTACTCGGAAACGTCCTCTCCGGAACGGGATTTGGGTTTGTGAACCCAGTCTTGCTGGCTTTGCTGTCAGATCTATCAGCACCAAGAAACATTCCAAGGCGCATGGGAATAGCATCTGCCCTTGCATCACTGAGCGCAGGGCTGGGGCCGTTCCTTGCGGGACAAATGGTCTCACTCGGTTGGCAGTCGTACTATCTCTTGTTCTTTGTCATTGTCGTTGTTGGTCTGATAGCTATGTTGGTGGCAGACCATCCAGTGACGAGGTCTCATGGTGACTCAGAACTGCATATGCTCGTCGTGAATCTGGGTAATGAACTCAGGAGACCTGTGGTGTTATTGATGCTCGGAGCCACATTTCTCGTTGCCCTCACCTACCTAAGCGCATTTGTGTGGACTTCCCATGCGCTCACCGGTACCTCGAATGAGACCCTCATTGGTCTGATTCTCTTGGGGGGAGGAGCCGCAGGAGCAGTCGCAGGCTCTCTGTTAGGTCCCATGATGGGAAGATGGGGTCTCAGACTTCCAATCATTCTTGGTCTTCTGTCCAACATCAGCGGACTGTCCATACTCACACTCGTAGGTGATATCACTCTGACCAGCGCAGTACCTCTTGTTGGACTGGCACTTGCAGCTGTGGGCTGGGCAGGCGGTACGCTCTATCCGATGACGATAGCATTTGGTCAAATGATCTCGCCAACACGACACGGGGTTCTCGCGGGAGTTGTGACATCATCATTCTTCCTTGGTTCTGCGCTCATCTTGATGCTGTATGAGCCACTGTTCGAAGTCGGCATAGGTACAGTCTACGCAGGGATGCTCGTTGTGTCTGTAATCCTAGTACTCCTCTTCTATGTCCTCTACCGGAGAATGAGATTGGTGTATCGTGAAAGAACGTCAAGCCATGGCTCATCAACATCTGCGTGAGAAGTGGTCTAGTAGACGTGCGGCAACAATCGCCAAGTCCGTCGCATATACTCTCGATACTCATCTCCGAATGCAGCAAGCAGAAGCTCTTCTTCGAGTCTGATTCGACTCCTGAGAATAGCGAGAAGACAAATCACAATTATTGCTGTGACAATCAGACTACCAAGTGAAACTGCGTATCCGGACAGAATGAGCAGCATGCCTAGGTACTGAGGATTGCGGATGAACCTGTACATTCCGTTCGTGACAAGGCGGTGGTCATCCTCAATAGCGATCCTAGCTCCACCGTACCGGCCAATCTGCAGTCGACTCACTAGTAGGACTATCCAACCTATCAGGATGGCCAAGATGCCGACGATAAGAACTGGAGGCATGAAACTTGATAGGTAGAGTGACGTCAGGAACTTAAACTCGAAATAGGGCAATGCCACGGCAAACGGGAATAAGAGGAAAGCGAGCACAAGCAGGTTCCTGTTGTATCGATCTGGTTTGGCTGAGATCGGTCTGATAGCTACATCGGTACAGATGGCAATCGACATCAGTGAGATGGGGACTAAGGTAGTCAGACTGCCATAGACATCTTGGGCATAGATGATAAAGAGAGAATTCATGAAGAGCAATACGAATGGAACACCTATAGCCTTCTTCACCAAAAGCCGAGAGTCAACCACTAGATTGAGTTCTTGCTGATGCTCAAATATGTCTTCCGATGGCTCTTTCTTTGCAGTGAACGTGAGCAATTCTTCTTTCAGGCAGTTTTCCGGAAGAAGACACCCAGGTTGCGCGGTAGTTCACCAAGATATCCATCTAGAGAGAGCCGCTGCAGTTTTCCAAGTGTTTCTGCTGGCATCTTCTCAGATGGTGTCCCATCCAGAAGCAGAGCGGTCTCTTGCTCGGAGAACTCCTCTTGACCTCCAGTCCATCGCAGGAACTCCCTGTTGAGAGGACAGACTCTTTGGCAGCGGAAGCATCCCACGACACAGTTGTGCCATGCAGGATTCATCCATGCAGGAAATGGAATCTCACCAGATTTCTCGTTGTGAAAGACGATACAGCGCTCGGCGTGCAATAGAAATCGGTCAGCAGGAATGGCTTCGGTCGGACATGCGTCACGACACTTCTGACAGGAGCCGCAGGCCGTCATCATAGTAGGTTCTTGCCATGTGTCCTCCTTGCAAGGCATATCAGAGTAGACAGCAACGAGTTGCAGGAAACTGCCCATTCCTGGCGCATAGCAGATGTTGTTTCGACCGTACTGCGTCAGACCACTCCGGGCAGATAGGAGTTTGAGCGGCAGGCCAGTAGTCGCAACCTTGTGCCCCTTCTTCTTGAGCGTCACCGCCAGGGCATCTGCAACCTGTTGGTTGACTTTGTCATAGTCCGTATAGGTGGGAGGAACACTCAGAGTCCGCTTCTGGCCTCTCCAATTGAAGGTTGCCTGAGTCTGCGGTCGAGGGAGTGCAACGACTATCAACGATCGAGCCTTTCGCAGACTCTTTGGGAGTTGAAAATCGAACCAAGTGAGCCGTAGCTTGTAGAATTCGTCGTTGAGTTCGCCTCGTTGATGGCGTCCCTCAATCTCTGTCTGCAACGATGGAAGATGGTCAGTCGAGACCATACGTATGCGGTAGCCACCTTCAATCAGAGAATGAAACGTTTTCTCAATCAGTGAGCCCATACTGAATAGTATTACTTCGTTGTCTCATCAACCTGCCGGATACTGCGCCAGCAGGACTGGATTGTGCTGTCTTCATATCTCATATGTGCTAACGAGCAACATCATCGATCGACACCCGCGGGTTCGTGTACCGCCCCCTGACGGAAGTGCCGGAGCCATATTGGATGGCTCTGACGGGGCACCAGTTGATGCAGGCAAGGCATTGTTGACAGTGATGGAGCCAAGTAGGTTTGCTCTTACGCAGTACTATGTTCTCGACGGGGCACACCTTGACGCAGTCCCCGCACCCATTGCAGCTGTTGTCGACCTTGTAGGTTGCGTCCGAAGAATTGACTGTGGCGATGAACCGTTCGTATGAGCTGTTTGGTCGCTCGTATTTCGGGAAGTCCGTTGAGGGTCTATGGACCTTTCTACTTTTGACTGTATCAACGATGTCTGAGACACTACGGTCTGCCCGTGCGAGATCCGTCTCAATATCATCCTTGCCGGGAGCATCATAGCTGATGATGTAGTTCGAGGGCATGCTGAGGCGGTAGCCAGCCGACAACTCCAGTCCGAATACCGCCAGTTCTGATTGTAACTGGGACAACACCTTCCCCGGACCTCCAGCATGTGTTGCCACAGCGAAGAGATAACTCTCCTGAGAGTGCTTCAATAGAGGAAGGAACTTCCGAACAATGAGTGGTAGACCACCCCAGTAGACAGGGAAGACGAGCCCGATGGCATCGCCTCCTGCATCAATACTCTCCTTGATGGCTCTTGAGATTGGGACTATTTTCGTATCTCCAATGCCTGCAGCAATTGACCTAGCCACCATCAGGCAGTTGCCTGTCCCAGTGAAGTAGAATATAGTATTCGTCATATTCCTACATCTCTGTTTCCTCTCAAACGAGCGGAGCATGAAGGTCTAGATCCAACGCTTTCGCCTGAAGAAGACCAGCATGGCCATCATCATTATCACAGTAATGATAATCACTGCAGGATATGCGTATGTAGACTCCAACTCTGGCATGACTTCAAAGTTCATGCCATACCACGATCCGATTACGGTGGCAGGGATGGCGACCGTGGATATCACGGTCAGGACCTTGATGACCTCGTTCAGCCTGTTGGTCACACTTGAGAGGTAGATATCAAGCATGCTCGCTAGCCATTCTCTGTATATGTCAATATGGTCCGTGATCTGAATCACATGGTCGTACAGGTCTCTGAGGTAGGGGAGGGTGCTCTTCTTGAACATCTGAGGAGCCTCTCTCTCGAGTCTAAGGGATATCTCTCTCACGGGCCAGGTGTACCTCCGCATCTCCGAAATCGCTCGTCTCACCTCATAGACATCGCGAAGCGTTTCAGAGGTGGGTTCCAGAATGATCTTCTCCTGAATCGCATCAATGTTCTCACTTATCTGGTTGAGTATCACAAAGTAGTTGTCCACCAGGAGGTCCATCAGGCTGTACGCCAAGTAGTCCGCACCGCTCTTTCTGACATGGCTTCCTTCCTCTCGTATCCTTCTGCGAAGAGGATCAAACACGTCTCCCTCTGTTTCCTGAACTGAAAGCACAAAGTTTGCGCCTAGGACGAAGCTGATCTGCTCAGACAACACTGGACCATCCGGTACGTCAGTATAGATCATCCGCATCGTAATCAAGGAATATTCTGGAAGAGCCTCTACCTTGGGTTGTTGTTCGACATTAAGAATGTCTTCTATGGTGAGAGGGTGGAGTCCAAAGGCATCTCCCATCTTTGATATGACTTCAGGCATGTAGACCCCATCGATATTGACCCAGCGCACAGTAGACTTGTCAGTCGGCGGCTTGCATACATCAACTGATTCTGCCTGCCACTCTTTGAATTGAGTCCCGTCGTAGTCGAAGATGGTGATTCTGGGAGGTTTCGTTGTATCGGGAACCTTGCGGTTGCGCTTTCGCGGCAGGCCTGCGTAGCCGTTGGTGTTGGGACTGTATTCACGCATATTATCACCTGCAAGCCATCAAAAACACGAACTTCGACAAACACTTACTCCCCATAAGGACTGCGGTCTGCGTCAAAGCTCATTCCTTGGCATTCCCGAGGGCAAGAGAAGGCAACGTTCGAGTGCAGGTGCGATTAATCAGAGCGTACCTGTTCGCTCGATTATGTGAATCAGGTTTGCCTCGGGATCCTTGAAGAACCGCGCTCTTGCAGTCCCGCCACTGCCCACCTTGACATCGCCAATCCACTCGACCTTCTTCTTTGTGAGGTCAGCCATGATCTGATCCATGTTGTTCACTGCGATAGCTAGGTGACGCCAGCCTTCGTCCTTCTCCTCGCACATCGGCCGGGGTCTTCCCTCGCCTGGAACAAACTCAATCATGATTCCATTCTGCGCCTTCAGGAGTAGCGTCGGTGGCGTCTTCTTGTTGTTGTAGACCTCGACAAACCCGAGAGTCTTCGCGTACCACTTTGCCAGACTGACCGTGTCCTTGCACACAACTGCGATATGTTCGATACCTAGAATAGTCATTGTTGGGTGTACACCTCTACTCGGTCTGAGGACAGAGCTGGATTTATCCCTTAGGACATGACCTATGCAGGTGATTGAGGAGTCATGTTCTCCTTAGGTCCAATGCGCCGTCTGTCCGATTCAACTCACATGAGATAGAAGACCCAGACATAGAGTATCATGAACAGAACTGCAGCTATTGCCGAAACGAGCAGGTGCCACTGTTTGACCTTTGCCGTCGACTCCAGAACGCGCGTGTACTTGAAACGGTTGAAGACAAAGTAGGCGATTGGAAGGGTGACTATCATGGCTGCAATCTGGTCTGCAATCCAGTGCTGTCTGACAAAGAGCGTCGATATCATGACTGCAATGGCAATTGGCCAAGCGATGTAGCCGTATTCCTTCCTTGCCCGCCATAGCGCGTACGCAGTGAGAAGAGATGTCGAGCCATGAAGGCTTGGGAAGCAGTTGACATGTGTATCACCGGCATAGAGCTGCGATATCTGGATCGAGAAGAAGTCTGTACCAGATACTATGCGATCAGGTCCGACGACGGGAAATAGCAGGTATATCACATATGCAACAACATTGACAAGAACATACGCCAGGACAAGCGCATTACGGTACTCTCGATGCACGAATGCAAAGTAGAAGTAGCTGAAGAAGATGAATGAGTAGAAGATGTACCAGTAGATAATAATCGCCTCTGGAACCAAGGGGATGGATAGATCGATTGGTGTTGCTAGTGTGACGGGGGTATGCAGAAGCATGGATATGTCTGCAACTGTTTCGTAGAGCAGAGCCACACCAAAGATGATGAGAATGCTCACAATACCATAGAGAACCCAACGATACTGCTTGAATTTGGATACGCTCATGATGTCACTCTGAGTAAGAACCAGTAGAAATGTCTTCTGAGCGCAATTCTGCTGAGGAGAGGTGTCTGATTGACCGTTCATTATTGGTTGGACAAACTTGGACATCAGAATGCTGTCCGCCCAGGAAACGGCACTGGACTCGACTCCGTGAGGACAGAATTGATGTCAGGTCATCCTCATAGGACTAGTCTGTACTGGACTATATGAGCATCTATCCAACTCTGTCCAAGTCTCTTGCAGCTGTTGTCAACCCCAAGGAAGAATTAGACCACCATGAAGGCGGCGTGCGCGATTGAACTCCTCGACGTGTGCGAGCCACGGGGGATGCCTCTTCACTAGGTCTGCAACTATGGCGAGTGGAGCATTCTTTAGATTGACAGTGAATTCAATACGTGTAGTTCACTCTATCGACACATACGTGTACTTCGAGAAACAAAATGGGAGTGTAGTCCATGTTGCTTGAGGCGAATTTGGATAGAAGGACCAGTACGAGGAAATTGCTTCTCATTATACTAATTGGATTCATGTTTGTAGTGTTTGTTTCCCAGAGCTCTATCAATGGAAGTCTGTTTGTCACGGTCAAGAACTATGTCAATACTGACCCGCGCTGTCAGACATACCCTACCTACGCCCGACCGAACATCGATAATTCGCTTGGCTGGAGCATTGCACAGTATAGATGGAGAGGAGATTGGTCAATAGACTGGGTACAGGCGAACCTCTTTCTCAATGAGCTTGCCTATTATGATGAACAGGCATACTGGTGTGACTACTATAGCATTCATCCAGATGACATGCAGTTCTGCCTGTTCCTCTGGTTCCAGATTGCGAAAACTGAATTCGTGTTTCTCCATTCTTAATGATTTGTGATGAATAGACCTCTCCTCACCCAGAGAGTAGGAGATTGCCCTGAACAAAAATGCGATTACTGTCGTTGTCTGGAATGCATCGGAAAACGACATGAAACGGGAGTGATATTCGGAGGTTGAAGTGCAGTGGCGTTCCCAACACTGATTGAAATTGTATCAACTATCGCACTCCTTGTGGGGTGTTGTGGGATTGCCAACCTACTGTCAGACGCTCTAAGATTGCATCCAATACCTCTGACGATAGAAAACCCGAAGAGAGAGTCATCACAAGCATTCATCCTGATTATAGCCGTATTCATGGTCACAGCATTGGCGGAGGCGTTCAGGTTCATTGTCTATCGGCCATTGTTCCAGCTTGATGAACGACCTCCTCTGACTGTTGACTACTATGATGTGACTTTCACAGCGATCTTCTACATTCCTTGGGGCATATTCCTATTCCTTGCAATGAGGAATACAGGGCAGAATCTCAGAAGCATCGGACTAGTCAAGCCCGGTTGGAAGAGGGCATTGACCTTTGGGCTATCACTAGGCGCAGCCTATTTTGGGGTTGTGGGTCTCTTTGCATCGTCATTCAGTAGCGGATTCACAGCTACTTCGTCATCGCTTGCCTATGGGCTGTTTAATAATTCGATCATTGGTCTGAGCGAGGAGTTGGTCTGGAGAGGATATATCCAGACAAGACTCATCGCCGGTTATGGCGCTCTGAAGGGCCTAACCGGCACATCAGTACTCTTCGCCTTCCTCCATTTCCCTCAGCGGTACTTTCTCTATTCAGGGGCCACTCTGGAGGCTCTGGCAAGCGTCTTACTGGTCATCGCTGCTGGCTTGCTCTTTGGTTACGTCATGCTGAAGAGCCAGAACATCATTCCACCCACGATCTTCCATATTGCTGCAAACTGGACCGCGCTCTTCTGGGGCATTTCTTCATTCTAGATCTCTCTGTCGTCTCTGATTCGAACAGCCAGAGTATGCAACACTCCGGATGAGAAGCTTGAGACGATTTCAGAGTAGGATAATCCTCTAGCTAGAACACTCATAACCTGTCATGACAATATTGTATCTGAAATAGCACTATAAGCAAAAAGAACGATTAGAATGTCGCGCCGTCCATGATACGAGGATGTGAATGTCAAGAATGGAACGAATCCGTAGGCAGTACAAAATATGTCTTGTCGGGGACGGCTACGTAGGAAAGACAAGCATCCGCCGCAAGTACCTGAAAGAAGGTTTCAAATCCAGCTACCTTCCCACACTAGGAGTTGACTTTGCCCAGAAGGCCATCACGCATAAGGGCGTCCCAACCAATCTTGTGATTTGGGACATAGCCGGTCAGCCAGCATTCCAGGGCCTTCGAAGGCGATATTATGAGGGCTCCAGTGGAATCATTCTTGTCTACTCAGTGGTCGACCGAGAGTCCTTTGACAATGCATCCAAATGGTTGGTCGAGGCTCATGGATTCATGAGTGCCTTGCCCCCGATGATAGTCATCGGTAACAAGATAGATCTTCGCCCGGGATATCCGAAGGAAGAGGTCGTATCGCCAGAGGAAGGAAAGGCATTCACAGAGAGATTCAGCCAGAAGCTGAACATGCCCGTCATCTTCGTCGAAACCTCAGCGCTCACTGGAGAGAAGATTGACGATGCGTTCGATTCTCTAGTTGGACTAATCACTGGCGATAAGGAGGAGGCCAAAGCCGAACCCATGGCAACGCCCGCAGTGACTCCTGAGACGCCAGTGGCTGTCGTTCCGCAGGAGCAGCCGCAGATCGATACAGTCACCCTCCTGAAGAAGGACTCCCCGTATCATCAGGAGGAACAGATTGGCAAGGCAATGACCGAGCTAGTGAGCCTGCGTGCTGAGCTCAAGCGCGCCGAGGAAGACCTTGCCAATACTGTGTCAAAGCTGGAGACCGAGCTTCTCACTCTGAAGAATGTTGTACATGTCAAGAAGATCATGTACGAACACCTGCAACAACAACTTCGAAACACGCGACAGGAATGGGCCGATGCGTACGAGGAGTACATCAAGACAGAGAAGCAGAGGAAGGCAGAGATAGACAAGAGGACCAAGCAAATTGAGGAGATTCGATCACGTATTGGAAACGTGGGCAGAATTGTCCGGACCCGTGTCGGAGACCTCGACATGAAGAAGATGACCGAGTGACCTCTCTGGTTGATGGCGGTCACACTAGTCTGTGAACAGAAATGTCCTAGCAGTTCCACAGGTCTCACATTTTCCCACAAGGACACCTTCATCAAAGAAACCAGCGAGACCAGAGGGGCCCTCATACCTCTCGCACATGCAGAGCACGAACATGTCAGACCCGCAGGAACAGACGGGATGCTCCTGTTCCTCCTCTGGATGATTAAATACCGTGACACTGAACAGCTTTTGTTCTTTTTTGCATCTTGCACATGTGCCGTACACGGTCCCAGCAAAATCGTAGGCAGGGCGCGCCTTGTCACAGGCCACACTATAGCTTATCCTGACTGAGAATGGTAGGACCCGCTTGCAGTCATCACACTGATAGAGGTGACATCTGTGTATATCATCAGGATAGGCAGCAGCGTTGATCTGCTCCTTTGCATACTCCTCAAGGTCTAGATGTACCATGGATTTGTTTGCTCTGTAATCTGATATCGTGATAGAATGATGAAAAAGAGAAGTGGGCCCACCGACGAGCGATGGGCCTCTGTGTTCTATTTCTTCCCGCGGCCTCTCAGTACAACCACGAGAACTACTACGACAACAAGTACTACACCTGCAATGGCTAGTAGCATTATCGGGTCGATGACTAGACCTGATTGAAGAACAACCAAGAGCCCATCGACTGAGCTCCATGTGCCAATAGTGCTCTCCATGTAGATTGTGTAGGTGACATTTCCAGCACTATCAGGGGTCCAAGTGTAGCTGTAAGTGTCCGCCATAGCAACCATACTATGGTTGGTACCACTCAGCTCAATCCATACCTCACTGATACCGAGGAAGTAGGTCACTTCCACTGAGACCGTGACAGGACTTCCAACATAGGCTGGCGATGGACTGGCAATAGGACCTTCAAAAGCTGGAGTGCTGGCCAGCTTCTCGTATTTGAAACTCAAGCTAGTCCAGTCGGACCAGATACCGGTGCTATCGCATGTCTTAATGCGCCAGTAATAGGTTGTTGCATTCACCAGCGGAGTCCCTGCATACTCAACAGGATTATCGCTGTGGATAAAATCCAGTATCATGTCATAGCCTGTGTGGTCATCGCCGTTCAGACCACCATCTGTCATGTTCCAAGCTCGATAGACACCGGTATCTATTGTCCGATAGATAGAACAGGAACCGCTGACTTTGTTCGCCCATCTGAGTTCCAGAAGCAGGTCATGTTCGCCATGGTAGTAGAATACGTTGTTCACATCTATGACCAGCACACCACCCAAGTTCCTGATTTGGTATACGTCCTCGTCAAGAGCTAATGTTGGTACGACACCGCCATAGTTCTCTGCGAAATTGGTGTGATTCAATTCTCCCAAACGGGGACTCTCTACGAGGCGGACCTCGAATCCTTCATAGACCACATCACCGGAGAACTGTCCCACAGGAAGGAAAATGCGGTCTATGACACCAGTCCTGTCAATCAGGGTCCTGTTATACTTGAGCTGGAATATTCCAGAATATCCATCTGCAGTATTGAAGGGATAGTTATTCAGTATAGTACCAGCGACTGAATGAGCCTCTGTAGACATCAGCTCAACGGTCAGACTATTCGCTCGATTATCTATGATTGCAGCAGTCGTGGAAGTGTAAGCTCCAGATCCATACGTATAGGCAGCTGAGCCTCCGACACCATTCGTGATGGGAGTCAGTGCGAGTGTGCCAGTGTTGTTTGTGAATCGTAGCTCAAAGATCAGGTGTTGACGAGCATTTAGGAAGAAGGTGTTCTCAACATCAATTGAGAAATGGTAATCCTTGATTGTTGCATTCAGACTGGACCGATTCAGTACAACAGTGGGTTTCGCAGCACCATAGTTGGCTTGAAAATCTGTCGTGAGGTCCCCAGCTGTTGTTGTACAGACCAATAGTACAACAAGATTCTCAAAGATAATAGTCCCAGTCTCTTCAACGGTCTCAAAATGAAGCTTATCGACAACGCCTGACTCAGAGATTAGGGACTCAGTATACTTCATCTGGTACCTGAACTCAGCAGCAGTGCCGAAGGGACGGAAATTGTTGCCACCCGATGAGTCGTAGATTGTGACCATTGCGGTGTGATTCTCGGACCACAGGGTTGTACCATTGAAGTACTCATTGGAGTTCACTTCAAGTGCGTAGTCCCTCTGAAACTCACCAGTCCCCGAGTCGGCCATTGTCCAACCGAGGTCGGGCGTTGAGTCTTGAATGTAGTTGATCAGTGGAGCAGTAGAACGACCATCCACTGTGAGACTGACAGTGTCTGGAGTCGTATAGTCTACGGAAAGATAGGAGGCGATGAAGACATCATAGTCCTTCTCTACGAAGTATTTCCAAGTCGTATTTGTAGCTGCCTCATCAACCTGTTTCAGCACCAGAGTGAGCATCTTGTCACCTTCAAGACCTGCAGTGAATGGGACTGTGACATCCCAGCTGTACCAGCTCAGGGGAACAAACATGTTGGGACTTGCAGGTGAGTCAATGACATCTGCTGCAGATGCGTCGAAGCTTGGCTGGCTATTCCACGTGATTGATGTTTCAGACCAGGTATCATTATCTGAGTAATAGATACCGATCGGTAAGTCGGTTGTTGTTGAGTATTCGTCATTGCAGTAGAGGTTGATGCTAACACTCAGTATCCCAATCTCTTTCGGGATGGATGATAGGTCATACTTCAACCACGCGCGCACATATCCGTCAATCGGTTCATAGCCTACCCAGACTCCTCCAAGATTCGTATTACTATCAAAATTGGTGTCGGGGTTGTTCGATGAAACACTCTCATCCTCATAGACTCGCACAATCAGACTCTCATTACTGCCAATAGATGCAGGTTCTCCAGTCTGCCCCACTGCGATGGTTGGGAATACTGGACTCACAACCATCATCAGGAGGAGGAGCGTGCTTAACAGAGTAATTATTCTCTTATCTCTCAATTGAATTTCCTCCTGAAGAGGAATCGCCTTATATCTAATGGACTCAAAGCTTCAATCCTCTCCTAGGTCTATTGGCAAATGACATACTCAGAGCAATATGTAGTTTACTAATCCTATGAAAGTGAGCTGCTGATAGTCACACCGTTTCTTGAGAGCATCTGCAACTGAGTGAGCCATCATACTGATTAGGGACTCATCCTTCTTACTGTACAGGAAGTGAAAACCGTTGCAGATGAAAGGGATGGAAAAGCTCCATGAGAAACTGCCTGATTACCCTGGAAAGAGAATCCTTCTACTTCCACTCAGAGGGACTGTCGTTTCGCTCCTAGGCTGTGTCACTCTGATCTTTCTGGATATTCTTCCGCGCCTGTTCTATGGTGTCGAAGTCCTTGTCTGGATTGAGCCGTTCATCCCAATCCTTGGCAGTCTTGCCATTGCATCTCTGGGATTCTGGATGATTGGGCTTCTCTGGAGGAAGAGGGAGAGTATGAAGGAGAAGTATGGAAAACTGGCATATCAACATATGATAGTCAAAGGCATGATGGGTGTCTTTCTGGTGCCCCCTCTTGTCTTTCACGCAGCCACCTCAGTTCGTTCACTTCCACCGGGCCCTCCAGCAAATCCACTCACAATCCAATGGTCGAGCTCATTGCTTGCTCAGATGGGTATTTCTTCGGACATAGACATCTGGTTTCGAGTAATCGTATCTGTCCTATTCCTCATCTTTGGGGCACTTACTATACGAAGCGCAATCCTGACTTTTGGACTAGACTATATGGGAGTAGTATATCTCTACTTTCCTGAGGAGTCTAAAGTGGTAGACCATGAGATCTATTCAGTGCTACGCCACCCAGCATACTTTGGCGGGACGCTACTAACATTTGCAGCCCTGGTGTTCAGATTCTCGGTCTATTCGATTGCACTGTCCATCATCGCATATCTTGTGTTCAGACTTCAGGCACGGAGAGAGGAGAAGGAACTGGTCGACCGTTTTGGTGATTCGTATAGGGAGTACATGAAGAGAGTCCCAGCGCTACATGTCCGGCTTCGAGATGTATCAAAATACGCTAGATTCCTGAAGAACACGCCACGTGAAGCTGCATGATCGTTAGCTAGACTGTGTTCATTCCAATCACTTGAAGAAGAAGAAAGTACATCTATCAGGACCAGTGTCACGGAACAGGCTCAGCCAAATCTTGAGCGCGAGTGTTTTCCCAACTCGGGCAAGATGTTTGGTGGAGGCGCTTTGAATGCTTGAGAAATATAATGCACGAACTAAGAAGTCTGAGGCACTCTGGAAGAGGGCGAACACCCTGTTCCCGGGCGGTGTGAGTCACAATATCCGAACCTTCGGCATGCCCACATGCAATTCCTACCCGCCGTACATCAGTCGTGGGCAGGATGGTCACATCTGGGATGTGGATGGAAACGAGTACATCGACTGGTGGATGACCCATTACTCGCTCATTCTGGGTCACAATAATGCAGCTGTCAAGAAGGCAATCCAAGATCAGAGTGAGTTCGGTCATCACTTCGGAGTTCCCAATGAACCCGAGGTCAGATTTGGTGAGCAGCTCCAAGAGGCAGTTCCGTTGCTAAAGAGGATGAGGTTCACTGCATCAGGTAGTGAGTCGACAATGTATGCCACACGCCTGGCCAGAGCCTTCACAGGAAAGAATCTCATTGGAAAATCATTGGGAGGCTGGCATGGTGGGAATGATGCCCTCGCATACCACCTCAAGCACCCATTCTCTGACACCCCACTCTACGACGGGGTCTCCTTTGATTTCAATGACCGTGAGAGCTTTGACATGATGCTGAAGAGTCATGGGAGAGACCTTGCAGCAGTCATCGTAGAACCTGTGATTGGTGCGGGGGGCGGCATTCCTCCAAAACCAGATTTCCTTCGCTACATCCGCGAAGAGACCGCAGCGAAAGATATTCTCCTGATCTTTGACGAGATCATCACGGGATTCCGTCTTAGATACGGAACAGCAGGCGACAGATTATTCGGAGCAGAACCAGACCTCTTGACCCTTGGCAAGGCTGCTGCGGGCGGGATGCCCCTTGGCGTCTATGGAGGCCGTGAGGACATCATGACCCTGGCGGCGCCGGGTGCCATAGGTGGTCAATGGGTTGGAGGAGGAACGTTCTCAGGTCATCCTCTGACCATGGCAGCCGGACTCGCAGTTCTAGAACAATTACGGGCGAAGAAGGGTGATTATCCGAGATTGAATAACATGGGCGACTCCTTCAGAGGGAGGCTCAACGAGATGCTCAGGGAGATGAAGGCTCCACTTGTTGGGACGGGCATTGGTTCTATCAACTTCATCAGCCACCTTAGGTCGAGACACGAGGAATCAATCAACACCCCTGGTCAGCTGGGAGCCCTCATCGATCACAGACAGCAAGACATCTTCCAAGGACATCTCATGCAGGAGGGCGTATTCGGCTACCACGGACTAGGAGCACTCTCCTTCGCGCATACTCAGGAGGACGTAGAAAAAACACTCTCAGCAATCTCAAGAGCGGTCGAGAACATGCGCCATGTCAAGAGCAAGGGGAAATAGTAGACTGAGGAAAGCATCACGCAACGGCTGAATCTATGGTTTCAAACCTGATATTCAGACCAGCCATCTTCCACCAGATCTCTTGAAGATACTGCACGAATCCCCTCGTCACCTTGTCTCTCTTGTGTGCATCATTACTTGTACAGTCGAACTCCTTGGTGATACACTTGACACAAAGAGAGCAGTCGGACTTCATGATGACGGGCTCCACTACATCCATAGATTGGACATGAGTCAATGCCTTGAGAATGGCCATCAGTTTCATCTGGACATCGGTAGTACCCACCTCCTCGCCGCTGTCTGAGTGGACCTCCTCAAAACCTGTCCCCCGATTCCCATACTCAACCGTATAGGACCACTTGCCCTTTCCGCCACTGCAAGAGCCCTCTGTCCGAATCGCAAACGTCATGGTCACAGACCTCTGTCTGGGAATATAGGTTCATGCACTCAAAACACTAGTGGCGTTGATAGACAGTATTAAACAGCAGGATAGAGTCACTATGGATCACGAAGAAGAATCTGATGAGATATGACTCCGAGGTGGGACGGAACGAAGAAACACGATCACGAGCATCTAGCAGGCGAGAAGCCAGGTTGCCATAGAGGACAGGCTATTCTAATGCTGGTATTCTTTGTGGTCTGGATCATCGACTCGTTCTTCATACGGTACACGACTTTCCTGTTTGCCTTTTCATTGATGTGGCTGTATGTTATACTTGGCATGATAGTCCTTTCAGTATCGGTCTACTATTTGTATGCCTCCCTCAAAGATCTCTTTCACACAGAAGACTGGGGTTTGAAGACGAAGGGAGTCTTCGCACGAGTCCGCAATCCAATGTACCTTGGGATTGTACTCTTCTATCTCGGTCTAATCATCCTGACACTGTCACTTGCAACACTAATTGTATGGCTCATCATCTGCGCCTATTATAACAGATTAGCCGACTATGAAGAGATAAAGCTACAAGAGAAGTTCGGTGAAGAGTTCCTTGAGTACAAGAAGTCTGTGAGGAAGTGGATTCCGGTTTAGCACTAGACCCATCCACGTGTCTTGTAGAGCTTGAGGCCGACCTTGAGAGCCTTTCGTATCTGCTTCTGAAGCTTGGCGTCCAGTTCCTTGATGTGAAAACAGGACTTGCCCTTGAGTAACTTCATTAGCTCTGGCTCGAACACATCTCTAAGGTCTGTATCAGTATAGATTGGCATGTAGTAGAATCCGACATACTTGCTCTGAATGATCAACCCAGCGAAATAGACCTCTTTTCGCTTTCTTCCTGCAATCTCAACATCCTTGATAGACCAGAGGTCGTACTTGCTATCAAGGTCAAACTTGGGTGTGAAGGGACCTTCATACTCCTTCAGAATCGCCTTCATCCTCTGGAGCTGTGCCATGAGATCGAGAACTTCCTCTCGTCCCTGCGGGTCCAATCCTGAGGCAGGCTCATCAAGAATCAACAGCTCGGGCGCGTTGATCAGAGCCTGAGCAATCCCAAGGCGCTGTGTTTCACCACCAGAGAAACCCTTGATTGCCCGATCCGCCTTGTCCTCAAGGTCGACCAATTTCAAGAGGTGCTCGATGCGTTTCTCGATTTGCTCCTTTGGACCAGTGTAGAAGAATCGTGCTGCGAAGCGAAGGTTTTCTCGGGCTGTCATATAGTCGTAGAACTTCGGATGCTGGGCGAGATACCCGACGCGACCACGGATCTCAGTGCTCTGACGGGCAATGTCCATGCCAAAGATGTACCCGCCTCCCTCCGAGGCGCCTGTCAGGCCCAGAAGGAGCTTTATCGCTGTGGTCTTCCCTGCACCATTGGGGCCGAGGAAGGCAAAGATTGAGTTCTTGGGCACTCTGAGGTCTAGAGACTTCAGCGCCCAGAGGTCTCCATAGGCCTTGCTGAGACCCTGAGTTTCGATGACAAACTGGCTTATGTCCACTCATCACGCTGTCGTAGTTCAGGGACACACGCAAGCCTATTGATAACCTTGATGCTCCACTTTGAGCGTTCCCTGAGAGGCTCTGACGCCCGACAGAACTTATAAATGCCATGCATGCAAGGTGCAGGATTGAACAAATGACCGAGACTAAGGCAGCTCCAAGCAGGATTCAGTTCTTCCTTCCGTGGATCATGATACTCGTCGCCAGTCCCATCGGCATCATCCCATGGCGCACTCTAGGGGTAGTGGAACCATTCTGGCTGCAATGGTTGCATGGAGGAATTCTTGTACTGCTCTTTCTTACCACACTAGTCTACAGTCCATTGAAGCCTCATCGCAGGTTCGCCTTCATCATTGTCACTCTGTTCTTCATGGGGTATGCGAGCGGGTGGAATTGGGGCCTGATATCGTATATCCGCGCAACAGACACCTGGATTGCATGGGAGGCCGCCGGTCCGAAGGTCCTCTACGAGCTCTCCCTGCATAGTCTGCGTCTCGCGCCTGCATTGATAATTCTGATAATGCTTCTCCTCACAGGGAGAAAGAGAAAGGACTTCTTCCTGACGAAGGGCGATATGCATGCCACTGTCGAGCCCTCTCCACTGCTCAAAACGGACAAGCCCGAACCCTGGATCAAGATCGCCCTCATATTCGCACTGGTCTTCGTCGCCGTGGCTGCCATCTTTCTCCTTGGAGCCAATAGTGCCCAGCTGGGAACTCTCACTGTCGATGTGATGCTCATTCCAGTCGCACTGCTCATTGCTGCGATGAATGGGTTCAATGAGGAGTTCACCCTTCGTGCTGCGCCCCTCGGAGAACTTGAACCGACCATGGGTAAGTCAGATTCACTGATCGTGACGGCTGCCTACTTCGGGCTGGGTCACTATTACGGAGTGCCAAACGGAATCATTGGTGTTGCTCTCTCAGGATTCCTAGGGTGGCTCCTTGGGAAGAGCATGCTGGAAACAAGGGGGTTCTTCGTGGCGTGGCTTGTCCACTTCCTCACTGACGTTCCCATCTTCATATTCCTCATCGCAATCAGTTTCTAGGTCTCACTGATTCAGGGTATTGAGAGAAAGAATGGCGTTGCTTCGAAAAGGACAGAGGGAATCTCCCTCCCAGCCTCATCTCCTAGCCTGCGTTCTCATAGGCCTCTCTGAGCCACGCCACAAGCTCAGCATCGACCTCATCCTTGCTGGTCACTTTCACGCGGTGAGTGAACATGTCGTTCCACTTGGCACCAGCCTCCAAGCGCTCTGTCGGGCTCTTGCCCTTGAGCTGTAGCCCGATGTCCATACGCATCTTCGTGGACGACTGCACAATTGCGAATTGCTTCTTCCACCTGAGGCTGACATATGCCTTCATCGGGGTGACTGTGACATCATCTCCGAAGCCCGTGACAGTCTTGATGACCTTCTCATAGATGGGTTTCAGGGCTGCCTTCTCGCCTGTGTACTGTGCCTCAATGAGATCATCCTCAGACTCCACACCTTCCAGCACATCGCGCACCGCATGTGTGAGCGCACTGGCATAGCCGTGGGTGATGCCGTGCTTCTTCTTGAAGAAGTCGAGAATCTCGCCGTGCTTGGTCAACTTGGCATCCCGCACCATCTTGACCCACTGGTCGAGGGTGAATCCCTTCTCCTTCTCCATCTTTGCGACTACTTCCTGTAGCCACTCTTCTCGAGTCTTCTGCATGAGAGAGACCTCCATATACAGAGTTAGATGCGATAGAGATTAACTATAATAATCTTGGGAATCGGCAATCAGGTCCATCTGATGGCAGTGCGTGTCATTCGAGTGCAAGAGCGGTTGCCACAACAGCCCTGCAGATCTTTGCGAGAAAGTCAAAGTCAAGTCTGTCAATGGTGTCGGCGGGTGTGTGATAGAAGGGATAGCGGAAGTCGGCACTGTCAGTCAACATGAGCGCCGGGATATTCTCTCTCCAGAACGGGGCGTGGTCCGAGCGTAGAATATCATGCATGATGTACGCAGCCTGTTCATAGGTGAAGTCCTCCTGAAGGCAGGCGTACGGGAGCTGGACCGACTCGCGCCTGCACTGTTCGCAGAAGGTCTCTGCAAGGGCTGCTGAGTTGCGGTCGCCCACAATGGTGAGAAAATCGCCCGTCTTGAGGTCGGGCTCTGTGCCGTAGATCTTGAACATGTCAGGGTCGAGTCCCTCTGGAAAGTGCTGCGAGTTCTTCTTGTTGGAGACATACCCCATGGTCTCAAGGCAGAGGACTCCCTTTATCCTCTGTCCGCGCTTGAGGGCGTCTCTCACCCAGGCACTGCTTCCCATCAGACTGGTCTGTCCGGGCCAGTTCGCCATGGTGAGCCCCTCCGAGAGGTCCTGAATGCCCTGCAGAAACTCTCGCTCTAAGGGGCTGAGCTCCTCGCCCATCTCCGCGATTGCCTTCGCAGCTGCCTCAGCATAGGTCCTGGACTCTGTGATGAACTTGAACTGCAGTCGGGCAAAAGACTCCATCTTCTGACAGGTTCGCCACGATGTATAGTACCCGTCCTCATCGCGGATGCTATACTGAAGGGCAAGTTCCCTCATCTGCTGTGCTCTGAGCGGATTGAGATCCTCAAGGTTGAAGCTGATGAATCTAACTGTGTTGGAGAGTTCGCCTAGAGAGAGTACCCAAGCTGCCTCAAGCATCACTGCGATGGCAGACCCGTTGTCGTTGGCTCCCGGGGCGTGCCTCACTGTGTCATAGTGTGAAACCACGAGGAGTTCAGGTCCGTCGCCCCCTGTGATGGCCTCGATGTTGCGGAACGTATAGTCGAATCCCTCTACCTCGAACCTGTGAACGTTGGTCTTCAGACCGTAGGACTCGAACTCTGCAAGGATATAGTCAGCACAGGCCTCCATCCGCTCGGGGCTGAAGAGGGGATGCTTCTCACCCTCGGTCTTCAGCACGTGCTGGTATATCCTCTCAGCATCAACACTCACCAACATCGACTCCACATCAACGACCTCAGGACAACACTGGCGATATATCAGTTAAATATCATTGGCTATCAGAAGAGTTTCAGTCTATGCCCTAGTCTTCCGACTCTTTGCCTTCCTTCGACGGTTCATCCACTGCTTCTTGAACCATTCAACCACCGTGCTCATAGTTATCTCGTATGCTCGGGGGTCTGAGAGATTATGGTCTGCGCCCTCTACGATGACCAGGTCCTTTGGCTCGCCAGCCAGTTCGTATAGGCGCTTCACTCCTGCTAGGTCAACACCTACATCATCACTACCATGGATAATCAGTAATGGACATGGTGATATCTTGGAGATCTCGTTCATCGGATTGTGTACTCTGGCATCTTTCACCATCCCGCGAAGTAGTCGCGCCTGAATCTTCGGGTCTTCGATGCCACGGATCTGAGTGGGATCTGTCTGAACGATGGAATCAACAGAGGGACGAATCATTGGTGACTGGGCGAACCAGAGCGTGTCATAGACTGGTGCCCGCAGGCAGAGCGCGTTGGCACGCCTATCCTCAGCCAAGGTACAGACTGCGACTGCTCCACCAAAACTTGCAGCGTACACTCCGGACCATGAATCGACCGTCAGGTCCGACTCCAGCAGGTGTGAGATGGCTGCGCTGGCATCCTTAATCTCGCCCGCGAGAGAGAACAGTCCGTCGCTCTGCCTGAAGCCCCTGAAGTCAAAAGTCAGAACCGCAAAACCAGCCTCAGCAAGCCTTGTTGCAACACCACTGACCTGGTCGGGTTCACCCGGAAGTCCGTGGAACTTGCAAATACCTGGGAAGGGTCCTCTTCCCTTTGGAAGGACGAATCTTCCCCTGATCGTCTCTGCTTCTGAGGTGAACTCGGTAGGAAGAATCTTCACCATGTTCCAACGACTCCTCCGCGGTTTTATAAAATGTTACCATAGAAACAGTAAATGAAATCCTTCAAGATTCAATAAAGCATTCCCTTCTAGTATCACGTGAATCGACATGAATACCCGAACCATATCGCGCGTCATCTTATGGGGCTTGTTTACGCTGATGCTTAACCAATTCAGCATCCCTTCAGGTGTTGTCTACTTTCTCTCGAGGCTTCCAAACAACCCCAACCACAAGTAGTATTATTCCTACACAAACTACTCCAATGAGAAGCACAGAGACACCACTAAAAACAGTCAGGTCGCCACCTATAATCATCAGGATGCACCCCATTAGGAGAAGTCTTAATTTCATACTATTCATATTTTCACCTCCTGTACCCCTTCTGATTCACTGGGTCCAAGGAAACCAAAGACCTCGCCCTCATTAACATGCAGATTGAGAGCCTCGACGGCGGTAAGATTGCCGAATTTTTTTGTCAGATTTTCAATGTCAATCATGACACTCACCAAGAAAGTTGCCAATTTACCTTAAATACAGATTGACTGACGCAGTGTAGGAGTGGCACTGAACGAGATTGCTTTCCACATCAAGACCAATGGAATCCTTGACGAGGGCTGAGGCTGTGGGGCTTGAAGTATGAACAATAGTGTACTAGAAAAATAGCATTCTGTATTGAGTAACACTTCAAATACATAATTTTCATGGCTATACCATAGAATAATCTTGGAAATGAGGAAATCGGTTTTCCGAAGCGCTTATTGGCAGGTACTTCATTCAGTCAGCACTATTCAGCAGCTATTTGGGAGGAGAGCCATTGTCGCGTGGAAAAGGTGTGTCCTTGTTCACATTATGTCTGATTCTGTTCCTGGGTTCATTCATTTGGATGTATCCAGTCACTATAGAGTATGCACAGAACGAAGAGAGCACTACTAACATAATGACACTGTCGAGTTACACCCAACACGATCCTATTGATATAAGAAATGACACAGCACTGGCATTCTATGCTGTGTCTGGAACAGGGGACCCCGGCACACCCTATGTGCTAGAAGGATGGAATATCACAACAGAGGCAGACAATGCGAGAGGTATTCTCATCTGGAGCACGACCAAGCATTTCGTTCTTCGTGATTGTTGGCTGAGCGGAGGAGGATTCTCGTCATGCACTGGTATCGAGATCAATAGCGCTGCGACCGGTACCGCAGTGGTTGAGCGCATTCACTGTGAGTCGTTGAGTAAGGGTATAGTGTTATCATACGCATCTGAGGCAATCGTGAAGGACTGCTCAATCCAAAGGTGCATAGATGCAATGCTCATTGATCACGCAGATAACAGCACAGCCTTCAACAACACGGCTTTCGAAAACGATGAATATGGAATGAGAATCATAGCAGGCGCCACTATCGTGGCGAACAACAGACTCTGGGCTAATGGGCATGGCATTGGTCTCTTCTATGCGTACAACGCACTCGTTGAGAACAACACCCTAATTGATGATGGCTTCTATGTCCTAATGACTACCGTTGCAGCCTATGAGACCATTAGTGAGAAGAACAACACTGTGAATGGACTGCCTCTTGCATTCCTAGTCAGTGAGGAGGGAGTAACTTATGATGGAGGGATTGGTCAGGCAATTCTGATAAACTGCACCAAGACTCGACTCTCCAACCTGAATCTGAGCCATTCCGAGAATGGAGTCTTTATGCTCTGGTGTACAGATTTCGAGATTCGTGACAGTCATCTTGATCATAACGATGACAGAGGGCTCTTTGCCACTTATTCTGACAACATCGATATGGAGAACGTAACTACATCTATGAACCAAGCGGATGGCTGCTATTTCATCTTTTGCAGTGATCTCACGCTCTTCAATCTCACTCTGTCTCAGAATATGTACTCTGGGTTCTTGATCGACAGTTCGGACTCTGTGAATATCACTGACTGTAACATAATAGAGAACGGGCGCGGCATTGAACTTGAAGGAGCAGGAACGGCATCTATTCAGAATAACAGACTCGTGAGCAGCATCTATTATGGTCTGGAAATCAAGTACCAATGGAACATGACAGTCACAGACAATGACTTCACAGACGATGGAATAATGTGTCAGGCCATGAGCATGCAGGATTACTTCAGATATTCTGACAATGTCACCGGCAATATGGTCAATGGCAAACCCCTAACGTTCCATAACTCACTTCAAGATATCACGATCTCCAGTCCGCGCGGTCAGATCTTCCTCACTAATTGCAGTAATGTTGTACTTGCATCTCTAGACTGCTCCCATACTGTCACTGGAATGACTGTCGCGTACAGCAACGGATGCAGCATCATCGATTCGGACTGCAGTTTCGCCAGACAGACGGCTGTGAGTGTTGTGCATTCAAACTTCACACTTGTCCAGAACACTGTCTGTGATCACTCGACGAGCTCGGGAATCAGTGTGGGAAACTCGGTCAGTACATCACTGGTCGAAAATCATTGTAGTGACAATTCCTATGGTATAGTTGTTTCGAGCTCACCAGACGGAAAACTCACGGGAAATATAGTCACGGGTAATCGCTACTATGGACTCCTGCTCTCCTCTGCGGTTGATACCCTTATCTACAACAACACCTGCGATTTCAATCTGGGATATGCCATGTTTGTAGACACATCGGTGGGGATGACTATTTTCAACAATACATTCAACTCCAATGGCGGTGATGCAATATACATCTTCGAGAGCTCAGAAATAATAGTGCATAGTAATGAATGCAGACTCAACGCATATTCGGGCATATATCTGGAGCACTCGTCTTGCATCATCA
>CAYHAA010000007.1:107858-138555 GCA_964354495.1 uncultured archaeon | reverse complement strand
ACATCATTGCTCTCAATGACGGCATCGTGAGGCTGAAGGTCAAGTCTGTCAAGGGCGGGGATGTCATCACTGAAGTGGTGCATGGCGGCCCAATATCAAGCAGAAAAGGAGCGAATATCCCAGGAATCAAACTCTCGTGCAAAGTTCCCACAGACGAGGACCTGATAGACCTCGACCTGGCTGCTGAACTTAAACCTGATTTTGTCGCCCTGTCCTTTGTCACCTGTGCTGACGATGTCAAACGGCTGAGATGGAGCATGGATGAGAGAGGCCTGCAGGACACTGAAATCATCAGCAAGATTGAGCACACCCTCGCAATCAAGAACTTCGATGACATTCTGAAGGAGTCTGACGGAGTCATGGTCGCGCGAGGAGACCTAGGCATTGAGGTACCCATCGAGGACGTCCCTATCCTCCAGCGAGACCTCATCCACCGAGCAAATATCTGGGCAAAGCCAGTCATTGTTGCGACCCACATGCTTGAGTCCATGACCACAGAGATCGTACCCACAAGAGCAGAAGTGAGTGATGTGGCTCATGCCATACTGGAACGGGCAGACGCAGTAATGTTGAGTGGCGAGACCGCAGTCGGTGTGGACCCGGCAGGTGTAGTGGCAATGATGAACCGCATCATCAAACGGGCAGAGAAGATACTTCCGCGGCAGGATCCGCTGAGTGTCACGTCTCCACAAAAGATGATAGTGGAGATCATCGGGAATCTCGCCTACAGCGCGGTCTGTCTCATTCCGGATAATGTCGAGGCCATCATCAGCTCGACGAGGAGCGGGTACACTGCACGATGGGTCTCCAAGTTCAGACCTCCAGTGCCTGTCTTCGCGGTGACCGGAAATCTCAAGGTGACCAGAAAGGCAAGGCTATTGTGGGGAGTGCACCCCATCACGCGGGAGCAGCACGCTGAGAAGATGGACGACCTCATCCAGACCTCGACCCAGATGGTCTATGATATGGGATATATCAGTAAGGACAAGGACATCGTGTTCACCTCGGGGGTCCAGAGGATGCCCGGCAGGACAAACGTTGTTGGCGTGTTCCATGTAAAGGACCTTGTCGAATGAGTACAGATATCCTAGCATCATAACCCTTTTCTAGCCTTCACCGAGTCAACATGTCAGTTGATTGCACTAGGTCGATGAGGGTCGCTGACATGGTGACAAAGATTGTCGTTATCGGACTTGGATATGTAGGCATTCCCGCTGCCGCCCTCCTGGCAGACGTGAAAGGTCACTCCGTGACAGGACTTCAACGGCGGTCAAAACGGTCAGGCTGGAAGATTGATGCTCTGAACAGTGGAAAATCGCCGTTTGAGGGGATCGAGCCCGGTCTTGATGAACTGATTGCACGAGTAGTGAAGAAGGGAACATTCAGGGCGACCGACGATATCGAAGTGCTGAAGGATGCGGACATCATCCTCATCGATGTGCAGACGCCGACCGACTCGCAGAACATGCCCCAGTACATCTCCCTGAGGGAGGTGAGCAAGAACATAGGGGAGCGAATCAAGAAGGGGACACTCGTTGTGGTTGAGTCTACGGTGGCTCCAGGAACGACACAACACCTTGTTCAGACAATCATCGAGAAGGAGTCAGGTCTCAAGGGTGGTGTCGACTTCGACCTTGCTTTCTCCTATGAGCGTGTGATGCCCGGCAGGCTCATTGAGTATATTGTGAATATGCCAAGAGTTGTGGGAGGTGTCACACCACAGGCGACCAAGAGAGCCGTCGACCTCTACTCGACCATCTGCAAGGAGAAGATATACACCACAGACACATTGAGCGCAGAACTCGCCAAGACCATTGAGAACGCCTATCGCGACGTGAACATCGCCTTTGCCAACGAGATGGCACTGGTATGTGAGAGTCTTGGGGTGAATGTGTACGAGATCATCGGGCTCATCAACGCGCGACATGACAGGCATATGCACATTCCGGGTGCTGGCGTCGGTGGGCACTGTCTTCCAAAGGACCCCTGGCTCCTGAGATTCGGGCTGTATGAGTATGGCTCGTGGAAGATTGAGCCAGAGTTCATCTCACTTGCTCGACGTGTGAACGACCACATGCCCGTTCACATGGCGGACCTTGTGGAGAATGCGCTTCAGGCAAGAGGGATTTCGATACATGAGGCCACGGTCGTTATCCTTGGTATTGCCTATCTTGAGGACTCGGATGACACGAGGAACACTCCCGCTGCAGTTCTGGCGGCTACTCTGCTGGGCCGGGGCGCCAAAGTGCGACTGCACGACCCCTATGTGAAAGAGTGGGAGTTTGGACCGCAGAAGGTTGAGTCGGACATCATGAAGGCCGCCAAGGGTGCGGACTGTCTTGCGCTTGTGACGAAGCATTCAGAGTACTTCTCACTGGATTTGGAAAGCATCAAGAAGGTCATGAGGACTCCTACCATAGTGGATGGCCGGAATGTCTTCGATGCTAAGACGGTTGAAGGCAAGGGATTCGAGTATCGCAGTGTTGGAAAGGCAGGTATTGGGAGAGCCCGCTGAGAGCCTGTGCTCTTTCCATTATTCGCAATAGATTGAAGATGACTCTACGAGATGCAGTTTTATGGGGAGGAGGAGCCAACACCAATTGGCCAATTCATCATGATGTTGCTGTATGATGAGTCGCATTAGAAGATTCCAAATGGAGCATTCCATATGAAGGATTTTGAATCAGAAAGTGTGCTAGTGATTGGAGGCGCAGGTTTCATTGGCTCCAACATCGTTGATAGATTGATGGAGGAAGGAGCCCGAGTAAGAGTCCTCGATGACCTAAGCAATGGGATCCGGACAAACATTAGTAGATGGAATGGCAGTAGCAGATTCGAATTCGTTCAAGGAGATATGAGAAATCGAGAAATTGTACGAAATTCGCTCAAGGATATCAGTACTGTATTCTTGCAGGCTGCAAAAGTAAGTATTCCCTTTTCTATAGAGAATCCTCATCTTGTTATGGATGTAAATGTTATGGGGACAAGTCTGGTTCTTGACGAAGCAAGACGTTCAGATATCAAAAAGATAGTAGTAGCATCCTCGTCATCCGTTTATGGAGATACACCGGTGCTTCCAAAAGTTGAAGATATGCTACCGAATCCGATTTCTCCATATGCAGCATCAAAGCTTGCGCAGGAAAGCATCTCAATGTCTTGTGCTCGCACTTATGGAATGGACATTGTTGCACTAAGATACTTCAATGTTTATGGACCACGTCAGAGAGGTGGACACTATGCTGGAGTCATTCAGGTTTTTGTGACTAGGGCATTGCAAAACAAACCACTTCCAATTGATGGTGATGGTCAACAAACGCGTGATTTTACGTACATTGATGATATTGTGAACGCCAACATTCTTGCAGCAACCTCAAAGAACACAAAAGGCAAAATCTATAATGTAGGAGGAGGAGCACAGATTTCTATTGCGTGTCTTGCAGATATGATTATTTCAGAAACAGGTTCTACTTCTGCCAGAGTATATAGACCTGCTAGATTGGGAGATGTTAGAGATAGCCTTGCTGGCTTACAGAGAATAACCAGAGAATTAGGATATGTCCCATCATGGGACATCGAGAGGGGATTAGCTAGTACAATAGAGTGGATTCAGAAGAATATTGGGTAGGAAGTCGTCAAACCATTAAAGGCACTAAATGATATTTGGTCGAGATACCAAGAAGCGCTATTCTCAACCGGAACGAACATTCTAGAGGAACGCATGTTGAAATGATTAGAACAAATAATGGCATTGACATGTTAACAAGCATGGTTGCCATCCTGACAGGTATTCAAGGATGCAAGCACTTCAGGTTTTCCAGATCATGAGAGTTGCCCCTCTTTTTTTCTCCGGACTATCTTCTGTCTTTTCCTGTTTTATGCAATGTATAGCTTATTGCATTAGAGAATGCAGCATGCTGCCGCTCAGCAGTCGCCTTGCGTATGATTCTAAGGGACTGCTGCCCAAAGCATGATGGTGATTGCAGCACAATCTGCAATGCTCTTGCAAGATCGTTTGGATTGGAATGGGGAACCATAAAGCCATTCTCTCCTCTTTCAATCAAATCATAAGCAGCAGCCACTGCTGAAGTCGCAACGATTGGCTTTCCGACTGACATTGCTTCATTCACAACCATACCCCATGCTTCAGCAGGTACATTGGATTCAGGAAAATAGCGCGTAGGAAGCACAAACACGTCGCATAAGTTGAAATAATATGCAATTTCATCCTTGGGAACAAAACCTAGAAACTCGTAGTTACTCAAGCACAATTGTTGAGCTAGTGTTACACACTCGTCTAGAAAATCGCCATCGCCACCAATTAGCAGAGTGACGTTTTCTTCTTTCTTAAGAAGAGCTGAAAATGCTCTCAGAAGAATGTCCAAACCCTTGTATTTCACGACCCGAGATTGATAAAGAATGATTCTTCTTTCCCGATATCTATCTCTGAGCTGTTTCATCCTTTGCGTGTCTAGTTTTATTTTTGATAGGTCCAAAGCAGAGTTGAACCCCAGAAAAACACGAGAAGCTCCATGACGCTCAGCAAACTCCTTGGCTTTTGTCCCAGCTGCGATTATTGCATCCGATTTCACGATGATATGTCTAATGAACGGGAAAGAAAGTCTCATGAATAAGGATTGTGGCCATACCCAATCCTCTGAAAAGACAATGAACGGAACACGAAATAGACGTGAATAGATAAATCCGATATGCGTGAAGTACGATGAATATGTCGACGCAATTATGACATCAGGACTAAACCGTATTAGCTTGAAGAAAAGACCTGGCGCAAAACCGTTGGAGAAGAGAGGATTCCTAAATTCCTTTAGAATTGTGCTTTGCTTTTCAACGCGCGAATAACCATCTGTATCCATATCTTTCTTTGGTTTGGAGGATAAGAAGAACTGTATATCGTATTGAGTTGAGAGCAAGACAAAAAGGCGAACTCGATAGCTCCGTAGAGAGTGATGAAGGAAAGCAACTCTGATTCTTCTTTTCCCGGATTTGACACGCATGCTAAAAACAATGTATTCACTAAAGAAAAATCTGCTGTGCATCACAGGTGGCCTCATAACCTGTTTAGTTTCATTGAGAAACCGGCAATGTGATATTATGAGATATTGGGTTATGAGAATCGGAGCTCCTGAAATGGGCAGACTTTGCATTAGAACCAGAAGATTTACGTGTACCCAGCGGCTTCGTGAAGAATAGTGCTCAATTGTCTACGAAGCTCCCATCGTTTATCATTCTTAGAGGTTCGTGCTTGGGATAGATCGAGTAGTAGCTTGGACGTTTGGTGCGATGAAGAATAGCAATACAGGTACCGAACTTGTTCGCGGGGCCACTTGGCTTACACTTGGAACACATATGGAGCAATTCGGTTTCATGATCTTCTTCATTGTAGCAGCTAGAGTTCTGATTGTAGAGGATATTGGTTTGATTGCTTTCATCTTAATGATACCAGGATTAGTTGCTACATTTGGACTAATCAGCTTCCCGCAGGCAACCATTCACTTCGTAGCTAGGTATAGAGGAAAGGGCGAAATATCAAATGCAAAAGCTACATATCTTGAAACCGCGAAGCTTGTCTTCATCTCAGGCTTTTCGCTTACTATATTTGTCTTTATCGGAACATGCCTGAGTTCCAGTCATCTTGGCAGTCAAAACATAGCTGATGCAGTGAAACTAGTAACTCTAGATATATTGCCAGTAATGATGATTCAAGTACTAGCAGGTTCTTTGATGGGAGCTGAAAAATTCAAACAGGTGGGATTCTCAGGAACTGCAGGGTCGACTGCGAAAACAGGATTATCAATCATTTCACTCCTACTGAATGGTAGCCTGTCTATGATCGTTTTTTCCTGGGTAATAGGCGATGTTCTCCAATGTATGATTCTCTTTTCAGCAGTTCGCCGAACGTTCCTTGGTGCAACAGGCAAACCACCCAGCCTTAGAAATCTGATGCAGTTCTCTGCGCCATTGTATCTTACGGGGATTTTGGACTATATCCAAGTGAATGGAGACAAGTTCTTGATTTTCCTGTTTCTTGGTGCAGTGGCACTTGGTTTGTATACTCCTGTTATTGCGGGAGCCGCGATTGTTCTAAATCTAGCAAGTTCGATCTCTCGGCCCTTACTTTCAAGATTCTCAAGTGTCGAAGGTTCGTCCGACCGAGAACTGCTTCTACATCTAGCTCAAAGATCATCAAAGTGGGTCATGTTGGTCCTAGCACCAATAGGTCTTGGTTTGGCAGTTGAGTCAGATGTTTTCTTGAACCTCATTGCAGGACCAGCCTATTCAAATGCTGCAATGACCTTCGCCATCCTTTCAATTAGCACAATAATCGCAGGGCAGTATTATATAATTAGAAGCGCCTTTTTTGGAATGGGAAAAACCAAAATGATACTTCTAAGCAGCTCGATTGCAGTAGTTTCGAACTTCGTGATTCTCGTAATGCTACTAACCCATCTCGGCATTCTTGGAGCGGGATTTGCCAGATTTGCTATGATATCTGTACAATTCGCCACTCTCATTATCATCTTCACACGAAAGGAAAGAATGAACTTGAAACGTGGTGATGAGTGGAAACCACTCCCTGCAGCAATTCTAATGATGGTTGGTCTCATTATTTCGCGCCAGATTCTTCCTGGCATTGAATTTCTGCTAATCCGTGTTCTGGTTGGCATGATATGTTATGCAGCTTCGCTTCGCCTTCTATCGTGTGTAAATCAGAGTGATATTGCTTTGATAGAAGACTACTTCCCAAAAGCTGCAAGTCCCTTCCTTAGGATTTTACGCTTAGTTGCAAAACCACGAGATTGAATCATAGTCATAGAATCTCATAGATGCTTGGAATTCATTGATAAGGATGAATTGTTTCGAATGAAACAAGTGACTCTTAGTGCCCTACATAAAGTATGGCCATAGGCCTACAAGACATTTCTGGCAGTCAATTTGGTCCGAGCTTGATCTAGATGCGAGAGTGAATACTATTTCTGACAGCAACAATCCCTTGAAAGGAAATCTTCTCAAACATCTTTCAAGACAGAATAGAATCCTTGATGCTGGTTGTGGTATTGGCGAATGGGCTATATTCCTGAAGGAGCAGAAGTATGACGTTGTTGGACTTGACTTCGAGTCAGAAACGATTCAGAGATTGAGCAGGGTATATCCGGATATTGAATGGAAGTTGGGTGATGTATTGAATCTGCCCTTTGACGACAACTCTTTTGATGTATACCTCTCGCTCGGTGTTCTTGAGCACCTTGAGGGGAAATTCATCCAGGGTGTCAAAGAGGCGAGAAGGGTCTTAAAGCCAAATGGTTTGCTTTTTCTCTTGGTACCATATTACTCAGGCTTTAGAAGAATCCTTAGATCCTACACGAAGATTCGTGATGATTTGCCATTCTATCAATACTACTTCGAGGAGAGGGAACTCTCGAAGATACTTAGAGCAAACTGGTTTGAGATTATCAGGGTCTTTAAAGCGGATGCCATTTGGGGACTGCTTGGGGAATTGCCATACATAGACAGGTTGTACTTGATGTTTCAGAAACGCATATCCCCAAAATCGAAAACATCTTCAGAATCCCGAAAGGAATCCAAATCAGTGATTTATCAAATGCTGAAGCTGCTTCATGATCCAATAAACAATTCATTTCTTCTAGAGTTTTGTGCACATAGGATTGGTTTTGTTGCAAGAGCTTCAAAGGTTTCTTCTGAGTGAACCGTGATTTTCAATGTGGTTTGCACATAGGAACAGACGAGCTATTGATATATCGATGAGGTCTGATGCAGCGGTGCCAGTGACACGAATCGTGAGAAAGATGTCCCCATGTAATCGAGGAAAATGTATATCCATTGGACGGTTGAGTACAAGAGTTTATCCTGATAAAGGGGGACCTGCAAAACACGCATACAGTATTTCCAAGTCAGAAAACGAGCTTGGATTTCCGAATCACATCATTGCATGCAATCATGGGGAAAGAAGTTGTGCTGCTCAAGAACCCTGGATTCACCTGATTCCGGTCAGGGCACCCAAAGAAGCAGCGAATATACTCTGCAAAGCGCTGTTTTCAATGTCCTATCTGCTTCTTAGTACTCTTTACGGAATCTTCGTATTCTCGAAAGCAAGAGTGAAGATTGTCCACGCTCATAGTCCATCAATCGCAGGTATATCTGGTCTAATTATATCCAAAATTCTAAGGATTCCACTTGTGTACACAGTACACGGACTTTGTGGACCGAAGTTGCCATGGAGCGGCAGCGATGGTAATCTTGGACATATGATTACAGAGCAAGTGGTTCTCAGGCAATCGAGCCTTATCATGACTGTTTCGGAGGATTATCGGCCTATTATTGAAAAGATAGTCGATGACCCAAGGATACAAAATGTAGGTAATGGAATCGACACGAATCGTTTCCGACCAGCAGGAACCAAAGACAGAAGAGAAATTATTAGAAAGGGCCTTAAAATTGCTCCTTCAGAGATTGTTCTTGTCTGGGTCGGTAACTTTGACTTGAGGGAAAAGGTCGAAGGCGTAATTGATACAATTGTGGCTTTGGAACAGGTTTTGGTTTCGTCTGATTTATCCGTTCAGCTACTTCTCGCTGGCGATGGCATTTTTAAAGATGAAATACAGGAATTCACCAAAACGCATGGACTCGAAACAAGGATTCATTTTTGGGGATATATACATAATACATCTGATATTCTCAAGGCTGCAGATGTATTCATTCTAGTATCACATCACGAAGGGTTCCCGAACGCACTTCTCGAAGCAATGGCTACTGGTCTTCCTAGCATTGTTTCTGAAGTTGGATCTGTTCACGAAATGGTAGGAGATTCAGGCTTGACAATACCTGTGGGCGATATAGATGCCCTCGCGAAGGCAATCAACTACATGGCACAGTCGCCAAGTGTTAGGAATCGACTCTCAAAGCTTGCACGCACGCGAGCTCAGGAAATGTTCACTTGGGAGAACGCAGCAATAAAACAGATTAGTGCCTATTGGAAATACGTCCTAATGATTGATTGTGAAATCAGTAATATCAAATGAGAATCTGGAGATCGGAATAACCTATGGATTGTGCCTTCAGTGCCAATGGATTACCAATCAACAATGGCGCTTCTATAGCCTGTGAAAAAGGAATCAAAGGGCGTGCACTGGGGGACAATCGGTACAAGAAGATAATTCATCACTTGTTTATCATTGCCGTTATTCCAATTCTGCCAATTCTCCATCTTGAACCACTCTCAGCATTCTTCTATTTTGTATTGCTCTTTTTGGTAGTGGGCAATTCTTTGAAGCCTGCCCTCTTCCAGTCATTAAATCAAACTAATCCTATGTTTAATTCGTTATCCGGAGTGCTTATCGATATTATCCTGAGTACGACAATAACGTCAGCAGTATTGATTACATTAGGACTCATAAGACTAATCGGAGCCACATATCTAGTTATCACAATCATCACTATTCTTGCTGATACATACCTAACTCTCCAAAAATCAAGTGAAGAAGCAATAACAGAATTGGAGATAAATGTGGGAGTATCTTTGAGAGAAGATGCATTCTACCTATTCATTCTGATTAGTGTTGGGATTTCCCTTGTGCTGTGGAGAATCTCGTATCTGATTTGTCCGGAGGTCTATGGAACGGACATCTTTACGCATATAGCTGTAGCGGAGATAATCATCAATGATGGAGGCACGTCATCAGTTATCGGAGCTTATCCCTATGTTTGGCATGAACTAGTAGCATCTTTTGCGATTACATGTGGATTGCAGCCATATGTGATAATAGGATATGGTCCTCTAATATCCTGTCCATCATTGCTCATTGCAGCGTATTTATTCTTGAGAGCACTAACTGGGCAAATCAGATTATCGCTACTCGGTGCTTTGCTCATCGGGTTTGTTAACGAAAGCGGGGCACTATTGGGGCCTCAGTATGCCTATCCATCGCTCTATGCGTTCACTGTAGCATTGGTCATTCTGGCAGCACTAAAATCATACAAGCTCAACATTCGAGTGACCTATCTATGTATTTTATCGTATAGTGTTATTTTCATAACATATCCGTATATCATCCTAGGAACATTGACGAGTTTTCTTTTCATTGGCATTTATTTTCAAACACATTCAATACTTGCTAAACGTTTTGTAGACTGGTTGTTCTGGATGGGGATTATCCTATGCATCGGCCTGTTTGTGGTTTATTACGGGATTCTCCCACTCTTTGGACTGGGAAGGATTTCTATTGATGTTGAAATAGCACAGCTAGCAATTTCATATACTATTGACCGTCAGGTGCGTATTCTCTTTATTGCATATTCAATACCTCAAGGGGTACTCTTCGCAATTGGTTTCCTGAAGCTAGTTTCAAATAGGCGCAAAATAGCAGCGCCGCTCCTTGGCGATTACCGAATTGATCATTTTGTTTTGATGACTCTTAGTTTGTATAGTTTCCTGTACTTTTCACCAATCGATGTGGCCCTCCGTGTAGAAGTGTATATTCGTCCTCTCATATTCGTTTGCATGGTCATTGGAGGGAATTCAATTCTGGAAACGATGAAACGGTTAAGACTAATAAAAAGCGCTACTCATTTGCACATGGAACCGGAGGGGAGAACTCTCATATCTGTTTCTTTATTGCTAATGCTAAGCATCGTGCCAACAACGATTATGATGGATCGCACATACTTGGGGGAGGACTATAAACCCAACCCAGATGAATTTCAGGCGTTCGAATGGTTGAAGTCGAATACTCCTGTTGGAGGGTATATTCTGACTGATCCTGCGACAGGACTCATTATGCGCGGATATACGATGAGAAATTGCTCGACATCATTTATCGAAGAAGATCGGACTCCTTCGCCAAGACGTTATGTAGAGTTATACAATAGTGTCTTCGATTTCTTTAACGCAAGTTCATGGAACGAAAACGAGGCGTATCATGCAATCGAAATGGATAGAAAAGGAGTATCATACATTGTTATATCACCGAGGACTGCAGCCTGGCTTAGCATTGAACGCACAGGAAAATCAGGTATCTATGCTCCTTATGCTCAGTGGATACAGGAAGACGATCCCGCTTTAAGTAAATTCAATGGCCCTGAGTATAGAATAGTTGGTGAATTCGGCGAACTCAAAATACTCCAAAAACAAGACATCACAATATTGTTCAATGAGCAGTTCGATAATGCTACATCTTGGAAGACGAATATAGGAAACGAAATCTACATAGAAGATGGAGTCTGTCACTGGTACAATCCTGCAAATGATTCAGAGTGGTTCTATCTATACTCAGATTCGCCATCATTTGATTCATCAAATGGTTTGAACATAAGAACAAGAATCAGATGCAATACTTCTGGTTTGGCGGGTTGGATAGTCACGTTTTCTGAAGATGAGGCTCAAGGAGATAGAAGCTACTCGGATTGGATATATCTTTCAGACAAGTGGCAGACACTTTGGCTACAATTAGAGGATTTCAATGATCACAATGAAAATGGTTTCGAATCCATTGGTTTTGCGTTCACTAGTCCGGAAAACAACTGGAACATAGAGATTGACTATTTTATCATCTATGAAAACGCATGAAGACAGCTAATCGAAAATCAAAAGGCAGTGGTTTGCATGTATTGACAGAGCAAATCATCAAATCATGCCCATTAGTAGGGGCTTCTATAATACTGACCTATAGACTCCAACAGTTTGACATCCCAATTTCTCCCAATTGAAGTAATTCAGGATTACCTTTCGATTCGCCAATCCCAAAGCTTTCAATTCTTCAGAGCCCATAATAGCAAATCTTTCGATAGCCAAATATATCTCGTATGCACTTCTTGAACCAATAATATCTATTGCGGCTCCTTTCTGTCGAAGATCTTCAATTCCACCGACTTCAGTTGATATGACTGGTAGTCCGTGGAACATGGCTTCAAGTACAAATGTAGACATACCCTCTCGTGCAGAAGGGATAATGGCCACGTCTGAAGCCTGATAATATGTGCCTACATCACTTCTATATCCAAGAAAATGGATACTGCAATCATCACTATACTCAGAAGCTAAGTGTGCCAAGTCAGGTCCATCCCCGACGATCAGCAAAGAGAGATTCCGATATTTCGCATTTAATCGTTTGAATGCTCTGACTAAATTGGCTACTCCCTTATCAGCTGTAATGCGGCCAACATATAGAAATGTTAGCCTATCAGATAGTTGAAGGCTATCTCGGCACTCCTGCCTTGATAGTCTGGTACGTCCATTTTCAATTAGCGGATCGATGCCATTGGGAATTACAGAACTCTTGAGAGTTGCATATGGAAACACAGTCTGCAGTCTGTTCTTGGTATCATTAGATACACAGATGACTCGTGCTGCATTCCGTAACAGTCTTGGGGCAAATGTCAAATAGATAAGGCGTAGCAGGAACTTCGTAATCAGAGATCCAAATTCGGAGGGCAAAGTGAGTCCATGAAGAGTAACAATGACAGGAATACCCAGATTCGGAATTGAGTAAGTCATCAAAGGAAGCCAGTACATCAAGAAATGGGAATGAACAATGTCCGGACGATATTTTTGCACCAGATATTGAATCATACCCCGTGCACGATGTGTGTACAGATAGGGAACTCTGGGTAGTTTGATCGAACCGAAGCGTATGACTTTCTCGTGTCCGTCATCTTCGTCCAGAATTGATCTGCCATTGGGATCAATATTCGTGGTAACAACGATAACTTGATGCCCCATTTTGGAAAGAGCGTGGACTAAGCCTTGGACTGTCCGAGAACCAAGTCTAGGATAGTGTTCGCAAACAATCAGAATTCTCATTATATTTCGACACGCTCTCAACAAATCAATATCAACTAAGAGGCAATCCTGCAATAAGCATTATTCGAAATTCGTTGCGCATGGGTCACAGTGTATTCGCGCTCAATAAGCTTGCGTGCGTTCCGAACGATGCTTCTTACAAGTGATGTATCACATAGTACGGAATCGACAGCCTCCCGAAAGCTCGACACTGACCTATCAATAAGAAATCCCGTTTTTCCATGCTCAAGTAATTGAGGCACGTCACCAACCCGTGTCGAGATCACAGGAACACCGGATGCCATTGCTTCGAGCACCACTGTTGGCATTCCTTCCCAATAGGAAGGAAGGATTAGGCCACTCGATTCATTGAGAAGAGCAGGGACGGCATCGTGGTTTCTTGGCCCTAGGACTTCCAATGAAACACCGTTTCCAGATGCAGATAGCTTCTTCTGCAAGGCCAACAAGGCCCGCAAGTAGCTACCTTGTCCTACAAAGCGCAATTTGAATTCACGATTTCTCCAGCTACTTCTCAGCACCCACTTGAGAAGTGATCCAATACCCTTCCACGGCTCAAGATCACCAAGATAAAGCAGTGTCTTTTCTTCCTGGATTTCAGTAGCTCTGGGTTTAAACTTCTCCGTGTCAACCACATTAGGAATATAGCGGAGTCTGTCTTGAGTGATAGAATAATCCTCTGCTACTATCTTGAGATCAGAATGAGAGACAGAAGCGATAATATCACAATTTTCGATGGTGAACTTTCCGAGAGTGCGGTCATAGAATCTCTTTGCAGAGAGCTTTGGCCAACTCATCATGTATGGGGGTATGCCTACGCCACCATGAAGATGGAGTAGAGCTTTCCGTTTTCTCATCAACTTGGCAAGAACTGCTTGATTGGATGTCAAGTAGAGATGAGAATGAATATGAAATACATCAGCTTCCGAATTGGTCAAAGCAGGCAGCATGTAAGTCAACGGATTGATATTCCAGATAGTAATAGGAGCATAAGACCTGTGAACAGTTACACCTTCGTGGAAACTCGTTCCTGATCTTTCTAGATGTCTAGTTGTGGTGTAGATATGGACATCATGTTCTTTGGACTGTGCCCTTGAGAGAGTCCACACATATCCTTCAGACCCTCCCATCTGCTCGCCCACGAAAGGACAGATATGTGATATTCTAATGACACGCAGCCCCAATCAGGTATTTTCTTGAGTTGTAGTTGTGCAGCCCCGGAATCATAGCATCCTTTAGGCACTTAAATCTTCGTCAGACCTGAGAGTGATTTACGTCAAATTTTACTGGTACTTTGAGCGTTGAAACAGAGAGAATAATTGGCGAACACCCAGCGCAAAAAGGAGAGAAGTTAAGCCAAACAGTGAATCCATCCTGCACAATGGAATAAGGTTGGAGATAGCTCACGACTACAACAAGCACAAGGAACACACCAAAGACAGCCAATCCTCGGAGCAAGTCCGGCCGTACACGCAAGTGGTTTCACCTGTTCTCAAGAGCCTTGAGTGCTTCAGTGACATGTTCAAGCCCCTTCAGATCATTGACGGGCACCCAAGTCTTGGAGGGAATATTGATGGCAAACAGCCGACCCTCCCTTGCGAGCACCGGACACACAACATTCTCGAACGACAACTCGACCTCCAGAGAGACTAGCCTCCTGAAGTACTCGTAGACCGCAGGACCAAACACGGTGATGCCAGTGTGCGCAGGGACTGAAATGGGTGGGTACTTCGTGATATCCCGCACCTTCCCCCGTTCAATGACCATCCCGGAGTACTGGAACGGAGACTCTGGAACAACCACTAATGTGCCAATGCAGCGATTCTTTCGCCCCTTGACGTACCCCTCGAGAAAGACTTCACCATAGGGTCGCTTCATGCCAATGATCAGGTCATCAGGGTTGTGCACGATGGCAGTCAACCGGCCATCGATGATGCCATTGTTCAGCGCATTCAGAATTGCCCCACCATTCCCGACCTTCCTTCCATCAGGGTCACGGGAATACCGAATCTCAACTCCCCAACGCGAACCATCACCGAGATGCGCCTCCACCTTCTCGGCGAGGAATCCCGTGAGGGCCACGAACTTGTCGAAGCCGCAGTCTGCATAGTCCTGTACTGTCTTCTCGATCATGCTCTGTTTCCCAGCAATGGGGATCATGACCTTGTGGATACCCTCGCTGTGGGTCTCGCTACGAATTCGTGTCCCGGTTCCGCCAGCAGGCATCACAATCACAGTCTTTGCCTTCTGTGCCTCAACCTCTCTCCGGTACACCTTTGTTGTAGTATCCTCAGTATTGATCCGGCTGCGGAGTTCGGCCATGATAGACTCCAGTGTCTCGGGCATTGTTCTCCTGCTAACAAAGGAGGATTTTGTTCAAAAGCCTTGTCTATGCTGCAGCAGAATTCACTCGGTCATTCGCATCCTAGCTTCGATATGAAAAAGCAGATTCATGATGGGACTCGTCTCAGTGCATTAATAAGCTGCGATACAAAGCAGCGCAGAATCTTCTGGAAACTAAGGAGAGTATACAATGGGCAAGAAGATAGACATCAAGAAGGCACTTGAGAAGTTCAGAAAGCACTGGATCCATGATAACGATATCAATCGATATCTCGAGATGGAGCAGACCGCAGGAGAAGAGGTCAAGAAGATACTGGACACAGTGCCAGATGACCAGCTCGGACAGAGGCTGAGCGAATACATCGGGCAACTCCCTCAGATGGACGAATTTGGAATCAGATACGTCATGGAGAACAACACGATACAGCAAGTCAGAGAGGCCTTTGAGATACTCTACGATGCCAAGAAGACAGAGGCTGAGAGATTAGATGCGATATGGGCCCTGGAAGGTGTTGGACATATCTACGCATCGTACTTCTTGGATATGGCTACGAAGGGCGGCTACATCATCTATGAGACCGCAATGGTCACAGCGCTACGTGATCTTGAACCTGGACTTCTTCGGGAGGAGTTCATTGAGGTATGGGACCGGGAAGACCTTGAGTACCTCATGGATGCCTGTCGCAAGATCTACAAGAAATATGGCTTTACATCCTATGCAGAACTCAAGGCCTTTCTCCTGAATGGATACGGGAGTCAATGGACGTTCGAAGGCCTCGGATAGTCGAGTCATAGATTGGCGGCTTTCCGCTTTGGACCATTCCTTCAACGGTACGGCGCAACACTGTTTCAGGTCTGTCTGCCTTTCTCATTGTGGATTTGAATGAAGAGCAGGAGGACAAGTAGTGCATAGATTGCGGCGTTCCCGAAATCCCAACTTCCCAAGCGCCATATCATCAAGCAGAGAAGGACCCCCATCAATAGAGGCCGCACGCGAACCCATATGTTGTGTATCTTGTTTTGTCTGCTTTGGTCTTGTTTAGTCCATCGTGTTCTCCAAGAGTCCCAAGCCGAGAGTAATGGCAGCCCGACAGACACTATCATTGCGGATAGATGGTCGCTGCTCCATAGCTCTTGGCCGGCAGTATCGAGTACGGTGATAATAAACATGTTAAGGATGATAGACATCAGGAGGAAGTCCAGCAGTATGGAGGCATTCCCATGTCTGTCCCTCCACGGAAGCAATCTATCCTCGTATACTGCCCGAATAAGAAACACAGATACAGCACAAATGAGAACAACTGCCGCAAACAGACCTATTGAACTCAAGTCACCCAAATGCTCCTGAGTCAAGTCCTACTACAACTATGAGGACCACGAGTAATGCTGCACTCTGTACAGCTCTCATAAACAGATTAGCGCTCCAATTGAGATTCTCTGTGCAGCCTTGTTACCAATCGGAGGTGCTCTGCTGACATTCAGATTACTGCTTGCTATCCATCTCAGCTTCCATCTGAATTGTTTCTTCGGAGAGGACAAGAATCTTCTCCTCATCAGCCTTCATCTTCTAGAAACAGACTCTGCTCAGCGGCCTGTCAGCCTCTTGACGATAAGTTAAATTGCAGTAGGATCTGTGTTAATTTGACTGGTCTACCGTTGCTGTCACTTGCAGCTCAGCATGGAATTGGGGGTTTTCTGGATGCTAGATCCACTCGTGGTCTTTGTCGTGATGATTGTGTGTGCTGTTGTTCTATTCTTTACTGGTATCCTCATAGTATCCATTTCTATACTGATTCAGGCCTTGTCATTGAGATTGATGGGCTCATCAGCTGACATTCTGAAGACTTATAGAACTCATCGGAGGACTCTTGACACTCTGTTCTGCGTGATTTCCCTTACTCCAGCGCTCGTTGTCAGTTACTATTGGGGTGCTCTTCTTGTTGCACCACTCTTTGTAATCATGTTTGGTTATGCATCGCAGTTCACTGCAATCGGAACGACAGTTGTCATGTGTGTCCTGTTGGTAGAAGTCACTTGGAAGTATCGTCGAGTGTGGCGTGAAGTGCTGGAGGATGATGTGCTTTCAGAAAACCGGACTGCAATTTGAGGGCTCTTCGATATCTTGTTCGAAACCTGAAATAAGAAGCGAACGACGCAGTTGTGGTGAGCCGAGAGCCGGTCAATGGCAGTTATGTTACTCTAGGCTCTTCATCTCATCTTCCATCTGTGCCATCTCTTCGAAGAGGGCGAGGGTCTTCTGTGCCTCATCAGCCTTCATCTTCTCGATGGCATACCCTGTGTGGACAATGACGTACTCTCCGACCTTCAGGCCCGGGAGCAGGGTGACGCAGACCTTCTTGCTAGCGCCCCCGAAGTCCACCATTGCAAAGTCCCCATCAATCGACAGGACTAGGGCAGGAACAGCTAGGCACATAGTATTCCACAGCGAAGACATCGTGCGTCAGCATTAGAATGTTGTGACCTGTCCACCGTTAACTGACCGGGCGCCAGCAGATACCGAGCTCGTCGGCCTTCGCACGGGCAGTGTCGATCTCGTCGCGATGCAAACCCCGGGCGATGTCGGAGAACCCTTCGCGTTCCTTGAGAACCCTGTGCTCCGGGCGATACTGGTCCATGATGTTCACCATGCAATTGGGCATGTGCCCTGCAATCCACTCGAGGATGGGAATCGTGCAGCACTCCACATGGCTGGGTAGGACCAGATGGCGGATGATGACCTCCCCTGCCTCATAAGCAAGCAGATGATTCCGTGAGACCACCTCAAAGTAGTTCTTCACCCCCGACAGGCGCTCAGCACATGCGTCATTTCCATATTTGAAGTCAGGCAGCCAGACATCGATGACATCGGCCAGCAGTGCCATGGTATCCTCGGAGCAATAGAGATTGGAGTTCCAGAGCTGCGTCACGTTCGACTGCTGGTGTGTCATGGAGGCAAGAATCGTGTGTGTGTTAGGGATTGGGTCACCCCCGACATAGTTGATGTTCAACGCACCCTCGCGATACAGGGACTCGGCAATGGAGGCAAGTCCCTCAGGATTCACTGTGTGACCGGCATTCGGATTTGTTGAGATGTCCTGGTTCTGGCAGAATACACAGCCGAAGCAGCACGACGAGAAGAAAATCGTTCCAGAGGGAACAAGGGGAGCCTCCTCTCCTGTATGCAGAAATGCGGATGAGACTCGCGAGTCAGGGCCGAGCTTGCACCATCCCTTTTTTCCCCGGGTCCTGTCAGCACCGCACTTCCGTTCACAGAAGTGACAGTTCTCAAGTATGCGATGAGCCAGCTCCACCTTCAAGTCGAGGAACGTCGGGCGTGCGACATTTCCACCGGCTGGTTCAGCATCGCCGCGGTCTAGTGCGCGCACATATTCGTGAAACCTCATGGACATCTCTCGATGGTCGCTCCAGAGACTGTCTGTTGTCTGGGAGAGGTCTCCATGATAGTCAGTGCCTCTTGCGAGGAGATACTTGGCGAGATGTTCTTGGTCTATGATCGACCGATAGCGTGGCAACCGGCGTAGGGTCTCAGGGTCTTTCCACACTCCGAAAGCGTCAGGCCTGATATATCTCCACATCTCACTAGCCACACAGCTGCGGTTCGATAAAAGCTCTATGAAGAACATGCACCACTCTCAACTGTCCATGTCTATGTGCTCCCGGTTCTATGTCCATGCCGAGCTCACTCTCTCTTCATCATCCAGATGCCCGAGCGAATAGAATAAGGAATGGTACATTTACATTCCGTGGCCATTTGTTAAGATAAGAGTGCTGTTTTTGTTATTTTTCACCCGTGAGCTCGGAGCTGATTCGGATCCGGGAATACTGCCCTCGGTGCCAAGTGGCTTAGAATCTGCGAATAGTCCTTCTGGTTGAGGTCTACGCACGAGCCCCACTCTGCACTGCATGTTATATGCCGCCATGAGTAAGGGATACCATATGCCCCAAGACCAATTGGGTTCTCGTACCTGTCTTGGGCGCTACGTGGTTGAGTGGAGAGATTGAGCATGAGATTCGAAGGTCGTTTCGATAGAAGACATGTGCTATTACTGTGTGCCTTTCTTGTGACTGCAGTCCTCTCAATGCAGCTCGTCGCTGCGACTGCTTGGACTGCTGATGACGCGAATGCTGGTCCCGGGGTGACTATCATTCAACTGTCTCAAGACAGTGACTCGGATTGGGCAACACAGGACCTCATCAACCGTTTATCCAAGTTCATTCATGATGACCCGTTCTTTCCAAACCGAATTAGTGTAATCAAAACTGATGATCCCCATGTTGCTCAATCAGTCACAGATGGCATCATAATCTATGTTTCGCATGGTGGTCCTCTTGGAATAGTCACAGGTAGTCGCATCACTGCTTGGAAGACCATGGCACAGATTATTGACGACTCTGTAGCCACAATTCATCTGTTCACTTCTTGCTCCAGCAGAAACATCATTCGACATGGTGACCAAGACTCGGGCAAGAAATTGTATACGGTTCCCGGAGCAAGACCGGCTGAGGTCACAAATGTCGAGATCGTTACGACTATCATGTTGGCATTCGGATTTGATGAGGATGCTGCAAGTCAATATAGGGAAGAAGAGCTCACAAAAGCCAAAGAACTCATTGAATCTGGCAAAAGCGTTCATGTTATGGACTTTGAAGAGATTATTCTGAACGAGATTGAGACCATTGATGATACCTACAACTCAACCTATACAGAAGATTCAATGGTCTATAGAGAAGCAGTTGTTCAAACCTACTTCTCACCTGCCGACTTCTATTTGCTGCCTGCTGATTTGCGAGCGGAGATTGAGCATTACTACAGATTCTATGTTGACATCGATGGTGTTGAGACTGTTCGGCAACTCGGCGTACTTCATATTACGTACACAAAGAACTACTACATCAATTCATCCTATGTTCCCGGGGGGGGTGAGTCACTGCCTCCTGATTGGCTCGAATATGACTTGCAGTCATCTGGTCTATTCAGCGAATTCTACACAACCGCGCTATATATCACAGGAGGTCAATGGGTAAACTCAACGCCAGTATTCACTGGTGGAACTTATTCAGGCTGGCTAAAGTACACAGGCGATGGGCATGAGTTCCTGCAAGTGGTTGTCAATGTGACTGCCAGCGGACCCACTCTTGACGGCAATAATGTAACGCTAGTTGACTCAATCGCTCTAAGCCAGATTGATGCAGGAGGAACATACATACAGAAACAGAAGGTTGATGAAGTCTGGCAAGAGCCGATAGTAGGACGCAACCCTAAGCGGACTGGGGGATCGTGGACCGACCCCTGTACGAAAGCTGATTATGAATATGAGTCAACTTGGCCTCCATTCCCTGGAGCAACAACGAGCACTGGGTCGATTCACTCCACTGGCGACTACATCTATGTCAACTCCATTCCAACTGGTACTGGATGGCACGGTCCCTCGTTTGTCAGAACCCTCCCATCATACTTCAGGATAGGTGATATGGGTTCCATATCAACAAACCTCTCAATCTACCATGAGGTGGACGAAGGTCAGGTAAGTCTTACTTCAGTCAGTCTTTATGATGATAGAATGAGGATTGTGCTCTATCTCAGAGTAGTCGACTTCTGGCCTTCCATTTATGTTAGCGACCAGCGAGAGGCGTTTGAAGCAAGATATTACTTTGAAGATGGCACCACGTCGGCAAGCCTGAGTTCTCCAACAATCTATGGCGATAGCTCAGGAATTGTCCAGATTAGATACGACCCCCACCAGGGGATCTATGCTAATGTTCCGGAGATGAATGAAACACGGCTATTCAAGTGGACTGATATCAATACAGACCGTATTGTCAAATACATAGTGATACAGAGCTGCCGTTCTTCTTCCTATATGATGAATGATGCACATATCGATAATGTGCAACTCAATTATGCAGCTTCTGACTATACAGTATTTCACGACAATTGTAATGATATGGACAATTTCCATAAAGACCTGGATTTCGGATATGGCACGGTCTCTGATGGCAACTTCACAGTCCCTTCTGGACAGAGCTATATGACTCCTACAGATATTCCAGCCAGTCCAACAGGGTGGCATGGTCCGAATTTCGTCCATGTCTTGGACAGACCGTTCAGGCTGTGTCAGCTCAGTGAGTTCTCTGTGGTTGGGGAATTGGTTCAGAGTCTCTCGACCATGGGAAAGACGTTCGTTGGTCTGTTTGATGAGAAGAAACAGATTGTTATGGAGATTGGCTGGGGTGATTCGTGGGTTGGTTCTAAGAAGGGCTATTTCTATACCTACTATATGCAGAATGGGACTAGTTATACCCAGTACCCGGAGTACATCTATTCTTCCTTCATGAAGACTGGCAAGCTCTGGTGGGGCTCCTACCCAGGAGACGAGGGCTCGATATTCTCCAGTATCGGTGGCGTTATGGTCAGACTGGGCGAGTGTGACAATGCTTCGCGTGTGATACAGTACGTGGTCCTTACAGGTCAGAGGTACTCTCACTACGCCCTCGTCGAGATGAGGATACATGACATCAATGTGGTGGCCGACCTGAAGTGGTCCCAGCGAGCAGTCACACTGCTGGATTCGTGCCATGACATGGATAATTTCGAATGTGATCCCGATTTCAACTGGGGCGTGGTGACAACCGGTGAGATTGTTGTACCTCCCGGGACAGAATATATGACACCAACAGGAATACCTAGTAGTCCTCCAGGTTGGCATGGACCGAATTACGTGCATGAATTCGAGAATCCGTTCATCCTGCATGATCTTCGCCTCTTCTACATACAGAGCGAGTTGATTCAGCAATATCGAAGCCTAGGCAAGATGTATGTTGCCCTCTTTGATGTGAACATGAATATTGTGCTATCGATCCATTGGGGCGATGACTTGATAGAGTCCTATCGTGGATATTTCCACGTAGTCTACTACCCTGAGGGTGGAAGCCCTACATCAGACACTACGGGCTATATCTCAAGTTCCTTCTGGAGAATGGGCGAGCTGAAGGTAGAAAATGAGCACATCACGTACAAGATCAAGGACCTGAGCAGTACCATCCAGTCCGGGGACCTCGGGGCTGTGGCGAATCCCTTCAGGCAGATCAAGTATCTGGCAATACGGGCTGAGAGGTACAGCTCCTACAACCTCATCGGCCTGCGCCTCCACGCCATCGGGCTCTACGCGGGTCAAGACACCTCGGTGCCGGAGCCGGAGGAGGCAGATGGAGCATCCTCTGGATACAGCCCCAGTCCTGCGGCCGTGAGCTTTGTTGACATGCTGATTGCCATTGCAATCGCCGGCACTATTTCATGGTGGACGGGGTGGTGGCCTGTGCTGCACTCAAGAACGACGGGTACACTTGAATCTGGTGCTACATATGCATATCAGATGGCAGTTGACCTCCTTGGAAACACCGTTTTGGAGGATTTTGCTGTAGATACTCCAGTAGATGACCACTTGACTGATGGCCAAATCACTCTGATGGCTCAGACTGGAGTATTGGACCTCTTTGCAGAAGCATTCACTGTTGATGCTGCTATTCTTTGGGGAGCGGCGATTGTTATGGGTGCAATTGACATACTTCTTGCATTAGTCACCAAACTTCCTACTCCGCCACAGCTAGCTTTACTAGCTGTCCTTGTTATAGCATATACTCTTGCTATGTTCTTGGGACTCGCGGCGCTCTGGGATGGAGTATTATCTGGGAGAGTGTCTGCATCTGCTGCTTTTGGGATTTTGGTTCTAACACTTAGCACCCTCATCATCGAAGGCATTATTGCAGGTATAAACGGATGGTTTATCTTTAAAGAATGGTGGAATCACTACACGCAGGCAGGTAAGAATCTCTTGGCAAGGAGATTTTGCTTCATGTCTTGGGTGATCTTTTGTGTGAAGATGATGTTTATAGCCATTATACTTGGGATGCTAGTTAGAGTATATGGGTTCTGGATTCAGGGATACTAGACATGGTGTGATAATCATGATTGGTCTATCTTTGTTACTCGGAGCATTAACACTGTTCATTGTGCTATTGTTTATGGAGATAATTGTCTGGTTTCAGAGAGAGAAATCTCTTTACGAAGCATTTACCCGGATTGCTACTTCCCCTAATCTCAATTTAGCCCTATACGAAATCGTGGCTATCCTTGTCACTGTTGGTTTCCCTCTCTTCACAGAAGAGAGTCAACACCCCTTCCTGATAGAGGTCTTCCCAACAGTGATAGAAAGGATGGTCCCAGGGTTTCTATTCATGATTGGAGTATTGTTGATTAACGTGTTTCGATACCAGAGGCTAGGATTAGATATGAAACATGCAAGGAGGATTTACCACGTTGCAGCTTCTAACGCCGAGTATGATGAGGTTCCGGAGAGGGGCCTGGAGGAGGCAATTGCACTAGTGAATGATTTGGGGTCCAATTGTTCAGCTGCAACCGAACGAGGATTCCTTGAATACTTCTCTTCTCGGGAGGATAAACTGGGTGAACTTGCTAGGGAGAGGCTTTCCAGTTTATGAGCCACAATAGTCACAAGAATCGAATATGCGAGTTATGTGAAGTACCTGACCAAAAAACCTCCCAGATGGTCAAGTACGTGGTCATCATCGGCCAGCGGTACGGGTCAAATCCCCTGTTGGACGTGCACATCCGTGCCATCTGTTTCTACGCTGGACAGGACACGTCAGTGCCGGAGCCTGAGGAAGCAGATGGAACCAGCGATAGCATGCTAGAGTCATTATCAAAAGAGCGTGAACAGGAATCTGAAGACATGATACTTGAAGCAAATGACTCATTGACTGCGCAATGGACTGGTCCATGGCCTGTGTTGCATTTGATACTAGAAAGGACTCTCTCCAGTGAGGTGTCTGTCGAAGTTGCCATGGCTGCGGATTTGCTTGGTTCGGCTTCAATCGAATACGTTGACTTCAAGATGGACGGCTTCGAGGACTTGTCGGAAGATGAAGCGAATGGTTTTATCGCGCTTGTGGCTGAGAAAACCTCAGCCAACTCATTCTGGAACGATGTCGTACAATACCAGCTTGTCGTTTTCTGGGCAATGCTGCTTATCTTAGAAATCTTGGCCATGCTTCCTGTTGTGCTGTCAAACGCGCTTATTGTTACTTCTTGCTTGATTACCATTAGCTTCTTTATGTGGTTGATGTGGTCTATGGTTTTCGCTGTGCGGCAAATGCAGATGTCGAATACAGAAGCAAGCTGGACCTTTCTCACTGCCGCCCTAACCGCCTTAGGAATTGGGATTATGAACGTGTTGTTTCTACACTGGAGTCCTCTTGGCTTCCTGAAAGCCTATCGTTACTTCAGTGGTGGTTGGGCAAGACTCAATAGTCTCGATGGATATCATGGCAGGGCAAACGTCATCGTTTTCTTTACGATGCTAGTTCTGATTGCTATGTGCATTGTAACTTATTATGGAATGACTGTACAATGGTGGTAACTTTCAACATTGAATCAGGGCTGGGATTTGGAGCGTGACTAGATGACATTGCTTTGGGCTATATTGCTAGGTACAGTTCTTATGTTGGCAGGAAGTGGGTATGCATGTAGAGGACATACAGTTTCACGAAGAATGAATGAACTTGGTCATCGGGAGCCGGAGGGGTTTGGTAGGCGATTCGCCCTGCATGTACAAACAAAGAAAAGAAGAGCAGCGTATTTTGGCTTCTTCCTTACTCTTCCATTTATCTCATGGTACCTGTGGGAATGGTTTTTTGAGCCGGAGTTCTTGGTTCCTGCATTTCTCGCGTCATTGCCGGGGCTGTTGCTTGTACTGTTTACGGCTCTCACGCTTCCCTTTAGGATAGAGTCCACTTGAGCCTTAGGTCACTGCTGTTTGACCAAAGTCACTAGCTCGTTGTGGAACTCATCTACTTCGTCTATCTTGCATGTGGCTTCCTGCGGTAATCCAAGATATCGCTGCTGGGCTCTTCTCTTCCTTCTTGCCTAGTGCAATAAGACTGGACGACAGAAACAATTCCAGCGGTCCTGCTCTCGCGCAGAACATGGACAATCGTGGCTGCAAGTACGTAGACCCGACGGATCAACCAGGAGGAGGATATGTTTCGCTGGTCCTAAAGAAGATCAGGGCTGAACGGTACAGCTCCTACAACCTCATCGACCTGCGCCTCCACGCTATTGGGCTCTATGCTGGCCAGGACACGTCAGTGCCGGAGCCGGAGGGACAGGATGGAACTGCAACTGATTCTAATGATGAGTTAGCTCTCAAGTACCAGCAAATGGGTTTGATAAATCCTCCAGAAGACTTGATGAATGAGGTAGAAAGTTGGTGGACTGGTCCATGGCCGGTACTACATGTTCGAATTGAACAGACAACTTCCGAGGGCTTTACATTTAGATATCAGGTAGCAAGAGACCTTCTAGGATTTTCGCAGGTGGAAGATGCATCACTCGAAACTAACTCTCCTGATGATCCTCTTGAAAATGAGGGATATCTAGATGCTCTAGCAGAGGACGTTGTACAGCAATGGTTCTTAGAACAATTCCTCCATAATCTTGTCTTTCTCACAGGCGTTGGCGCGTCAATCGCTTGCATGGCCTGTGAGAAATTCCCGGGGCTATGGCCCGTTGCGGCAGGTCTTATTATAGCGTATTGTGCTCTCTTTGTAATTGATATGGCGGTTACTATAAACAATATCTGCGAAATCACAGACAATGCCTTCAATCGATTTTGGATGATCGTAGTCATAGGATTGGGGCTTCTCCTTACGATTACGTGCCTAGATTTCATAAAACCTGGAGTTGCATTGTCGTTGGCAGAAAAAGCTGCAAGTGAAACATCGGGACTCTTTGCTCGACTCATACATGGTTTCACTGATATGTCGTTAATATTCCTCTGCATCAAATTGCTTCTTGTATGCTGGGTGTTTCTGACTGCTGCAGTGTTTTTCACTTATACACTACTTGAACTCATCTAGAAGAAAGGGAAAGACGAAATGAGAGAAATTCAGAACAGAATTCGTAGGAAGCTTTTTTCGAATCTCGATGGCGTTTCTCGCAATGATTCTTTCAATCGATTCTACATCCTGTTGGCGCGGTGAAGAGTTATGCAGACTATTAACTATATGGAGGCTATCTTCTTCCTCATTGGTATGTGGCTGGTTATTGCAGTAATGACGCTATCTGCTGCATGGAAATCATCAGCGTATTTTAGACAGTCCAAAACACCTGCTGTCGATAATTCCATAGCGATTGGTATTTCTCTATTCGTTGGTGTTGCAGTGACGGGGTGTCTATGGTTGATATTCGGTACACTAGTAATGATTGTTCCTGATATCAACACAGAGTTTGTCTTCCTCTTAGGGTCATTTTTGTCAATACTGATTCCGATTGTATCTGTATTTTATCCGAAACTACGGGAGCTTCGCGCGATTAGATATAATCAATATTCTGGGTAGATGGATGCAAATACGAAGCATTCTGCTGAACTAGCACTCCACATTCAGAGGTTCAGCTATTAAGAACAGTCAATTGGTGGGCAGGACCATGGCCTGAGTTTCACACCACAGTTGAGAAGTTTATCCTTCGCGGCATCTATCACTGCTCATATTGGAGCCGCTCTATTTGGTCAATCAATGATGAAAATCCGGGACAGAGTCGATGGAGAAGATAAGATGTAGAAGAGTCTTGATGAAAGTATTAGCCAGTCGTTTCTACAACTACTTAATGACAGATGGATTGTGGTACCTCGAAAACCAATAGTGGGCTCCACACCTTTGGGGGATGGGGCTTCAGGAGTCCGTTCAGTAACTCTAGAAGAATGTAGCAGAAGAGAAACAGCTCTGACTCTTTCAACGCATCCATTGACTGCCGCAACATACTGGACACAATCAGAGGCTAGACCATAGAAAAGATACCATCATTCCCGCTCTCACGCAGAACATAGACAATCGAGGCTGCAAGTACGTGGACCCGACGAACCAACCAGGATGAGGATATGTTTCGCTGGTCCTCAAGAAGATCAGGGCTGAACGTCAGATCAGGTTGAAGAGGAGGCTCAGTCGAAAAGATGCACTGTCTGGAGAGAGTGTCCTGTGTCACATACCAGTCCTTGTACTTGCCTGCATGCTGCGTATTTCGCTCCGGATGATTGAAGTCATCGAGCCTCAGCCAGTTGAGGGAGAACACTGCATCTGCATCCTGAAAGGCATCCGTGAAGTCCGTGGTCTCCTCAAATGTAGAGCCTGTTTCTTCTGTGACTTCCTTGGTCTCTTTGAGTACACGTTTCAGAAGCGAGAACTCAGGGGGAAACGCTACACGGACCTTTGAGCCTAGCAGTGCGCTTGTGACCAAGAGCCCGTGTGCTATGGCAGGACTGATGAACGAGGACCCGAATCCCCAGGCAATCACAACCTGCTTTCCCTTAAGGTCACCCAGCTCTCTTTGAAATCCATGGAGGTGCGAGAGAGCAGACTGCCAGTCGTAGAAGTCATCATGTAGGCTGATGACCGGTACTGCAGAAGACTCAGGGAACTTGATTGTAAGCTTCCTGCCATCTCCAAAGGTCTCATGGCTGGAGAATGCTGTGACAAGGAGGTCGACCGCCTTACTTGCCATGCTCAGCTCATCTAACAGCAAGGCAGACTCTGTGGCGTCAACACTGGCCCAACTGAGGTCGACAGAGCGCAGCCCAAGCCTTGAAGTTGTCAGGTTGCAGATCTGCGCGTCCCGAGATGTGGCTCCATGGAACATCTTGCCAAGAACCTCGGTGCCTGCAAGGTCCTCTGCAACTGCACCAAAACCATCCTTGTCGATGGTTGAGGCAATGCGAAGTATCTCTGTGACTGTCCTGCTGTCCATGGCAGTTCCAACGTGCTTAGTACTGATAAGCTGTTTCATGAGCCTGATGCTCGCCGAAGGTAAACCATATCAAGGGAGAGAATTCAAACAGAGATGAGATTGAACTATCATGCCCGTCAGTCCGATTGATTATGGAAGATATGGCCATCCAGAGATGGTGAGTGTTTTCGAAGAGGAGAGACGTCACGCGCTCTGGTTGGAGATAGAGGCGGCAGTTGCCGAGGTTCAGGCTGAGATGAAGCTGATTCCCCCAGAGGCGGCTCAAGATATCAAGAAGACAGCAAGGCCAGAGATTGTAACCCTCAAACGCACCATGGAGATCGAGAGCGAAACACGGCATGATGTGGTAGCCCTCTTCGAGGCCATTGCAGAGAAGTGTAAGAGACCTGGGGCGAGATGGGTCCATTTCGGGCTCACAAGCAACGACATCAAGGACACTGCACTGGGTCTCCAGCTGAAGGCTGCATTTGAAGTACTCATCCCGCAGATAGACGGCCTGTGCGAATCGCTTCTCAAGAGAGCCAAGGAGACTCAGGACTTGATTGCCATGGGAAGGTCACACGGTCAACATGCGGTTCCCATAACATACGGCATCAGGTTCTCAGTGTGGCTTGACGAGATGCGCAGGCACAAGACACGCATCCATGCAGCCCGAGAGAGCACGGTCGTCGGGAAGATTGCAGGAGCGACGGGTAGTCATGCTGCATTCGGACCCCCGGGTATTGACCTTCAGAAGCGAGTCCTGCAGAAGCTGGGGCTCAACGTGCCGATTGCCACGACCCAGATTATCCAGCGCGACCGGCTTGCAGAAGCAATCGCTGCCCTCGCAAATCTGGCATCGAGCATTGATAAGATCGCCACCGACCTCCGGAGCCTGCAGAGGACTGAGATAGCCGAAACCTCAGAGCCATTTGCGAGAGGTGAGCAGGTGGGTTCTTCGGCCATGCCCCACAAGCAGAATCCTGTCACCTGCGAGAAGATATCCGGTCTCGCCAGAGTGATACGGTCCCTTGTTCCACCTGCACTCGAGGATGTTGTCAGTTGGGAGGAACGGGACATCTCGCATTCCTCTACAGAACGGTTCGTTATTCCACAGGCCTTCATTCTTACAGACTATCTTGTCAGAGAGCTGTCACGAGTGATTGATGGACTTGAGATCCACATAGATGCAGTAGAGAACAACCTCGGCCTCTCTAAAGAGTCCATTCTGAGCGAGTACGTCCTCAATCTGCTGACCGCCGCAGGACTTGAACGGTCCAAGGCTCATCAGAAACTGAGGACGCTTAGCACGCACGCCCATGAGAGCGGCAAATGCTTGCTCGAGACCGTTCGAGAGGACTCAGAGCTCTCTGAAGTCCTTGATATGGACAAGATCGATATCAACGAATACCATAACAACATAAGAGAGGTGTCGAAACGCATAGTACGCGACGCCGAGAAAGAATTCCGTAAGACACAGGAGTGAACACGCATGAAGAAACTGTTAGTGACATTGACACCAGCGGAGGGAAAGCGGCTCATCGCACGCGGCCTCTTAGCAACTGAACTCATCCAAGACGTTCTCAAGAACGGGTACCTCTGTATACCTATGGGAACAACCTCTGCATACCTTGTGGAGGAGATACTGGGAGAGTATGATAAGACCAGACATGTTGCAGGCATTGTTGTTCCAAAGGGTCTTGCAGTCACAGATGCAAAGAAGAGGTTCACAGATGCCATCTTCTACAAGGGAGAGTACATCGAGAACACGAAGACCATTGATATTATGGACAAACTCGGTCCTAAGGATGTGATCATCAAGGGCGCTAACGCGCTGGACGCGGACTTCGTTCCTATCGTACTCCTCGCAGGCCCAACAGCAGGCACGGTGGGCGGTTTTCTTGGTCCTGCCGCAGCAAAGAACATCACCATTGTCATGCCGATTGGCCTTGAGAAATGCATTCCAGCATCCTATGATGAGTTCGGTGGACTGTTCGGGATTGATGACTGGGACTATACGATTGGAACCCCAGTCGGTGCAATTGCTGTGCCAGAGGGCATAGCATATACAGAGATCGAGGCACTTGAGACGCTCTTCTCGGTTGAGGCGATACCAATCTCAGCGGGCGGAGTGAATGGTGCAGAGGGCTCTGTCACGTTCTTCATCGAGGGTGATGATGAGGATGTTGCTCAAGCCTATGAGTATCTCAAGGACCTGAAAGGGGAACCACCCTTCCCGAAGGTCGACCATGTGAAATGACTTTTCGAACAAGGAGCGAATGACCATGGAGTTTGAGGGAGATATTGTCATCCGAACCGAAGGACTCACGAAGATCTTCGAGAAAGGAAAGAAGCGTGAGGTCAGGGCGCTTGATAACGTAGACCTCGAGATCAAGCGGGGTGAGGTCTTCGGACTCCTGGGAACCAATGGTGCCGGGAAGACCACCCTGATCCGAGTGCTTGTGGGGCTGCTGACACCGACTGAGGGCAGAGCTTTCGTTCTGGGAAAGGATGTGACAGAGGATGTCGACTATGTGCGGGAACGTGTCGGTCTACTACCACAGGAGGCAGGCATCTACGAGAGGCTCACTGCGCGCGAGAACCTTATCTACTACGGAGGTTTCTATGGCATTCCCGAGGATGAGCTGAACCGGCGGGCCGATAGACTCCTTGAGATCGTTGGATTGAAGGACAAGGAGCACTACCAG
>CAYHAA010000007.1:0-107758 GCA_964354495.1 uncultured archaeon | reverse complement strand
GCGGGCCGATAGACTCCTTGAGATCGTTGGATTGAAGGACAAGGAGCACTACCAGGTGAAGGGCTTCAGTGGAGGAATGAAGCGCAAGGTACTGGTTGCACGAGCACTTGTGATAGAACCAGAGATTATCTTTCTCGACGAGCCAACCACTGGCATTGACACACTTGGAGCAAGAGTGGTGCGCAACCTCCTGAAGAAACTGAGCTCTGAGCAGAGACGAACCATCATTCTGACAACGCATGACCTCAACGAGGTCTCTGAGCTCTGCGATAGAGTAGCAATTCTCAATGATGGCAAGCTCGTTGCAGTCGGGAGACCGAGCGAGCTCGAAGAGAAGTTCAGGGCTGCCAATCTAGAGGAGGTCTTTACCGGTCTCGTGACAGGAGAGGGCGTCTATGGAGGGAGCACACCATGAGGCGACTTAGACTGGATGTAAAGACCCTGTGGATGATACGGAAAGAGGCGAGGGAAGTCTTCCGGTCGCGGTGGCTCATTCTTGGATTCATCATCAGCCCCATGTTCGCGTGGCTGTTCCAGGGGGCGTTTCTATCATTCATCGTGGGGCAGACTTCAGAGGAACCTGAGCAGGTCTTCATCACCGTGGAAGACAATGGCGTATGGGGGCGGACACTCTATGAGGAGATCTTTGCGAATAGGACCAAGCTCCTCATTGACCCTCTTGTGAATGTCACGTTTGAAGAGGGAATGAGTATGGTCGCTGATAAGACTGTTTCAGTGTGGGTGCTTATACCGGAGAACTTCACGCAGCAGCTGAATACTACAACAAAGAGCACTCTGCAGATTGTGGTCAACACAGCCAGCTTCCGGGCTACTGCCTCGGCTGCACGCATTGACAGTTTTGCAAAGGATGTCATCAACGCGGCTACTGTGATAAGGGAACTTCAGGTCAACTGGTACACTATCTCACCCGAGGCAAACTATGGACATCAACTGGCGATATTTCTGGTCATGCTGACATCAGTTCTGGCACCTGCCCCATACATCAGCAAGTCCTTCGCTGGAGAGAGAGAGATGAAGACACTCGAGGCTCTCCTTGTCGTGCCCATGAGCAGAGTGAAGATCCTTGGTTCCAAACTTGTGGCAGGTCTTGCGCTTACCGCTATCTACTCAGTATTCACAGCCGTAGGAATCCTGTCATATAATCTCTCCATCATCCTTCGCGTTGCAAACATGGCTCCAGAACTGCAGCAGGCGAACATCAACCTCTACACTGTGAATGCAAACACGATTCCGCTCATCATGTTCTGTCAGTTCCTTGTACTGCTATGCGCCATCGGAATTGGAGTCGTAATCTCGTGCTTAGCAAAAGACAGAGCCACAGCAGAGTCGGTGAACAGCATGGTCATGTTGCTTCCGACCTTTATCATCGGGATACTCGGCTTCACTGGGAGTCTGCTTCAGTACGGTGGAGTTCTACAGTGGATCATCCTGGCCATCCCGTTCAGTCATGCAGTCCTCTTTCTGAACGCAGTTCTTGCCGGGACTGGAACTCTGGTCGGATTATCCATCAATGTCGGGTATATGATAGCCTTCACAGTAGTATTCCTGCTCATTGGAGCGAAGCTCTTCGAGAGAGAGGCAATAATATCGTAGAGAACCTAGGGTCAGACCGAGTACTTCTGTGAGTCGAGGGGCGTCACCCTGTAGCCGTCCATTGACTCTCAGGTAGATACTCTTCTCCATTCAGAGTAACGTGATTATTACGCCCCACTGACCGATGGCTAATTGAGTTTCATCCCGGTATTCCTTCAAATAGCCGTTCTCGATCCGGATTCTTGAATCCACCTCAACCTGTCTGATCTGATCGTTCCAGAGGATAATCTTGATTGAACCTGTATCATCCGCCAATATTGCATCGACTAGCTTCAATGCCTCTCCTGTCTTTCTTGATGAGACAGTGCGCGGGCTAGACATACGTTCGACATGTCCTTCAACAACCACTTGACTCTGACCGTTGTGGAGGTCACCTATCATTGACATTGCTCGCGGAAATCTGTCCGAGAGTCTCTTTTCGTAGTAATTGCCACTCCATTGAGGGAGGTCGTGTGTCTTTCCAATCTGAACAAATCCAAGTTTCCTGTAGAATGGGTTGGTTCTGATATTCCATTCCGGAGTTCCGAGAGCCCACAGGTCCGCTGAGGGATATCCCAGCCAGACCGCCTTGAATGCCTTCTCGCCTATGCCCTCTCTCATGTGGTCAGGATCCACCCAGATCCTCTCGCACACTTGATATCCCGGGCCCCTATCTCCTGCAATGAATCCCCCAGCGATCTTATCGCCTCTGAGAATCTTGTAGTATCGCAGGTACGGATTGCCGATTATGCTTCTATTCCATTCGACTGAGTCATAGCCCGGAGGACCGCCTGGGCCGGGAGCTCCTACCTCTGAGTCAGAGTCAAATGCCCTCTTGCATATTCCCGTCAGAACCTCTGCATCTTCCATTCCTGCTTTGCGGACTGCAATCTCATCTATCGGGTTCATTGAGACACCCGTTTGACATTGAAACCACTCGTTCTTTACCTAATCACTCAGACTTAACGAGCTATGGCTATACTTTCCATTGAATGTGCCCCTATCCAGATTACTCATCTTCGCCTTCGAATGACTAGGCGAGAGAATGTTATATTCCGTCCCTCGTCGTCTTGAGCAATCCTCTCTGGATATCCTATGATTCGTTCCCACTCAAGATACGTCAGGTATCCCTCTCTGCTCGGAAAGTTGTCGGCCACTTCAACCTCCACTTGCCCTGTCTTGAGCCAGTGTCTCTTCCACCATGCCGCTGAGTGCCATGCATAGAGCATGCAGGACTCCCAATACTGCCTCAGATGCGCTGGAATGTCGTCTAATAGTAATCCCTCAAACTCGGTGTAGAATCCAGGAACAACACTGCCTATCTGTCCACCGAGCTTCACTCGTGGAATGAGATGGTGTTTTAGATAGATGTCTTCAGTAGCGAAGAAAAAGAGGGAATTTACACATATGATAGCGTCAAAGAAATCTCTTGGGAAAGGAAGCTCACGGGCATCGCTTCTGAGTGGAAAGATCTGCGCCTCAAGACCCATCTGCTTTATTCGTTCCCAATTCTCCGTTTGGCTGACAGCGATGTCGACTGCCCAGACTTGGATATCGAATTCCTTTGCCAGAAATATCGCTCCTCCTGCCTTTCCGCACCCAAGATCGAGGACGCGCATCCCTGGTTTCAGATCCATCTTTTCACAGAGTCGCTCCAGTAGCCAAAGAGTAGGACATCCCATATCGAGACTGACCATCCAATCTGGATCATATTTGCAGGTGCGCGGGAAGGCCTGATTTCTCAGCAGCTTGCGGGCCAATTCCAAATCGACATTTGTCGCCACATGAGTCACCTACTTCTATAGTCTAGAGATACATAGACACCAGCATCTAAAATAGAGCTAGAAGTAAGCAAGATTGTGACGAAGCGCACTGTGTGTTAGAGTACTGGCCACTTGGGACAGATATCGACATCAGCTCTCTCCAGAAGCTTGATGACATGGGTCTTTGCCTTGTCCATGACCTCGTCCATGTTCAGCGTCAGGAGTTGCCTGTTGCGCATCAGAACCTTCCCGTTCACAATGGTTGTATCGACACTCTGACCACTCCCGCTATAGACCAGATTGGATACGGGATTCACTGCAGGCGTGAGACCCAGTTCATGCATGTCTATGATGATGATGTCAGCAAGTTTCCCAGGCTCAAGGGAGCCCACCTTGTCACGAATGCCCATAGCAACAGCGCCTCCAAGGGTTGCCATCTCGATCACATCCTCAGCACTTACCACGAGGGGATTCTTGGCAACGGGCTTGTGTATGAGGGCAGCAAGACGCATCTCGCGGACCATGTCATAGGTATTGTTGCTGGGTCCACCGTCGCACCCGAGGGACACAGGCACACCCAGTTCTAACATCTGCGGAATCTTTGCAAACCCAGAGGCAAGTTTCGTATTGCTCGCTGGACAGTGACTGATGTTGGTTCGTGATTCAGCGAGGATCTTCAACTCAGTGTCGTCGAAATGAATGCCATGAGCAAAGACCATCTCGGGGCCGAGCAGGTTGTGCTTCCGGGCAAAGCCAGTGAGGTTTGTGCCGAAGTTGTCCCGGACATACCTGACATCATCCACGACCTCTCCGAGGTGCATGGTCATGTGAGTCTTCTTCTCCCGAGTCCTCTGGGCGACCTCCATGAACAGGTCGGGAGTCACGCCACCCAAAGACCGGAGACCATACCAGATATGGATTCGGCCATCTGCCTTCCCGTGCCATTTCTTGTACATCTGATTGGTTTCACGCAGGCAGGCATCAGCATTCTCTACCATCCCGGGATACATGATATCTGAACTATCGGCATAGCCTGTTGAGTCCATGATAATCTTTGAGAGTCCAGCACGCATCCCGGCTTGTTCCACAGCTTTGGCGATTCCATCGAAGCCGTACCGTGTGTGAATCATACAGTCAACAAAGGAGGTGGTGCCAGTCCGGATCATCTCTGCCATGCAGAGATCTGCAGAAACCCTACCATCGTCCTTGGTGAAGTTGCCCTGGAGCACCCAGACATATTTCTTGAGCCAATCAACAAGAGATACATCGTCCGCACAACCGCGTATCAGAGCCTGAGAGAGGTGAACATGGGTGTCAATGAGACCTGGCATGACAATCTTGTTCTTGGCATCGATGACTGTTTCAGCTCCAGATGCCTTCAGGGCCTCAGTCTTTCCTACCTCGATTATCTCTGTACCCTCAATGTAGATAGCACCATCACGAACTATCTGGCGTCTGGGGTTGAGGGTTAGAACATATGCATTCTTGATCAGTATTGAGTCTGAGGACATCAGCAGAATATCTCCAGTGTAGAGAAACATCTGCCTCTAGAGTAACATAATGATTGTGGTGCCGCTGGCTCCTACTTCACCAGCTCAAACTTAAGGTCTATAGAGAGACCCTCTTCAGGATGTCCCTTTACACGGTCGGACAGCGTCGGATAGGCACCACCGTATTTCTCCGCGAGACGTCGGACAAGATGAAGCCCAACGCCTCCGTACCTGCGAGTTGGGTCGAAGAAATCAATCTTCTTTGCATCTGGAATTCCAGGACCATTGTCAGCAATGGTGAGCGTGTAGGTCTTCCCAGATGACTTCCCTGAAACACTGACGGTCTTGTCTGATTCTACCTTCGGATTATGAATAACTGCGTTCTCCAAGATATTCCATATGAGCTGACTTAGTGCTTGGTCTGCAAAGACTACAACATCACCCTTGAATCCACTGAGGTCGGCTCGGACGCCACGTTGCTTGAAGAGAAGTTCAGCCTCAGCCTCTACTACTGGACGAAGACGCACAGGTATGAGAGGCTCCGACTTTGATTCCTCAGCGCGACGCACCTTTTGAATGAGTTCAAGGCAACGAAGGGCTCCATCCATGATATATCTCTTTGAGCGGACTATCTGGTCAGGCTTGGAATCGACATCCAAGAAATCGCTCCCCGCAACAATGAGCTGCAGCTGATTGCCAACATCGTGGAGAAGCAGGTCTAGCAGGAAATGCACCTCAGCCTCGACTTTCTTCAGATCGGAGATATCAGTGAATACGGCCATACTTCCAGCATATATGCCATCTCGGTTCAGTACTGGTGATGCTGAGACCATGACGGGAACAAGGCCACCCTTCTTGTGAATGAGCTGAGCCTCATAGTGCTCCAACTTTCCCTCTTTTCGTGCCTGGACTTTTTCGTGCACGTTGTTCTCAGTCCAGCCGTGCAGAATCTCTGTTATGGGACGCCCGACTAGTTCATCGGGTGAGTCATATCCGAGCATACGGCACAGTGCGTTATTGACCAGAACCATCATGCCATCGCCATCATCGACACTCAACCCCGAGTCCATTGTCTCCACGAGCGACCGATAGCGATATTCTGACTCTTCGAGCGCATGAGCACTCTTCAGTTCCTCAGTAATATCGAGGAGCTGTGCGACTGTTCTAACCTTACCGTCTCTGCCTCTTATGGCTCCAACAGCCATGCGGATGTCACGCAATGATCCATCCTTGCGTACCACCTTGAACTCATAGATAGAGGGGACTTCCTCTCCCCGCCGGCGTTTTATGTATCGCTCTGAAACTAGTTCAAGACTATCGGGGTGAAGAAATTCACGAAAGTCATGGCCTACGACCTCGCTCCTAAGCCTTCCAAGGATATCGCAGAGCTTGTCGTTCACGTATTTGAATCTGTAATTATCGCCGACTATGATTGTCCCGCTAAGACTATTGTAGTCCACAATGAACTCCAGTATCTCTTTTTGTGAGAGTGCCTTCTCTTCAACGGCCTCCCTACGAGTCAAATCAACAACATAAGCAACATAGCCTTTGACCTTTCCATCGGCCTTGATCACTTCAGCGTAGCCTTGTGATGGAACAGCCACACCACTAGTAGTGACTACACGAAGTGAGATTGATGTGGGTGTTGCACCCTCGCGGAGCTGGTTCAGTCCTTCATGCACCAGAGCGTGTTGCTCTGGGATGACTAGGGAATCCATATGAACTCCCGCAGCCATCCTAGAATCATCCAGGTTCAGTAGTTTTGCCGCAGAAGGATTTGCATAGGTCAGCATGAAATCTAGGTCGATCTCTACTACCGGAATCAGCATCGTATCTGCTACTTCGTGGAATCGTGTTCTGTCCGGGAGCGGCTCTCGCCGGCGTCTTTGTTTCATGGCCATGCATCTACAGGCTTTGATGGTCAGCACTATATGCCCCAAATCGATTGGGCGCAGACTGGGATAACTGATTGAACCACTAATATCTTTGTATGATGTATATGACCAAGAGGAACAACTTAAGAGCCGACCATACATCTGCGTAGAGGCTTACTGAATACAGGAGAGAACACCCTGTGAGAGAGATACTCACCATTGACCTGAAACTGTGCACAGGATGTCGCAGCTGTGAGCTTGCATGCTCTATTGCCCATACGCGCTCTTTTAACCCGAAGAGGTCGATGATTCAGATTCTGAAGGAAGAGGTCAGAAATCTCGTTGTACCCATGGTTTGCCTGCAGTGCGAACGACCGCTCTGCCAGGAGGCGTGCCCGAATGGTGCGATCGTGGAGAACAAGCAGGGAATCCTATACGTTGAGAGTGAGAAATGCATTGGCTGCATGAACTGCGTGACAGCATGCGTATACGGTGGAATTGCTATCGACCCCGTAACTAGAAAGGCCGTGAAGTGTGACCTGTGTAGGGGAGATCCAGCCTGCGCCAAGGCATGCCAATACGCCGCAATCAGTCTAGGCACATCAGATGCAGGAGGGTTCGATCAACGCAGGAGAGGGGTCGTGCCAGCATTTCGAACGCTGGGAATCCAGGTAGAGGGGGGTCAAGAGTGACATTTCCATACAAGGGCTATGCAGGGAAATACCTGGATGTCGACCTCACAAAGGGTATAGTCCATGTGAAAGACATGGAGAAGGAGTGGGCGAGGCTTTTCCTCGGAGGTAGCGGGGTCTCCTCGAAGATACTCTGGGAGAGAACGAATGCCAAGACAGATCCGTTGTCGCCTCAGAACATACTGATTGCAGGGACAGGGCCTCTCACTGGGGCATTGTTCTCACCATCGGGACGAATGATGTTCGCAGCAAGAGGTCCCCTAACAGGTGTCTGGGCGGAATCTCATGTCGGCGGATTCATGGGTCCCGAGATGAAGTACGCGGGATTCGACTTCGTCATCTTCAATGGACGTTCCAAGAAGCCCGTCTATCTCTTCATGAGGGACGGACATGCAGAGCTCAGAGACGCCTCGCACATCTGGGGGCAGGAAACCAATATTACAACAGTGATGATCCGTGAGGAGCATAAGGACCCCTCGATTGAGACCGCGGTCATTGGGCCTGCGGGAGAGAATGGCGTACTCTATGGTTCCATCACTGTGGACTTCTACCGTGCAGCGGGACGAGCAGGTCTTGGAGCGGTGATGGGGTCTAAGAATCTGAAGGGCATAGCAGCCTCTGGAGCCATCGGCCTGGAGGCGTATGACATGGACAAGTTCCTCGAGGCCAGTGCACACGAGATGGCGAAGCTCAACGACCCTCTGTGGAAAGAGTCACTTGCCTCACTCAGAAAGTATGGGACGACAGGCCTTGTGGCAGTCATCAATGAGATTGGAAGACTGCCCACAAAGAACCACTGGACCGGCTTTTATGAACAGGCTGGTGATATTGGTCCTGAGATCATTGCGGAGAAATACAGGATCGCACAGGAGGCATGCCATGGATGTGCTGTTGGGTGCAAATACATCCTCCGAGTGAAGGACGGCGACTATGCTACAGATCCTGTTGGTGGCCCTGAGTACGAAACAATCATGGCCTTTGGTTCCAACTGTCTGAATAACGATATTGAGTCCATCTTCCATCTGGGCAAGAGGTGTGACTTGCTCGGTCTGGATACCATATCATGCGGCAAGACAATCGGATTTGCGATGGAACTCTTTGAGAGGGGCATCCTGACGGAGAAGGACACGGGAGGTATTGACCTGACCTGGGGCAACAAGGAGGCGCAGGTCAAGCTTGTCGAGATGATTGCTAAGAGGCAGGGCATTGGCAATATTCTCGCAAACGGGGTCAGAAAGGCAGCCGAGCAGATAGGTGGTGATGCCTGGAAGTATGCAGTCCATGTGAAAGGGCTCGAGGCATCGGGACAGGATCCACGGGCACATCAGAGCGTTGGTCTGACATATGCCACGAACGTGCGCGGAGCAGACCACCTCAGAAGCCTGTCAAGCTTGGAAGAACTGGGATATCCAAATATCGTCATCCAACGGTTTGGCGAAGAGAAGGCGGATGCAATCCTAGACATTATGTCACCAAAGTACAAGGGTCAGGTTGTGTGGGACATGGAGGACCTGTATGCCTTGGTCGATTCTGCAGTGATCTGCAAGTACTCAACAATGTGGCCTCCAGTGTTCTATTATGACACGTTCGTCAATGTTATTCCGTCCCTGACTGGCATGAAGGAGTGGTCAGACCTGAAGTACGTGCGGCAGACGGCGGAGAGGATAAGCCACCTCAGACGAGCCTTCAATCACAGGCTTGGAATCACGCGGAAAGACGAGACACTGCCTCCGAGGTTGCTGCATGAGCCGATGCCAACCGGACCTGCAAAGGGTGGACTTCCAGACCTTGACGAGATGCTTGATGAGTACTACGAGTACCGTGGCTGCGACAGAGAGACCGGGTACCCCAAGGAGTTAAAGCTCAAGGAGCTGGAGCTGAACTTCGTTATTGACTATCTCAAGCCCAAGGGAATGACACGCTAGAGTACCTCCCTGCTGTCTCTTAGGGGGAATGGTTTAATTCGATAGAGCTGTAGGTCACCTCTATGGCAGACATCAGTGTTGAGTTGCTTGGACTCAGATTTAGGAACCCGATTTTCACTGCAGCTGGACCTGCCTCGAGAGATGGCATGACTCTCCTCAATGCAGCTGCAGGTGGAGCTGGTGGGCTTGTATCTAAAACTGTGAGCATCAAGCCTGCAGATGTCCCAAGGCCGAATATGGCTGCTCTCAAGGAGGGAAGAGTGGGATCAAGAATGGGGATACTCAATGCAGAACTCTGGAGTGAACTTCCCCTCAAGACTTGGCTCGAAAGAGAGTATCCGATAGCATTGAGCTCTGGACTGCCGCTGATTGCCAGTGTTGGGTACACTCCGGAGGACGTCAGCACTATTGCTCCAAAACTAGAGAAGGCGGGTGTGAAGGCGATTGAGTTCAGCACACACTATGTCGGAGGCCATGTTGAGATCGCGAAGGCACTGAGAGATGCCGTGGACATCCCCATCATTGCAAAGCTGAGCCCGAAGGTGGATGTAGCAGAGGTGGCGCGAGCACTGGAGCCTTACGTTGACGCTATAGCTGCAATCAATACCTTTGGCCCGTGTCTCAGGATAGACTTGGAGTCAGGAAGACCTATGCTTGGGAGCAGTGACGGTTACGGATGGATGAGCGGGTCCGCCCTGAAACCCATAGCACTGAGATGTGTTGCGGATATAGCGCATGCCATCAGACTCCCAATAATTGGAGTGGGCGGTGTGATGTCAGGCGAAGATGTCATCGAGTTCTTCATGGCAGGAGCATCAGCAGTTCAGGTGTGTACAGCCGCGATCCTTGAGGGGCATACGGTATACGGAAAGATAGCAGGACAGGTTGAGGAGTGGCTGGACAGACATGGTTACTCTTCCATACAGGATGTCCAGGGAATGGCGCTTAAGCACTTGAAACAGGGGGTTTCTCTGGAGCCACCACCCACAGTAGACCTGGACAAGTGTACACGGTGCGGTCTATGTGAGAAGTCCTGTGTCTATGGAGCAATCACAGTGAAGAAATCAGAGAACCTCTTTGCAATAGACGCTGACAAGTGTGAGGCCTGTGGAATGTGTATTTCTGTGTGCCCATACTATGCTCTTAGCTATTGAGCATTTCCCGATTGCCTCTGAAAGCGCAAGCAGTTGTCTGAGCGGACTTGATGCATCAGATCATTACAGTCCTCAGACAAAGAGGATATCATCGATGCCAGTGGTGAGTCTTCTAGCTCTCCCTTTGGTGACCGCATAGTCGTTCTCGATACGTACACCACCAACGGATTTCAGATAGACACCAGGTTCAATGGCCATGACGTGTCCCTCAAGGAATGGTTCCTCACGGCTGTACATGCTGGGCAATTCATGCACCTCAAGGCCTATACCATGCCCGAGCCCATGCGTCATGCCGTCCTTCGCATCTGGATTGAGCCGACGGGAGTCAAACCCATGTTGTTTCAGGGTGTTGACACAGGCGAGGTTCACCTTATCGATGAGGGTACCGTCAGTCAGAGCATCCACGGATGCTCCTGCAGCAGCAGCAACAGCATCGAACATCTCCTGCACGCGCTTTGGAACAGGTCCTCTCACAACAGTGCGAGTCACGTCCGCAACGTATCGTTCCAGTTTCAATCTTGGAAACACATCCATGATGACAGGAGCTCCGCTCTTGAGCCTGTCACCTTGTACGCCAAGGTAGTGCCAGTCAAAGGCCTTGCTTCCAACTGCAACAATGGCATCCTCAGAGGACTCTGCCCCTTTGTCAAGCAGAAAGTGTTCCAGGGCCAGTTTGATCGTTCCCACAGTCAGGGGTTTCCCCTTGTGCATCAGCACCTTGTTTGCGCCGATAGTGCTGTTCTTCACCATCTCTACGACCTGCATGATAGCGCCAGTCGTCGCATCACCAGCCTTCTTGATGGTCTTAATCTCTTTCGCCGACTTTCTGGCCCGTGCCTCAAGAATGAGGTCGCGAACCACCTTGACTGTGTACCCCATCTTCTGAAGCATCAGAAGCAGACTTGCAGGAAACTCATCAGGAACACCAAGAATCTTTCCCGAGAACTGAGCTCTCAAGAGGGAGCCATAGATCTGGTCCATGTTGTCATCGACCTTCTTGTTCTCATGAAGTAGCTTCAGAACAACATCGGTGACGTCATGTGTGCGAGGGATGAAGCTCTGCTTTTTGACCCGTTCAAGTGCGAGAAATGAATCTGCTACGAGAGGTTTGTCTCCGAGATTCTTAAGATAGATTATCTCGTCAGTGGAGAGAAATCCTGTCAGCCAATACATACTGGGATTGTCAAAGGCACTACCGCTCGTCAGCAGTGCGTCAATCCCATACTTCTCCATGAGTGGGTCTAGGTCATCGTACATTCGACTTTCCTCGGCCCGATGATGGGGCACATCATGAAAAAAGCTTCCGTCTACGCCTGAATATACGCCCGCATACGGGACTCGACCATCGACCGCGTGGGCATATCATAGGGTCCGACAGACTCAACGTTGAAGGACGCACAAGTCGCCGCGAACAGGCCTGCGCGTCGGACATCGCCTGACCGCATGTACTCAAGCAGGAAACCAATCGTGTAGGTGTCGCCGCAACCAGTCGTGTCCGTTTGGACCCTTGCAAGCACTAATGGGATCTTCACCTGCGAGTTTCGAGTGTAGATGACAGAACCTCGTCGATCACGAGTCACTAGGACTATTCTCGGGCCAAGACTGAGTATCTGACTGGCCGCGGACAACTCAGATTCGGCCTTGACAATGGTGAACAACTCACTCACATGTAACTTCACGACGTCCACCAGTTCTATGATCTCATCTCGCTCTGTCCAATTCTTGGGAGTGACCATCCCACTACGATCGATTGACCGAGTGAAGCCCTGAACATCGAGAGACGTGAGGGCGGCGCTTGAGCGGGCCTGTCTAATACACTCAGTGCTGATCTCCTCAGCCGTGAGCGGAGAGAAGTGGATGATATTAGCCTCTAGATGGTCATCGGTGAAGTCTCTTAGCCTGATCGGTGGAGCCAGTGCCTCAACGTATTGAACACGAGCTCCAGAAGTGTCATACTTGTTCACGAACCGTGTCGATTTTGGTCCCTCAGTAAGTAATCCAGAGAGATCGAGACCTGAGGAACGCAGGGTCTCACGATAGCTCTGCTCGAAGTCAGTTCCCACCTTTGTGACGATCCCAGCCCCGAAGGCACCAATAGATGGGGCGAGCATGGCATAGGCAGTGCTTCCACCAAGTGCCTCCTTGGTAGCACTAGGTGTTACGATGAGGTCTCTGCTAAGATGACCTGCAACAACGATTTCCAATGGACTTGTCACGACCCGAGCACTCAGAGGAGTCGTCCGATGTGGATGGTACCTTTAACTTATGCGCTGAAAAGCGGATTCTGTGCATAAGGCAATTGTTTTAATCGCTTTTGGGCATCTTATCGCATTGGGTGCACAATCTTGGCTCAGGTCACTGTGAAATTCTTCGCTACTGTCAGAGAAGTGACAGGGGCAAAGAGTAGAGAGATGGAGGCAGACACTATTAGAGACCTCCTTGATAGCTTGAAAGTGGTCTATGGAGAGAGGTTCACAGACGCTGTGTTCGATAGGGGAACCGGCAATCTGAAGCAGTTCTATTCTTGCATGGTGAATGGTAGACGGATTGAGTTGCTTGATGGCTATGAAACGAAACTCTCAGACAATGATGCAGTGGCGCTGTTCCCACCTGTTGGGGGTGGATGAGATGAGTAGTTCACTCACATCAAAACACAGGAAAGAGACTGGCAGAGGAAGTGTGGACCTCGTCGTACGAAACGCGCAACTATTGATGGAGTCTGGACTTGTAAGAGGAGGACTAGGAGTCAAAGGAGGAACCATCTGCATCATCGCCACTGATGAGCATCTCCCCGAGGGGGATGTCACAATCGACGCACGTGAAAGAATCCTGATGCCCGGATTGATAGATGGGCATGCACACATCCATGACCCAGCTATGCTATCCCACGAGAGCTTTCAATCAGGCTCCAGAGCTGCAGCAGGAGGGGGAGTCACGACAGTCATCGACATGCCTCTGACAAGTCAAGTTGACTCTATCATGTCGGTCGAAGAGAAGATACAGCAGGGCAAGGCAAACTCAGTAGTCGATTTCACCTTCTATGCAGGGATGATCAACTCTGGCAACGTATCTATCATCCCAACCCTCCTAGAGAAAGGAATTGCAGCCTTCAAGGCATTTACCTGCGCACCATATCAGGCAGGATCCGGAGTAATCGCAAAGGCCTTGAGTGAGGTCTCAGAGTATGGAGGACATCTCACAGTACACTCTGAGGACCAGGGTGTTCTTGATGAGTTCAGGAAAGACATGGATGGTGAATGGGATGCTCCAATCAGTCATTCACTAGCACGACCCAATCTTGCTGAGCAGCTTGCTGTAAGGCAAAATATCTCCCTTGCAGAACAGACAGGAGGCCACCTGCATATAGCGCACGTCACGACGCGAGAGGGTCTGAGTGAGATTGAGAATGCAAAACTGCGCGGCATCATGGTGACCACAGAGGTGTGTCCGCATCACCTTGTGTTCTACCGGGATGATATGAACCGGCTGGGTCCAAGAAGCAAGATGAACCCACCTCTGAGGACAAAGGAGGACAGAGCTGCACTCTGGTCAGCACTGCTCCGAGGAATGATTGACATCACAGTAAGTGATCATGCGCCCTGCCCGATTGAGAAGAAAGAGGCGGGCAGGGATGATATCAGAGAGGCCTGGGCGGGAGTCGATGGAACTCAGATGATTCTCAGGGTCCTGCTCTCAGAGGGAATCAACAAGGGAAGGCTTTCGTACACAAGACTGCTCAGGGTGGCAGCACGAAATCCAGCACGAATCTTTGGTCTCTATCCAAAGAAAGGAACATTGCGGATAGGCTCTGATGCAGACTTCGTCATCATCGACCCCAACAGAGAGGAGAAGATTACTGCAGAGATGATGTTCTCGAAGTGTGAATGGACTCTCTATGAGGGAATGACAATGAAGGGCTGCCCGGAGATGACCTTCGTTCGGGGAAGGCAGGTATTTGGCGATGGCAAGATACTCGTCAAACCAGGACGGAGTGAATTTCAGGCCATGGGAAGCGGAGAACGACCAGTAGGAGAATGAATGTGACTGAACTCAAGTTTGTCTTTGGCGACCCGGAAGTCTGTTCAGGCTGTATGATCTGCGTGAACGTATGCAGCATGTATTACTTCAAGGTGATAAGCCCAACACGGTCACGCGTGCGAGTTGTGAGAACTGAGCCAGGTCTGGATTTCCCACTCTTCTGTCGCAACTGCGAAGATGCACCCTGTATCGATGCCTGCCCATCGGCTGCCCTGAGCCGCACCTCCAAGGGAACTGTCATCGTGAACAATAACAGGTGTGATGGTACAGGTGAGTGTGTTGAGGCTTGTCCGTACGATGCCATCCACATCAATCCGGACACAGGGAAGGCCATCAAGTGCATCCAGTGTGGCCAATGCGTGGACCGCTGCCCTGCAGACGCGCTGTTCATGACCACGAGAGAGGACCTTGCCAAGAGGGATAAGGAGGGACGAATGATGGCACTGTACGAGGAGCATAGGACAGAGCTGTACGGCGAGGGGGAGGATTATTGATGTTCGGCATGGGCGGGGAGATCATCTGGGTTGACCTGACAACGGGGAGCATCAAGAAAGAGCCCATTGACAAGAAGCTAGTCCGCAAGTACCTCCTGGGAGCTGGGTATCTCTCGAGGGTCCTCTATGACATGATTCCAGGAGGAACAGATCCACTAGGAAAAGACAATGTTCTCGGATTTGCCACCGGCCTGCTCACTGGATCTATGTTCCCGCAGTCCTCGAGACATGTCATTGCTGCACTATCACCTCTGACAAATATCTGGGGAGAGAGTCACGCAGCAGGATTCTGGGGACCAGAACTGAAGCTTGCAGGCTATGATGCCATCATGTTCACAGGGTCTTCGTCAACGCCTGTCTACCTTCATATCGAAGACTCAATGGTCGAGCTCCTAGATGCCTCTCAGCTCTGGGGGAAGGATGTCTTCGAAACTGACAGCATGATCCGGAAGAAACATGGCAGGAAATGCAGAGTGCTCTCGATTGGGCAGGCAGGAGAGAATCTGGTACGTTTTGCAGCCATCATGAATGACAGGGACCGTGCGTCTGCTCGGTCAGGCCTCGGAGCTGTGATGGGCTCAAAGAAACTGAAGGCAATCTCCGTGAAGGGTACGGGCAAGATTGAGGTTGCAGATTCCAAGAATTATCTCAAACAGATGGACGAGTTCTATCGGAGAATGATGTCAAACAGATTCACACCGGGGCGTGTGAAATACGGTACAACGAGTCTTGTTGAACTAATGCAGCACATTGGAAGACTCCCAAGCTACAACATGCGCCAGGGTGTCTTTGATGGCTACGAGAAGATTGGTGGGGATGCTATCAATGAGAAGTATCTTGTCAAGGCGAGAGCTGATTGGTCTTGCCTCCAGAGGTGCGGAAGATATACCGCTGTGAGAAGCGGGCCCTACTCCTATGAGGGAGGGGCACCTGAGTTCGAGACCCAAGCGGCTATGGGCTCGCGATGCGGGATCGATAACCTAGAGGCGGTCCTATTTGGACATCATCTTGCCAACCAGTATGGATTGGACACCATATCCTTGGGTGGGACTATCTCATGGGCGATGGAGGCCTGGGATGAGGGTCTACTCACAGCAGAGGATACTGGCGGAATCGACCTGAGTTGGGGCAATGATGAGAGTCTCATTAAGCTGACTAAGATGATTGCCTTTAGAGAAGGATTCGGAAACATACTCGCAGAGGGTAGCGCACGTGCAGCTCAGAGGATTGGTCGTGGTACGGACAAGTTTGTCATGACGGTCAAGAATCAGGAGATTGCAGGTCAAGAGCCCAGAGCGCAGAAGTCTATGGGACTTGCCGCAGCGACTGCTGCGAGAGGTGCAGACCATCTCTATGGATTCCCAGTCCTCGATGAGGTTGGATTCGATGAGGACATCAAGAAACGGTTTGGAGAGAAGTACTTACCAGAGATGGCAGATAGACTGAATCCAAAGTACAAAGGAATCATGGTGAAAGAGTGCGAGGACTTTATGGTCATGATAGAGAGTGTCGGTCTCTGCAAGTATGGGACCCAGATACCGCCTGAGTTTTACTATGATGATGTGGCTCTTGCTCTCAAGGTGCATAACGGACTGAACCTCACGGCCGCAGATCTACAGGAGATAGGTGAGCGCATCGTCAATCTCAATCGTCTGTTCAATGCACGATTCGGCGTAACGCGCAAAGATGACTGCTTACCCGAGCGTCTGACGAAGGAGAAAGCGCCACTTGGACCGTCCGCTGGTGAAGTCGTAGAACTCGACCAGATGCTTGATGAATACTACTCGGTGAGAGGGTGGAACCTAGTCACCGGTCTGCCCCTGCAAGAGACTCTTGAGCGTCTTGGGCTCGAGTGAACAGAATGGATCCCACTATTCCCGGTGAACCCGTATCGGGCGGCGGTTGATCAGAATCCGTCTCTATTCCTCAATCGGGCGCACAGACGTTCGTGACAGTGTCCTTTATTCCGTCCAGTTTGCGGAGTTCGTTGACGACAAACGAACTGAGGGCCTCTGGTGTCTTGAAGGTGCACTTGATCAATAGGTCGTAAGCGCCATAGATCAAGTACGCTTCTTCTACCTCGTCCATCTTCCGAATCTCCTCTAGGACGATGCGAGACTTCATCGACTCAACTTTGGCCATGATGAATGCAACTATCAATGTCTTCCCACCATTGAGCTTCGACTATGCTCTCATCTATGTGCGATATAATTGTTCCCTAATGAATCAACTCAGACTGTCAGGGCGAAGTTCGCATCCCTTGCCAAGAAACGGCAGGACTATCAGGCAGTTCCCCATCAGCATGGCAGGGTGTGAAACATGGGAATCAGAGAAGAGTGCCGCAAACTTGTGAACGAGGAACACTTTCCAGCGTGGGGAATGATGGGTTCAATCATCGGACTTGTGTTTATTCTGACTCCCCAGACGGTCTATGTGGGGAGTCATGGTGAGCCCTTCTCAATGTTCAACCATTATGTATCAGAACTTGGAGAGCTTGGAGTCTCAGAGTGGGCAATGATGTTCAACTTGGGATTGATGCTGGCAGGCATCCTCTTTTTTCCCTTTATGATAGGCCTAGGACTGTATTTGAAGAACATCGTCAGCAAAATAGCGGCATTGGTAGGCGTGTTTTCAGCAATAGCCATCTATATGGTCGGCATTTTTCCAATGAACTTCAGCGCAGAACACGGTTTAGCCGCAATCTCGTTCTTTCTCAGCGGACTTGTCATGACATTGCTCTGGGCCTTCGGTATTCTTGCTCAGAAGGAGGTCAGAATACCAAAGATATTCTCACTGGGAGGATTCATCAACACGGCAATCTTTGCGCTCTTCCTGTACGGACCTTGGGAGGAACTCAGTGACATTGATCCACGTCCCACCTTCAATATGGTCGTGACACTTGAATGGGCAATCTACTTCTCGATAGTTGGCTACTTGCTCATCCTCTCGCTCTATGTGTGGAGAAAGGAGAGGAAGGTGGGGAGTCCATAGAAGAGCCAGTTACTCCAGGTACAGTGAAACGCGTCCCGGTAGTGCAAACCGAGCCTTGTTCTGTGGATCATAAGTAGGATGTTCAGAGTCCTGCACAATCACTTCCACCTTCAGTTCATCTCCAACGTAGTCTGCGGAGTCCAGTAGGACTGCCATCTCGTCCTTGGCGCTGGCAGAGTGATCCCAGAGCCCATTCTCCCTTGCAATTCGATCGACTATTGCCTTGACTTCCTTGCCATGTTTTCGAAATTCCTCGTTAGCCATCAGATGCTTCATGATATCCCCGACAATTGTAGGGATATTGGCATCACGAATACTGCTCATTGCCTTGAACATCCATTCGGGGGCTACATACACATGGACTGTCTTTGCCTTCTTCCCCTTCAGAAGCTTCGTGATCTCGCGAATGTCTCGGATGGTGGAATCAACGACTTGTTGAGCCATCTCAACAGTCCTATCGATCAGCTTCTTGTCGGGTCTTGGCCACGTAGTCAGAGAAACATAGTCCGTGTGACCCATCTTCGACCAGAGTTCTTCACAGATGTGTGGCGTCATGGGAGCAGCAAGGCGGACCCAGATATCACAGACATATGCCATGGTACCCTCTCGTTCATCCCTAGGAACTCCCTCACGGTTCAGGTAATAATTGACAGCGCGAATCATCTCCGAAAGAGCATGAATCGCATACTCCCTCAGCTTGAAGCTGTCAATCATGTCAGTGCAGATTGTTGCCAGAGAGTTCACACGAGAGAGCATCCATCTGGTCACCATTGTCGGGTGGTCCTTCCTTGTGTAGACGCGGGGTGTCTTCTTTGCATACTTGGATGTTATGTCTATGAACTGCCGCATCCTGTTTCTCATCGGGGGCACATCCCGCTCGCGCCAGTCCATCAGGGTTCCAGGCTCTGCTGCAGATACAGCATACATTCTGAAGAGGTCTGCGCCATACTTCTCAGGAATCTCGACAAGAGGTGTCACATTCCCTTTGCTCTTGCTCATCTTCTTGCCCTCCATATTCATGTGTTCGCTCAGGCTGATCATCTTCAGCCAGTGCTTCTCTGGGAAGATAGCCACATGATGGAAGATAGCAAAGCTCAGGTGGTTCGAGATATGAGATGGCGCGGTATGGCGTTGGTCGTTCGGATACCAGTACATGAACTCTCTATGCATCGTCTTCAACAGACCTGTATCGATACCAGTGACCTTGCTCACCGATGTCGGCGTTCCATTCCCTAAGAATACATAGTCAAAGAACTCATAGGTCAACTGAGTTGGCCTTAGTTTGTTGTCTCTTATGTGATGAGCAATCGTGTAGTAGGCCATGTAGATGGTCGAGTCGGAGAGAGACTCTATGATCCAGTCAGGGTCGAAGGGCAGTCTTGTGCCTATTCCTCTGCGTCGCGCGCAGGGTCTCTGGGTCAACCAGTCGAATGTCGCTTCGAACAGATTTCTGAACGTTTCAGGGACAATTCCCATGTTCTTCAGGGCCCTCCGAGCCTCTTCCTTCCAGCCAGGGCTCTCATAGTTCAGGAACCACTGACCTGCAAATACTCCAACCTGAACGCTGGTACCACACCGGCAGACTACAGGTCGTTGGTCCGGCTCGTAGATCACGTCCACCTTGTTAATCGTCTTCATCCACGCAACAACGTCGTTCTTGACATCCTTGATCATCCGACCGGAGAACTGGGCACAGTTCTCTCGCATGACTCCATCATAGAACTCAGCCTTGTAGATCTCCTGAGTGGCCTCCTCAAGTTTCGCAGCCTCGGCCTGGGTTTTGATGTTCCTCTTCTCGACTGCATCCTTTGCAGGGAACTCGCTGTAGTCTTTCATGGCAATCATGCCAATGATCTTGATCCCTCGGACAGACTCGGCAGAGAATCCATATTGAGCCAGGCCGGATGGGTCCTCCCACAAGTCACGTAGCGCAATGTAGTCGAATGGTGCATGACCGGGGACTGAATACACAACTCCTGTTGCATTGTCCGGGTCAACGAACTCCGCTGGCAGGATAGGTATCTCATGACCGTCATGGATTGCTCTGAATGTCTTGCCAATGATTCTGGACCCCGGGAAGTTCTCTAGCAGTTTCACTTCCTTGGCCTGCAGCCTTAGTTTCTCCACTGCAGCCTTCGACACGACCCACTTTTCACCATCGACCAGAGCCCATACATACGGTGCCTTGGGATTGATCCACATATTGGTGACGCCAAAGATGGTCTCGGGTCGCAGTGTTGCAGCAACTAGATAGCCATCCTCAAAGGGCCACTTGATGGCTGTGAACTCCTTTATCTTGGCGGAGCTGCCCTCAAGCAGGTCGTCTTCACCAACGGGATTTCCATCCTTTGGACAGTAGAGCAGAGGATAGTTCCCCTGCTTGACATATCCGCGCTCCATGAACTTCCGGTATTGCCACTCGATGAACTTGTTGTAGGTTGGATCGCCCGTAGTGAACCGTCTTCGCCAATCGATACTGTATCCCAAGGCGTCAAAGTCTTCTGAGATTACCTTGGCGAAGAAGGCCGCTGTTGTTGTGGCATCTTTGAACTTTGCCAGTTGAGCGTCTACCTTCTCTTCAGTATCAAAATAATGTCGGAGGTCTCGTTTGTACATCTCAATTGCAGCGGAATCTCCAGCCAGAACTCTGTCTACCATCCCCTGAATGGGAGTGCCTGTCATGTGAGAGGCCATTGGAAACAAGACATTGTATCCCTGCATGCGCCTATATCGAGCAATCAGGTCGCCGATGGTATATGTCCTGCCATGCCCGATGTGCAAAGCGCCATTCACGTAGGGATATGGAACCGTCAAGAAGAACTTCTTACGCTTGGGGTCAGGGTCGGCCTCGAAGATCTTGTCCTTTGCCCAGCGTCTCTGCCATTTCTTCTCAATCTTGGCAAATTCACTCATGTTCAGTGACCTCTCTTGATACTGAAGGAACGGAGCAGTTCAGGATGATGTCCTCTATAAAGGGCTCGTAAAAGGAGTTTCTGTCAATAGGTGAGAACACAATCCATCCTAGTTCACTCTCTTCATCATTGAGAACAATTGCTGCTTATTAGAGATATGGTTATCTTTATTTGACCTATCGTGAAACTGACAGAACTTACTGACTTGGAAGTTCTTGTTCGGAGGAACTTTGATGAGGTGCCGCCACGAGTTGAATATTGACTCGCTGAGGCAGGTCACGGTCTCTTTCATATCCTAAATGGAGTAGGCGATTGGACACGTGAGTAACGTCATGCTGGAACCCTTCGAATCCCAAAGGGCAGCGTTTCCACTGATTGACCAACCAGCTCAGTCCAGTTTGCCGAAAACCCTCGGGTGTGCATCAATATGGATATTGTACTTCTATACACTACCATCTTTGTCTTTCTGATAGCTTTTGTGTTCTCGATGTTTGGTCAGGGCGGAGGGTCGATGTACTCCCCGCTGTTGATTCTACTTGGCTATGCGGTATCGATTTCCACATCCACATCCTTAGTGTTGACTCTAATAACATCGCTGTCTGCGGGTTACGTCTTGTATCGCAAGAAGATGATAGACTTGAGGACGTCCTTCCTATTCATACCTGGTGTCTGCCTGGGCGCTTTTATGGGCGGAGCCTTAGTTGTATTTGTTGATGAAACCTTCTTGTTGTGGTTGTTTGTGTTCTTCTTGGCTGGTCTCGGAGGGAGGATGGTCTATACGTTTTGGGAACGGGGAAAGATTGAGGATGAATTTCCAAAACGCGTGGTCACTACCATGTACCCACTCATCGTGCTATTCAGTTTCGGTGTAGGACTCATATCGGGCTTGCTAGGAATTGGCGGCGGAGTGCTAATCGTTCCATTCCTGATCTATATCTGCAAGTACCCTACAAAGTTCGCGGCAGGATCGTCGCATGCGATTGTATCCTTCTCAGCATTCTCCGGTCTACTTGGCCATGCGGCATTTCATGCTTTCGATATTCCCTTGATTTTGGTGACTGGCATTGTCGTCCTCATCGGTGGGAATCTCGGGGCGAGAACCAGCATGAGGATACAAGCTCAAAAGATTAAGGCCGGGCTCGGCATTGTAGTGTGGGTGATTGCGGTCATGATTTTGATGAGAATCATCTGAAGCATATGTGAGTGACTGTTAATCCCTGCGAGGTGACCTGTGGTCAACTTCGATTGGCTTTTCTTGTTGCTGCAGGAAAGAGCCGTGAGATTCCACGTGATGCTACTAACATCACAGTCTTTTCATTTCAATGAGCGCGTCTTGTGCTGCAGATCTCACTTCGAATTCTTCATCCTGCATAGCTCTCTCAAGTGCTGAGATGGCTCTCTTGTCACCGATTCTACCTAGTGCGTTTGCGGCCAAGGCTCTGGCTGTACGAGAGTGATACTGCAATACTGCCTCGAGATTGTCCAAGGCTCGCGGGTGAGCCTTCTTGGCTGCCTCAATCGCTTCAGGATAGGAGATGCCCCTGTAATTCTCTAGAGTATTGAGGAGTAGAGGAACAGCCTGGGTCCCACGGAACAGACGCTTTCCAATGCCGCATTTCTGGTTCCTTCGTCAAGATCCTTCAAGACATCAACAACACACCCGGGGTCTTCGAGGAACCTTATTCGCCCAAGAGCAGACACAGCAGCCTTCCGGACCCATGAGTACTCATCCCTCGTCGCCTTTGAGAGGTAAAGTCCAGCTCTGGGATCAGCCAGCTCTCCAAGACAGGCAGCCGACTTTGCCCGCTCGCCCGAGTCATACCCAGTCAGATAGAGAGTGTTTCTGAGAAGCTCATCTGTCTGCGCGGATACATTTCGAAATACGACCGCCTCGGGTTTCAATGCATTCGAGGGTACTTTGACATCCTGAGCGGTATCGAGTTCAAGGCATTCGAATAACTTCTGAGTGTCTTCACCAAGCTCCGATCTTCTGATTTGAGAGGTCAGAAACTGAAAACCATAGTAAGTGGCAGCGAGTTGCTCTAGAGTTGGACTGCTGTGACAGAGCTCCTCCAACTCAGTTCTCCGGGCGTTGATGATATCCTTGACAAGGACTGCGGCTTCAGAACTGTGGAGCCTGTCCACTGCAAGAAAGAATGTGTTTCTCCTATGGACTTGAAACTCAAGTGCAGACATGATTGCTCTTCGTGCAGATTCTATCATGTCCTGGGGTTCAAGGTCCTGAAGTCCAGAGAGAATCTCAAGAGGATCAACATCAAGAACTTTGAAGTCATACATTTCAAACGCCGAAACGACAGCTACTCGCAAGACTCCAGAGCTAATGGAATGTGCACTTCCCATGGCGATATGCAGGTAGTCACATGTATCACGAATATGACCGCTTGTCGCCGCATCTCTGATTAGTCGGCTCAGGAGCGTGATATCGAAGCTAGAGATAGCTGAATCGAGCGCGCGTGTTTGAAGTTTACCCTTCAAGACACTGGATCACTCCCACTCTTGTCGAAGATGATCGACATGAGCTGCCAAGTCTTGGGCGACTCTCTTGATCAGATTGTTGTCACTCTGTGTCCGCATCTCTTCATCAGTACTTGTACATCCCTCACCTGTATAGTCCTCGATGTTTATTCTCACAGCAGGCTCGCTACTATATTTGGCTGTGCCCTTTGCTGCGCAGAGTTTACTGCACCCATCCACCGTGATAGTTGGAAAGACGCTTGCAAATCCGCGCTCTCCCTCATCTCCGGCAAGGAATAGTGGGAGACATATCGTGACTGTGTCAGTTGGTTTCAGGTGATGAAGGACCTCAAGTGTTGCAGCACGTGAGATTCTCCCTCCAGGACATGCTTCACCACTACACGAGATTAGACCAACCTTCGGTTTGAATGTCATCAATCTGTCCCTCCATCGTTCGCGATTATCTCAACGATATCTTTCGCAAGAAGGCGTCCACCATCTCCGACGTCAAGTACAGTTTCGGGTTTGTGCTCTCTATGCTCTGCAAGAACTCTCGCCGCTAGTATCTCCATGACTGGCGTTGCTCCAACATGTTTGACTACAGTTGACGCACACTTCTTTGGACAGCCATCGATCGTATAGACAGCTGATTCTAGCACTATTCGTTTTGACTCATCATCATCGGTCATCAGCAATGGCAGACAGACTGTCCTATACTCATGGGGACTCTTGGAGTCTGGCAAGAGTGGGATAGTCTCACGTGTGACAGCTCCCAATGCTTTTCCCATTCCACTACATGGAATGACTACTTTCTTCAATCTCTATTCCACCTTCTTTCCAATCTCTTCTTTTGCCTTTGCCAAGGCGTAAAGCAAATAGCTTGATGCATCCCTGAGCAGTTCCAGTTCGTCAATGTCGTCCGGTCTTATGACGTAGAACCATCCCTTATCATATGGGCTCTCGTTAATCAGTTCTGGACTATTCTCCAATGAGCTGTTGACTTCGATTATGGTTCCAGTCAGGGGGACGATTATCTCCACTAAGATCTTCGTCGACTCCATCTTCCCTGCGTCATCAAACATATCGACATGATGGCCGGGCTCGACGAGATTCACATAATATACATCAGATATCATCTGCTGAAGAAAATCTGAAGCACCAATCCGGACATTGTCGCCTTCAATCCTGACCCAGAAGTCGTTATCGGAGTACAACATACCTTTGGCGACTCTAAGCGTGAACTTGTCGAATTTTTCCTCAAGATATTCGAGAGAGAATGAGGAGATCTCTTTGGTTGAGGGCGAGGCCTTCGCCTTTCTCTTTTCTAGATGCTTTGACATGGCGTCGATAACATGGCGGACCTTTTGTTCAAAATCGTCACCTGAACCTGCAGCCTCAGGAATAGAAACAACTGCTCCATCATTCCGTCCCCGTGCAATCGCAAGTTCCGAGGCACAGTGTGTTCCACAACCATCGAGGCAAATCACCTCTGAGGCCCTGAAGTCACGCATCTCACCGGGACGTTCCTTGTATAGCGCGCCCATGCTTCCAATTACAACATCGTCACGATTCCTAGCTAGTTGCTCTGCAACAGCCCTAGAAACCTCTCCACCCGGACGGTCATAGCCTGCACAGGGTAGAATGTATTTCTTCACCACTCGCATCGACCTCATTTGTTGGCACGTTCTTCTTTGATGATCTTCAGGATGTTCGCTTTTGCAGGAAAGGAGATTGCATCCCTAGGACACATCTTACTACAGGCTGTGCAAAAGACCACGCAGTTGTATGGGTTCTCAACCTCGATTCTGGAGGAGTCCTCAAGCGGCTTGTAGACTCTATGAGGACAGAACTTCAGGCAGTCGTACTCACCATTGCAGCCATCGCATTTCCCTAGGTCTACGATTGGCCACCATGGTATTTTCTCTCGACTGACGCCCATGAAAGTTGTACTGGGCTTCGACTCATCCTTCGACATCATATCCATGCTTTTTCAACTCCTGTGAAACCTTCTCTACTGCCTCATCAGTGGTCATGTCACGCACGTCAATAGGTACAAGATCCTTCTTCACGTCGAGTCCCTTCTTTGCGAATGAATCACGGAAGAGCTTGTATTGCATTGCAGGAGCACAGCCAGCAACGAACACTTTTTCTCCAGGTGTCAGGGTATTCTCAAGGTAGGCATCACCATCGCGTTCACAGAGTTGTGGATGAATGACTCCATACTTAACAGGAAGAGTCATTCTAACCGTGTTGATAAAATCCCAGATGTCCATCTTCGCAAAGCCCGGACATTTGCCTGTGCATACACACATTATGAAGGCAGGTTTTTCAGAACTCATTGTGGACAAGTCCAATCAAATATCGGATTATTTCGATATATCAGTGTTTCTATGGTGACCAATGATGCTTGCGTTATGCCCTCTTGAGGTCCATCTTTGAAGACAACCACATAAGAACACGCGGAAACGTATCCCGGCCTTCATAATCTGTATAGAAATATGACTAATTATTGATGGTTCGGTAATAATCGCTATATACAAATATCGATATCCGAAATGTGTTATTGTCGGTGTTCTTGTAAACAAGGATTAATCGATACCAGCGAGTAGGATAGCAAATGGATATTGACAGAAGAATGGAATGGCGAATGCAGTTCCACAAGGCACTATCGAATCACGAACGGCTGAAAATCGTGGAGCTCTTGGAAGATGGTGAACGCTGTCAATGTGAGATCTATCCGGAAATGGGTCTCTCACAGTCTACTGTGTCTTCATACTTGAGTCAACTTGTGAGATCGGGTATTCTTTCTGTTAGACGCGATGGTACCAAGAAACTCTACAAGCTCAGTGATTCACGCATCAGTAGCATGATTCGTGATCTGCGCTCACTTGCTGATGAGAAGACAAGCAGATAGACTCGAGATTTGGAGATACTACCAATTCTTGCAGATTGTTTTCAGAACCTAGATAACAGCAGTCAGGTCGCAAACAACATAAAAGTTAAATATCGAGATTATCCGATATTTCTATGCGTTCCAGTCAATCGGCTCACAGCACCCCCTCACACAACGCATAAGACGAATAGTTGGTGACCGAAAATTGTCAACTAGCCAACCAAATCAAGTAGCAAGCGGGAAGAAGCTCAGTACATTTGAGAAGTACTTGCCACTGTGGATTGGCATTTGCATGGTGTTGGGAATATTCCTGTCCCAAGTAGTGCCCGGGATTGGTGAAGCTATAGACTCATGGCAGATTGCCGGCATATCTGTCCCAATCGGGATATGTCTATTCTTGATGATGTATCCAGCCATGCTTAATATTCAAGGATCTGAATTAAGAAAACTCAGAAGAAATCCTAAACCAATAATAATCACACTCGTATCGAATTGGATAGTAGCACCAATTGTTGGATATCTACTTGCTCGGACCTTTCTGGCAGGCAATGAGCAGTTGATTGTAGCTGTGATATTGCTTGCGTCCAGTCCCTGTACAGCAATGGTGCTGGTCTGGGGATATCTCGCTGAGGGAAACCAAGAACAGAATATTGTGAACACAACTCTAAACACGGCAACGATTCTAGTGCTCTATGCACCCGTAGTAGCAATACTCACTGGAATTTCCAACATTCCTATTAACCGCGTGCTATTAGTCATCTCTGTAACATTCTTTATTGGTGCCCCAATGCTTCTTGGATTGGTAACAAGGAAGACACTTGTGAACTGGAAGGGAAAAGATTGGTTCACGACGAAGTATCAGCCAGCAGTTGGTAAACTGGCCCTAGTTGCTCTACTGACTACGTTAGTTGTGCTCTTCTCGCTGAACGGCGTTGTAATGCTGGAACATCCAGATCTGCTCGGACTTGTTTCAATTCCGCTATTGCTCCATTTTGTGATAACTGTCAGCTATGGCCTTTTGATAACTCGATTGGCAAGACTCGCCTATAGAGAGGCAACGATTACTGTGATCATTGGGTCTTCTAGTCACTTTGAAATCGCCATTGCTACAGCAATCTCGATGTATGGTGTCGGATCCATCGCGGCTCTTGGAACAACAATGGGCCTTTTCTGGGAAGTGCCGGTTATGCTTGGGTTGGTATACCTTTCCAAATACCTCAGAAGGAAGGAATTCTGGAAAGGCACACCAATGTAACGAGATAACTGCATCAAGGTGAGAATAGTTGAGTGAAAAAGTAGCGGTAAAGGTGTTCCTGCCAGTCGGGGTCTGCAGCTGCAGTGTGTCTGGTTTCTTGGGACGAATCTACGAGGCTGTTAGGAAGTACAGAGATGTTGTTGAGTATAGTGAGGACTTAGCCAATAGCAAGACGGCCAAAGAGCTTGGAGTGTCATGGCAGGGGGTCCTTGTGGGCTCTCAATACTTTGAGGGGAACGTGTCAACAGCCAAGCTTGAGAGTGCAATCCAAGAAGAGCTCGCGAAGAACGGCCAACGAGCAGAGTCATAGTAGTCAACCTTCAAAAGCGTTTTCAGTTCGCTGATTCTCTACCCAATTTGGACTGTGACCTGATTGAAACGCGGCCCCTATGACGAATACATCGATGTTCACGAGAATCTTCTGCCATATGCAGACATCGTTAGATTCTTCGAGGAGCTTGAAAGAAATGATGATGTCAAGTCATACTGCAATGGATCAAACATTGCAGGGAGATGGCTCTTTCAGATATACAGCAATGAGTTCATCGAGGAGCTTGCTTCGATTGTCACAGAATCTCTTGCTATGACTGAGAATAGTAGCACCGTGTTAGAAGTGATGAGTGGAGATGGAAGGCTCACAGAGTTCCTTCAGCCATACATTCAGAACCGAATCATCGCCACAGATGCCAAGGACGGACGCTATGATATTGCCTACCCCAAGTGGGTGGAATCATTGGATGCTATTGAATCAGTGAAGAGATACAGACCATCCTTCATTCTCATGAGTTGGGAGCCGTATCTTTCGATGGCGGGCCTTGAGATTGTAGCCCTGGGGATTCCGACCGCATGGATTGGCAATCCCAAGATGTGCGGGCATCCCGATCTGTTTGAGACTCCACATATTCCTCTGAAGAGCCGTTATGCACTCAGCCGACATGACTCTTTCCTACGACGCGACTTCAAGACAGACGTCTTCCTGTTCAATTGCAGCCCTGACATCATCAAGTCCGGTCAGAGGTGATACACTGCTTCATATCTTCGCGGCATACAACAGACCCATGAGTCGATAGAAGGTCTTGGTATGGTGAAGGCTACAGTTGATGCAGTGGACGTCGATCTAAAGACAGGTACAACACTCGGGTTCTATACACTTGGAGAGGACCGACCAAATCTACTTATCATCGCAGCAATGGACGGAGGGTCTGCTACCGGCGTCTATGCGAGTTATCTGATTATGAAGCATCTTGAAAGACTGGAACGCGTCGACGGATCGGTGACCATTTTGCCTGTGGCGAACCCACTTGCCTTCCGACTAGGAGCAAAGGTTTCACCCTTAGACTCAAAGGACTTAGACTCTGTGTTCCCAGGCGATGAGCACGGAACAGTCACTGAGAGAACAGCATGGGAGATCTGGAGAAGGGCATCACAGGCAGACTACATCATACATCTCAAGACGAACCGACAGAACTGTACTAGTCACGTCTCCGGTATGCACAGAGAGTATATCCATGTGAGGAATCTGGCATCTCAGATTGCCCTCCCCAACACAGTCCAATGTGCAGGTCAACGAGGGTCGCTGATAACGGAAGCAGCACATGAAGGGATCCCTGTGATCTCAATTGAGATGCGTGGTGATGCTGACCAGGTGGATTCACAAGCAGCAGTGGAGGTCCGTGAGGCGATTCTAAACTTCATGCGAATCAAGGACATGATCACGGGGGAGAGAATAGAGACCTCTGTCACGCTCTCAGGAAGGCTACAGCACATCAATGCTGAAACCGAAGGCTTCTTTGTCCCGGTGGTCAATCTTGGAGAGAACGTCAGAAATGGAACTGTCATTGGCAAGGTTCAGGATAAGATAGACATCGTGTCTGCCTTTGACGGTGTGGTGATCTCCCTAAGTCGCATGAATTATGTTTTTGAGGGAGATATGATAGCAAGAATTGCTCCACCTCTAGGAGAACCAAGACCAAGTACTGGCCAAGAGGATGACGAGCGGATTTCGAAACGTAGGAAATGGTGACAGTGGGCAAGGACTGCTGCGAAATCCAGTATCTCATGCGAACCAATGTTGGGGACCAGGCGCTACGAGACAAAGGCGGGCTCCTGCTGATCGGGAGCTGTATGGAGAGATACCCCGACATCATTAAGAGTCTCTCGGAGAGAGATGGAGGACTCACTGTCCTTCACGTGTGTCTGGAAGAGACACATGTCAATCAGGCAGGCTTCAAGATTGGCTCCATAGTCAAGTACGCAGGCATCACTGGAGTAACGGTTCTGACCATCGACGGAAGTCCCCACTGTGTGCAGCTACACTACATTGTCGAAGATATCAAACGACACTTTGCTCCTGAGATTTCAACAAAGCACTATGTTCTCGAGAAGGGAGAAGTCTATGAGGTCTCAGCGGAGGCAGTGAAGAGGTCTCGACATCTCTCAAAGATACAGAAGATGATGAAGTGATTTCGCTCTAGCTGAGCTCATAGCTTAGGAAGAATGAACCCAGCCTTTTTTCTGTAGTCCCTGTATTCTTGCCCATAGTGAAGCAGCAGTTTTCGTTCTTCGAGAAATGCCCCTATGATTGTATAGACAATCATCGACAGGGCAAACACTATGACCACAGGGAATGGATAGAGAAACGCCATGGCGCTAAAGACCAAAATGGTGGCAAGATAGAGGGGATGCCGCACCCGAGCATAGATGCCGTCTGTGACGAGCTCAGGTCGTCGGTCTGTCCGCATATCTGCCACGGTGCTGACAGATATTATCTTCGAGGCTTGCACAGCGATGATTACACCAGAAACAGCCAGCAAGATGCCTATTATTAGCAGAATCGGTTGTACAAGCGCGGGTTCGGTCAGGAAATAGAGCCAGTTCCAGAAGTTCATTGACAAGAACGCAAGAAGGAGCGTCAACAGACTAGTGGTATTGAAGAAGAGGGCGTATCCTCTCTTCCCGCATCTGTCGATGACCCGCGATTTTACCCTGAGAGATGACACTCCGCTGTGCTGTATCCCAAAGAGGGATGATGCCAGGATGATCAGTACATATTCAATCATAGGACTTGCCTCGGCCTGTAAGTCGCATTTTGAGCATATAATCCTATGACAGAATCCTTATAAGTTAACTATTGTGTAGATAACTATAGTTCATTTCATATTCGGGTGAATGTGGAATGAGTGAAGCAGCAAAGAATCCTTTCACACCTGTCGAGATGTGGGAAGACACTATGGTCACCGTCGAAGAGGGTATTCGCCAGCTGCAAGAGATCTGGACAAAGTTGGACAGGTGTTTATATAGTTCGGTCTGGAATACACCTGTGAGGTCCCTCTGACACAACCTCTGACCTCACGGAGTGTTGTCCAGTGTCGTTTCTGGGCGGACAGGCCGATATCCAGGTTTGTCTACGCTACAATAAACGATGGAAAGACGTGCTTTCTGCCCTGGACCAAGTGGAGAAGATCAGACAGACTGGACAGGATGCACGAGTTGAGGTCATAAATGCTGTCGCGAACACCACCCTCAGGATCACATTCCGTTCAACAAAGGAGTTAGACGAGTACTTCAATTCTCACCTACGACGACTGATTCTTGATGGTTTCACAGAGGATTCCTCATGTGTGTCAGGAAGGATTATTCTCCCCTAGTGCCGGAACTGTGCATACATACTATTGAGAATGATATGTTCTCTTGAAGAGAAGTAAGGTGGATTCGTTTCGTACAAGAGCTCTTCCATGCTTAAACTTATATACACTAGAATCGCGCTTGGAGAAGGTCTTCTATTGAGTTACAGTCTTGTAATTCCCTGCGAAGCATATCAACGGCCATATGACAAGAGAAAAATCAAAGGTGACAGCAATGGCAAAATCAATACGAGCCACAGCAGACAGACGAAATGGAATGGCGATATGTTCAGTATGTGGCGGCAGTGATTTCTACGAAGACCTCACCCGTGGTGAGAACATCTGCACGTCATGCGGCTGCGTGTTGAATGAACACGTTCTAGACGCTGGTCCGGAATGGAGAGCCTTCACTGCTGAAGAGAGAAATGCCAGAGCAAGAACTGGTTCTCCGATGACCTTGACCATGGCTGACAAGGGTCTCGCAACTACTATTGGTTGGTCGGACCGTGACGCGAACGGCAGAGCTATCGCTGCAAATAGTAGGGCTGCCATCTATCGGATGAGAAAATGGCAGATCAGGACTCTGGTACACAGCTCTCAGCACCGGAACCTGAGCATTGCAATGAGCGAGATGGACAGACTGACCTCTCAGCTCGGTATTCCTCATGAAACAAAGGAGACCTCAGCCCTCGTCTACCGAAAGGCGCTGGGTAGGCGTCTTGTCAGAGGCAGAAGCATTGAAGGTATGGTGGCTGCAACAATCTACCTCTCATGTCGAATTCATAAGATACCCAGACAGCTCGATGAGATAGTGACCGAGGCGCGGGTCAACAGGAAGGAGCTCGGCCAGTGTGTTCGACTCATCCTGAGGAACGTTGATGTCAGGGTGCCAATTCCATCAGCAAATGACCTCATGCCAAGGATCTCTGCAGATCTCAACCTCGATGGGAAGACTGTGCAGACTGCAATGAACATCATCAACGAAGCGCGGGACAGAGGCATCACTGCCGGCAAGGATCCAGGCGGTCTTGCTGCAGCTGCGCTCTATATCGCAGGTATCATCGAAGATGACAGACGGACTCAGAGAGAGATTGCCGAGGCTTCAAATGTGACAGAGGTCACCGTGAGGAATAGATACAAGGATCTCGCCCAGAGCCTCCAGATCACAATCAAGCCATAGTGGCTGCGAATCTCCCCATAGCTCCTCACTTCTGATTCACTACGTTCATGACCTATCTCTTACATTATAGTGTGAGTGAAACTCAACTGCAAGAAACCTCTATGTTCTGCCCTTCTCCTGCCAGCGTCACCACAATCCATAGTCCATAAGAATATGGAACTAGCAGGAGCATTGTCAGCTATCATCGGGATGGAATTCCTCCTGAAGATCTGGCTTCTTTCTCCTGTTTGAACGCTGGAGCATCACCTCCAGCAACAGCGAGAATTCCCACAGTATTTACCATGGCGGGGTCATGATTACTCTCACCAGTCCCATCACTGAAGCTGGTAAGGTCCAATTGGACAGAGTGAACAACCGCGGACTCTCCGGAACCTGATGATTGTTCTTTTGTGGAGAGAAGGACTTCCCTCCGGAAGACTTCCTTCGGGCTTTTGGTTGCACACGTCGAGTCCTATCTAGAACTCTAGTCCACAGACTTAGTCCTCTCATAATGGTTCGTGTTGATATGAGTATATGAGATCATACAATTTCCTTTGAATGAGAGAGTATGTTAGACTAATGAGAGAAGAAAGACTCATCAGGAGAAAGAGTATGTATCGTAAGTCGACCCCTGTGTAAGGAGAGGATCTGTTTCTTGAATATCATACAGTTTTCTTACAGTTCACACCACTCTCTTTTTATGAGTTTGTAGGATTTCAATTACTCTTGATTGATAATGGAGCAATTCCTACTTGCCCTCTGCGGACTGCCTAGCTCTGGGAAGACTACTCTCGCACATGCAATCAAAGCAGCACTAGACACCGATGTCACAATTGTGTCGAGTGATGAGTGGCGTGACGTAGACTACTACACAGACTGGCGACCAGAGAAGGAGGGAATGGTTCGGCAAGCCACTCTGGTACAAGTAGACAAACTTCTCAGGCAGGGAAAGAGTGTGATCCATGATGATACGAACTACTACGAGAGCATGCGGCATGACCTGTTGAATATTGCTCTTGAGAGAGAGTGCATATTCGCCATCGTCCATGTGACCACGTCGCTAGAGGATGCTATCTCATGGAATAGAAAGAGAGAGAGCACAGAGATCACTGAGGATATCATTAGGCGCATAGATGAACGGTTCGATCCGCCAGGAGGACGATATCTGTGGGACTATCCAGCGGCAGAGGTAGACATGGCAGGCCAGAGCATTGATTCAGCGGCCGCGAAGATACTCGAGGTTCTTGATGGCCTGGAGGTTGCAGAGGAACAAGAAACGACAAGAATCACTGAGAGAACAGGCGAGATGATTGACAAGATCACAAGAGAGGCGGTCACAGAGTTTCTCCAGAAACATCCAGAACTGCGGGGAAATCGGGAGGTTTCACATGTTCGCCGTAGTGTGCTCAAGAAGGCAATCGAGAACGACTTGGATACGGTAGCAGCAAGGAAAATGACGCTAAAGCAACTACGAAGACTTCTGGATACATAGATGGCGGCCTTCAAAGAGAATCGAACTCTTATCGCTTGCACGATCATGGGTTTGAAGCCCACGGGGCCAGACCACTAGCTCTGTAGAAGGCCACAAATGAGCACGAGAAACAAGCTACTGCGCTGCTTATAAGAATCTAGAGATAACGGCTGATGATCTCCTGGGTCTCGTGTTTCCATTCAACACTCTTCTTTGCCAGTTCAGAGGCCACAGAGCCGGGCAAGGTTTGATCGCGGGGAAGTGATTCTATTCGGGACAACCAAGCAGAGGTAGTAAGAGTGATAGGGTGCACACCGTTCTCACCCTCCACAGCCTTGATGACCATTTCTCTTCCATGAGCTACCTGGTAATAGATGTTGGTCAGGGGGGATCTGTTCAGAATCTCGCGGACCATCCGGTCCCAGCACGTCTTAGCAGTCAGAGCCCTTCGAAGCCTTCCGCGGTCCTCTTCCGGCAAGGATTGGTACTTGTCTATTGCATCCTTCAAAGATTCGATGATGCCGCCTACATACCCTGCCAGAGCTACTTCATCCATGCCTAACGTTTCAATCTCAACTGAGGACTTGGACTCATCCAAGCGAATTATGGCCTGACTATTCTCACCTGCAATCTGGAGAGAGAAGCGCGCCATCCCCTTGAAGTGCTTGTCTCCACCCTCGCTATACTCCTCAAGAAGAACGTTGGGCTTGGAGGCAATTGCATACCAAGCAATACGAAACACTGCTGCAGCCTCATCAGAGCCGAATTTCAATGTGCGGGAAACTTTCGCCTGTTCATCTGCTGCGGTCATGTATCTTGCCCTCCCTCAGGGACTCATAACTATCTGCCAGCTTCCTTATCAAGTTTAGTTGTCGCAGTCTCGACGTCTTCATGGCTCGCTCCGATTGCAGCATTCATCACGATGTAACTGTGAGGATAGCTCTCGACAGAGGACCCAAAGGCTCCAGCCTCGACCGTTCTTGGCCCTGTGACCCTAGCATTGTACAGCCGAGCCCCAATCTCTTTGACATCAAGACCATTCAGGGTCATTGCCCAGGCCACAGGATTCTTGACATCAAGGACCCGTTGGCCATGTGTTTCAGCAATTGCTGCAAGTTGGTCCCTAAGAAATGCAAGGTTCTCTAGTTGCTGTTGCTGCAGGTCCTGATATCTGTCAAGACCAAGAGAGAGAAGGGCTGCTAGCGTTTGGACAATGGGCGCCGCTGTTGCTCTACCCGCATAGGTATCTGCTGTCCAGTCAATGACAGCAGGGTTCGGTGATACAATGATAGAACCACCAACTGGCGCCATGAAGTTCTTATCACTGCTCTGAACGATGGCGTCAACACGACCAGCATCAACTGCAGACCTTAACTGGTTCATTATGTCTTGAGACTGCACCCCGTAGGCATTATTGACCACCAGGGGGACATCATGGTCCGCACATAGCCGTGCAACAGCTTTCACGGGATCAGACTCTCGTGGTGGAAAGAAGGTAGTAGTACAGAGAACTGCACAGGACTTGGTCTTGGAGATTAGTGTTTCTAATTCACTGAGATTGACACGGACTGCATCATCTTCAATGAGTGTCGATACTGGTACCTCTTTCAGACCAGTGAGGGAGATTCCTCGTCTAGGTGAGATGTGGTCAATTCGAGGATAGAGTACTCTTTGAATATGCAACTCTCTTCGCAGGGCACCCAGTACGAGAGCAAGTGTCATTCCTGTAGAGAGAGGGGTGACAATACCTGCCTTCACATTACTCAGCCCTAGTTTGCGAATTGCATCGAGGGCAACAGTGTTGGCAACCTGCTGCATCAGGGATGCTCCCGCAGCCTTTGGTTGGGGAGCGCTGAGCTGACCACTTCTCCCAACGCCATGATTGAAGCCAGCTGCAAGAGCGCCGACGAAAGGCGATGCAATGCGACCCTCACGTTCTCCCACTCGAGCAGCCTCTGGGTCCTTGTCTGTGTCCATGGATGAGAGAATCTGGACCATCAGTTCGAGCTGTGCATCTGTCAATGACTTGTCAGGGAAGACCCTTCTGTTCAAAACGTCTCGAATCGGAGCCATCATGGAGTCAATGGTTGTGCGACCTCGACGTGCCATGCTCTCAGGAATCGTCTTGTCTAGTATCCTGTCAAACTCATCACGGTCCAAAGTTGTAAGTCTCCTCTACAAACCTCTCATAGTCCACTTCTTCATTCTTCTCGATAGGAGTACTAAACTCTACGGAAACAACACCTCTCGTACCAAATGTTGCCCTAATAATACCGTCTACGCCGCCTCTTGTTTTCACTCGCATCTCTACCAGTGATTCAGCCACCTTCTTGCTAGAGGCAAGTCCCTCGACAAGGACATCATGATCACGAATCCTCTGGACCTTGCCAGTGCGGATCTTTCTGCGCTGCAGTATGATGTTGTCTGGAATCTCAGTAATGATGCCGGACCCAACAATCCGCATCTGAGTAGGAGGCAGATCCGTTCGGAGAAGTAAGACTCTAGCGTGTGCATCTACTGCCACTGGCTTCTGAAGGGCAAGAGCTGCGTCGAATTCCAACCCTTCGATTGAGTCCACCACAACCCGGAGACCTCCGACCACCCGAAAGGGGATGATTTGCCCTGTCGATACCGGCATACCCAATGCCGCGCTCACTACGAGATTCTTTGTGATTCTGCCGTTGTATAGTGGATTGACATTGATATGCACATGAACGCAATCAGAGGTTGGAATACTCTTGGGAGCACAGAGATAGTCGCCCCGAGTAATTAGAGTGGGGTCCACCTCAGGAATATTGATTCCAACTCGGTCACCAGCAGATGCCTGAGACCTGTTGTGACTGAAGGTCTCGATTGAGCGAACTCTACTGCTGATGCCGAGAGGTGCAATCTCAACGAGGGCGCCTTCCGCAAGTCTTCCTCGAATAACTGTGCCCGTTGCAACAGTGCCATGGCCTTTCACTGGAAAGGCATGATCGATGGGTATCAAGAGAGGACCGTTCACATCGCGCACTCTGGGAACGAGAACTCTGAGAAGCGCCTCGCGAAGTCTATCTATACCTTCATTCCGGTGAGCTGAAACTCGGACGTACTCGACCTTCTTGAACCCAGCATCAGCAACAATCTTCTTCATTTTGGACTCAATCTGAACAATCTGGTCGTTTGCAGCTATGTCGATTTTGGTAATGGCTACGACCAACGAATCAATACCCATTGAAGAGAGGACAACTAAATGCTCTCCAGTCTGAATCTTGGGGCCCTCGTCTGCAGCCACTGCTAGAATCGCAGTATCAATGATATTTGCCCCAGCAACCACACTCCTTATGAGATCGGCATGTCCTGGGGCATCAACGAGGGTCACTAGATAGTTCTCAAGGACAAACATGGTGAACCCAAGATCAATCGTTATCCCGCGTTCTTGTGCTTGGGGATGCCTATCGAGTCCTGCAGTAGATACCTGTTCGCTCAACACTCGTGCGAGCGCTGTTTTTCCATGGTCAATATGACCCATCAGACCAACGTGAACAGGGATTAGAGAGTCCATCATATCTCTCCACACACAACAGTGGAAAGCAAACATAAACTCTTGCTCACGACAAACTAGACTCAGAGTAGTTTATGTGGTAGAATACAGGAAGGATAAGTATGGTATCTAGGTCTCTTGAGAAGATGATGCTGATAGCAGTTGGACTCTCCACAGCAGTCATCATTGGTGTTCCTGTTCTACTCTACGCCATCAATACAATGACGTATACCACACACCTCCAAGATGCACAGAGGGCTGCTGACGACATATTTGTAGCTGCAAATCGCATAGATAGTGAGGAACTCATGAACCTGACAATCCAAGTCCATATTCCAACAGGGGTGTCAATGAGTGCGAATGGAAGCATATTGACGATTATCTTGCTCATGGATAGCCAGCAAACGATATGGACTGAGACCTTCGACCATCAAGTGTACCTCATCCCTCCGACTGCTGAAGGTTACTATTACATGATGTTCACCATGGTCTCCAATGTGATACACATTACACACTCGTCGGTTTAGATATAGCAGACACCATTAACTTACTATACTGGCGGTTTCAATTCAGCATAACGTTTTTAATGACGGCACAAGTTGTCGCCGGTATCAGCACCCAAGCGAGGAATGAATCCATGGCTGAAGATGCCGAGAGGCTTGATAAAACGGCTGAGGAAGAGGAACTTCCTGAGTCAGAAGGGCAGACTGAAGAACCAGTCGAAAAAGAAGAAAAGAGTCAGAGAAAGCCCAGACATAATCCGCTAGGGATCATTCTCAACGTTCGCATGCTTCGCAGGGTCGTCCAGATTCTCTTTCTTCTGGGCATCAATGCCTACCTATTCACTGCTTGGTTTGGTGCTGAGTACATCACGGCCTTCTGGACCACCATAAGGGATATTGTTCCCAGCATACCGATTCTAGCACCCCTTGAAGCCCCCTTTGCTGTCATTTCGGGCTCATTCGACACAATGCAGCGGACCTTCACAACTGGATACTTCCCATTCTTCACGATCGGAGCGATGATTATCATCCTGATTTTCGTTGGTAGAGCACCATGCGCTTGGGCCTGCCCGATTGGAACAATACAGGACTTTGCAACATTGCCAAAGCGTGAAAAGATGAAACCATCAGCAGCGACTGAGGCAGAACTGCGTAAAGGCAAACTCTACATCTTTGTGGTGGTCACTGGACTTGCAGTCTGGCTTGGAGCTACTAGAGCTGTTGGCGGAGAAGAAGTACTCGAAACTATGCTCGGCGCATTTGCCAATGATGCATTTAGTCCTCTAAATCCAGCATACATTCTCTTCAAGGTCATTCCAGAACAACTTTGGCCAACAGGCCTGAGCACGCTCTGGTACTTCACTCAGTGGGGATTCGCACTACTGCAACTCGCCTTTGTCATCTTCATCTTTGTGGTTTCTATATGGGTTCCAAGATGGTTCTGTAGATGGATTTGCCCAGCGGGGTGGCTGTACAGCGTCTTCTCTAGAGAGGCATTAGTTGGAATCGGTAGAAACCCGGCACGATGCACTCCTGATGTATGCAATGTCTGTGAAATGGTCTGTCCAATGAGTATACGAATCAGAAAATATCCGTATCAACACATGCACAGTCCAGACTGCATCATGTGTCTCGAGTGCAAGAGCCACTGTCCCAACGATGCAATCGTCATTCGCTTCTCATAGACTGAGGGAACCTTTCTTCTTCAAGACATCCTCAAAGGCATTGTGCAATTCAGAATAGGCCTTGATGAACTTCAGTCCCTGTTCGGTCACTCTAGCGCCGCCGCCACCGGTCTTTCCACCCTTGAAGGTCTCAATAAGATGTGTGCCAAGTTTGCGCTCAATCTTCCTAATGACACCCCAAGCATAGCGGTAGGACATGCCAATCTTCTCAGCGCCTCTTGTTAGTGTGCCCTCCTCAAGCACAGCGGTCAGAATGGCACAGGCTCCGGGACCAAAAATGTACGCTCCACCTGATTCAAACCACAGTTTGTAATTTGGTTTGAGACCGTGTTTAGCACCGCCGCTCTTGGACACTTAGATTCACCTCAGCCTAGCCAGAAGATCACTCAACTCCTTCACAGATGCTGATTCAATGACCCCAACGGAGTCGCTCTGGTTTGGTTTCCTTCTTGAACGCCTTCTTCACAATCTTCCAATGATCAGCACAGACATGGATCTTCCTTGCCTGAGCGTCCTTTACCTTTAGACCTGAGTTGGCAATGCTCTCCATGATTCTTACTGTTGCAAAGGACCTCTTCGATTCCTTTGAGCAACCGATAATACTGCATACCTTAGTAGTCGACACCTGGGACACTTCGATAGTCTACCAGTGTTAGGACAATATAACGCTAACGCAGGTGTCTTTCATGGTCGTTCTTGGGCGTGAGCACCGGGCCCTTTGTAAAGTCGAATACTGCGCGTTCTTCCCCGCCCATGGAGAGCTTCACTACTCGTGATTCATCAACCACACCGATTACGCATGGTGATAAAGCGTGATTCTCAGCGATGCGTTCAATTTGAGATAGATGCTCTTTTCCGGTGGCAACGAGGAAACCCAGCGAGATGTACATCCGAAGCCAATCCTCTAGAGGGATCTCTGAAGGTTTTGACATCTGAATCTCATCAAGGTCGAGAGTACCCCCTTTACCTGAATACTCCAGCATCATTACTGCTGTTCCCACTATACCAGCTACGGAGACATCCTTGGAAGCGGATAGAATGTGTTGTTCGGCAAGATCGTTCATGACTGTCAGCCTACGCACAATCTCATCGGATGGTCTGTCAGTCACCGAGTCCCACCCAAGCGTGTAGTGCTCCCCTCTTCGTCCGGCTCGGTCAAAAAGCAGAACAAGGATATCTCCCACCATGGCGCCTCCTGCTGTGAGCAAGTCATCCTTGTGAACAGTGCCTGTGGCGGAACCCACCACGTAAGTCGATGATGATCGGGGATTGGTATGACCGCGAACAATGGGAATCTTGAAAGTGTGAGAGCCAGAAATAAGGCCATCGAGTATCTTGCCTCCGATTTCCTGGTCAGAATAGGATAATGCCACGGCAAAGGAAGTCGGAGTGCCGCCCGCCGCATAGATATCCATGACATTTGCCAAGACTGCATTGAATCCTGCAGCTCGAGGGTGACCAAGGCAGAGGTCTTCAACTATGGCATCCGTGGTAAGGAGAACAACGTCATTTGAGCTAGTCACGATTGCAGCAGAATCCTCTCCGAGAGCGTGTGGAGTATTGCCCTTGAAAGATTTCAATCGCAGCTTATCAATTATGGATGGAAGGACGAATTTCCGCGATATACCATCAAAGCTGAGCAGCAGGTGTACAATATCGTCAAGGCGGGCCAAGGGTCATTCACCCCGTGTGAAGGCCCATCTCTAAGGCCAGGTGAGAAAACCGATTGCAAAGGCCGCCTGTCCGAGCAGTACGCCAATACCTAGAAATGATATTCCAATCATGAAGTAGATGAGCGCTCGCATCCCAGGACGGATTTCCTCAAACATGGTTATTCACCTTTGCACCACTAAGAGAAAATTCCTGCTACTTATAGACATTACGGGCTCTGCAAGAATGCGCGTTGCAGAGGTCATACCTTACTCCTAAGTTTCTTTGCGATATCTCTTGGAATTGCGTCGGGGTATTCATCCTCCGGTCCCATGTCAACCACAGGCTTGGTTTTTTGTGCCGGAGGCTTGCATTTGCCATCTTCAGTCATTCGACGCTCCACGCATTTTGAGAACTGGCACCATGCACCATCACAGTCCTCATCAATCCACATGCACCAAACTGTCTTCTTGTTCCCCTTTTGGACTATCTTTAGAGCAAAGGGTTTCTTCTCACATCTAAAGTTCCTACAGAGTGCACTACATTCCACATAACCTGTTGCCATTCCATTTCGCTCCAAGATCATGCTTCTTCGTTGTTTCATCTATTCTTTGTTTGACTTAGTAATTCATCTAGCTTCTTTTGGCCGCCTTCAAGAATGCGGATTCCCCGTTCCAGTCTTGCCCTTGACGACTCATACGTCTCTCTTGAGATATCCCCGATTTTGAACTTAGCTTCAAGTCGACTGGTCTCCTTCTGGAGTGTCTTCAGAGTGTACTTGATTCCCTTCGACCACCTATTTCCAGTCTTGATTGCATCCTTCAGGCTTGTACGGAGGGCTTTGATGGTCTGAAGTATTTCAGTTCGCTGTTCCTCGTAAACATCTTTGTCAAGAGTCCCCGCGACACCCTCAAGTTTGGAGAGCCTCGCTTCGTGTCTGTCAAGATTCTCCAAGATTGTTTCGAGGGGCAGTTTTTCCTTCACCATGATTAGTTCATGACGTCGTTGCTTGGCGCGTTCGAATTCCTCTCGAAGAACCTCTGCTCGCGCTGTTAGCACACCTTTGTCAGCCTGTTGAAGTTGCAGTGCTTGTCGAGTTGCTTTAGTCTGATCGATGATGCGTTTGAGCTCCTCATCGAGAACAATGAGTTCTGCACCTGAGAGGAGAACTACAGCCGCCTCAAATGGCATATCCTGAATAGTCACATCAAAGTGAGGAAGAGCTGCGGGCTCAGTCGGCGTATCCGTTTCTGGGACCTCGGTCTCAGTGATTTGATCGGGGAAGGAGTCCTCCGACTCAATGACTTTCTGAGAGTCCCTGAGAGTGAGAGGTTTCCCACAGAGATTGCAGTACTTCCCGTTAGGGACATCTTGGCCACAAAAAGGACATTCAATGAGTGGTTTTGGCATTCTCCTGTTCCATCCACATCTTAGACTGGTCTACAAGAGACCTCGAATCATCAGACAAGCTACTTCAAAGTGCCTAGCCGACCTGCGACTTCGTCGAGCTGCGCCTTTGTAGTGACGATGGTATCTGCTCCATACGTGGGCAACACCTTCAGCTCTTCAACCAATAACGCAATCGCCTTGACAGGGTCAATCTGCTTCTTGTCTAGGGACGCATCCGGAAAAGTAAGCGACGCCTCAATCCACTTAGTCTTCGTGTCGTCAGCGGGGTACAGACAGTAAATGTAGTCACCATTACTGCAGATGAATGAGGGAGTATTCTCCCAGGCTTTTGCCAACAGCACACCAAAAGCCTTTGCATTTTCAGCTTTGTTAGCCATCAGGATTCATCCTCGGGGCTAGATGTTATGCAAATGTCACGTCTGTGAACTTATTTGTTTTGCTCATGGATGGTGGATGCTCAGGGCCGATGCCAGACAAACGAATAGTGGGCAATTTCGCCATTCGCTTTGACTGTCGCTATGATAAAACGCTTCCTCACACTCGTAGCCAAACGACCTGCACGGACAATGTCTAGTGGTACGACCCCAGTCTTCTGGGGAATAACATGCACCAGAAAAGGAGCATGATCGAGTCCTGGACCCTTCTCATAGACTGCAAAGTCAGTCCCAAATTTTAGACCGGGACGCACGACATACCCTAGTTCACGAAGTTGCGCATAGACTAAGAATTGGTCATTGAAATCTTTAGACCGCTTTGAGCCCAGATTTATGATCTTTTTCAAGCTCAGAACGCAGTCATCTTTCGAGTCCAAGACCTGCAGCTTTTTCTCACGAGTTAGATAGGCACATTCCAGAAGAGAGAGCTCAAGAGGCTTGTCGAAGACTGGTGACTTGGGTTTTCTTATGCCCACAGGCTGTCCAAAGTAGCCGTTGTTATAGAGGTGCATGCCGTCCTTCGGGTCCCAAACAATCGCTCTGTCACCAACAAGCCTTGCAGTCGCAGTTCCTTGGGCTTCTCCTGTCAATTCACGGCACCAGCCAGTATCACATATTCAATGTGAGTGAGAGAGCTCTGATTGTGATTGCAGCATCTTCCCCGAAGTTTGCAATGTCCTCCATCATATTGATGAAGTCGCGGAACCTCAAGAGAATGGCAATCGGAATACTGGCAGGATACAGAAGTGTGAATATCTCCCGTTCAACGGAGTCAATCTGTTTCTCAAGTCTGCAGATCTCATCCGCTCGTTTCATCGATTCTTCCATGTTGATGGACAGAAATCGCACTGCCTCCCTCTGCTGAGTGTTCTCTTCTATCACAAGCTCGTTCAGTTTGGCTATCTTTTCCTTAAGCTCACCTTCAGGACGCCAAGACTCTGAGATAGCAGCCAAATGATACAAGCACCACTCCGCACCATCAGCCAATTTGTCATTATAATGCACAAGACGGAGAAGATCCTCACGCTGTATCAGACTGTTTGCTTTTGCGAGTTCAACGAGTATGGTGTGCTTCAGGTCGTCGCCCTTCTCCTCAAGAGCTGTGATAGCCTTGAGGTCTTCGACTGCAATGGTAGTCTTTCCAGCCAGCCAGTCATCTACAGCATTATGTACCATCTTGCTAGCAGATAATGCAGCCCGAAAATGCTCCTCTAACATCTGAGTGATGTTTCCAAGCTCTGAACTGAGGAATCTGTCGTGATCCAACACCAATTTGCACACCTACTTGAGCTGCTGTCGAGTGGACTATCTTTTTAATTCTTCTGGATGTCGGTTGTGAGCAGGAAATGATACCATGGAACTCTGGCAGATAGTAGTGGCGCTCTTGCAGGGGCTTGCCGAATGGCTGCCTATCAGCAGCGAGGGACAGGTCTTCTTCTTTGTCACTAATTTCACGGCCGTACCGCTAGACGAAGCGTTGACCCTAGCAGTGTGGCTCCATTTGGGCACTGCTCTAGCAGTTGTCGCACGCTATCCTAGGATAATGTTCGATATCATATCACTGAAGGACAGGGCTCTGGTTCGGTTATTGTTCATTGCCACAGTTGCCACTGCCGTCACCGCTATTCCTCTGTACATATTTCTGAAACAGAGCATTAATGTCTTTCAGGGAGAGGTGCTCAACGCCCTTGTGGGCGTGCTGCTTTTGCTTACCGCACTGGCACTGTACCTCCCTACTCGACAAGGAAAAGGCTCAGGCTCCGTTGACGTAAAGACACCGACAGATAGGGAGGCACTCCTGACCGGTCTTGTTCAGGGAACTTCAGTATTGCCCGGGCTCAGCCGATCAGGTGTCACAGTATCTGCTCTACTCATGCAGAAGGTTGACAGAGAGACTGCACTGAGATTCAGCTTCTTGATGAGTGTTCCAGCAGTCGTAGGTATTCTTGGCCTAGAGATTCTGACGGGCAACACAATACCAACGAGTATAGGCCTGTTCGATCTGGTCATTGTCGAGGTGATTGTATTTGTAGTTGGCCTTGCCTCGATAGAGTTGCTCCTTCGACTGGCAAGAAGAATCAATTTCTGGAAGCTATGCCTTGTCTTGGCGTGTATTGCAATAGCCTTCGGAATTCCAGCTCTATTCAATGTGATCTAGGAGTGTCCTGCACGTTTTTGGAAAATCATAGCGATTGGAGAGTTTGCCTTACGCCACTCAGCCAGTTTGCCTTCGTAGTCAAGAGGAACTGGATGGCGACCATGATTGCCAATTACAATGAACAATGTCTCATCGCGAGCCTGTCTGAGTAGAACCTTTATCCAGTTGTCAGTTCGTCGAACTATTTTCTCAAGAAGGGTCTTAGGCGGGGTCCTGTGCCCATACTGAGCATAGAGGCTCTCAAAGTCCAAAAAGTGGAGATATAGAAGCTCACTCTTGAAGATGTACTTCGTAGCCTCAATATACGTTGCCATATCATCATGCGGGGTGACCGTATACGCTGAGTCAAATCCTAAAGTAGCTTGGTCGGCTTCCCTGCATATGATCTTGATCACTTTACCACAGTCTTTGATGTGTTTGATCAGATGAAAGTCAGAACGAGGTCCTTGTAAGAGAGTCTTGATCAGAGGAATTGCGTAGGGGTCATCAGTCTCGAGGAGGGCAAGAGCCTCCATATTCTTGATGAGTGCCTCAGGTTTGTAGACAACTGCTTCAAAGAGCCCAAAGTTGTCGATGACCACGATGACCACAGCTTTGGGATTGAACTTACCGACCAGTTCTTGATTTGCTGGATACAGCCCTTCTGGAATCTCTAGACCTAGTAATCCAAGGATAGTAGAGGGGAACTCGACTGCTGTGGTTCGGACTTGTGGGAACGACATTCCTCTTTCCTCAATACATTACTTACTCTTGTGACTCGACCTATTGAATAAGCTTTGGTGACTGTCCTATTATGATAGGACCTCTTTGCCCGAATTCGGGATTCCTCTTTGACCTATGGAAGCATTAATAGAGAGACCAGATAATCAGCCTCTCAGAGGTCTTGGAATGGCTCTCAAGGATATTATCTACAGAGACTCGGTCAAGTTCATACTCTCGGGAGGTAAAGGAGGAGTCGGAAAGACAAGTTGTGCTGGTGCAATAGCAGTGCTTTCGGCACAACATGGGTTTCGGACTCTAGTCTTGTCCACTGATCCAGCACATAGTCTCAGTGACAGCTTCAACCAGAACCTGTCAGGCGGAGAGGTCATTCCTATCGAGGGGTTCGATAATCTTTGGGCGATGGAAATAAGCACTGAGAAGGGAATGCAGCAGTTCCAAGACATTATCGGGGCCGGAGCTGCAGGTCCTGAGGCGCAGATGGCTGCGAATCTCATGGGCGACATGACAGGCATGACACCACCCGGATCGGATGAGGCAATGGCATTCGGAAAGATACTCGAGTTCATCGAGGACTCCTCCTATGATCGGGTCATCTTCGATACTGCACCCACAGGTCATACTCTGAAGCTCCTTGAGTTGCCAGACCTCCTGGATAGTTGGTTGGGCAAAATGATGACCCTTCGTCAGCGGCTGAGCGCGATGATGGGTGGGCTCAAAAGTATGTTTGGCGGCGGAAAGCAAGAAGAAGACAGCTCCTGGGAGATGATTCAACAGACCAAGGATAAGATCCGTACAGCCCGTATCGAACTCTCCGACCCGGACACAACGCAGTTTGTTGTCGTCATGATTCCAGAAGCAATGGCAGTCTTCGAGACGCAACGTCTGCTCGCTAGCCTAGACAAATGGCACATACCTGCCACCAATATGGTCGTGAATCAGCTTGTTCCTCCTAATCCATCCTGCAAGTTCTGCACAAAACGATATGAGATGCAACAGACGAATCTCATAGACATTAGAGACCTGTTCTCCGACATCGATATCACCGAGGTTCCATTGTTTGATGGAGAAATAAGGGGAATCGAAGAACTTACAAGGCTGGGCATGATTCTGATTGGAAACACGGAGGGCCGAACTTGAAGCGTGAAACCCGAAAGAAGGTGTACTCTATCATCCTTCTGATACTGCTGCTTGCATCAGCTGTGATAACAACAATGTTGATTCTTGGCATGATGTGATGAACAAAGAGAGTGAAATCTTCAGGCGCCCTTCACGCGTTTTACTACTGGCGGACGGACTTTGTAGAGAATTCTGCCACCGCAGTAGGGACATTTGACGCCTGGCAGTGTCCTAAGACCATCAGGGGTTACTTCTCGATGACAGTTATGACAGGTGTATACCACGGTGTGCCACCGTTCTGACTCCCAGGGCCTTAGCAATATGAAGCTTTGCCTAGAGCTATTGTGATTCAAATTCAGACTCTGGAACAATCTCGCCCTCTACCAGTCCGCTGCTCAGAACCCTCTGGATTCTGACCTTGAGCATTGTGCCTGCCGAAAAACCCCCAGGAACTGTCATGAGTGGATCTTCCTGCAGGGGGTATACCATAGTATAACCAACTTGTGCCCAAGACGGCTCAGCAGCTATCCCCTGTACGACTCGTCCAAGATAGTCAATCTTCTTCTCTCGGTTGATTCTCTCTGCCTCGCGACGAAGCTGTGCACCAAACTCGTCCCTAGTTGAAGACTCCGGAAAACCCTCGAAAGCAGACCCAGGCAGAGGTCTGAAACCATAGAGAATGATTCTCTCAGCTCCAGCATCACTGAGAGCCCGCATCATCCTGATTGATTCCTTTGTGCTCTCTGCATCCTCTCCCGGTAATCCGTAAATGAAATACACGAAGGGTTTCAGGTCATGGTCCACTGCGATACGTACTGCATTGAGCACGGCACCAGAGCTTCCACACTTGCCAATTGCCTTCATGTGTTCATCGGATCCGGTTTCAATGCCAATATTCGGAGAGCTTGATATCTTCGATTCATTCAACGTCAGCGCAACCGCTTCAGTGAAGAGACAGGCCTTCATGTTCTCGATGGCTATGTGTGCTGTTCCATCCACAAGTTGAGGAAGAGAATTGAGTTGACCAAGGAGGTCTCGGATGGCATCAAGATTGGCAGGGGGATAACAAGGATCTGTGAGTGGTTCACAGCCACGCATATAGTCAAGGAATCCAGGAGACTCAAGTACAATTCGGTGTACTCCAAGCTCCAGCAGTCCCTTCACCTCCTGCATAATGACGGCAGGAGAACGGCTTCTTGGAGGCCCCCATGTACTCGGAACACTGCAGAAACCACAGCCGGGAGGAATATCCTCCGGGCAATTCATTCTAACATCGAATCTCTCTGAGTCACAGTTTCCACAATCAGAACACTGCCTTCCATTTCTGAGGGGGAGGGCCGTTCTTCTGAAATTCGAACATCCCCGAGTCACCTCGACATAGATCTTACTTGCCTGATAGGTAGGATAGTCGATAATCCTGGTTATCGAGGGCATGTAGTCCCGTGAGAGTGCATCTGTTGTGATGAACTCACGAGCAGGCGTCACATGAATCCCGTGAGCTCCCCGAAAAGCAGTCCCCTTCACTGATGACAGATCGATAGGGTCTTCAAAGAAGTGCCGAGTCACCAACTCCTCGAGCGTAGCCTCTCCTTCTCCCATCACCAGTACATCAGCGCTCAGATCCTTCAGGACCTCAGGGTTGGAAGCGATAGGGCCTCCAATAATCGTCCTTCCAGAAGAACGAGATCTATGTTGCCATTGCTTCATCAACATCCTCACAGCAGGAGAATCCATGGTCATAGCACTGATGGCCAAGTGGTCGAACTGCTGAAGGATGCCCTTCTTGGATAAGACCTCTTCTGCCCTACGAATTCTGCAATTCAACCCGTGTTTCTCGAAAATGCCTGCAACGGACCTTGGTCCGCATCCAATGGAATCACGTGAGCTGCGGCGTTGGCCAGTACCTGCACTCAATGCATCAATGATTAAGATTCGACCTGTCATGTGTCTAAGTTGAGATGCAGAATCGTACTTTACTCTTGCCCAACAAGTATGACGAAACGTACCTGGCATTCATCCTGTACTGCAGGTAGACGTTGACTGCAAACAGAAGTCCTTTTGATGCGTTTGGTGGTGTGTAAGAAGAGTGTTTATATGCCGAGAGTGAAAAACCTCCCCAAGCATATTGCTAAACTGAATCTAAGGAGTATACAACTTAGTGAGTAATGACGATGGCGGAATATGCCCAAATTGTGGGTTACCTATGGATCTGTGCGTCTGTGAAACCATCGCACAGGAAGAGGCTCGGATTGCTGTGAGCATAGAGCGAAGAAAATGGGGCCGGTTGACCACTATTGTCGCGGGTTTTGACAAGAGTATTGACCTCGGTGACCTGGCTACAAAACTTAAGGCCAAGCTTGCCTGCGGAGGAGCAGCAAAACACGGCCATATCGAACTTCAAGGAGACCATCGGGGAGTCATTGGAGAGGTTCTGGCAAAGCTTGGATTTCCGGATGAGATGGTCCAGGTTGATTGGTCCTTCGTATCTACTGGAAGGCGGTAATTAGGCCCTCCGAAACTCCCATTCCAGAATTGAGTAATCTGCGAGCAACAAGGTCAGAAGCCCATGGGTTCCAGACCTAAGGAGTCAATACCCAGCTTCTTGACTATCTCCTTGTACCTGTTTCTTACGGTCACTTCAGTTACTCTGGCGACCTCAGCAATCTCTCGTTGAGTCCGCCGCTCATCAAGCATGATTGAGGCCACGTAGATGGCAGCAGCCGCTAGCCCAAGTGGGTCTCGACCGATGGTGAGGCCTATATCCCGGCTCTGTTGTAGTATCTCGACAGTCCGAAGTTGCACAGGGCTTGACAGCTCAAGTTGGCATGCGAACCGTGATATGTAATCAATGGGATTAGAGAGGGGAATCTTGATGTCAAGACTTCGAAGAAGCAATCGATAGCACTGGCCAAGTTTCTTGCGGTCGATTCGTGATCCGTCAGCCACTTCATCAAGGGGTCGTGGCTTCAAGCGTATCCTGCAGGCGGCATAGAGAGTGGCTGCGACCATCGCCTCTATTGAGCGACCTCGAACTAGTTTCTTGATGATTGACTTTCTATAGAGGAGCGCAGCAAGCTCGCGAATTGGCTCTGGTATGCCAAGTTGTGACGAGAGTCTCTCAAGCTCGGACATTGCCTGAGCAAGATTCCGATCGAGAGAACTATGAACACGACTGCGTATCTGCCACTTGCGAAGCCGGTAGATTTCGGACCTCCTGGTTGGACTGAGTTTCTTTCCTGCAGTATCACGGTCTCGCCAGTCAATAATCGTACTGAGCCCTTTGTCGTGCACGGTGTAACGGAGCGGAGCACCTACTCGACTCCGTGAATCGCTCTCCTCTGAGCTGAAAGCTCTCCACTCGGCACCTGTATCAATTCGGTGGTCTGAGAGCACAAGTCCACATCCGCCGCAGACTCGTTCACCGCGAGTAGAGTCTTCTACAACAATTGCCGATTTGCATTCAGGGCACCTCAAGATTTCAACAGGTACTTCCGATGCTCCTTCTTTCTTGTCCTCGGTGCTTCCTGTGCGGCTCAATGGCTCTCCTCCGATGTGTAGGAACCGGTTAAAGACCGTCAGCATTCACTGTCATATCGATGTACCGATGACAGTCTCCCAGGACCCACAGTAACAGAGTTACGGAAAAAATACTTTTAATCCTTCTGTGTCCACCGAAATTCGATTCGACAAGGGACTATGTAGCGAAATATGCCTCTCAGAGAAGGCTAGGTGGTCTGTTCATGTCCTTTATCGGTGATAATGACAGTGTGTTCATGCTGGGACACAAACTGACCCTTCTCTTCAGCAAGAACATGATGTGCATATAGGACACCATTCTGGCGAAGCTCTCTGATTGCCATCTTGAGTGTCGCATGCTTCATGCGCTCTGCGAGCCAGCGTTCAGCGAACGGGAACTCTCTGTATTCCTTTCTGACTATTCCTAGGAACTGCTTCGAACCGGCAAACCGTAACGGGACACGTATAGGAAGAACCTGATAGATTGTGGGATTCGGTAGGTCAGTAATGTTCCCGGATCCCGTACTTGCAAAGGTCTCGACAGCGTAGGACTCTCCCGCTTCAACCAAGACCTCGGATTTGCCGCCAACACAGGGCACCTGTTTTTCGGCATGAAGCTCATATTCCTTCAGTTGGTGTCCTGTAAGCTGTTTGATGGGCCTGAACCCTGCCTTGGTGATGGTATCTTCAATGAGCGCACCAATTGTATTGAGCTTCGCACCGGGTCGCATCATCTTGACAGCTACATTGGTGGCATCTTCAGCGGCCTTGACAAGATCCTGATGATCAGGATTCAGAGCCACAGTGAACGCAGTATCCGCAATACAACCGTCAACATGGGAACCACAGTCTATGGTGACAAGATCGCCTTTTTGGATAGTGGTTTCATCATTGAGAGGCGACGTGTAATGTGCCGCAATATTGTTCAGGGACACATTACATGGAAATGATGTTCCCGAAGAGTTCGCGCGGATGTGGTTTTCAACGGTATTGATGATATCAAGAACCTTGATTCCGGGCTCAATCATTGGTCGAGCAAGGGCAAGAGCTTCACGTGCCACTGCTCCTGCACGTCGCCACTTCTCCCATACATCCTTGGTCTCGTTGTTGTCTTCTTTCTCTTTCGGCTTTTCAGCTGACACAATAAACACCGACCTGACTGCTCGTCATTGGTGGGACAGATAAAAGTGACGATGGAGCAGAACCTATGATAATACTTGTTCAATACGTCGTGCCGTTCTGGACATTGAGAAGAACATGTATCCAATGTTGGCACGCTTATTGGTCAGAACCGCGAGGATTGCATCATCTCCAGCATCACAGATGATGACATATCCACTCTCTCCCTCGATGAGCATCCTAATGAGAGGACCACGCTTCAGTTGCTTGAACACCTTTCTGGTGGCCTCTTGTATCTGAATGGTGCGTCCTGCGATGACATCCTCTTCAGGAATCCGTTTCTCGTCAGGGCCCTCAGGGTACAGGGAGTATATGGGAAGTCCTTGGGACTTTGAGATGATAGCACTTGCTTCCACATTGCCTTGGGAGGCCCTACTCAAGTCTAGAAGAAGTTCTTTCAGTAACTCGGTCTTTGAGGACAAGGCATAGCTAACCTCCCAGAGGAAACTGAGTGAAAAGGGGTTGTCAAGTATTTAAACTCTCTTGGCGCCTGCTTCCTTCAAGGCTTTGACCATCTTCCTCAGTCCCTCGCCCTTGTCTTTTTGAACATATTTCTCGAGATACGTTCCCTGCACAACTATTGACGCTCCAGCCTCTATGGCACCTACCACAGACTCTGCATCATTGAAGCCCCCTCCGGTAATCACAGGAATCTCGATGAATTTGGAAACCATGGCTATCATCTCAGGAGGGACACCTCCGCCTTCTGCTCCACTACCAGCTTCAAGATAGACAAGCTTCATGCCGAGAAGTTCCGCAGCAATGGCATACATCGCTGCAATCTTGGGCTTGTCGCGAAGGAAGGGTTTAGCGTCGCCAACCCATGCCGCAGTCTTCCCAGGAGCTACCATGAGATACGCCATCGCGATGGTCTCAATTCCGGCGAGTTTGATTTTCGGTGCAGCTAGGGCCTGTGCTCCAATAATCCAGTAGGGATTGGTGCTGTTGAGAAGGGTCATGAAGAACATCGCGTCCGCATGTTCGGAGACCCCTGTGATATTGCCGGGGAAGAGGATGGTCGGAATATCAATAGCCTCGTTGATCTCACGCACAGCCTCATCAATCACACCAAAGACTGTACTTCCACCAATCATTGCTGCATCGCTGCCTGCCTTCTCAGCGAGTTTTGCAATCTCTACTACATCTTCGATAGTTGTAGAAAGTGGGTCAGGATCAAGCAGTGAAAAATGAAGTGCCCCCTCAGTTTCTAGCTTCTCCGTGATGTAACTCCAGACTTTACCGGCCATCATGAAACCTCCGTGGGATATGGCCATCCGGTCCCAGCGGGCTTTTTACGCTTTTGGTGGAATTTTCCGCTAGATTAATGTCCATCCAAGTAGGCTGCATTCTCATCAAGCACTTCAACGTGCAACTCGACGCGGTTGCCCGAGAGAGTACTGTGCCGGTGAACTAGTGGTCAGTGAAAGTATGAAAGATGTGACGGTGGCCGTCTTGGCTGGAGGCGACTCAAGACGATTCGGTTCAGATAGAGCTTTGAGAGAGTATCAAGGGCGACCTCTTGTGTCACATATGCTTGATATTGCTCGAAAGATTTCTCCCACGGTCCTTGTTGTAGTGTCAGATGATGAACAGCTTGAGAAGATCAGACCGTACATCAAAATGGGACGTGTTGTCGTGGACCCAGAGGACAGCACGAAGTCAGCCTTGAATGAAGCTGTCACTGCATTTGAACACGCAGAAACGGACTACACGCTGCTACTGCCAATTGACAAACCTCTTGCAAGGCCAAATCTGTTGAAGATACTCGTAGAGATGAGTCCTAGGCATGGAGCTGTGGTGCCCTCATGGCCATCTGGACATATCGAACCACTTCACTCAGTCTACATGACAGAGCATGCCTATTATCACGGACTGAAGGTCGTTGAACAGAAGTCATTCGAAATGCGCAGCCTGCTTGATCGACTTCAACATGTCTTGTATGTATCAACAGAGGCCCTGAAGCAGTTTGATGCCAATCTTGAAACCTTCAAGAACCTCAATACACTGGGTGAGTTGAAGACTGCAGAGGGAGAGCACGGGCACAAATAGCCTCCAAGTCCTCTGAGAGTATTGACAGATGAGCTTCTGTTCCAGCGACATTCCTAGGTCTCAAAGTTCTCATGACGGATTCTGCATGTGCCCTCATGACCAACCATGCATGGTCCGTAGGGATCCTCAGGAATACAGCGGTTTCCAAATAGCTTGCAGTCCACGGGGTCAACCATACCGAGAATCACTTCATGGCATCTGCAACCTGGGACAATATCAACAGACTCAATGTCTGGAAAGTCGAACCTGAGTCTAGCGTCATGCTCCTGATACTTTCTTCTGATGAAATAGCCAGATTTCCTGATGATCCCAAGACCTCTCCATGGAGCATCACCAATCCTGAATGTCTGGTTCAATACCTTCTGCGCTGTAGTGTTCCCCTCAGGACGCACTACACGTGTGTACTCATTCTCTGAGACTGCTCTACCTTCAGATATCTGTAACGCAATCATCCGAATAGCCTCAAGGACATCCAGGGGTTCGAAACCAGCAGCAACACACGGTACATGATGGCTTTCCGCAAAAGACTGGAATGCATTCGAGCCAATGATTGCTGAAACATGTCCAGGAGTGATGAAGCCATCCACTGCAAATCCTTCAATGTTGACAAGAAGATCCATTGCGGGAGGGATGACCTTCAGTGATGTGAGAATCGAAAAGTTAGGAGGAGGCGGACGGAGGAGCTCTAGTGCGATGGTGGGGGCGGTGGTCTCAAAACCAACTCCGACAAACACGACTTCTCTGTCAGGATTCTTCCTTGCAATCTCAACGGCATCATTGGTACCATACACCACTCGAACGTCGGCACCCTTCGTGTGCTCTTTTGCCAGAGAGGAATCAGTCGAGGGAACACGAACCATGTCTCCAAAGGTGGTCACTATATGGCCTTGCCGTGCGAGTGCGATTGCCATGTCTACATCTTCGGCTGCGCACACGCAGACTGGACACCCAGGACCCGCAACTAGATGCATGCTCTCGGGCAACAGGGAACGAATTCCATATTGGCTTATCGTGTCCTCATGCGTGCCGCACACATGAACAATTCGTAGCCGCCGATTATGGCTCAGAGTCTCAATCTCTCTCTTCAGAGCTTGAGCGTATCGGGCACTGCGGAATTCCAGTTGTTTACTCATCGCATCATGACCACTTGGTACCTAGTGGACTTAGCATAAGAATTACGATGTGTGACAAAAAGACTCAGGATTTCGATTCGTACCCTTCTAGAATGACGAGGGCCTCTCCCACCGTAATGGACAACTTGCTGGCAAGTTCCCTTGCTGTAATCTTTGGGTCTTCGGGAATGATGTGATTGTGTGCGTACCCTGCATTACCTGCAAACAGTGGGTTATTCCTTGCAGTCTCAATCAGAATGGGCCATAGCGGATGGCCCTTGAAATCAGCAATGTCAATGTCGATTGTTCGACCAGATTCATACTTAATAGAGCGGACACTAGCCGACTTCTTTGATGTCTCAGTGGTCTTGGTAGAATCAGTGAGCTTCGCCTGTCTCAATGCCACATCCAACCTTTCTTTTCCCGGCGTTGCCTATGACAATAGGAACATCACTGAAGCTTTCGCTGACACGATATAAGCCTTGGGGAGCGTCATCTGTTGTGAAACCGAGGCGCGCCACTAATCATGAATTAATCATAATCAACATTCATGCAGGATTTTCAATGGCATAGTATTCTGTCGTAAGATTTAACAAGGGAAACAAGAAGAGCATGAAGCGAAGTATAGCATGGCCTCAGAGCCAAAATGGGAGAATGCGATTAGTGCCTCAAGGCATTCGAAGAATTGTATTAGATGTTTTGAAACCTCACAGCCCACCGCTGACTGAACTTTCCTTGATGCTCGTACGCGATGCACGCGTAGGTGGAGTTAACATCTCGCTCAAAGAAGTGGATCAGAGCACTGAGAGCATCACTATCACTCTAGAGGGAGATGACCTGAACTTCGACAGCATCAGCGATGTTCTAGAAAACGCGGGGGCAGTCATCCACTCAATTGACCAAGTGCTAGCAGGAAAGACGTTTGTTGAGGAAGTAAACCTTCAGCTTGAGGATTCGTAGAGGAACTATCTTCTCTGGATCTGCTCACTTACCCTCTTGCTCTCGATTTCGATCTTCTTGCGGACAAGGGCGTACAGCTCTGGCTCGAAAATGCTAGGAATGATTTTCACAACACTGCATAGCTGATCGACTATCTTCTCAGCTAGAGACTCTGGCGAAAGTACATTGCGGCTAACAATGCCGATTACAAGCTCTTCACCTACATTACCACGAACAACAGAGTCAACAACGCTGGCTATCGTTCCCTGAGGGTCCATGAAGAAGGGAAGCTGTGTGCTATCATGAATTGTTGAGAAGCCAAGCTTGTCGCAGATACTCTCTGTGTACCATTCTAGGCTGGACTCCTTCATATTGAGCTTGTTAGCGAACTCTGTTTTCGTCAGAGGATTTGGGTGACTCCAGGGATGCCGTGTCACAATATAGAGCGCCGCAGCAAAGAGGGGATCTTCTTCCCGTGGCCTGCCCTGTTGAGAGACATATCGCCGGACAAGGTCAAGTGCCATCTTTTCATATCTTGCATCAATCCGGTTCTCTTTGAAAAACTCATGAGCATGAAGCACAGCCTCTACAATGATCTGAGGGCTGATAGGCAATTCTTCTGAGTCACGATGAGTCTCCATCTGTATTGCTCCCGAATACGCTCTGCAAGATACGGCTGGTTTCTGTGGAACTAGATGGAAGTTATATTCTTTTGCAAGGGAAGTGAGGGTGAGTTCATAAGGGCGCCATCACTGGTTCATCTAGCGCTGTACGTCTTCTCAAGAGCCCATCGGAGAGTAGACTGTATCTCCTTCATTCGATTCTCATCACCGCAATTCCTGATGACCATCTCACCTAGGATGTTGTCTTCTGAATGTACTTCAAAATCAAAAGCATCTTCCCATTCAATCTCACCGTTCTCAACTCGATGACGGTCTTCCTGCTGGAACTTACCGAGAATTCTCTCCACGAAGAATCGAGCAAAGGCTCCACGAGTGATGTCATAGACTGCATGCTCAGCAGGTAGGAACCGCATAGTCTGTTCAGAGATCTCAATGATTCCAAGCTCTAGTTTGCCAGCCTTGTCCATCAGGACTATACTCTGAGGCTCGGTAGTTTCTGCTGACGGCTTGGCCGGAGCTGGGCCTTCGACACTTGGCGACTTCGCGAGCGCAGCATCAGCTGTTGTGAAACTTGCTTTGGCAATTTGAGCATCAAGATTCTCTATGTGCTCCTCGAGGCGTGCAATCATATCTCGCAGTCTATCAATCTCTTCGTTCAACTTCGTTCTAATATTCAGAAGAAATTGAATGTCAGGGTTCTCCACTTTGTGCACCTACATAGACAACTGACTATACAAGTCATCATCTGATGATATATCATTGCATGTATTATTCCGAGTGTTGCCTTTTTACCAAGAGCATATGGGCAGGAAACATTCGTCGCATTGTGAATATGAAGACTTCCTTAACTTCGACAGACTTCGCTGTTCCGAGTCCTATTGGGCGGGCGTTCTTTGTGTCATCGGCGCCGCCTCGCGACTAGTAGGCTTCAGGAACAGCAAATCGTGAATGGCGGTTCTACTACGGATGCGCACAGGATTCGTTGGCAGTCGGAGGCGTAGAAAGTGTCTGCTGAAATAGACAATAGTAGTAAGGGCGAGGACACAACTCAGATTGCGTGGCCTGAAATCTGCATGGGCTGCGGATCTCAGATTGATCTCTTAATGCACAAGAATCATTCCTCGACTTCCTCAACAGAAACTGCAAAATCCGGACACTCCATCTCACAGAGCCGACAGACCTTGCAGGCCTCAATATCCACCACAATAGGGAGAAAGAAACCACGATTATCGACAACATCTGAATTCTTCAGAACACCATGGGGACAGACAGAGATGCAGATATGGCATCCCTTACACAGTTTGGCGTCAATATGGATTTGCTTCGCCTTCCTCGGCATTGTCGGATTCCCAAGCGCAAACGCCGGCGCATTGGATATAACAATTTTCATTCGACCAGAGAGAGGGACCATTAAATAGCCAGAACTATAAACACTGTACTGGTGCAGGTGCTTCACCATTGAAACAATTCGTAGTCTTCATGTGTGCCAAGTGTAGAAACTTCACTAGTTCCCCGGTGGGGCAGAAACGCAGGCGCTGCAGCTATTGTGGCAGCATCATCGACATCACAAAGGCCAACTGTGCTCTCTTTGATGGCGCCCAACAGGCAATGGATGCAGTCAAGGAGTTCAATGCTGCAAGGGGAGGAGACGAATTCCAACAAGCCGTCGAAAGGTCGAAGGAGAGATACCGCTCCTTATTGCCCAAGACTCCAGTCGATATTGATAAGATGACAACTGATGATGAACAACTGGTGCTCCCGGGAAAACGAGCGCGTCTGATAGCGCTACTCGAAGAGGAAGCTAGGGAGAAGCCTTGTACTCTCGACAGACTCGAGGAGTTAAGTGATGCTCGGGGGCTGAGCTGGACATGGGTCGAGAAGATGATTCAGGACCTATCAAACAGCGGAGCGCTGATATTTCCACACCCATGGGAGGTACGGCTCGTGGAAACCACTGAAGACTCATCGCCCAAGAGCGTTGCCGAACGTGATGTATCAGTGGAAATCATCTCATTCCTGAAGATGCGAGGAGAGAGAGTGAGGGTTGATGAGATTGTGCGTCATTTTGAGAAGGAGGGGATCTCAGAAGCATCAGTTGACAGTTCACTTGAACGACTCATGAGGAGTGGGGATATCTTCCAGCCAACTGTCGGGTATGTGAGTCTGGTATGATTTGTTCGATTCATTCAAGAGGGTTGGAACAGTAGAGAATGTGATACAAATGCCAATTGTCGAGCTCGTGGCCATGAGGATACTGGAGAGGAATCCAGGTATCAGCCTCGATATTGTCGACTTGATTGTACTACTTTGGATGTACACCAATCCCTATGACAGTAATCGTCGTCAGCTCAGTTCGATGAGAAACATCCTGAAGATGAGTGAAACCCTACAAGTCCCGGGAGGAACTCTTGACGTGACGGAGGAAGAACTAACGCAAATAGTCCTGAAAAGCCTCCAGAATCTCAGAAAAAAGGGATTCGTGTATATTCAATCTGCAGGAGTGCATTACATCAAAGGCACACTTACGGACGCCGGAGTGAAACTAGTTCAAAGGACAGTGAACAGTCCACTCTTGAAACGAGTCACAGATGAGTTTGGAGATAATCCATAGATGTGGTTCTCGGACATGTGAGAAGGTTTAAATGCTGAAGTCATCCGGAACCGAGCAGTTGCTCATTGAACGTGACTGTTTCAGAGCCGATGGATGCAGTGCAGACTACTTGGTTCTGCTCGCGAGAACTGTCTGCAGACGTGTGCCTGTAGGGTCTGGAGTGGTTGCAGAGCGCGAATATGACTTAGAAGCTTGCAGAGTGATGTGAGCTTTCCATAGTCACACAGCGGAAGTGACGCACGATGCCATCGTATGGATATTCAATCATAGGCATTGACCCGGATAGAACAGCTATTGCTAGTGGAAGGAACATGCGGGTTTCTCCAAAACAATGCAGAGAAGTCTGTGAACAAATCCGAGGAATGATGCTTGACAAGGCCATAGAGCTTCTGGAGGCCGTAATAAAGGAAGAGAAGTGGATCCCCTACAAGCGCCATTACAAGAGCCGTGCGCACCATCCCGGAATGAAGAAGTGGATGGCAGGCGGGCATCCCGTCAAGGCATCTGCCCACATCATCAAGATTCTAAAGAATGCTGAGGCAAATGCAGACAATAAGGGACTCGACATTGATCGGCTCAAGGTCGTTCATGCAGTCACGCATAGAGGGCGAATCTACAAGAAGTACATCGAGAGAGCGTTCGGAAAAAGCACGCCCTTCTGTGAGGAGTCCTCACATATTGAAATCGTTTTGGAAGAGGTGGCATAGATGTCGGCGGTCAAGTACTTCATTGAGCAGAACTCACGCAAAGTGGCAATTGACGAATTCCTGAACAAGGAACTCAATGCTGCAGGATACGGTGGTGTCGAGATCAGAAAGATGCCCATGAAGACGGAGGTCGTCATCAACGCTTCACGACCTGGTGTTGTCATTGGAAGACGTGGAGCAAAGATCAGGGAGCTGACTTACATTCTTGAAAATGAGTTCGGGATGGAGAATGTCCAAATCGAAGTCAATGAGATAGAGAATCCATGGCTTGATGCGGCAGTCATGGCATCAAGGCTAGCTAGACAGCTAGAGCGTGGTGTCAGATTCCGGAGAATGGCATACTGGATCCTTAGGAGAGTCATGCGAGCTGGCGCCATTGGATGTGAGATTATTGTGAAGGGCAAGCTCTCCAGCAGAAGAGCCCGTTATCAGAAATTCAAACAGGGAATCGTTGCCAAGACGGGACAACCAGCAAGTGTCTTTGTCGATGAGGCGGATGACAAAGCTGTTCTCAAGCCTGGAGTCATTGGCATAAAGGTCCTGATTATGAGACCGGATGCAAACATGCCGGGAGTCATTACTATCAAGCCTCCAAAACCAAAGAAACCTGAAGAGATTGAACTGGTCAAGAAGGCCGGTGAAGCAAAGACTACCGAAGAAGAAGAGGCCATGGGGGAGGCTCTTGAGGGAATCACGAATATCGATGAACTCAGAGAGCTGGAAGAGCTTGATGGTCTTGAGCTTCTGGAAGACGAAACAGCTCCGGAGGAACATAAGGCGCCAGATAAAGAGCCTGAGAGAGATGCCAGTGAACAAGCCGACGAGAGTGTCGTCGATGATCTCTCAGAGCTGGATGAATTAGACAAGGAGGATGCTGAGTAATGGCAAGACTCACCCCGAAAGATATCCGAAAGCTGACACCTGCAGAACGTCAAAAGAACTTGGATGATCTCTATGATGAGATGTCCAGAATCAGAATTGATTCCGCAACAGGTGGAGGTACTAAGAATCCGTACAGAATCCGCAATGTGAGGAGGGCAATAGCACGGATTCTAACAATTCAGCATCAAGAGGAGCCGGAGGCATCTGAATGAGAATCACTCCAGAGAATGTCACAAGACATGAACTGACTGGTCTATCAATGCACATTGTCGAATCGACAGATCCGAGCTTTGTGTGCAGAAAGGGCGTTATCCTAGGAGAGTCAAAGGAAATGATTCACTTCCGCACAGTGGACAGGGAAGTACATGCGCCCAAGAGCAATTGTGTCTTCGATGTGATACTCCCGGATACTACAGTGGTTCGAATCAATGGAGATGTCCTTCGTGGAAGACCAGAAGACAGAATGAAGAAACGCCTCAGCAGGAGCTGGTAAGGATGGTACACACCAAGACAAAGGTCCGAAATATTGGCATTCCAAACGTGGAGCCACCAGAAGCAACATGCGATGACATTCATTGCCCATTTCATGGTGACCTCTCGGTCAGAGGTCGTATTACTGAGGGCATAGTCACCAGTACAAAGATGCACAATACAATCGCATTCCAGCACGACTATCTAAGCCTGGTGAAGAAGTACTCCAGATACGAACGCCGACGGTCAAAGAAGCTCGCCCATCATCCACCATGTATCAGTCTCAAAGTGGGCGATACTGTGAAGGTCATCGAGTGTCGACCTGTTAGCAAGAATGTATCCAGTGTTGTCGTGGCTGTGACGCACATTGGGGAAGCACAGGAGGAATAATCCGTGTCAAGAAAGCTGGCAAGAGGAATCAGGAAATTCATGCCGAGGATAGCTAGAGGACTTCCGCTTGGTGCCTCACTAGTATGCGCGGATAACTCGGGAGCTAAGGAACTTCAGCTGATCACCGTCTTCGGCTACAAGGGCAAACTGAGAAAGGTTGGCAAGGCAGGAATCGGAGACATAGTGAACGTTTCGGTCCTCAAGGGAAAGCAGGAACTGAGAAAGCAGGTGCTGCAGGCTGTAGTGATCAGGCAAAGAAAGCCATTCAGGAGGTCAGATGGCACCTGGATGCAGTTTGAGGATAATGCGGCTGTTCTGGTAAAACCCGGTGGAGAACCTCAAGGCTCAGAGTTGAGAGGGCCCATGGCCAGAGAGGTCACTCTGAAGTGGCCTCGTGTCGCTGCGATAGCGTCAAAGATAGTGTGAGGTTGAGTCAAATGGTGAAGAAAACCAGTTCAAGATCGCCCCGGAAACAGCGAAGGCAAGTAGAACAGAGCCCCATGCATGCGCGCAGAGATCTGCTCAGGTGCAGACTTGACGAGTTCTTGCAGGAGGAGTATGGTCTCAGATCCCTTCCCGTAAAGAAGGGAGACCTTGCGAAGATAATGAGAGGACAATTCCGGGACACAGAAGGCAAAGTCATCAGAGTGGACCATAAGAATGTCCGTATCCATTTGGACAGCGCTACCGTCACGAAGTCGGACGGCAAAGAGGCGAACGCACCAGTCCACCCTTCGAATCTCATGCTTGTGAAGCTGGAGTTGGATGACGAGAGAAAGAAGCTCATCGAAAGCAAAATGATGAAGACCCCGGAGAGTGAAGAGTGAATGACAAGAAGAGGTCAGAAAAAACACTTGAAACGCCTGCCAGCGCCAAAGTACTGGCCAATGCCAAGGAAGGAGGTCAAGTTCACAACACGCGTGATTCCAGGACCACATGCACGTGATCATTGCCTGACGCTCGCATTGATCCTGAGGGAGATACTCGGCTATGCAGAGAACATGCGTGAGATAAGAGCAATCCTAACGACAGGTCAGATAAAGGTGGATGGGCAAATCAGAAAGGATGCTCGGTTACCAGTGGGATTGATGGACATCATTGAGATCACATCCTCTGGGCAGCGCTTCAGGGTGCTTCCTAAGATAGGCGGGGGACTGCGTCTGGTCAACATCGATGAGTCAGAGGCCAAGTTCAAGCTCTGCAGGATCGAGAGGAAGCTGATGAATAGAGGCGGAAAGGTACAGTTGGGTCTTCACGACGGCCGCACATTACTACTTGCTGGGAATGAGAAGTCCTCAAAGTACAGCAATCTTGATACTCTCAAAATATCAGTACCTGACCAGAAACTCTTGACATCAATACCTCTTGAGAAGGGAGTTCAAGCAGTAGTCTCACGAGGGAAGAACATTGGGATTCAGGGTAAAGTCTTTGCAGTCGAAAAGAGGCATGGCACTCACGCAAGCACTGTGACCTTGGAGGATCCAGCAGGCAACAGATTCCAGACAGCCCTAGAATATGTGTTTGTGGTCGGTAAGAACAAGTCAGAAGTGAATCTTCAGATTGAGGGAGGAAGTTCTGAATGAGCATCGAGAACGAGAAAGTCTATACTGAGAACTGGAGGGCGTACCCAATGCGGGAACCCTTCGTTTCGAAGGTTGTGGTAGACATCTGCACTAGCGGAGGCGAGGAACTCAATAGAGCCAACACGATACTTGAGCGGCTCACAGGTCAGACACCAGCTCAGTCTAAGGCACGTCAGACAATACGTGACTTTGGTATTCGCAAGAAGGACCCGATAGCTGTCAGAGTCACTCTTAGACACGGCCGTGCTGAAGAGTTCCTACGAAGGGCTATGAAAGCCAAAGATAACGTTCTTCTATTGAAGAACTGGGACGAGGACGGCAACTTCGCATTCGGGATAGGTGAACATATCGACATCCCCGATGTGAAGTACGACCCCACTCTAGGGGTTCAGGGAATGAATATCACAGTCTGTGTTGAGCGACCTGGTTACAGAATAAAGCGAAGACGCAGACAGAAGGCAAAGGTACCCTATAGACATCGTATGACTCCAGAGGAGAGCATGGTGTTTGTAAAGAGTAAATTCGGTATCGAGATTCTTGAGAAAGAGCGAGAACGGACATACCTGTTCTGAGGTGATCAATAATGAGTACAAAGAAAGAGCGGACACGACAGAGAAAGAAGATGGGCAAGGGCAGCAGAATATGCGTCCGTTGCGGAACACATCAGGCAATCATCCGTTCCTATGGTCTGTACATGTGCCGGCGCTGTTTTAGAGAGAAGGCAGAGAACCTCGGGTTCCGTAAATATAACTGAAGGAGGTCTAAGAGAGAATGACACTACTAGACCCATTGGCTGATGCAATGTCAAACATACACAATAGTGAATCGGTAGGCAAGTCCGAAGTGGTCGTTGCTCCAGCATCACAACTGATCGAAAAAGTGCTGCAAGTAATGCAGTCCAAGGGTTACATCGGAGAGTTTGAACGAATCGATGATGGAATGGCAGGCAGACTGCGCATCCAACTCATGGGTCGTACAAACAAGTGTGGCGTGATAAAACCGAGATATCCAGTCGCGCGGGATGGTTTTGAGAAATACGAGAAGCAATTCCTTCCTGCATACAATTATGGTATCCTGATTGTCACAACACCAGCAGGCGTGATGACTCATCAGGACGCAAAGGACCGCGGAATTGGCGGGAGACTACTAGCATACGTGTACTAAGGAGATCTGGCAAATGTCAAAAGAGTTAGAGTTGGTATATCATCAGACGATTGAGATTCCCAGTGACTGTCAGGTTTCCTTGGAAGACAAAACAGTCACTGTAAAGGGTCCCAAAGGCACACTCAAACGTTCTTTTCCTGAACCACAGACAACGATCAAAATCCAAGGAAGTGAGGTGTATGTGGGTACAGGCATCAGCAGAAAACGAAGTAGAGCTCTGGTCGGAATGGTAATAGCGCACGTTCGGAACATGATGCTCGGAGTACGCCTGGGCTATGAGTATCAGATGAAGATAGTCTACAGTCACTTTCCTATCAACGTTGAAATTCGAGACAAGGACGTCCTCATCAAGAACTTCCTCGGTGAACGAGGAATTAGAAAGGCTCGAGTTGTTGGAGACGCTAAGATACGAACCACAGAGGATGATATCTTCGTTAGTGGCATAGACATCGAACAGGTGGCACAGAGTGCCGCAAATATCCAGCAAGCCTGCAGAATCCGCGACAAGGACCGACGTGTCTTCATGGATGGAGTCTATGTGATTAGGAAGACAAAGGGTGAGGTAGTGAAGTCCATAGTATAGGAGGCAACAGAATGTCAAAGAAGCCAGAATTAAAAGACCTGCCCGGATTAGGCCCAAAGATTGAGGAGAAGCTCAGAGAGGCTGGAATAAAGACAGTACTCAGTCTATCACGGGCTAACGCAGACAAGCTTGGTGAGAAGGTAGATGGGCTTAGCGTGAGCCGTGCACAGACACTGATTGCCGCAGCTCAAGAAGTCCTTCAGAGTGCTCCAACGAAGGAAGTGAAACCCAAGAAGGCTGAGGCCAAGGAAGAGGTGCCTAAGAAAAAGGCTGCTGTGAAGAAGGAGTCTAAAGAGAAAGTCGAGGCGAAGAAAGAGGCACCGAAGAAGACTGCAGCAAAGAAGGTCTCAGAGAAGAAGGGAGAGGTCACCACAGAGAAACCAAAACCTTCGAAGAAGCCAAAGACTACAAAGGTCAAGCCAAAGGTCAGAGCTGTAAAGAAAGAAAAGAAAGAGAAGCACGAAGTTCCGCTCAGGTTCAAGAATGTAGACCAACGGCTTGTGAGAATCGCACGGAACAAGAAGATGCGTATGCCTCCGTTTCATCACGAGAATGCACACCGCTGGGCTCGTGTTGCTAGGAGATGGCGCAAAGTACGTGGAATCGACAGTTATACCAGACAGAAGAAGCATGGACGAATTGCCATGGTGAGATCAGGATACAGAACGCCCAGGGTCACTCGGAATCTACATCCATCTCTGTTCATCGAGATTCCAGTCTTCAGACCATCGGACCTAGAGAGTCTTAATCCTGACATCCATGCAATACGCATTGCTGGAACAGTAGGAGGAAGAAAGCGTCAGGAGATACTCTCGGCGGCAGATGCGAAGCTACTTCGGGTACTTAATCCAGGCACCACTGAAGAGGTTGGTGAAGAAGACCTCTTCACTGACCTAGACTTGGAGGAGGAAAAATCATGAAACTCTCCACTCAAAAGAGACTAGCTGCTGAAGTTCTGAAAGTCGGAACTTCGAGAGTATGGATTGACCCAACATTTGAAGATGAAGTCAGTCTAGCGATCACTCGAGAAGACATCAAGCGTCTAATAGACGAGAGGGCAATTCAGAGGAGGGCAGCGACCGGTGTGAGCCGGGGTCGAGCTCGTTATGTCATCGAACAGAAGCGAAAGGGCCATAGAAAGGGGCCTGGCACGAAGAAAGGCAAGGCCAATGCAAAGCTGACCGGCAAGGACCGTTGGATGATCAGAATACGCCCAATGCGAAAAGAACTACGCAAGCTTCGTGATAATAAGAAGATTACCAGCAGGACCTACAGAGACCTATACCTATTGGCTAAGGGTAATGCATTCCGGAATACGGCACACATTAGAACGTATATTTCAGAGCGTAAACTGGAGGTGTCCAAGTAATGCCACAGGGACCCATGTATCGAGTGAAGTTCCGTCGTCGACGAGAAGGCAAAACAAATTATTACCGCCGCCGCAGTCTACTACAATCACGACGAGCAAGACTCGTTGTAAGAAAGACCAACGCAGACATGATAGTCCAAATCATCAATGCCAATGTTGGAGGAGATATGACTGTAGCATCAGCGTCTGCAAAGGAACTCTCGGACCATGGTTGGACAGCAGGAGCAGCCAATATACCTGCAGCCTATTTGACAGGACTTCTGGCAGGCTTGAGAGCGAAGAGCCGAGGAGTCAATGAAGCAGTGCTAGATATCGGACTCAACCCTCCTACAAAGGGCTCAAGAATCTACGCCGCACTCAAGGGAGCTCTTGATGCTGGCCTTGACATACCGCACAGCCCAGATATTCTCCCAAATGATTCAAGAATCTCAGGAGAGCATATTGTTGCCGGGTATGAACACTTCAGTGGAGTAGATGGCACACTGATGTACATTAGTGTGGGCAAGAAGAAGACAGCCATCACAGCAATACCAAAGCAGGTAGAGACTGTAAAGAAGGCGCTTCAGGCGATTCCAGCAGCTGAACTGAAGAAGAAGAAGACAAAGAAGACTCCCGCAAAGGCAAAGGCGGCTGCTGAAAAACCAGCGAAGAAAGCAAAGAAGGAAGTACCTTCCGTCAGACCTCAGCGGGCAGTACCAAGGAAACCCAAGGCCAAGAAGTTGCTTGCCAGAGGCAAGGGCAAGAAGGCGAAGAAGGAAGCAACAACATAGGGGATGATTGGTGATGAGTAAACAACAAAGAAGAAGGGCACCCCGAGCAGAAATTAACCCACTGGATGAGTGGATTCCAAAGACGAAGCTTGGAAGGCTTGTCAAAGATGGCCACATAAACGGTATAGAGGAGATCCTGGAGAATAACTACAGAATAAGGGAACCCGAGATTGTAGATGCGCTCTTCCCAGAACTAAGGCAGGAAGTTGTCGATGTCAGTATGGTACAACGCCAGTCTGACAGTGGACAGCAGAAGAGCTTCAGAATTACCGTCATTGTCGGAAATGGCGAGGGTGTGCTTGGAATCGGAGTGGGAAAAGCTCCCGAATTTGTCCCTGCCGTCCGTGCAGCTGAGTCACGAGCTAAACTCAATATCACAAAGTTTCGAAGAGGATGTGGGTCTTGGGAATGCAGATGTCATGATCCTCATAGTATTCCGTTCGAAGTGCATGGAACATCAGGGTCTGTGAGCGTCACACTTAGGCCAGCGCCAAAAGGAACAGGACTTGTGACTGCTGATGTTGGCAAGATTGTGCTGCGAATTGCTGGCCTTAACGATGTGTGGTCCATATCCAAGGGACGCTCGCGGACATCATCCAATTTCGCTAAGGCATTCGTTGATGCACTCCTGCAGACTTACAAGATGCTACCACCACAGGAGTGGGTTTCATCGGGGGCGACTGAGCAATGAGCAAAGACGAGAAAGTCATCCTAGCAATTCGGGTCAGAGGTATACCAAGAGTTCGACCTCAAATAGAAGACACTCTTGACAAGCTGCTTCTTGGACGTGTACACCAGGCAAGAATCATCAAGACTACACCAAGCATGCAAGGTATGATCATAAAGGCCAAGGACTTCATTACTTGGGGAGTGCCATCTGAGGAGGTGATTGAGAAGCTCCTCGCAAAGAGAGGACGACTTCCAGGCAATGCACATCTGACTGACGCTTATGTGAAGAAGAACTCGAGCCACAGCAGTGTGAAGGCCTTTGCAAAGGCCATCGCATCAGGGACTGCCTCGGTCACTGATGTCGAGGGTCTGAAGCCTGTTTTTCGACTCACACCGCCGACAAAGGGATTCAGAGGAACAAAGTACCTGCCAATTGGCATGGGTGGCATCACTGGTGACCGTGGCGAAGGTATAAGCGAACTCGCACTACGTATGATCTGAGGGATAACATATGTCTTGGGACAACGATCATGATAATGATGATGATGAAGCAAAAAGAAGGATACGCCGCTGGTTTGGCGATTTCATTCCAGAAGAGATGCTTCGGCAAATCGAAGAGATGATGGAAGGCATGATGTCAGAGATGAACCAAGGTGCATTCATGAAACCCGAAAACTTCGAGGAGATGCTCAAGAACCAAGAGGGAACAAGTCCGTTCCTGTTTGGTTTCTCCATGAATCGTGGCCCAGACGGAAAGCCCATGATACAGCGATTTGGTAGCACACCAGGCGAAGAAGGAGAAACTCATACTCTTGAACCCCTAGTAGATGTTGTAGAGGAAGATGGCGAGATTATCGTTGTCGCAGAGGTGCCTGGAGTGGAGAGAGACGAGATCAAGGTCCGGATCAAGGGAACCGAACTGACAATCCACGCAGAGAATCCAGAGAGGCCTTATCATAAGGTCATTAAACTACCTTCAAAGGTGAAGAAAGACGAGGCGAAATCAGCAATACGAAATGGCGTGCTAGAAGTACGATTGAAGAAGATATAGAAAGGAGATTGCAGCCATGCAAAAGAGAACAGAAAAGAGAGTCAACAAGATGAGAGGCCTTAGATCACAAGGCTATGGACATACCAAAGGACATAGGGCTGCTGGACAGAGAGGCGGCATAGGTATGGCCGGCTCACATAAGCATCATTATCAGAAGAGACTGCAGGACAATCCACACTACTTCGGTAAGTGGGGATTCAAGAGACCGCAGAAGCTGCTTGAGAACCTATCAGTCATGAATATTGGCGAGATTGATGATGCTGCTGATAGATTGGTTGCCAGAAATGTCGCTACAATGGCAGGAAAGAGATACAATATTGATGTGTCCAAGCTTGGCATTGACCGGATTCTCGGCTCCGGAAAGGTCAACCGAAAGTTAGACCTCACAGGAGTGAAGTCAATCACACCTGGAGCCAGAAGCAAGCTTACAGCTGCCGGTGGAACCCTCGACCTTCCAGAGGAAGAGAGTAAGAAAACCGCTTGATTACCATCCTTACATCCAAGAACATCGTACATCCCGCAACTACCTAGCAGACAGTGGATATGCATTGGTGGTGCTGTTGTACAAGATGTCGGGTTACTTCAGAAGTAGTACGGATTCAAAACAAGCAATATGTTTAAAGGTATAGGCCAGCTGGAGCCGAAAAGTACCTGCAGGAGTCAAGGTGTGAATGCCTAGCACATTTCTCAAAGCTCTTTCCCCATTCGTCAGGATATTGCCTGAAGTGAAGGTGCCTGACAGAAAGGTCTCTTTCCGAGAAAAGATTGTTTGGACTGCTATTGTGCTTATTATCTTCCTTATCATGTCACACATGCCATTGTACGGCGTTGACAGGACAGTAGGGACAGATTATCTTTGGGCAATGCGAGTCATTCTCGCATCTACTAGAGGCACATTGATGGAGCTGGGAATAGGACCAATTGTCACTGCAGGTCTGGTAATGCAACTATTGTCCGGTTCCAAGATTATCAATGTGGACTTTGGAAACACGGAGGACCGAGCGCTCTTCACTGGTGGTCAGAAGGTAATTGCATTGTTCATGACTGCCTTTCAGTCTATAGCCTACATCGTAGGCAATGCATATGGCGCTCTAGAGCCAATACCAGCGCTTCTGGTGTTTCTCCAACTCTTCATCTCAGGAATCATCGTGATTCTCATGGATGAGCTTGTGCAGAAGGGATGGGGCCTTGGGTCAGGTGTGTCACTCTTCATCATGACCAACGTCGCAGGACAGGTTCTCTGGAACATGCTTGATTTCACACAGGTAGAGGGCGTAGGTCCGACAGGCTATGCCGGAGTTGACCCAGAAAATCCAACGGGTACCGGACTTCCAAACGGTATCATCGCAGCAATACTTTCGAACCTCCTGAGAGCGTTTGGAGTCGGTACAGCCGCAGGACCTGCTGTGGATGCGGGATGGCTCTTCATACGTAACGGATATACCCCAAGCATCTTCGCGATGATCATCACGTTCAGTATCTTCGGCGCAGTCATCTGGCTGGAGTCTGTCCGTGTTGAGATACCCCTCCAATACGCAAAGTATCGGGGCATGAAGGCACGGTATCCAATCAAGCTCCTCTACACATCGAACATTCCAGTCATTCTCGCACAGGCACTCTATGCGAACGTGCTGTTCTTCGGGCAGATGATCTGGAGCGCCTTCAATAGCGACAATAGTAATCCATTCCTAAGCTGGATAGGCGTCTTCCATAAGGATACAGAAACGGGGAGAATGATGGCAGACTCGGGTCTTGCAAGGTACATCACACCGCCGCAAGGCTTGTTCAGCCTGAGCACGGAGGCGGACTGGCTGCCTCATGTTGTCATCTATTTCGCCCTCATGATCCTCCTCTGTTGGGGCTTCTCCAAGGTGTGGGTGGACATCTCAGGTATTGCGCCACGTGATGTCTCTCGACAGTTACTCAATTCGGGCTACATGGTCCCTGGTTTCAGGACCAGTGAGAAGGTCATGGAGCGGCTACTTGAACGCTACATCCCAGTTGTCGCTGGTCTTGGAGGCTTCCTGATAGGAATACTCGCCGCGACAGCAGATGTCATGGGTGCTCTGGCCAGTGGTACTGGTATCTTGCTGATGGTATCGATCATCAAGCAGTACTGGGAGAAGATAGCGAAAGAGCAGCTTGCAGGCATGGGCGGCGAAGGCGTCGCTGGACTTCTTGGAATATTGTAGAATGGCAAGGGGCCTTCGAGCCCCTCTATTCGCTCTATTGATGCCCTTCATACCACGGTGTATTTATGGGAGCTTCCATATCTGTTCACAGAGAGGTTTCAACAATGCCAGAGAGAGTCACTGTCGGGAATGCAACCGCAAAGAGAGGAGAACTGCAGAAGGGTGTCATCAAGGGGATTGAGCTGAATACAACCACTCCTATTGATATTCCAGTCATAGTGATGAATGGAGCGAAGGATGGCCCCACACTGCTTATGGTGTCGACACAACACGGTATAGAGATACAGGGGATTGAGGTCATTCTCAAGATAATGAGAGAAAAGGTCAATCCCAAGGAGCTTCGAGGAGCGATCATTGGCATCCCGGTGGAGAACCCACTCGCCTTCATGCATCACCAGTATCTCTCATGGATTGACAACTTGGACCTAGGTGGCGGTGGAAGTGCCAGCCCTCTGACAGCAGACCAGCCTCACGGGACGTCCACAGAACGGCTGGCGCATGCCCTCTGGAAGGAGGCATGGAGTAAGGCAGACATGGTCTTGAACATACACTGTAATGTGAGACCTGACTCGCTCTTCTTCACTGAGATTAATATCGGCAATCCGTCAACCAGAGAGAGGCTAGAGCGGATGGCACGGGTGTTCGGTGTGACCAATGTAGTGGAGAACATCACTATCAAGAAGAATGCACCAGATACCCTCACAAACTTGGCCGTAAAGAATGGAGTTCCGGATATCCTCATCGAGCTCATTGATGGTCGATGGATATCAGAACCCTCTACATCAGTTGGCGTCAGAGGCATTCTCAACATCATGAAGGAGTTCGATATGATTGATGGCCCCATTGAGCCACAGAGGAGCGTTCCCATCATTCCGGGTTTGTGTACAGGTCATGGCATCGTGCGGGCAAACAGAGGTGGTCTCATCCGATTCAAGAAGACCCCCGGTGAGTTCATGAAGAAGGGCACCATCTTTGCGGAGATCTATGACCTGTATGGTGATGTCCTTGAAGAGGTTGCATGCCCTGTCGATGGGTACATCTGGGCTTACCCCTGTGGCGATATCTTGGGTACGCCTGGCAGTCTTCAGGCAGTGCAGGCTGGAGCCAACATTGCCTATGCATTCACATCAGACAAGCATCCATAGCATAGCATTAGGCGAGGAAGGAGAGGAACTAGGAACATATGACCTGGCGCAATCATCTCAAGTATGACCCATTGCCACAATTTGAGGGTGTTGAGGATGACGCTCTGCAGTACCAAGTATCGAGAGACCTCAGAGGGGTGAATCCCGGCCCAGTCACTTCGCTCTGGAACTTGCAGCCCGTGACAAAGATACTGAGAAGACAACAGGAGGATGGCCATTGGAAGTATCCTAAGAAGAAGACCGACCCGATCGAGATCTCAGGATACAGGCAGCTTGAGACCTTCAGGCAGCTCGGTATACTTGTTGAAAAGTATCTCCTGAATATAGACCATCCCTCAGTGCAGAGAGCAGCAGATTTCCTCTTCAGTTGTCAGACCGAGGAGGGTGATTTCAGAGGTATCTACCGTGATCAGTACAGTCCGAACTACACTGCAGCATATCTTGAGATTCTGATCAAGGCAGGATACATAGACGATGAGCCTATCGAACGGGGTCTCCAATGGTTGCTCTCCATTCGCCAAGATGATGGTGGTTGGGTGGTGCCTCTACGTACTGAGTGTCTTAGATGGGGAGAGGTAATAAAACTGACAAAGCCTGTACAGCCAAGAAGAGAGAAAGCGTTCTCTCATATGATCACTGGCGTCGTCCTGCGATCTTTTGCTGCTCACCCAAAATACAATCGTCGCCCAGAGATACTTCTGGCTGCTGAGAAACTTGCCTCCCGCATATTCAAGGCTGATGATTACACTGACCGAAAAGCATCTGATTACTGGACCAGAATCACCTACCCATTCTGGTTTACGGATATCCTATCTACACTGGACACATTATCGAGACTGGGATTGTCCGCGAATAATCAGAATATCAGAGAGGCAATTGATTGGTTTGTGAATCAACAGAAGAGAGATGGGACTTGGTCTCTGTATCTCCTCAAAGGAGCTGGGTACAAATATCACAGCCTCTGGATTGCGCTTGTCATATGCAGAATGCTCAAACGTTTCTTTGGATAGTGCATACCAACGCAGTTCAAGGTTCATAGAAGGAAATATAACCACCTCATTCGCCCAAGCGGTCAGACTTAGGAGCAAAGGTGATTCTGCCCAATGAAAGAGTCAAGGAACATAGTCATTGTGACCGGCATTCCAGGTGTTGGAAAGACGACTGTGATCAACACAGCCGTAGATATCGTCAAACAGAAGCACGGAGAAGATGTGCTTGTCTTGAACTTCGGGACTGAGATGTTCGAAGTCGCCTCGAAAGCGGGTCAAGTCAAGGACCGAGATGAGATGAGAAAGATGCCCACTGCACAGCAACGAGAGAACCAGAGGCTGGCGGGACAATCAATAGCTAAGAAGGCCCGAAAGGCCAAGGTAATTGTGGACACCCATACCCTCATCCAGACCAATAATGGATACCTGATTGGGCTTCCTGAGTGGGTAGTACGAGAGATTCAACCGAAGACTGTCGTGCTGGTAGAGGCAGACTCCGAGAAGATAGCCAGCCGCAGAAACAGCGATCCAACCCGTGCCCGTGATGCTCAGGCCGTCAGTGACATTCAGATACATCAGGAGATGTGTAGGGCAGCAGCAGTCTCTGTAGGAACTCTTACCGGGGCCACGGTACGGAGAATCATAAACCACGAGGGCAAAGTTGAAGAAGCTGCTATCGAACTGGCTCAGACACTAATGGAGTAGAGGCTCGTTGCAGGATCTCTTCACGGACTTTGCCATATGGTTCGCAACAACATTCCAGTTGTTCCAGTCACCGCCCTTTTCTGGATTATTCATCATGCTTGTATCAGTCGCTGTGTCATCAATGAGTAACCTTGCCATGAAACGATTCTCTGACATGCGAAGGCTTCAGCGCCAGCAGTTGGAGATCAAGCAGTTTCAAGAGATGGAGAAGGAAGCGAAGAAGACACAGAATGAGAAGCTTCTCAAGAAGGTACGGAGAAGAAAGGCTTACATCACCCGAATTCAGCGTGAGCAGATGACCACTCGATGCAAACCATCACTGATATTCCTGATTCCGTTCATGGTGATATTCACTCTCCTTAGAAACTTCTATATCGTTGGTGGAAGTGAAGTCATTGTTGCTGTCATACCCTTCAATCTTCAGAAGGTTCTACCATTCATTGTGGGAATGGGAGGCCGAGAGACAGCGGCAGGTTTTGGCCTCACGTTCTATATGTTCTACTTCGTAGTAGGGCTTGGTCTCTCAAGCATCCTTCAACGAGTGATGGGCACTCAGGTCATGACGCCACCGATGCAATGAAGAATCAACGACCCACCGCTTTGCTTAAAAGAGAACTGCCACGGCTCTCAAGGGAAGATAGTGGAATGGTGTTGACATATGAGGCACAGTCAGCTCAGTAGAGGAAGAGCAAATCGTTTGGTAAAGACGCCTGGCGGCAAGAATGTTGTACATAGACAGAAGTTCTACAAGGCTGGAGGTGTCTGTCATCTGACTGGTTCTCAGCTGCAGCTTCCTAAGGCATCATTGTATGGATTGAGTAGAAGATCTAGTCGGTCATCCAAGCGCCCAAACCGACCATATGGTGGAGTCCTATCATCACCAGCTGCGCGCCGTGAGATAATCACAAAGGCCCGAGTGTAGAGCGATGAAGCGAGTCATTACTATCGGTGGACTTCATGGTACAGGAAAGAGCTCAGTAGCTGATGCCGTTGCAAAGAAATTCAAGTTGAGACGGATTTCCGCAGGAGCAACATTCCGTCAGTTAGCCAAGGAGAGAGGGCTCACTCTAGAGGAATTCTGCAGGGTGGCGGAGGGAGATGGAGAGATCGATAAGCTCATCGATGGCGCTCAGAAGATGGAGGCGGAGAAAGGCAACGCTGTCATTGATGGACAGCTCGCAGCATGGATGGCGGGAGAGCATGCTGACCTGAAGATTCTCTTGACAGCACCTCTTGAAGTGAGAATCAAGAGAATTGCTGCTCGTGATGGAACGGATTTTGAGTTTGCCCGGCGCGAAACCATCCAGCGAGAGGGTAGCGAGAAGGCAAGATACCTCGAATATTACAAGGTAGATGTTACGGATCTGTCTGTCTATGACCTCATTCTGAACACAGGAAAATATCCCCTAGATGGTGTCAGCAAAATAGTGATTGCTGCCGTTGAAACGTACTTTAAGCTAGCAGCGCAATGAGCATTCTGTGGGCCTAGCGGAAGGCTCTTATTGTTAACGAAATTTCGTGTTGTCATTCTCCCAGTCCAGATGGATGATACGCCGAGGTGACTTGGTTGCAGACTATGGACACGGCGAGGTGTGGCTGATATGAAGCTGTACGATATTGGTAGAATCTGTGTGAAAGTGGTAGGTCGTGAGACCGGGAGCCACTGCGTCATCGTTGAACTTAAGGATGACAACTACGTTGTTGTCACCGGTCCCAAGGACATCAGCGGTGTCAGACGACGAAACTGCAATGTTAGACACCTTGAACCATTAGAGACCGTTCTTGCAATCTCAAAAGGTGCCGATGACGAAACTGTTGCAGAAGCGATTGCTGATGCAGGACTTACTGAGAAGTTTCGAGAGAAGATTCGGATTGGAATCTAGACGATTCAACTCGTAATAGGAGTGCCTGTGAATGGTGGGCTTGCTGCCGTCAGACCAACCTCGTGAAGTGATTCAACGGGCATCAGACACTACAAATCCGGAATATGGATTCTCCTCGCTTGATAATCTTCCAATCAAATACCTGCTTGAGAATGGTATCATAGTCCTTGACAAGCCAGCGGGACCAACCAGCCATGAAGTAGCAACATGGGTCAAGAAGATTCTCGAAGTGGGCCGTGTCGGTCACGGAGGAACATTGGACCCTGGTGTGACCGGTATTCTTCCCACAGGCGTCGGCAATGCCACAAAGGCAATGCAGGCTCTCATCCCTTCTGGGAAGGAGTACGTCTGTGTTCTTGAACTCCATCACCCAACTCCAGAGGAAGAGATACGGCGAGTGATCAATGAGTTTGTAGGGAAGATCTACCAAAAGCCTCCGCTCAGGTCATCTGTGAAGCGAGTATTACGAGTACGCGAGATATACTACAATGAGATTCTTGAGATTAGCGGAAGAATCGTTCTCTTTCGTGTTGGATGCCAAGCAGGGACCTACGTCAGAAAGCTCTGCTTTGACATTGGCGAAGCACTCGGTGTTGGAGGGCACATGAGAGAACTCCGTAGAACAAGGGTAGGAAAATTCATGGAGGACGAGCATCTATGTTCTCTGTACGACCTGAAAGACGCCTACATCTTCTGGAAGGAGAATGGTGACGAGAAACTCCTTCGCAGATATCTGCTGCCTACGGAGTTCGCCTTAGGCCATTTGCCATTCATACAGATACGAGACTCCGCCGTTGATGCAATATGCCACGGTGCGGACCTTGCTGCAACAGGAGTTCTCAGTTTGAACACAGGCATCAAGAATGGAGACCTTTTACTCATCAAGACCTTGAAGGGGGAAGCCGTTGCGCTGGCAACGAGCAATGATAACAGTGAGAGGATCGCGAAGGCCAAGAGCGGGATAGTGGCTACCAGCGAGCGTGTCTTGATGGTCAGAGGGAGATATCCTCAGATGTGGAAGAAACACTCTGCGGACGAGTGAGTATTATGTGATTTAGCCATCTTTTTATGAGTTGAATCATAAAGAGAGATGTAGCTCTGGAGCAGAAGTGCAACTGACGGTACTTATCCCCCGGGATGAGAGCTGAGGAAACTCCTGACTCATACCGACAACAGTCCTGTGAAAGCAGGGAGGCGAGAGCCTCGCTCTGGGAACAGAAACGACACCCCCGAACGGGATGTGACAATGATACGGACTTGAATCTGTTGAGGACTCGTTCGGACAGGCTGAAACGGCCCAACACTGGTTGAGCAATTCCAAGAATACACTGTTGACGTGTCGACCTGAGGTGTAGGGTAGGAAGGGATTCTTATTGCGATGTGACGATGACTTAGTAGAACTATGTGTTTGATTCTTCTGCACGAAATGGGAGAATAGGTTTTGAAGAAGAAGAAGTACATACATAGAGGAAAGAAATCCACTAGAGAAGAAGCATCTAAGATAGATGATTCTGAAACCTTCGAGCATGGCCCCTTTACGATCCATAGGGAAGGTAAGTATATTTCAATTACATCTAGATGGGATTCCAGACAACATAAGCTATTCATTGAAAATCTACGCAATAGAAAACCGGATTTCAAGAGAGCGGTAGATATCATAATAAGCAAATTCGAAAGTCTTGTCGTAGAATACAACCCATTATCGATTATTGCAGAAATTCAAAAATTAGTTCAAATTAGAGCCTCGGGAATATCATCTGATTCAACAGACGAGTCGCTCATAGAATATTTAATGAGTATAGCTACTTCGAAGCCTTACTCATCTACTTGGAAAGAGCCAAAAAGAGCAGAGATAGAAAAAGCTCTCAGTCTTTGGAATGAACTCGAATTGAATGTTTCCAACTATTTCGGCTCTGAATTTGTAACCAATCAAGAGAATCCAGTTGAGGCTGAATTGAGATTCAAACTAATTCTTTCCTATTTGTTCAGAAGAGGCGATGCCTATATCCAGCATCTAGATCAAACATTTCTAGAACTATTCAGGAAACAAAGCCAATACCTAGAAAACACAATTGGTTTTTCAGCTCAAGACCTATATGAGTTCTTTCAAAGAGTAAAAAGCAAGTATCTCTTAACTATGCAACAAGAACGCGATATATTTGACACAATAGCAGAATTACATGGAAAATTCAATACAGGTTTACTAAAATCAAGGGAAGATGTTCAATGCGAACCAAGAAGCATACATTCTGATTTACGCCCCTTGGAATTATTATATGCTTTTGAAGTGGAACCGCAGAAAACAACTGATGACAAGATTCTGCAATGTCTAAGCTGCGAACTCGGAAACAATGTTGATTTTCTTAGCCCTGCAAAAACAGAATGGAGAGGATGGCCCACAAATGATACAATAATCTCACTCCGTCCGATTATTAAGCACAATCAACAATACTACGTTTTCAATCCATCCTTAGCATTGAGAAATTTACGACTCATATCGGAGCATCTTCTCAAACAGCAATCACCAAACCAATTCCAAAAATATCTCAAATCTAGAGATGAATACGTTGAAGAAACATCATTGCGTTACATTCGAACTTTGCTCCCATCTTCTAAGGTATTCCCAAAGTTACGATACGGTCCGATAGAGGGTTCTAAACCACAGCTCTATGAACTTGATGGACTCGTAATCTATGACGATGTGCTCATTATCATAGAAGCCAAAGCTGGTCAAATTCCTAGGCAAAAGAAACGAGGATCTATTCAGGGTATAATAGATAGTCTTAGTGAAATACTGACGAAAGCAAATGATCAAGCAACCAGAGCACTCCGATTTATTAAATCAGCCCCTTCTGTTATTTTCTATAATGATAGGGGTGTTCCAGTAGTTCAAATCGAGCAAAAGAAATTTGAAAACATATTCATCATCCTGATTAACGACGAACCTTTGTATGAATTGAGTTCACACCTCTCAACAGCAAAGAAATTGGGTTTGGTTATAGGAAAAGAATGGCCTTGGTTTGTATATCTCAACGACCTTCGCATCGTTTCGGAAATAATTAATCATCCATCTATCTTTCTCCACTATCTCAGAGAACGAATCGCTCAGAATGAAGATTCATTGATTGAAGCATTTGATGAAATGGATTATTTTGGAAGGTTTCTTCAAAACGATCTATCCCATCAGGAAGAAAGATTCAAAGATGTTGATAGATTCATGATATCCTCACACACTCAGGATCTAGATGCATATTATTCATCGTCACAGGTCCAAGGCAGTATAACATCCAAACCATATTTCAAGATGGATTCCGTCTTTGAAGCATTACTATCTCGTTTGGAGGATGAGCAACCAAATCATTTCGTTTCTGTATGTCTTCACTTATTGGAATCAAATGAAGCAATCCGTTCCAAGATAGTAAAAATCATAAAAGGTTGCGAAAAACAAAAAATAAGAAAAGGAACACCAGTTTCAAAACCCCTCGTTATTGGCAAAATTAGCGTGATATTTGGATGCATGGAGAATATAGAATCACGGAAAGAAGATATAGTCAGATTAGGAAATAGAAAAGCACGCACGATGAATGTAGAACGAGTTTATATTATCTGCTGGACTCCTCCAATTTCAAGAGGGAAGATTCGAATATTCAAATTCTCAAAGGAAACGATATGATATTCTATTAACTCACCCAATTACTTTTATAGCGATGAATGCAAATTGGAATAGGCCTTGGAGCAGAAGTGCAACTGACGGTACTTATCCCCCGGGATGAGAGCTGAGGAAACTCCTGACTCATACCGACAACAGTCCTGTGAAAGCAGGGAGGCGAGAGCCTCGCTCTGGGAACAGAAACGACACCCCCGAACGGGATGTGACAATGATACGGACTTGAATCTGTTGAGGACTCGTTCGGACAGGCTGAAACGGCCCATCACTGTTGAGCAATCTCAAGAATACATCGCTGAGGCGTCGGTCCAAGATGTAGGGTAGAGAGCGTTAGTTCGATGTTGCAAGACTTCATTTCGGTAACGAGATGAGGTGGAACAGAATCGGGGTTATTCTTTGGACCAAGGCCATATTTCTACCATGATTTTCTTATTGAGAGCGGTATCGAACTAAGCTTCCTACCGGTCATTGTAAGTTGACTAGCTACAAAGCTATCCGCCCAGGAACGGCACTGGGCTCAGGTGGTTGAAATTGCATAATGTTTCGTGCTGCATTTACATCAGCATGAAAATGCGCTCTACACTTTGGGCAATGGAAGTATTCGCCTCCCTTCTTCTCATTCGTAGAAACATCGTCCTCCACTCGGAAACCCCGCTGCCCACAGACATGGCAGATCTGTGAGGTCCATGCAGGATTAATCATCCAGATACCACCATATCTATGACCTAGAGTTTCGCGGCGATATCGAACACCCTCAATCATCTTGCCCCAAAGATTGATTGAAAGGTTCCAGCTGTGTCGTTTCATACCCCCATTTGCTTGAAAGGAGCGGAGGTCTTCAAAGTAAATAGTCTTCACTCCATGATGTTCGCAGAACCGATCTCGTCCTGCTGGAGAGGATCATCACAGAGGATGGAAAACGGGCGCTCTGGAGACCGAGGTTCGTGTTGGAGATTAAGACCCGTAGAGGAGATAGCTGGTACATTAAACCTGACTACAAGAAATCCGAGGTTCGACAGGATGGAAGTCCTGTCCAGAGAGTTGTGAGTGAGTTTCCTATGAATGATTATCCACTTGATGATGACATGTGGAATGCAATTGTCAAGTCAACTCCTACTCCCTCGGCAGAGGAGCAGTTAATGGCCTATGCTGAGGCTCTGACAGACATCTATCAGGATGCCACGCACCACGAACTCGGACATGTTCTGAGAGGGACTCTCATTGTCGACTCTGATTCAGATGTAGATAAAGTGCGACGAGTCATCGAGAGCCTGTTGGTACATGCCTATGAGTGTGTGATGGAGAAATCTCGAAAGATTAAACGCACAATCGTTACGCCCACCAGCAACGAATATAACCACATTGCCTTAGTTGTTCATGAACAGCACGCATCTGGAAGTAAAAAAGATGAAGCCATTGAGATTCCATGGCAGCCTCTCTACAATCCGCTCAAGATCATTCAAGGAATGAGGCCTCAGTTCATTCTCTATTTGGCAGGTGCTGTACCGACATCTGCAGGACCGTCTGCCGCCTGGAACGCTCGGAACTATCACGGACTTCAGATGCTCTATAATATGAAAGAATCACAGACTGGTGAAATGTTTTTCTGGATTGACCTAGCTGACCAGTTCAATGATAGGCGCCTTGCTGAAGCACGACTGCGTCTAAGACCTAGGGGTTATTCAGAAGAGGAAGTGTTCAAGGCCCAACCTAATCATATTCGAGAGTTCTTCGAAAAGATTGAGATTAGGGGGTATCTTGATGATATCCTATCTTTCCTCTACGAGGATGGAGATGAACCATCATTTGCCATTGATACGAGCTCTGATAAAGAAAGAATCATCATTGTCACAGGAGCTGACATTCTTCGGGATGCGACACCATCAACTCATAGTGAGAGACTCAAGATCGTGATGGATCACCTTCTGAGCAGTCTTCCGGAGGATGAGAGCACCATTATTGTCTGGTTCGATTCGCCTGTCCCCTCTGTCGAGAAAGCTGTATCGTACTCTAGTAGAGCTCTCCTCCCGTTCTATGAAGACTCCTCTCTCGCTGAGATGGTGACAGAGATTGTCTGGAACCTGCCTGTAGCACCAAGGGGAACTATCGACCCCGAAAAGTGGAAAATGCCTATCATTGGCGACTCCCCCATGCATGATGATATTCGAGTTATCATCCATCAGTCAACTAACAAGTTGGAAATTGAGTTGACCCATGTCCCACTTCTGAGGGGGTGGTCTAAGAGATTTAGGAACATGGGAACTGGACAAGTCGTTCGAAATCAAGAGATAGATAATATCATACCTGAGAGAGAGCTTCGAATACGAATGAAACTCCTCTCACTGACTCTGCTCCCATGGCTTGTGCGACTCTGGCCAAAGGCAACACTTGTTGAGGACTCGAAGGACACCCTCGAAGAACTATTCACAAGGCTGGATACTGAGTTTAGAAGAATCTCAGATGGGCCGAGCTTTCAACAAGCAACTTTACATGAACCCCCCAGTCCAGCCCCCCATATCCTTGATCTTCTACGGTATAGGATTCCTGCCACCCTTGACAGCGCATCCTTTGTGACTGTGACCGCTGGTAAGATCAACTCTCAGCGACTCTATCGCTCCCCGAACAGGTTAAAGACAATACCAAAACAGACACTCCCCACCCCCTTACAATCCGAGGAGGAATTGGAGGAGTGGCTGTTTGGAATCAAGTTCGCAGCAGAGGAGGATCAAACCCAGCCCTGGTGGATTGTGATGCAAGACCCTGAGAATGAGGGAAGAATGCTTGTTGGGTGTTTCATAGATAGACCTCCAACCAAAGATGGATATCTCTGGGCAGAAACCAGATCAAACGTGCTGACACGACAGAGTCTGGATGAGATACTAGAACTCCCACAGACTATCATGATGTGTAAAAGGACCGAGAGTGGCATTGAAACATGGAGCTCGATGCAGAACGACAATGAGGTTATCAATTCAGGAGTCCTCGAATTGATAGGTCAGGGACGTTCAACCGTAGGACAACTCCGAGCGATTCGTCAGACCTTCACTGAGATTCCTAGATCTCATCCTACAACGGGAGCACGACCCCCAGAATCATTCTACAAGCGAGTAACCGACTCTCTTCAAAGACACCTCAAGGCTATCACAAGACCCACGCCAGTAACTATGCGTCTTGAGATGACGGATGGTGTGTGTCATGCTGTTCTGGTTGATGAAGAAGACGAGGTCCTTCAGAGCATCAATATTGAATATACTGCAGACCTTATCACCCTCCTCAGATGGCCCATGGTTAAAGGAGGTCCGATGTTCACAGACTCGGGCAAATTCGTGACATGGAGCATCTTTGATGATATCGAGTATAAGGACCTAGAGTTCATTGAACCATTCATCACCCTCAGAGCTGCTCGGATAGTCCCAGAGAGACTTCCGAAGAGAATTGTGCAGTTCTTTGACGAAACAGAAACGCTTACTCTGAGCATTGAGCATGACCAATCAGTCTGCCCAGTCGCACTGGGTGAAGAGTTAGAACATGGCGCCTGTTGGAGAGTGATATTGCCACCGGATTGCCCTGATGAAGTCCGAAAACAACTTGGTAGAGCCATGACAGGGGAGGAAATGAACGGTCTACTTGCACCAGAGCGACTCTATGCTGGGAAACTGTACATGCTTGACATGACTCCACCTACAGTGTCAGAGAAGGACGAGGGAATTGTCTTCCATGAGGATCGGTACATCCGTATGCTTCTTCGTAGAAATGGACTGATTTTGAGTAGTCTAGAACCTGGGACCTATCTGAGTATTAGGAAACAGAAATGGATGGTCGATATCGTCTGGGACAGTGAAGCACATGTCAAGTGGAGTGCGCAGTCGACGGTTTCCGGCCTCTTCTTTGAAGGCAGTCAACACATGATTGAACTTTCACATGGCCGTGGTGCAAAGGAGGAGTGTACCAGAATAATGGGCATCATTACTGCGAACATTCCACGGGAATATATGACGAATGTCTCCAATGTCGAAGAAAAGTTGCTTTCTGGCCTAAGAAACCTTGGTTACTCTGAAACGAGTCCCATCTGTGAGCTACGCATTCTTGAACTGTCTAAGAAGAAATGCATGTATGGCGTGTTTCCTGTCGATAGGACTCGAAGAGAGCCATTTCTCACATTCACTATAGAAATCACAGATGCAGCGTCATCTGATGCAATCATCGAGGCCATTGAAGTCGGGCTCTCTGAGGGCGAGATGGGTATCTATTCAATCAGGAACACAGGTTCCTTCCTGAACACGATTACATCATGGCTGAAGAGCCTTACCCTGAATATGGAAGATGGCTCTGAGGAACTTGGGAAATGGACAGTCACACTCTCTGTTGATAAGGAGCGGCGAGCTGTCCTCTGGGAGGCTGAGCAGTATGAAACCAAGATGTTTCGGACTGGACTTCTATATGATGATACCAAAGTTCTCATTGGTGCAGAGATACGGGTGGCTGAACGAGAAGTGAGAGAAACCTTTGAAGCTGACATAGTCCCAGAATTGTTGAATATCTCCAATGTCAGCGAAGTGCTGAAGAAGCAGATACCAGAAGTCATTCAAGAACTTCGTCAACTTCCTCTGTAAGATTACCGCAAAGTACTAAGACCATGCTCGTGGCAAGACCTTGAACTAAGAAATGATCTTCTAATCAGGATGTCTTCAGCCAGATGAATGGCTTACCGTCTTGTATCTTGGGCTGGAAATCAGCCACAAGCGAAAAGAGTAGAAAAGAAGACAAAGAAGAAAAATCCCCAGTGGCGATTATTTCACAACTATTGACTGGTAGGGACCGCATACTCAGTATTGACAGGATAAGATTTCTCCTGTTTGAAGTGTTGTTTTTCAAACACACTATCTCATTTTGGCTACTGTCTGGGATGGAACAGAATTGGGGTTACTCTCTGGACCAGAGCTACAATCTCTCTTAAGATTGGCACCATGTCTTCTTCTTAAACTCTAACTAAGCATCCTGCCGTCCATTGTAGATTGGGCAGCTATCCTCCTTGTTCATCGCCTTCAAATGGATTGGGCGCTTGCCTCGATGGAGGAAACCATTTCCAAGTGGAGAGCCCTGTCAAACGCAAGACAAGTCCGGAAGGCACCAATAGAAATAGAACGGTCATAATCATGGCGATTCTGTATATTTCAAAATCGGGAAGAGATCGTACCATCACTAATAGATAGAACAGCCCGAAACTAATACAGGTTCCTGCCCAACCCTGTAGCCACCGTCTATGAAGCTTGCCTCTATACAACTCTATAGCTAACAACAAGGGGAAGAGTCCTGGAGAAATGAAGATGATATAGAGACCGATAATGCCTGGAATTGAGCCAGAGGGCCATGTTGCGGGGAATATGTAGATTGTCCATACCACAAAACCAAGGATTACTGATGCCTGAAACAGCAGAGAGCCGATTGCTACTTTCTGCTTTGAGACTAGTTCCTCCACGCCCGCATTGTACTCCTTCTGTCTCTCCAACGTTTCAACCTCGAATGGGACCTGATTCTATTCATATCCCCTTGCAAACCACTTCCTGAACTCGATTTTCAGTAATCCTGTTCAACGCATTTAGGATAAGAACCTAAGTGTACAAAATAATCTGAGCTAATGGTTATTGCGAGTTGTACGTTTGACTACTACAAGGAATGAGGGCCACCCTCTGGACCAGAGCCACAGTATTTCAATTCACATTCTATTTGCAATTCGATAAGGCTTTTACACATCATTGATTTAGTGACAAGAGAGGGACGACGAATGCGTATTGGGAGTATTCATGAACGATGATGAAATCTGAAACAAGATTCGCAGTAAGAAAACACTACTCTACTAGATGGTTGATAGTTAGCCTATTTGTCGTGTTCATTTTCTCATCTGTTCTCACAACACAAATCGCAATAGCACCACCAATCGGATACTCTATGGCTGAGTGGGAGTCACTATCAGTCCCAGAGGAGTATTATGATGATTGGGGTTTTAGTGAAATAACATTCCTCAATGCAACTCATGGTTGGTTATTGGGAGGTAGAGCATTACTCCATACCAATGACAGTGGTGACTCTTGGAGCATTAGTCTTGCGCCAGAAAATGGTGTTCTTTACGGATTATCAGTTGTCACGCCAATGAATGTCTGGGCTAGTGCATTAATAGATGCGCCAGGTGGTCATGGCGAACTCTTTCACACGGTCGATGGAGGAGTGACATGGCATAATGAATCCACTCCAACAACCATTGGACCCAGAGTAGAGTTTTTCAATAATACGCATGGCTTGGTTGCAGATTCTCAGGGTCTATATAGAACGATCGATGGTGGAATCTCTTGGCAAGCCGCAGTCAATTGGAGTTCTGACTATAGCCCAATACGCGACTTCCATCTATCTGCTTCAAAAATAAGAGTTGCCACATGGTTGGGTCTATTTCTTAGCGAGGATTGGGGATTGACTTGGAAGATCGAGGATTCAATAAACACTGCTGGCCTGTCATTCATAACAGATAGTGAAGGATGGATTCTTCATCACTCAACCGTGTCCCACTTCGTTGATGGAGTTTTTTAGAGCTTCCACAAGTTTCGAGAATAAGAATCTCAAGCCATTCATCTTATACTGATATCGAGTTTATCGACTCCAAACATGGATGGATTGTAGGAGCTGAACCTGCTGTAGCGTATACCCCTGATGGCGGCTTTTCTTGGTATGAGCAGATAACTCCGGACTTTCGTTTTAAAACGGTTGATTTCATCAATGAGTCACATGGTTGGGCTGCTGGACGGGAGGGGGCTATTGCTCGGACGACCAGCGGGAATTCCCTTGGGCCTCGTCTGCTTACTGGATTCGCTCTAACTGAAGGATGGACAGGCAATGGCTATTGGATTCCGCATATCTCATTATTAGTAGGTACGGTTTCCACAGTAGCATATATGTCATTGATTCTCATATACAAAAGCAAAAGAAAGACAAGCCCGAGAGAGCAACTTGAAGAATTACAAATCGAATGAGTCGTTAGTAAAACGACAAATCCACATGGACCGTTTCCAGGACAAGACTGAGAATTGCTCTAAGGATTAGATTATTTTTAGCTTATTGACATCTCTGCAAAGTGGCATTCTGAAGAGTTGAGTGAAGAGCTCATTCACGATTCTGTAGTTCCATGTATTCTCTCTGTATTTCTACAACCTCCCCGCTCGTGCTGCATTTTGAATATGCTTCCAAGAACTCGTGATTCAGCGTTATGAAGGCCGGTCCCCACTTGAAGATAGACATGATGTCTTCAGCCTCTTCCTTGAAACCAGCAATATAGAGCGCTGCAGCCACGGCCTCAGCAGTGGACAGCTTGATTGGTTTGTAGGTGTTGACTGGATTCGCAGCAAGCAGGTAAGGTAGTGCTCTCTGGATACCAGATTGCGAGTTGGCGAATATCTCTTCAGCCTTTTTCCACGAACAGTCAAGTGCGACAAGACCTGCATGCAGAATAGCATCCCGATCTGCCCTTGAAAAGGCGACCTCAGAAACCGGGTTGAGCACCACACCCCCGAGAGGTATTTGATTCATGTTCTTGAGAATCTGAGCCCTCTTCATTCTGATGAGCCGTGTCCCAGTGCATTTCTTTGGGTCACACTGGTCAGCGTGATAGATGAGGACTCTCGGTTGTGCGGTCACACTTGATTCACCAATCGTATTATCCAAAAGGGTACGCGGCAGTTGCTTCAATTTTGGACATAGTCGGACAGATGTTTATATACTGTGCTGAGGAATACAACTCTGAGGCAGACCCGACGCCTAAGCTGACCTCACGGAGTGGAGCCCAGTGCCGTTTTCTGGGCGGACAACACTCTGGTGTCCAAGATTGTCCAGTTAATAATGAACGGTAAAGGATTTCTGTGTTGTCATAGGCCTAAACAAGAGGTAATGCTGAAATGCACCATGAACCTGCATCCTCATGCGAGATCTGCGGTGAGGATGAGATGCATCTTGTCTGCTGCAAGATGTGCGGGGTATATGTCTGTCCTCAATGTGCGACCCGCGATACTCAACTATGTCTGAACTGTGTTGAAGCCAGATGTCAAATCTGTGGTGAGTACCTGGCCTCACGGGCATGCAATATCTGCGGCAGACTTGTGTGTGAGGACCATGGAACGAAAGTGGACGAGTCTACAATCTGTGATTACTGTCGGAAGAGAGAGGCATGAAACTACAAGAGATTCACATCGGTCTTGACGACATTGACAGTCCAAAGGGAGGATGCACTACACACTTTGCTAGCCTTCTTGTTGAACATCTCACGCATCAATCGGTCAAGTGGATAGACTACCCTAGACTGATTCGATTGAATCCTGGCATTCCGTTCAGGACACGGGGCAATGGTGCCGTTGCACTTCAGTTGCTCTTCGACACCAGCAGGATTAGCGACCTGCTAGAACAGATTGAACAGATGGTCCACAACTATGTTGATGAGACCTATCCCAATACGAACCCTGGTGCCGTCATTGTCACTGGAAAGACTCCTGATAGCGTGCAGGTACTGTCACGGCAGGCATTATGGCGCATGGTCCCGATAGAACTAGCAGAGAGGCTTGTGGAGAAATACGACATAGTCCACTACAGAGGGGGCAACGGGAGGGGACTGATTGGGGCACTGGCGTCTATTGGAAACACCCTTGAGCACGATCACACATACGAGTTCATTGCCTATCGTTCAATGGACCAGTCTGAATTCAAGAGAGGAGTTGATCCTGAGTCTGTGCTCGAGATGGTCGACAGAATGAAAGACAGGGTGTTCTCAAATATCGACCCTGATGAGGGGAGGATTCTGATTGAACCTCACGGTCCGGACCCCGTAATCTATGGAATTCGGGGAGAAGCGGCAACTGATGTCATTGAAGCGGCAAGATTCGTGAGGAGCGAGCAGGCTGTCGAGAGATGGATGGTGTTCAGAAGCAACCAAGCCACTGCGGAGCATCTTGCACATAGCATAAGGATACGTGACCTGAGACCGTACATGGCTTGCGTTGTCCATGGACGCGTAGAGAGCATTCCAAGGATTACGGAGGGAGGACACGTCTTCTTCGAGCTTGGAAATGATCTTGAGAGAATCGACTGTGCGGCATACGAACCCACTCGGGGCTTTAGACAGATTGTCAGGGGACTTCGTGTTGGTGATGAGATTAATGTGCATGCAAATGTCAAGCCAAGGTCGAGGACGCATGGTCTGACGCTCAATATCGAAGGTCTTGGGATTCTCAATCTCATGCCTGGTGTTTTGTTAGTGAATCCAGACTGTCCGCACTGCCTGAAGCGGATGAAGAGTGCTGGAAGCGGGAAAGGCTTCAAGTGCTTCAGATGTGGCTTCAAAGACCCAACTGCAATGAAGGTCGAGAGGAGGGTAGAGAGAACCATCAGAGAGGGGCTTCATCTCCCACCCCTCAGCGCGCAGAGACATCTCACTCGGCCGCCTGCAAGGATTGATCGTTCAAACTCAGGAAGACCGGAGCATCTAGTCAGCAAATGGCATAATCCCTGAGTCATCTGTCAAATGAATAGATAGAAGGCGTTTGAGTCTACACACGTCTGCCACGACGACCACCAGCCTTTCTGGTTCCATCGTGTGGCATAGGAGTGACCTCATCAATGATGCCAATTCTAAGACCGGCCCTGCTGAGTGCACGGATGGCTGCCTGAGCACCTGGACCAGGAGTCTTTGGACCTGAACCGCCTGGCGCTCTCACGCGAATATGAATGCCGTAGACACCCTTGTCCTTTGCCTCTCTGGCCGCCTGAAATGCTGCTTGCATAGCAGCGTGCGGTGAGGACTCGTTCCTGTCAGCCTTGACCATCATACCACCGGTGTGTCGTGCCAAGGTCTCTGCACCAGAGATATCAGTGATGTGAACGATAGTGTCGTTGTATGACGCAAAGATGTGCGCGACCGCCCACTTGTCTCTCTTCTCTTCCTTACTCAAGTTCCTCATCTCCTGGAACATCATCAGGTTCGTTTCTCAGCGGCTCTCTCTCTTCTACAGATTCCGTCGGAACAGGTCGTCGTCTTGGCCGTTCTTCCTCGATTTCTTCAGGAACAGCAGTAATCCTTGTTGCTGCGTCTGAGGCAGCAATTCTTGCTGGGTGGGACTGATCATTCAGCGCAGACTTAGTAGTATATGTGATGTGCTCCTCTTCTGCAAGAGTAATCAATCGTGTTGGTGTTGTGACGCGGCGGTCGTTCAGTCCAATATGACCGTGGGTCACCAACTGCCTAGCATGATGCATGGAGGCTGCTAGACCCTTTCGAAAGACAATTGTCTGAAGTCTACGTTCGAGAAGTTTTTCGAGGGTCAGGTCCAGAACACTATCAAGAGTCAAATCACCAGAAAGAATGCCAAATCTGCTGAGCTTGTCAACGAGCTCTTTCTCATCATGAGCTCTCTCTGAGGGTGGTTGTGCTAGGAGGTATCTTGCCTGTCGACGGTAATGAGAGAGTTCTGTCCTATGGATCCAGATTTCTTTCTTGTTCCGTAGACCATAAGTACCAATCAATTGAAGCTCCTGTTCGAATCTGTCTGTATCGAAGGGACGCTTCGGTGTTACGTACTTCTTGCTCTGGAATCGTATATCTCCCATCTCTCATGCCGCCTTTGCTTCTTTCCTTGACACACCGACTGCTACGCCACCACGACCAGTCGTTCTGGTGTGTTGGCCCCTTACCTTAAGACCAGCTGCGTGTCTTGTGCCTCGCCATGATTTGATCCTGCGCAGTCTGTCAATATCGTTTCTGCTGGCAAAATCAAGGTCAGAACCAGTCAAATGCAGCATTCTGCCACTCATTCTGTCTCTCGGGCGGTTTAAGAACCAGTCAGGAAAGCCTGCCGCATGAGGATCATGAAGAATGGTCTCTACAGCCTTAATGTTCTCATCTGTAATGTATCCGAGTCGATCATTGGGATCCATTCCAAGATGTGCTAGAATAGTCCTGGACATTCTGAGGCCAACACCCATGATATGGGTTAGCCCCTGAATCAGACTCTCTTGGCCATCAATGTCGGACCCACCGATACGAACAATATGCTTGTAGTCTTCAGACACGGTCTGTTACCTCATTCTGACTGGCTTTGGCTAGTTCCGCTCTTTTGGATTCCTTATAACCATTGCCATAGAGAACCGATTCTTGAAGGTCCTTTTAGCACTCAGTAAAGATTCATTTCTTGGGGAAACACATGTCAGACGAACCCACCCTTACGCCCAGTATCAAATCGAGTATCGCAGTCCTTCTAGAAGAAACCATTCTTGAGAACTTCGAAAAACAAGAGGGAAGAGGACGAAGGAGTGTTCTCATCTCCAGCAACGGCCTAGCCAACAGGTTTGTACATCTTCACTGGGGAATCAGACCATCGCAACGCAGACAATATAGAAATCTGTTCTCTGAGGTGAGAGATCAGTGCCGCAACCTCTTCCGGTATTATGTCAAGGAGGGAGAAGTTGTCAGCCAGAAGAAAGGAATAGACTATAGATACGGAGTCTACAAATTTGATGAGGTTCGTGGAAACCTGATTCTGGGGATTGTATATGTCGATGCGAACTCACCTTTTCTGCCAAGACCCTCAAACTAGGTGGGATTGAAACGAAGCAAGGCATCTGGTGAGATGTCGGGGACCTCTAATCCAAAGTGCCCGCATAGCAGTTGTATGAGGCTTTTGTGCAGGTTGACTCGATATGCCAAGTCTACAGCGACCAGAGACTGCACATCAACCCCCATGACTTTACCAATGGCGGATGGGTCTAAAGCATTCGGCAGGTCTTGTTTGTTTGCAAATACTCTGATTGGAAGCTTGGAATGCTCCTGCTGAATCTTCACCATGATTCCCTTTGATGTGACCAAATTTCTTAGCGTGGAATCAGATACGAGAAAAGCCATGTCGGCTCTGCTGAAGTCCCACAGTTTCTGGGGCTGTAATTGCCCTCCGAAATCAAGTATCATAATGTCGTAGTTAGCAAAACGAATTTTCGGAAGTACCTCCGTATTGAGCAAGACAGTAGGAAGATGCTCCTCAGGAGGCGGCGTTCCCATGAGGAGATGAAGGATTGAAGTCTTTCCCACACCGCTCTCACCTACCAATACAATAACAAAACGGGACGTGACTACAGGATCGATAATCCCAGGGAAATTCGTCCGAATAAAGCTCGCAGACTTCTCGCCAGTGATTCCTCGAAGAACACGCCCGGCACTATTGATTCTTTTAATCACTTCATCTTCAGACTCGCGCAGGTCGGTTACGAAGACTATCAGACTATCGTCTCCACACTCACGGCTGAAGAACTTCAAGTCATCAATCACAGTGGGCTTGTACTTGAGCCGTTCTGACTTCTCTGCCATTTCAGCCAGACTTGAGAGATATCTCTTGAGTTGCGCTCGCGATACTCTTTGGCTCCAATAGTCAGAAGAAGCAGTACTGCGTCGACCAGCCACATTGACTAAGACGACGCTGTAAATCATGGTGCGTACCTCTCAGTGGGTGAAGTGCAAATAGCCAATATTTGAGCAAGTATGACAGTATAGATGAAGCAGGAGTGATTTCTCACACTCTTGGAGCATATTCAGATGACGCAGCAATCCTCTTGTTCGCAGACCTGTCACTCCCATCTATGTCAGTAGACCAAGGAAAGAACCGGTATCAATCTGACGACTATACTATTCATTCCCTGCAACAGAAATCGGCGTTTTCTCTTTCCTATAGTGTCTTCATATGGCTCTCTAGTTAGGACGAATTCAGATAGACTCAAACTGAATTTCTAACATGATTTAAACCATGGAAGACAGTCATACTGGTTTGAAACAAAACATAGTACTGCGAGTCGGTATCCTTATTTGAGCGTGTGAGGGTTTTGAATTAGGGTTCGAAGGGCGGCGTTGTCGTATGGCTGAAGCTCAGGGAGAAGGGGGCAGAGGCAATTTCAGAATCGAATGGCTTACTCTTTTTGTAGTGCTTGCTGTGTTTCTTAGTTCTGCTGAAGCGCCTGTGGTTTCATATGGCGTGGACAACTTGACAGATGCAACGACGCATAGCAGAGTTTCCTTTGCATCGACCGAGAATAGAATAGCTCTAGTCAAGCCCATTTTTTCTGAGACTGCCTACTCAGCCGCTTTCTATCAATTCTACTATACGTACAGCTCGGTACCTCCAGGAGAGTATGTCATAACCGAATTAGGCCTCTTGAACAGAACAGTGGTCGATGACTGGGGGTGGAGCAAGCAACTCAATAAATGGTTTACGAGTGAAACCGCTCGCTCTCTGCACCTGGTCCTCGGTGAAACCGTGACGCTCATCAACGAAATCGACGTGGACCGTGGTGCGCTCTTCCATGATGGCGTGAGATTGTATGATGTCCTGATACTCGGATTTACCGAGTATGTCACAGAGAGGGAGTACCTTTACTATAAGCAATTCGTGGCGTCGGGAGGCACACTGATCATAATGGATGCCTGCAACTTCCTCGCGGAAGTCACATATTCCAATGGTTATCTAAGCCTAACCAAGGGGCACGGGTGGGAATTCAATGGAACCCATGCTTGGAAGTCCGTCTATCATAGATGGTACGAGGACAACATGAATTGGGTTGGTGGCAACTTCTGGAGGTATTGGACGGGCCAACACTACAGTGGCATCACTATCAATACAACAAATGCTCTGAGCGACTTCATCAGAACTACGTTGGGTGAGAACATATCCACGGTTTACACGGGCCATGAAGAGAATCTCCTACAGAACCAGACAGGGACAGACATTATCGGTTACTGGAATTTCGTCAACGCCAGTGAATATCCAAGCGATCCTGTTGCTGCTTATTTGCACAGATATGGAGAGGGGATGGTCATACATTCAGGGATAATGGCAAGCGATGTAATCCTCTCTGATTCGTTCCTCAAAGTGTTCCTTGCTGCTTCCATAAGATTTGGTCTCGCCGGAGAAATCGGCCAATGGAAGTACCCCGAACCTTTGGTTTCACCGGATGATATTGTAGAGCCCACAATTGCTTTGTATGAGAAGTATGGAGAACCAATTTCCGGAGTGCTTTCGGGTTTGGTCTATTGTGACATCAATTTCAACGTAACGACAGATATTCTCAGGAGCTGCTTTCGATGCAACCTTGAGTCTGTGACGGGATACGTGGCCAAACAGGTCGATACAGAGGGTCCAGTGCTGCGTGATTTCATCTTGGAGGCTCGTGCCGTTAACGATACATGCTGGCGGTTAGACATAAGCACATTTCTGTTCACGAATGGAGACTACAGGCTGACGATCAACGCGACATGGAAGGCTGTTCAGTATCCGTTTGTAGTCGACGATTCCATAGGAGTTCTGTATTTCACTGTTCGAAACAGCTGGTGGATGTCGATACTTCCATGGGCTGTGCCTCTAGGAGCCGCGATATGTGCGGCTGTTATCACAGTCGCATACATGCAGTTCAATAGGTCGAGACTCCGAAGGCCGATCGTTTCAGACTAGTCCTGCTCAACTGACTATGCATCCGGATCTTGTGCGAGCTGCAGCCTCAATGAAGACACAACACGAGCCGATAGCGAATCATGCTGATGTTGAGAACGACGATGATGCCTTATGGTGAGAGGGAATGGCGCCCGGAATGAGACTCGAACTCATGCCTCCCAAGGGAGAGCAGCTGCCTGTTGGGATGTAATAGAAACGCTATCAGTTCCAGGCTGCCGCCATAGCCACTAGGCTATCCGGGCTTGCAGCCTGAAGGCTCTGCAGTCCTTTTCATCTTTTCCCTGCGCCTGTGTTCGAGTCTTCGTACACGAGTCCCTTCTCTCAACTGGTGTGCAACTGGCCCGGAGAACTGGAGTAGGACATTTCGCCCACATAGCTAATTCCCATCATCTCTCGGACTCTCTCAGGCTCGCGAGTATGACCTAGAACCCATGCCAGTTTCACCAGCGCAGCTTCCGAGGTCATGTCATAGGCACTCATGGCGCCGACATCCATTGCTGCATGACCGACCTCATAGACTGACAAGTCAGCCTGTCCGAAGGCACATTGTGAACTGACTACTACAAAACAACCTTGACCCAATGCCTGCAGGATTCCACCTGTCAGAGCATTCTCGTCAGTGGGAATGTTGCCCGAGCCGAATCCCTCAATCACAATCCCGTGATATCCCATATCGATTATCTTGGCTAGCGCCTGTGGTGGAAGTCCAGGGAACACCTTCAACAAGAAGACTCGATTATCGAGTCGTGTGTCAAAGCGAGGAATGAGACTCATGTTGCGCTTAATGCGTCCCTCGTAGAGTACAATATCTCTGGCCAGAATGCCAATTGGTGATGGGTCCATAGAGTCGAACGCATCGTAAGAATTCACCCGAACCTTCTTTGCTCTGGTAGCACGATGTATCTCACCATTGAATACGATGACAGTCTCGCCAAGATCACCAAAGGCAGCGACTCGCATTGCATCCAGGAGATTCCTCGGGCCGTCGCTCCAAGGTATGCTGGCGGGTATCTGAGCGCCTGTGAAGACTATAGGTTTTCCAAAGTCCTGAATCATGAAACTGACAGCTGCAGAGGAATAGGTCATCGTGTCGGTTCCATGAGAGACAACGATGCCGCGTAGATCCTTGATCTCCTCACTCACTTGCTTGATAGCGCCTGCGAGTGTCTGCCAATGGTGGGGCTGCGCATTTGCAGAGTCAAGTTGAAACAGCTCTCTCTTGATGACCTCAATGTTGCGCAGACCCTTGGGCAGTCTCTCAAGCAGCTCATCTACTGCAAGGCCTGGACGAAGAGCCTGTGTTCGCTCGTCATAGATACTTGAGATCGTGCCACCTGTGGTCATCAGACAGATTTTTGCTGTTTCTTCAGAGGTCATCATGTATTCTCCAATCAAGAGTCATACTAGCAGATTTATTCATATTGTGATATAGTTTCACTAGGTAGGTGACCAAGAGTGCACGACCTTCTAGTCATAGGTGGAGGACCGGCAGGGGCAACCTGTGCTAGAAGAGCCGCGCAGAAGGGACTAGATGTAGTCCTCATTGAGAAGGCAGTCCATCCACGGGAAAAAGTGTGTGGAGGTGCTCTGAGCCCAAGAACTGCTGACCTACTTGACTTCGATATTTCACACCTTTATGAGAGGGAGTTCCAGGCTGCAGTTCTTCATACACCAGCAGGAAAACACGTAATCTTGACACGTGATGGACTCAGAGGACACCTCGTACGGAGGAGTACATTTGATGACTTCCTGCTCAAGAAGGCTCGCGAGGCAGGAGCAGAGATAGTTCAGGGGACCAAGGTCGTAGCAATCGAACAGCTTCGAAAGGGCATTCGGGCACTTGGAGTTGGTGAATCCTATAAGGCGCATCTTCTGGTTGGAGCTGATGGAGTCAATAGTGTTGCAAGTAGACAACTGAGGATTAGGGACAGGTGGAACCCTGAGTGCGTGGCAGTCTGTATTGATGCAGAGATTCCAGTGGATTCATCAGATATTGAAAGATTGTGCATATCCAAGGAGGGGCACGCTCAGACCAGTCTCGACCTCTACTATGGGCTCGTTGAATGGGGATACGGATGGTGCTTCCCCAAACGTGAGACTCTCAATATCGGTATAGGGTGCAGGATGGATAGGGCTCAAAACCTTCGTGACAAATGGAAGGAACTGATCTCATATGTTGGAAAGACGAAGGGACTTGACCTCAAGGTCACAGGGAAGACATCAGCTCGGGTGCCATTTGGCGGTTCGGCCGGTCACCATGTTGCCAGACGCTCAATGTTGATTGGTGATGCTGCGGGTCTTGTATCGCCTGTGTCAGGAGAAGGGATTTCATACGCCATCGAGTCTGGGATAATAGCTGCCGATGTTGCCTTTGAGGCAGTCAGGGACAAGTCTTCAGTCCATGTAGTCGAGTATGAGAGTAGACTGAAACTGGGATTGCTTAAGGAATTTAACGAACTGAGGTCGCTTGCAGGAATTGTCTACAAGTCAAATGCGAGTGTTGAACTCATTTGTGCAATCGCTAGCGAGGACCCCATAATGAGAGAGCACTTGACAGACATATTGGCTAGAATCAAACCCCAGTCGAACCTCTTGAGTCAGATTCGCAAGAGAATAATTCTGCATCATCCTTTGAAGGCAATCAGGCTGGGTCTTCAGCAGTAGGTGCAGAACCCGGTTGCATAATGGTGTGGTTTCCCTCCTTGTCCAAGGTGACTGTGAGCAGATCTCGGGCAAGAACAGTATTGGGAAAGTACACCCTCCCCTCATTCAGAATCTCTTCACCATCGTAATACCTCGGACTGTAATGAGTGAGGACAAGCAGTCTAACACCAACATCAGCAGCAATTCTGGCAATAGCCTCAGCTGTCGAGTGCCCCCGCTCTTCAGCAAGGTCTGCGTGTTCTGTGGTGTACATTGCTTCCGAGATCAGAATGTCTGCATCCTTTGATGCTTCTCGGAGTGCCTGGCAGGGGCGGGTGTCACCAGAGTATACTATCTTCAGGGGTCTTGGACGAGGTTCTGTGACATCTTCGGGACTAACAATCTTGCCATCCTCTAGGGTCACTTGGTTCCCTTTTGCAAGCAGACTCCAAAGAGGCCCCTTGGGGACTCCTAGGTCCTCTGCCCTCTTTGGTATGAACTCTCCCGTTGGATTTTGAAATACAATCTCATAACCAAGCGCAAGCCCTCGATGGTCGACTTCAAAGGCACGAATTGTTATAGGGCCATCCTGAAATACGATTCCGGGGTCAATTGCATGAACAACGGTCTCAAAGGTGGTGCCAAGATTGATTGTGGCTTGATTGACCTTGACGTACTCGATTAGTTCTCTCGGACCATAGATGTTCAGGGGTTTCCCTCTTCCTAGGAGCGAGAATCTCAATAGGAGCCCGGGAAGTCCAAGAATGTGATCTGCGTGCATATGAGTGATGAAGATTGCCATGTTCTTGTTCAAGCCCAGTCCAGCTTTTTCGATCTGGCGTTGTACGTCTTCACCGCAGTCAAAGAGGAAGATCCATCCTAGGTATCGAATTGCTATAGCAGGGAGGTTACGACCCTCAGTAGGCATTGAGCCACCTGTACCTAGGAATATGATGTCTAGCATTGATTATTCACTCTGGTCCTACAATGTTGCACAAGATATGGGTTTTGCCGCGTAGATGCCTCTATGCGAGGTCAAGGGGTATGTTGTAGGGCGATGCTTCTTTCCTCAAAACACTGTAGGTGACTGCATCAAAATGCCGAGAGACATCATATGCCCAAGTATTTTGACGACGGTCATACATACTCGAGACCTTGGTGACCCCACCTATCCCTGCAGCAACGGTCAACGCAGAGTAGTCGTCCACCTTTGAGGTCTCATCGTTGAGCACACTGAGTACAGATGCACCTGAACCTGCCGGAAGGGCGGATATCAGCAACACCTTTTCATCGGAGTTGTGCTCGAGATTAGAGATTCGGCTTGTATAGGTCAGGGGCAGATTCTGCCAGCCCGGAGTGAGATTGCCTCCCACCTCAGGGCTACACATGACAATTATGCGGTCACTCAATTGTGGCATATTGACCCGTGCTCGAGAGATCACTGTGCCCTTCGTGAGAAGGCTTGCTCGTTTCCTGAAGACGGTGGATAGAGACAACCCTGTTTTCACTGCAATGTCGTTCGCGGTGTTGTCCAGGCTCTCAATCAATGCATCCATCACCTGAGTGTCCCCATATGTGAAGCGAGCGGTTTCCATAGTAGAGGGAACTGGAATATCAGCCAGCGTGATAGGGTCGCCACCCTTTCGTAGCATAAGTCGGAAATGCAGGAGGTCAAGATTCCATCCCTTATGTGGATCAGAATACAGGCCACTGAAACTGGGATGACCTGCCGAAAGGCCATAGACTGACGCATTTGTTGTTGAGTTCCTCAGACTTCGAACGGTATCTATGAGGTCCTTCCGCTTGGTATATGGAACTATGGCAACAATCAGAACCAATGGAGAATAGCCATCGACAAAGATCTCTTTTTGACAGTACGGACCCGACAAGACAAGAGAGGGATTCTCAAGGACTATGAGAATGCGTTCCAAGCCGAGCTGGTCCGTATTCAGCATGCCTCCAATCTTGAGAACTCCACTTTCGCTGAGCCTCTTTTGAGCTCGGCGTGCCTGAGGGTAGCTAAATCCTGCTTTCTCAGAGAGGCTCTTCAGTGAGTCTCCGGGACTCTTCAGTACAGCTTCAAGAAAGGGCAGTTCTGTCTTTGTGAGCATTGAGATGTTGCCCGCCCACAACCCATCGATTAATGACATAATGTCCCTCTGTGTGATGACTTCCACGCCGCCAAGCCTGAGGACTTGTCTTAGTCGCTTCATGAGCAATGGATAGAGATGCCCTCTGTATGATTTGATAATCTTGCGTAGATGTGCAGTGTCTGCATCTTCGCTAAATACCTCTATCTTGCCGCCAGTTTCGCTGACCTGTATGAATCTCAGAATGGCTCTAGCGCTTGGCGACAGTTTCCTGTCAAGTTTGAGGGCAGCTTCATCATCTGGCATCAATGCGTCTTCCTGAACAGGATCATCTGAATCTGACTGCGGCATCACTTCAACCACCTAGATAGTTCAAAGCGAGTGTTACTAACGCTAGATTATCTGGAGCAGAGAATATAAGTTCCTAAATCGGCCTAGAGTCTTTCCACAGAGATTCGAAATAGCTTGATGACATGGCTGCGAAGATTGCGTGACTGCTATATATCCCGAGAAATCCGTTATTCTGCTCTCCGCCGGGCAGCATAATCAGGGTGTCTCGTTGATCAACCACAAGGCCTGCTCCAAAAACACGATCTCTGGTTCTCACCTCAAACTTACTGGGAATTAGGTCTTTGAGAGTGTCCGTGATAGAAGATGTCAAGATTCGAACTCTCGCTTTGACTCCGAGGACTCTCTCAACAACAGCATCCACATCTTCTGCAGAGAGATCAAAAGACGGCAGTGAGAGAAGCACTTCTTCTCTTGCTGAGTCAAGCATCTCCATGGCCTTTGCAAGTATCGAAGCACGACCATGAACAACCCAGACATCGCGCGTCGTTGCGTGTTGCTCCTGCTCGAATAATGGCTGCAACTCCTCAACGACAACTCTGCTGGACTCCTTCAGCCTTTCCTCCCACTCAAGGCGGATGAGACGCATGACCTCTGTGGGAGCCTTTGCAACATATGACGTGGGTCTGCCCTTGCGAACTTGGACGAACTGCTTCTCCTCCAACCGACCAAGAACATCGTATATCCGCGAGAATGGCACTTTAGACCTTGCGGAGATATCTGAGGCAGCCATCTGGCCACCTCCAACCAGAGCTAAGTAGGCTTGAGTTTCATACTCAGTGAGTCCAAGCTGCTTGAGAGCCTTCAGGGTTGCCTCACTCACGGACATCATTAACACCGAAGCTGAGGTTTCTGTGTTCCAACTTAAGGATATGGCACATCTACGTGAATTCTGTATAAAACCGGATATTTCTTGATGCCCCTTTGCAGAAAATCCATGTTTTCAGTATCACAGACTCCTCTTCGACGGGGTGTGTCTTGTCAATGCGATCCATCGCTGGGATATCAGTGGCAAGTTCCATTGCACTCGATATGTTAGGGGTCATCGCCGCATCTCTCTCACTGGGGTCAACCCGCATCTTGGCACCATAAATCCAGAACTCATCGCTGAGCCACAGAGGAAAATGTGTGCCGTCTATGCCAGCGTTTTAGGGCAACGTGAGAAGACCGGCAGGGACGTTGACAGACAACTCAGAGCTCTCACTATTGAATGCAGGCAGAGGTTGAAGTCGAGTCCTTACAGACTATGGAGTACAGATTTTCACACACCACGAAACGCGGCGCCAATCTCCTCAGGAAGAACTAACGGCCAATCTTATAATACTCATCAGCTTCTTCAGCGGGCGAATCCATAAACACTGCCAAAGAAAACGCTGGCACAGGTGTTGTGCCGGCAGCACAGGGGATTACAGCCTATACTCTGCTCTATTACTAATCCTACAAATCATCGGCCTCCATCTTGGGAGATTCATTCGGATTTCGTTCTTATGCAATAATTGGTGCATCTGAAGTCAATCCAACCAGACTATGTACTATTCGTCGTTTCCGGTAGCAGATGAAGACCCCCATGAGTAGAACAACTACTGCTATTGCAGCCACACTTGATAGAAAGATGAGGTCAGTCACGCCAGTCCATAGACGTATCCCAAGACTGTTACCATTGACGGTACGATAGATATAGCCACCGCTTCCGACCACCCAGCCATGAGTGACATTAATGAAGTCCACAGCCGATACTCGATTATCATTCGGGAAAGATTGCGAATACCAATCCCTGCCTCCATTGGGTGTATACGCAACCTTGGTTTCGTCGCCTACAATCCAGCCGTTGTCAGTATCTAGGAAAAGGATGTCTGAGAAATAGGGTGCTCTCGTAGGCAGAAGAGATGTACGGGGCAGTGGTTGTTCCACCCATGTTTCGCCATCTGTCATATGTGCGAGCCAATCATCAGCAATTGCCCAGCCCTCAGCATCACTCACGAATGACATTGTCCATCCCCCATTGTTCACCTTCTTCGTCCAGGTATCGCCTCCATCCTCGGTGTGATAGATGCCGAGGAATCCTAATACCCACCCCTCTAGGGGAGTTATGAAGTGTATCATTCTTCCCCAGTCATTGTCAAAGACCCAAGACTCAACAGATTCCCAGCTCTGCCCGCCATCTGTAGTCTTGTACATATTTACATGGGATGATGTCCAGCCATGGGTTCTATTGAAGAAATGAATCCCGTAGAAGAAGTCATTGTCGTCGCCTATACCCGTTTTGTTCCATAGGAGTCCTCCATTCTCAGTATGATACAGACCTCCTATCCCACTCACCCAGAGGATTTCGCTATCAATGACAGCAACTTGCCTAAACCTTTGAGAAGCATTATAGTACTGCTGATACCAAGAGTCACCACTATCGTTTGTATGTAAGATCATGCCCTGTCGTATGCTTGACCCATTTTGGGTAAGAACCCACCCATGTGTTGCGTTCACGAACTCAACATCGTGCGTGTACGCGCCGCTGGAAAGGAAATCGTGATTCAATATCTCCCAAGTAGCCTCACTCTGTGCAGGGATGAAAGATGAACCACCAATTGCAGTCCCTAGAACGACTACACCGGTAACTGATGGAGTCAGGATGAAGAGGAAGACAACCCAAGCCAGCAGGCTAGTGGTTGACCCTCCAAAAAGGTCTTTCATCATAGCTCCTTCACATTTCAGTTCCATCACTCTGGCACCGGATCACCGCCAGGCTTGCCACCGCCACCACCCGGAAGTGTGACGTATTGCTGGTCGCTACCAAGATAGATATGGACATCTTGTTCTATTGCTGGATCCCATTCTATAGCATATGCCTGAACATTCACCTGCATTTGAACATACCCTTGGAGAAGGCTCCACTCCACATAGTAGTCTCCATAGTAGGAGGGTGTATAATCAGTTCCAACATAGAAATAGGCGGTCCAGTAGCCCAGGCTGTTCTTGTATTGGACATAGACCTTCACATAGTCCATTGCAGCATAGTGATTTGCTCGAACATACCCTGTAACGCCATTGACCTGCCACGCGCTGTAGGTAAGCTCCTGTGCGTTAATTGGGTCGTACGTATTATTGGGATCATAGCCCCAAGCTATCTCTTGTGAATCACTAAGAATGTCGCCATCAGTGCTCCAAGCGTTAGGATTTGTTTCATGAACGAATATCTCATCGTAGTCACTAAGAGCATCATTGTCACTGTCGCTATCATATGGATCTGTATAGTATATGTATCGTTCTTCCACATCAATGATGCCATCGGTATCGGTGTCTATCCCTCCACCTAACCAGTCATTGACAAGTGGGTAAGATGCTCCACTGGGCCCGTCGCTGACTAACATCGCGTGAGTGCCGTTTATGTACTCTGTACCGGATGCGAGGGGAACACTGGCACTACTCATGGTGACCAATTGATCATTTGGACCATTAAGAATTCCACCCATATAGAGTAAGTTGCCAATCAACCAATCATATCCACTTATAGAGTACCATTCAATTCCGCTCATGTAGCTTTCAGGATCTGCGTTCAAAATCATGATCAAGGGGCTATATGGATGCATTTGGAGAAAGACGGGGGTGAGCCAGCAATCTCCAAAGAGTGACAGCAAGACAGTGATAGCGAAAGCACCAAGATTCGCACACGCCATCTCAGTTCCGTAATGCGGCGTTCCGAGGGTGACAACTCTACCAATCTCAATCCCTGCTGATTCTAGGTCTGCTCGATGCAGGCGCAACATTTCGCGGATGATGATGCCTCCTATACTATGTGCTACTATGTCAATCTGGGTTCCTGCGGTGTGATTATTCATTAGCCGATTATAGAAGTTCTCACTATAGGTCGATACACCTCCAACGAAAGTGTGAACCCACTCCTCGGGCAAGCCAGGGTAGTCCTCGAAATACGAATAGTTCTCAATCGTTCCAGCACTATATCTGCTGCCTATGAATGGTTCTAGATAATCCCTCATGAAATCGAAGTCTGAATTACTGCCATAGTACCCATGTAGGAAGTATACATAGCTCTCCAATGGATGCTCCATCTTCATCTGCGCATCGACTGCAAGCTCAAGTGGTATATTCGCTTGCTGGCGGGGTGCTAAGGTCTGGAGTATCTTCCAAGCAGTAAGCAGCGCACCAGCTCTTGCATCAATCTGTCCCGGGAATCCAAAGATACCTGATTCTGGTTCCGATGGGGAATTGCATGTAAGCAACATAACCATTTGGGATTCTCGTTCCTCTAGCACATCATTCACGAGGGTCCATGGAAGGATTGTATCCAAGACCTCAAGCCCTTCTACTTGTCCATGACCAATAAGCACTATTGCATCTGAATAGAGTGGTATTCTGTCAATTTCCATGAATGACATTTCCTTCACAATATATCCTGCTGATATCATTTCATCTGAAAGCGTTATAGAGGCAAGATCTATGCTTGCATCTTGCGTATCAGCATAGACAATCCACACTGATGGCTGTATAGCAATATGCTGAAGTCCCACAATGACCAAAGGCAGGAGCAAAGCTATTACTACAGCCAAACCCCTACCACGTACTGATTTACTCATGTCTACTCATTCCTTACATGCCTTTAATGTACCACTAATCTATGAAGCCAGTCCCTAATCAATCGAACGCGACACCTTGATGTTGCGTGTGCACAGGGAGTACTATGTATCTCTTCCCCTGTGTCTTTCGTGCAACCACATTTCCAGTTTTGCTGCTCTAGATGCGAACATGTTTCATCTCAGATGATGTCGATTATTCCCGTTTACAGATTCTCTGATCAATCCATCTCTTTTTGGTTTTCATTACAATCTGTTGAAAGAGTTCTCTGATTCCAGCCGCAGGCTCCTCTCTGTTCTTATTCATGTTCCTCGCGGGCTCGGTGCTGTTCATGGGCGAACGGCCTGATGTCCAGTTTTATCTACTTTACAGTGGACATTTATCAGGTGCGCGTGTTTTCCAATCCAAGAATGCTCTGAATGCCTTAGTGCGATGTGAGATACGAACTTTTTCAGAGAGTGATAGCTGAGCATATGTACAAGAGAAGCCACTCGGAACGAAAACTGGATCATAGCCAAATCCACCCTCTCCAGAGGGGCTTTGGCTGATCGTTCCGGGCATCTGGCCGACAAATGATCTCAAAGTGTCTTCATCACAGAATGCAACAGCAGTCACGAATCTAGCGGAGCGGTCTTGAACCCCTTCCAAGAGTCTGAGGATCCCGCGGTAACCAATAGTCTGTAAGACATATGCAGCATAGGAACCCGGAAAATTACTGAGTGATGATACAAAGAGACCTGTGTCATCAACAACGACAGGACGGTTCAGACTCTCATGAGCATGCCTCGCTGCTGCCAGCGCAATCTGCTCGACATCCTGGGATCGTATCTCAAGTTTCTCAAGGTCAGTGGTATCAAAACGAACCTTATACTCAGCAAACAGGGGTTTTAGTTCTGCAAGCTTGTGCTTGTTTTGTGTGACTAGGACAATTCTATCCTTTGACATACGAAAGAATCTCCTTCATCACGCCATAGGAGGATTTGGTCTTGGAGAGGTCAAACATACCAGTGGCATTCCAGAGGATCATATGCTTCAGACCCTGTGCCGCATAATCCTCCAGTCTCTTGATCATGGATTCAGCATCACCCATCATGTAGAAGTTCTCCAAGACGCTCTGTGGGACAGCATCCATAGCTTTCAGAGTTGTTTCTCTATTGTAGCGCATCGGAATATAATCTGTGAGAGAGTGGAACGCCTTACCGAAGGGGTGATTATATCCCAGTTTCTTCCACTCACTCGCGGGCAGTAAGAGCGCAAATGCCTTGGCTAAGGGGGTATTCATCATCCGCTCACATTCAGAGGGTTCATTATCAAGAATGCACCAGTTCCACAACGCTGGTGTGAACACACCTGTTCTGTCCTTCTTCTTACGATGGGCCTGTATTGTCCTGAGTCGCTCTCCATAGTCCTTTGGTTGTAGAATAGTTGGGAGCCAACCGTCACCATACTCGGCAGCGAGCTCAAGCATCTTCGGACCGTGAGCAGCAATCCAGATTGGCGGAGGCCGTCCCTCAACAGACGGGCGTAGTGATATCACAGCATCCTTTAGCTTCCAGTATTTGCCTTCAAAATCAAAGGGAGCATGTGTATCCCAAATCATCCGAATGATGCGTAGAGCCTCTCTCAGTCTACCAAGTTGCCCACCATAGGTGAGCCCGTAGGGTTCAGTGTTCTCAATCTCCCCGGCACCAATACCAAGGATTGCCCTTCCACCACTGATATGGTCCAGCGTCAGAAATGTCTGTGCGATGAGGGCAGGATGCCTTCTGATGGGCTCAGTGACAGAGGAAACCAACTTGACTCTCTCAGTCACAGCAGCACAGGCACCCATGATGGTGGCCAACTCGTAGTATGTGTGGGGCGACTGCTGAAGAAACGCTAGAGGAGTTATATCAGAAGTCCAGATGCTCTCAGGGATAAAACCAGCAAAGTGGTCAGGGAATGCCATGCTGTCATACCCCAAGGAGTCAATCGTCTTGGCGTTCTTCAGAGCGTTCTCCCAAGGAGGAAGGAAGGGGCCTGGAGCGCCTATCTCAAGATCATGTATGTCTCTCATCTATTCAGAAGTCTCCGCGAAATGAATTAATACTTTCTTCACGGTTTCGAAGTCAGCGATGTGCATGAACTCATCAATTCCGTGATAATTGTTGTCATCCCTCAACGTGCCAAAGCAGGCTGTAGGAATACCATGTGAGATGAAGTAGTGACCATCATTTCCACCCAGGTCTGCAGAAGTCGTAATATCAGGGTCGACCACTTGTTTAACGCTTGAATGGAATCTCTTTATGAACTTGTTTTCCTTGTCCGACCCCCAGCCAGCATGCTTGCTCTTGAACTCGAGGGTCGCATCCACACATGTTTCCTCCTTAGCCTTTTCAAAGAAGTCAGCGATGTCTTTGACAACGTCCTCAACATCTTCCTCAGGGATGGTTCTGCAGTCAAAGGAGATCTCAGCCTTTCCGGGAATGGTGTTGGTCTTGCTCCCTGCTTTGTAGACAGTCAACGAAAACCTGCCCCAGAGTGTTGTGTGTGGACTACCAGGAGGAGCAGGAAACCTCGATTCAACTTTCCTTCTCAGATCAGCATAGTCCAACATGACCTGCATCAATGGCACTGAGAGATGAATCGCATTGGCAAATTTGAAGGGATACCCCGCATGCCCCTGAGTTCCATGAACAGTAATCGTACCAGCGATGACTCCGCTTGCGCCAATGCTCACGTACTCTGGTCCAGAATCCACGACAATTCCAAAGTCACCACGAATCATTGGAGGCCCGTTCATGAGGTAATCTATGCCCCACACCCCACCAATCTCTTCATTGGGACTGATTAGAATCTTGTAGTTGACCTTGGCTTTGCCCTTCTTAATGAGCGCTTTAGCGGCGCTCACAGAAACAACAATGTTCCCCTTGTCATCACTGACACCACGACCGTATGCCTTGCCGCCCTTCACTGTAAGCTTGAATGGAGGGTATTTCCAATCCTCAATATCCCCGGGAGGTACTATATCATAGTGCGTGCAAAGAAGTACTGTGGTCTTTGCACCGACATCCATCGTAGCAACAATGTTCGGTTGGGGGATGCCATTGTGTTTGGAGTCGAAGACTTCTACCTTGAGCCCGGCCTCTTCGCAATACCGTTTAACCACCTCAGCGCACTTCTGGTAATTCTTCTTTTCATCGCTGTTGGTGTCGAGTTCGACTAGTTCTCGAAGAAAAGCCTCTTCCCACTTGTCCATCTCTATTTGTCTCCCGCGTATTGCTAGAATGTACATACATGCTACCTGATTAGTATTATGACACGAGGTTATTTCTGGCAGTTCTGGCAGTAGTTTGTCTTGAAACGATTTGCGTGCACCTCAGAGACTCGTCCGCCGCAGAGGGGACAGATTCCGCCGCCCTTGTTGTGAATCATCAGAAAGTCGCGTTTCTCCTTGGATATCTCATCGAGTGATTTCTGAGCGAGGATCTCTAGGATGCGAGTCAGAACATTCCTCATCGAATGGTAGAGTTGCTCTGTTTCTTGACGGCTCAAGGAAGACCGTCTCCTGAAGGGAAGGATTGCCGCATACAGCAGTATCTCATCGGCATAGGCGTTCCCTATGCCCTTCACGAACCGCTGATTACGCAGTACATTCTTTATCTGACCATTATGAAGCCTCAGACGTTGCATGAAAGCCTCGAGCGTCAGAGAAGGGTCAAGAGCTGAGGGGCCACGACCTGCAAAGCCAGCCACAATGGAATAATCACCCTTGGGAACGAGGTACACTCTTCCCATCTTTTTTGTATCAGAATACCAAAGTGCAGGACCATCTGTTTGGATTGAAACCATATCTATACTTGCAGGCTTTCTGTATCTTTCAAAGACTCTGAATCGTCCCGTTAACATGGGATTGATGACTATGTCATGTTGATTGAGCGCGAGAATCAGGAATTTTCCATCAGCCTCGACTCTCTCAAACGTTTCACCAATTGCCGTGCTGGAAAAGTCTTCGACAGTTCGTCCATGTACAACAATGTGACTATGAACTGAAACCTTGGTTATACTATGACCCTTCAACAGGTCTGTCAAACGTTCACTTATCACTTGAAGCTCTGGAAGTTCGGGCATATTGTTAGATTCCGGTGTGCATTCAACCAATAAGAAGAGTATGTATCAACAGAGCATTGCATTCAGAGATCACTATTACAGACAATAGGGAAAGCCAAGAGAACCAACACGATAGTTTTAGTAACAAATAATGGGCATGCAATTTCATGAAACCTATAATAGTCTATCACATTCAGAAAGGTCGGCTTGTCAAGATACCAAATCCCGGTACATTCGGAAGAGGAGACTGCTACCTTGTGGATGCAGGACCAAAAATCTACCTCTGGATAGGACCGAAGTCGACTGCTGATGAGAAATTCTTGACTGCAGCAACTGCAGTAATGCGCGACACAGAGCGAAAGGGAAAGGCAGACATAGACCGTATCGAGGGAGGCCATGAACCCCCTGAGTTCAAGGCTCTCTTCAGCAACTTTCAACTCACTGACCAAGACACCGAGGGAATCCTGAGGAAAGTCCAACTCAAGACCCATGAGCACAAGCTCTGGAAGGTGCATCATAGTGGAGATGAGACATTCTTCGCAGAGGTCCCCCTCAATAAGAACTCTCTCAAATCCGAGGACGTCTTTATTCTCGATGGATGGGATAGCATCTGGGTTTGGCGAGGCAAGAGCGCCTCAGCCAGAGAAAGGTTCGATGGTAACATTCTTGCACGAAGATACGATGCTGAACGCGTAGGTGTGCAAGAGATTGAGATAGTCGAAGAGGGCGA
>CAYHAA010000006.1:0-152816 GCA_964354495.1 uncultured archaeon | reverse complement strand
TGACACGTACCTGACCTCGCAGAGTCCACCCAGTGCCGTTTCCTGGGGGTACGACGCTCTGGTGTCCAAGATTGTACAAATTACAATGAACGGTTGAAAAAGAAGCAAGAAGGGAGCCTGCGGGCTCTCTTCATTACTTTTCCCGAAAGTGTGTTTCGACGGTTTCTATCGAAGGAACTTACCAACGAAGGGAGAAGTTTCGCCCCGACGGAGGAAGTGACCAGATGGGCCCTCACCGAGGAACTCAGAGAACCACGACTCGTGTTCCACTTCTTCGTGGAGGATAGCTAGTGCCAAATCATAGGTTCTGTGGTCCTTTCCTGCAGTCATGTGACAGATTTGAGTGTAACCTCTGACTGCGCATCGCTCTGCGTCCACCAAGACCTTCAGCATCGCCTTGACGTCTGTCGGGTCCTTTGGAAGCTTCGCAGGCGGACATGCAGACATGTTATGGAACTCCACCATCCCTTCTGGCAGCTGGCCACCAAGCTCGTAGATGCGAGGTACCAATGCCTCGAAGTGGTTCCTATCTTCAATGCGCGCAGTTTCTGCGATCTCTTTGACACCTTCACCCTCGAGCCCGATCAAGTTGACCCGAAGAATAGTGTAGTAGTAGAATGTCGTCAGCTCAGCTGCAGCGTTCTTAATCAGAAGGTTGAGTAGTTTGTCTACTTCAATCCCGGCCTTCTCGACCATTTCTCTAGCGACTTTCGCCAAATTGATTCACCTTAGTACTACATAAAAGTAACTTCTATTTAAATCTAACTACGATAATTTTATAATCCCTTCTGCACGGACATGAGATGTGATAGAACGACTCAGAGAAAATGGACTGCGCCTCACGCCTCAACGACTTGAACTGGTACGGATTCTTGAAGAGTATGGGAGGAACCATCCCTCATTCTCTGAAATCTATGAGATATTCAGGAACAGACATGCGACCGTAAGCCAGTCTACCGTACTGAAGAACCTCGCTACATTCGAGGAACTAGGACTGCTGCGTAGCTTCTCTTATCTAGGAGAGACACGGTTTGAATTGAACCCTACTCCACATGTGAACCTCGTCAGCTCAAACGGAGCAATAGTTGATATTGGTGGGGAGAACATAAAACACCTTCTCGAGCAGCTCGTAGATGTCATTAATGAGAAGACAGGCAATGATGTCAAGCATCTCTTAGTCCTGATTCAGTGAGGACATCTGAATCAATCGTCAGCATGCTTCAGGCAAGAATCATGTCACGCGGTGTGTAGGTGCCAGTGTCTAATACGTGGTCCCAGTAGACTGAGTCATCGGTATTGAAGTCTGGAAGACCTTGGCTTCGACCAAGCCACCGCCAGCACGGAATGGTTCCCACGCGTTCCAGCATGTAGAGATTGGCCTTAGTTGCATTGAAGCGTACCTCTAGCAGAGTTCCCTCGGGAAGGCCATCAATACTCACGACATCAAGAACAGACCGACCGTTGGACCTCCTCTCACCACATCGGGATAGATAATACCGGATCTCAGCTCCAGAGACTGGGTCTGGCATCAGCACAGCCACATGAGGTCGTGACACTGGGTCCCACCAACGCGGAATGGCAGGCCTTCTAATCACATAGTCGATGATAGCATCAATCCGGGCCGAATAGTCCAACTGAATAGTGATCCTCTCCGAAGTAACCTATCCCGTTCTCTGTATATAAGGGAGGTTCGAATGATACAGAGTCCTGTAGGTCTGATTCTATGGCGTCTAGACGGGCTCTAAATTGTGAGTAATACAGGGAACATCTCATTGCTTGCAGTGGAAGCAAAGGGAAGCTAGAACCAAGTGATTTCATACTTAACAAATGGTCATGGCCGTATGCTAAGCCTCATCAAGATGTGAGTTTCCTGATCGTGACCTTATCTGTTGAGAGTTACCATGACTTAGTCGAGCATACCGTCTGTTATGCTCTCAAGAGATGCCTCAAGAAGTGAAGTGTTTATCTCTTAGTATGAGAATGGAAACTCTATCAACGGAGAGATTGAACATGGGATTCAGTGTCGGAATAGTTGGGAAACCGTCCTCTGGCAAGACATCTTTCACAAATGCTGCATGTATGACCGATTTCAAGGTGGGAAGCTACCCCTTTACCACCATAGATGCCAATGTTGGAGTGACCCATGTGAGGACGGCCTGTGCGTGCAGGGATTTTGGTGTTCAGGACAATCCTAAGAACTCAATCTGCATTGATGGAGTACGTCTTGTTCCAATCAAGCTGATTGATGTTGCGGGCCTAGTACCTGGTGCCCACGAAGGAAGAGGTATGGGAAACCAGTTCCTTGATGATCTCAGGCAGGCTGACGTGCTTGTTCATATTGTGGATGCGAGTGGTGCCCTAGACTCGGAGGGACAGGAGGTTGCCGCAGGTACTCATGACCCTGCAGAAGATGTAAGCTTCCTTGAGGATGAGCTTGTAGAATGGATACGTGGAATAGTCACAAAGGATTGGCGAAGAATCACTGGAAGAGTCAGAGCAGAGGGAGCGAAACTAGAGGAGCTGCTTCTTGAGAAGCTGTCTGGTCTCAACATCACACGGGGTCAGATACTCAAGGCAATGCGACAATCCGATTTGAAGTCGGAAACAGTTGATAGCTGGACTGAGGACCAACTACGAGAATTTGTCAAATCACTGCAGAAGGCAGCCAAGCCAATCATCATAGCGGCAAACAAGATTGACAGACCAGGAGCTGAGGAGAATATGAAACGGCTACAGAAGGAGTTCCCTGACTATCTCGTGGTCCCGGTCAGCGCCCTTGCGGAGAAGGTTCTGAAAGACCTCGATAAGAAGGGTGTAATCAAATACATCCCCGGAAGCGATGATTTCGAGATACTTCAACCAGATAGCCTGAAGGAGAAAGAAACTGCTCAGTTACAGAAGCTCAAAGAACACATTCTGCAGAAGTTCGGTGGTACCGGTGTTCAGAACCTGTTGAACAAAGCAGTATTCGATTATCTTCATATGATCACGGTGTATCCAGTCTATGATTCAAATACACTCACAGATAGCGATGACAATGTACTGCCAGATGTCTATCTTGTGCCCGAAGGGACCACCGCAAAAGAATTCGCGGGATTTATCCACACCGACCTCATGGAGTCGTTTGTGCATGGAGTGGATGCCCGAACAAAGATGAGAATCTCAGATAAGCACGTCCTGAAGGACCGTGACGTCATCAGGATTGTCAGTGCCAAGGGACAGAAGTGATACCTATTCGAGCGGACCCGAAAAGGCATTGTTCAACGGAGCTTCTTTCCTAGTGTCCAATATTGTCCATTCAATGGCAGATATGTGAACAGTCTAGCCTTGGAGGCATCAAGGCGTCCATTCTCGCCGAGGACTGATTCATCTATGTGTACAGATAGTACATCTACAATGAATAGGTCATGTGCACCCAATGGGACTACGTTCCGAATTCTGCACTCAATATTGATTGGACACTCCTTGATCATCGGCGCAGCGACCTTTGATGCGGGCTCGGGCGTGAATCCGCATTCCGAAAACTTGTCATATTCACGGCCAGATTTGGTTCCAGCAAATGCCGTACCCTCTATCAGGTCTGTTGATGGGATGTTCAGGACAAACTCTCCTGCACTCTTTATGAGAGTGTAGCTGTATCGCTCCGGTCGCATCCCGACGACCATCGTGGGAGGATTGCTACAGACATTCGCAGCCCATGATAGAGTGATAATATTGGGTCTATCAGGTCCGGACACGCTTAACAGGACAACGGGGCATGGGACCAGCGCAGTGGTTGGAGTGATCTCGCGTTTCATACCGTGTGTTTTACTCTGGCCGTTAAGAAAATGTCGTTTCTCCTCGAATTTGTGTTATGTCAATGTCATTAGGTTTAAGACCAAGCTAGGGACCGCAGAACACATCATCCATTAGGGGTTATACTGATGAAACGCGTACTTATTGCTGACCCAATTGAGGAGTCTGCAGTAGCCAAAATCAAGGCTGCAGGACTCGAAGTTGTTGTAAGAAATGCGGAGAAGGACGGACCCATTGAGAAGCAAATCAAAGGATTCGACTGTGTTGTTGTGAGAAGTGCGACCAAGATTACCAAAGAGGTGATCGATGCTGCAGACAAGCTGAAGCTTGTGGTCAGGGCAGGTGTAGGTCTTGACAATGTGGACAAGAAGGCAGCAGACGCAAAAGGAGTGGTGGTTCAGAACACTCCGGAGGCTCCAAGTGTTTCGGTTGCAGAGATGGTCTTCTCGTTGATGCTATCACTGGCCAGAAATATCACACAGGCAGACAGCTCGATGAAGGCCGGACGTTGGGATAAGAAGAAACTCAGCGGAACTGAGCTCTGGCAGAAGACCATTGGTATAGTGGGACTTGGCAGGATTGGAATGGAAGTCGGGAAGAGAGCGAAGGCCTTTGGCATGAATGTTCTTGCATATGATGTCATCGACATCAGTAAGGCGTGTAAAGAGATTGGAGCCAAGAAATCTGACCTGAACACTATTTTGGAGAAGGCGGACTACATCACACTCCACGTGCCTATGCTGCCCCAGACTAAGGGAATGATTGCAGAGAAAGAGCTCAAGAAGATGAAGAAGACAGCATTCCTCATCAACACAGCACGAGGCGGCGTGGTTGACGAAAAGGCGCTTCTAGATGCCCTGAATGCAGGCCTGATCGCAGGTGCAGGACTTGACGTCTTCGAGAATGAACCACCCACTGACTGGCAATTAGTGAAACATCCGAAGGTCGTAGCATCCCCACATCTGTCATCGTCCACTGAAGAGGGACAGGTGAGAATCGGAGAGCTGACTGTTCAGAAGGTCATTAATGGACTCAAGTAGCATCCAAATCATGCATCGAGACATCCAGAACGTTACATCTTTAAGCGAATCTCTTTGGGAGTATCTGGTCCGGTATGAATACCGTGACCAGACCATTCCTTTGTGTTGGCGGATACGTCCGCGCGGGATGTGGCCCTCTGAGGCTGAACCACAAACAAAGTGAATCTATTACGACAAAGGATGGATACATTCAATGCCAAACGCGTACAGACACATGAGTGATACATGGGTAGAAGAGCAAAAGGAACGCTCTGAGATTGTGAGAAGTAGACTACTAGTCTGGAGAAAGCTAAGTAGTATGGTCAAACTTGAGAGACCAACCAGACTTGGCCGCGCACGAGAACTTGGTTACAAGGCCAAGCAAGGCTATGTCATGGTACGAATTAAAACTGGTCGTGGCCCACGTGAAAAGCCCCATCCACACGGCGGCCGAAAGCCGAGAAGCGCCGGTATCACACGGTACACGCCTCAGAAATCGAGGCAATGGATTGCTGAAGAACGAGTAGGCAAGAAGTATCCGAACCTACGAGTACTGAACTCATACTGGGTCGGAGAAGACCACAAATGGATTTGGCACGAGGTCATTCTGGTAGATCCTAGTCATCCAGTCATATATAATGACCCCAACATCAACTGGATCTGCAGTGCAACACAGAAGGGGCGAGATAATAGAGGCCTAACAGCTGCTGGCAAGAGAAGTAGAGGACTCTATAGGAAGGGCAGAGGGGCTGAACATATCAGGCCTTCAATCGGAGCAAGGGGTAACCTAGCAAAGTAGCTTCAGTTCGTGATTCTGAGGGAGCGGCTATGCCGTTCGTAACTAAGATTGAAGCCCGTGCCTACGCCCGGGCAACAGAGGTCTCTGATAGGGTCGCAGCCTCGATTATGTTCATCTTTCCAGAGCGTCTAAGACAGAAGGTGTCAGTTTCTATGTCCAATGCCGAGGGACAGGCAGGCGACGCGATTGTAGTCATATCGGCGACTTTGAAGGGTCAAGAAGACTGTGAAGAGGTACTGAACTACGTGCTAGAGCAGATGGACAGCCACAGCCTTCGAGCACTGGAACGCTCGCTGGACATCAGACTAGATGACAAGTGCATCTTATTTCTTAGGATTGATAAGCAGGCTGCATTCCTAGGTATGATGAAGTTGGCTGATGGCTCTGATGTGGTCAGTGCAAGATTTCACTTCAAGCAATATCCACGCTGTAAACGGGAAGAACTGAGGCTCATGATCGAGAATCAGCTTCGGGCTGCTGGAGGTTAATCTAATGGCTGTCGATATTGGTGTCAATATTCCAGACATGAAGGATATTGGTTCGTTTGGAAGATTGGCACATCAGATCGGGTTCACTGGAATTGCAATTTCAGGGGTCATGGACCAGCCTGTGACAGAGATTCCAGAAGGGATCACGGTCTATCGGAGAGTCAATCTCACAGGAAAAGGGATCAACTCATTGAGAAACCAGATTCAAAGGGTCAGGAAGAGTGCAATTATCGTTGCAACCCAGCTGGGGTCAATCGACACCACTAATTGGGCAGTAGAAGACCAGAAAGTCGACTTGCTCATGTTTGATCCATCAAAGGAACATAAGCTTCGTGAGACGACTGCATCTCTTGCCTCAAGTTCTGCAATAGCTCTTGAGATTCAGGTTGCGCCACTTCTGCACTCCTCAGGGCTACAGAGATCCAAGATTCTGAAGACGTATCGTGAAACTGTAGCCACAGCAGTGGATGCAGGAATGGGAGTAGTCCTGTCAAGTGGTGCTGCACATCCAATGGAACTGCGTTCACCAGTAGCAATGGTGCATATCGGATTGTTGTTAGGGATTGAGAAGGAATTGGTAGAGAGCGCGATTCACGAACTGCCGGCTCATCTCATTGAGAGAAGTATAAAGAGAAGACAACCTGAGTTTGTGAGCCCAGGAGTCGAGATTCTCAAAGGGGGAGAGAAGCCATGAGAAAGAACCGAAGAAGATACCTTCTCTTTCACCTTCATAGAGAAGGAAAACCTGTCAATGGAAAGTATCTCACTACCGCCCTTTGGAAGAGTGTACTGTCACTCTACGGCGAGGTTCATGCAGCAGACTCAAGGCTGTACCTTCTCGACTTCGACGAGGAAACAGGAGTCGGTGTCCTTCAATGCAGTGCGGACTCTCTGCAGCAGATCATCACAGCAGCGGCGGTGATTGGAGTGGTCGAAGACACTCCTGTGTCATTCGAACCGAGGAGAACATCTGGAACTATCAAGGGATTGAATCACGAGATTCCACGACATGCATGACGACTTCCACAGCGCGGTTCTCTTCCAGGGCATACCCTTTGACAATCCAGCTTCCAGTGAGTTTTGATGCCACCAACCACACAACAGGATTGAAACGCATGTTCCTCAGGTCGCTCTGAGATGGTCTAGGAGGTGCAGGATGAGAGTGGAATATCCCAACTAGGGATTCACCTCGTTGCTCTGCTTCGACTAGAAGACTATACTCTACCTCGGGGCTCACCGAGAAGGATGTGTGTGCGGTAGCGGATGTGTTCTCAATGAGCTCCACCAGGGTCACATGTACAGAGATACCTGATATGGTTCCAAAGAGGAGAGCGACTGCTTCATCGGGGAGCATCCTCTCCGCATGGTCCTGTAGCCGTATGAGCTCATTCCTAGAGATCTGCAGTTCGTACTGCATCATAGAGCACCAGGGTCTGAAAATGCCGACTTAATCTCTTCAAGGATTATGCAGGTTTCCGCATCACTAACACCTTGAATACCACCAAGGCGTTTCTCGAGGAACATCCTGAGTTCTGTGAGGTCATCCACTGTGACGGTCATGATAAGACCGCATGCACCATCCAGAAAGTAGGCCTCGTCCACTTCCTTGAAAGTCCTCAGTTTCTTGGAGATGAGAGTTGTTTCCTTTATTGCTGTCTTCACACGGATTATTGCACGAATTCGTTTTCCTATCTTCATAGGATTTAGAACCACGGTGAACCGCTTGATGTAGCCCGTATCCTTCAGTCGTTTCACGCGGCGTCTGATTGTGACCTCAGTTCGCCCGACAGCCTCGGCTATATCGTTGTAGGACTGTCGCCCATCCTCTTGAAGCATTGCGATTATCTTAGAGTCAATGTCATCCAATTTCATCAGCTAAGCCTCTGCGGTGCAGTACATCCAAGAGAGAGTGTTCGGTTCCGTGCATATATACTAGCCGATATGTGCGACTTCGAAAGCGTCTTTCACACAAATGTACGAGTCACTTATAGCACTCTAAGCTCTTTCTTTAGAATTGCATCCTCTTTTGGTGCCATGATTGCATACAGCTCTATGTGGTCTATGAGAGACCGTGCATTCCTGATCTTCTTTTCAAGGAGCTCCTGAATCTGGAATATGCCGGACACATTGGTCATATCGACCTCGATGCGAACAGTCTTGGTTTCGCCTTTTCGAATCTTCACATCCTCGATTGCCATTGCTGATGCAGAGTGTATGTTGACACTTCCAGCCTCAAATGGGATTCTCGCTCTTCCTTTCGTCATGTCTAGCGCGTCAGCTACTCCAACGACACCAGCCTCTATTGTCATGGGAGGAGCGACCTTGTCATGGCAGTAGATGGCATGAATAATATGATCGCGTATGTGAACCTGCTTGTGTCGGTCCTTCGGGTAGACCTTTCCAAGAATTCTATCGATGATTGGAATTGCCAGAACGACTGAGAACTCATCATGGTTTGTTCTGCCGAGAACCATGCCGATGTCATGTAGATAGCAGCCAAGCATGACCACCAATTCAGCATCCTTGAGGTCGCCAGTTTCTTCCTGGACTATCGATGGCTGAAGTCCGCTGCTGAGCGCACGAATCAACTTAATTCCATTAAGAGCCACAATGAGTGAATGGGTATGTCCATGGTCTGAATAGGCCATGCGATCTATAGCCATTCTGTTGCTATCTTCCAGTAAGGTCTGGACTTCAATGTCATTCTCAAGCTCGTCCAGTGCCAAGATGCAACGCTCATTATCACTGATAAGCCGATGAATCCTTTCTTTTAGCGTATTCTTCTGTTTTGGGACCTTTGCCATTTTCATAATGCACCCTAATTCACATGTTTTTTCTTGAGTCTGGTTATCAGCTGATTTGGTAATAAATGAGATACTAGTAGCCAAAAACGATAATACTTCTCCAAGTTGGATATCCTATTGGGATTTCACTCAGTCTATACTGAATCAATGAGCTGAGTCAGATTCTTTCTTTTTTCTCCTGTCATGAGTTAATTATCTTCATATGAACTAATGGTAATAGGCAGATGCAGGTGGCAGTGATTGATATCGAAGTATCATCAGCTTGCAGGAGCTACTTTCATGGATTCTCTCTGGCCTATCGATACTACAGTCTTTCGTTTTCTCCAGAAGTAGGAAATGGCCATTGTGATGTATGTGAGGTACGCGGCGACTTCGAGTGCAGAGGGATTGCCATTGTATCCGAACAACGCCTTAGCAAGTCCACCTATTACCCCATTTTCGTGTAACACAGGGTAACTTCCGTCAGGCAGTAGTGGAGGATTGATATTCCACGCTTCGAGTGGTCCAATCAGTAGCAGACCTGCTTCTTGTAGTTCGTGAATGCCATATGCAATCATTCCAGCTGCAAAGAGGATAAGAAAGACTGAGGTCCATTTGAAAAGAGACTTCATACTGATCTTAAGCGATTCCTTGTAAATTCCAAAACCGATTCCTGCAGCGAGTACTAGGCCAAGAGCAACACCAACGTAGCTCAAATCGCCTTCCTGGATTACAAGTGCCATGCTGAATAACGATATCTCTACGCCTTCTCGTAGAACAAGCGAGAAACTCAGGAGTGCAAGCCCGATGCCACTCTGTCTGATGATACTACTCTCCATCGATGTTTCAATATCCTTTGCCACCGACGAACCGACCTTCCACATCCAGAGAATCATTGTAGTGAGAAGAAGAGCAGCAATGAGAACGGCAATACCCTCGAATATGTTCAACATTGCACCTTCAAATACACCCCAGAAGAGGCCTACTACAATAGCGACTCCAAGACTTACAACTGCCGCGAATACACTTCCATTAATGACAAACCTTCTTAGATCAGATTGATTGGTCTTCTTCAGGTAGGATAGCATGATTACAAGTATCAGAGCTACCTCAAGGCCTTCTCGAAGTGAAATGATGGTTGGTGTAATGATCATTGTCGGTCACCTCTAATGCATTAACTATTGTTAATAGTGTTTCTATGTGACCCCAGCAAGAGCTCTTTCTCTGGTTGCGTTATGTTCAATAGACTTACACTTTCAGAATCAGTGGGTGACCAAGCTGCAAATACGCCAATTCGAGAAGAGAGACACAGATTCAGTCATCAAGTTGGCGAACGAGTGTGCCTTCTTTGATGGGCCAATAAACGAAGATGATCTGAAGATAACCCATGCATTTCCCGAGGGCTGTATTGTTGCTGAAGAGGACAACAGAGTGGTAGGAGTTGTCTACGGGTATTTTCGGGAGATACCAAGAGCGGTCTTGGAGAACTGGGGAGTTTCAAAGGTGGCCACTATTGAACTATTGGTTGTCAATCTAGAGTATGGAGAGCAGGGAATTGGTACACTCCTCTTAGAGAACCTAATTGATGTCTTCAAACGAGCCGGTACCGACATGATTGGGTTGACCTGCCCCGTCAAGGCTAAGCAGGCAAGACGCCTCTATGAGAAACTAGGATTCAAGGTCAGTGCGTATCATATGAAGAAGAAACTGGACTAGTCCTTCCAAAAGAGTAGGAGTCTATTCGATGAACCGCTTCATGAACACTGCGACCTCGAAATCAGTAGTATCCTTGTTTGAGTAATATGAGAGGTCGACCGCACCGACTTCGAACCCAACCGCCCGGTAGAAACGGATTGCAGGTACGTTGGTGTTCTGGGTCTCACAGACCATCACCCGACACCCAGCCGCTCTCCCGTCTTGTGCCATTTGATCCATCAACTGTCTGCCTATCCCTCGTTTCTGATAGGCCGAATCAATATGAAACTCCCAGATCCAGAGGGTACGGTTCCAGACCTGTTTCTCAGCAATCGCAATTCCTACCATTCCGTTCCCATCGTACGCTCCCAGAGAGAAACGCTGCCCAATCACTTTGGCATAGCGGGCGTCCATCACCCCATCAGGCAGCCAGTGTTTCTTGTATGGGTTCTCAAGTTCTTGTAGATGCAGAGAGATAGTAGTCTGTGTATCGTTCTCGCTCTTGTCCACCTGATATACAGCAGATGATGTATAGCCAGCACCGATTTCATGAAGACGTGTTAAATCCAACTTCACTAGAGGCCTGATTTCAATCATAACCGCCACATGTCTTGGAATGCAGAGAGTCTGCTAAAACAATTATGTAGAGAATGAAAGGTACATGCTGTCTACAGTGGTTCAGCTTTACCTGCAAATTGGAAGCCTGCAGAGAGCGCTCCTGCTAGAATCAGAATTGCCCCCCCAACTGCCGTGAGGAATGACATTGACAAATTCTCTAGCAACATCCAAGCTCCTCCACTAGCTCCAATAGCAAAACCGAGGAGTCCAACTGCCTGTAATATAGAAACGACCTCATCTGAGCCGGTGAGATGCATATGTTCATGGTCGTGTTTTGCAAGCGAGAAAGACATGCCCGGGCTATGAACTAGATAATAATGGGAGTGATCATGAGTCAGACTGCTTGCCGGACTATAGGCCATTGCCGCATCATTTCTCGCCGGTTCCAAGAGGCCTTCAGATGCTCCAGCCAAAGCTAACAGGGGAATAAGTGATGTGAACGAGAAGACTCCTGCATAGAAGAACACTATGGTCCCCTTGGCAAGCAGGCTGAGGACAAGAGGCCAAATGTGACCAATTCGATCTACAAGGCGGCCGGCATACAACTGAGTGCCTCCCCAGACCAGGTCGCCAGTAAGATATCCTAACCCTATTTGATCAATTGGAACGCCGTTGTCATTGATTAGAATGGAGAGTATCGGAGTGTAAAAGCCGTGAGAGAAGTCGTAGAGGAAATAGACTGCTGCAAGAAGCACCACTCTCTTTGTGAGAAGGGCTCTGATAAGATGACTGAAGTGAAAGTGCTTGTGTTCTTTGGGGCCTTCGTTCGTCGTGGGTGCAGGCGGATCTTCTATTTTTGGTAACATCAATCCAAGAACGGGAAGAAATGGGAGAAAAAGTATGAATCCGAGAGATTGTATCGCAGCAAGCTGTGACAATGATAGAACCAGTGATACATTCTCTACTGCAATCCCTGCAACACCTTGGCCAATTGCTGACCCTAGGAACAAAGCTGACAGTAACGTTCCAACGGTTTCTCCCCGGCAAGACTCGAATTCGCAGGACACCCTGATGATAAGGAGCGCAAGCAACCCTGCACCTGCTCCCTCAAACAGTCGCGCTGACGTTAGAACAACACTGTCCTGAGCAAGAGCTGTTGCCAGTGCGAAGGCTGCAAGAAGCAACCCACTCACAAGCATCGAACTTCTCTTGCCGCGAAACAGCCTGCTCAATAACAGAAGCCCCACTACCTGTCCGATGGCAGAGAGAGTGCCTCCTAATGAGATAAGAGATTCCGTGCCACCGAGATTCAGTACCTGCCATGGAAAAAGAAACCGTAATGCTCCTGCTGCAAACCCTATTGTAAAGATTCCAAGGAAGAGTCTTCTGACCAAGGAATTACGTTTCAAAAGCCAAACTGAATTCGCACTCGAGTCCTTCTCGGCCACACTTTTGCCCCGTATCACAGTCTGATTGGGTTCGGTCCAATCGCCCGAATTTTCTCAGTGGATTTGTTGACCTCGGTATTAATTAGATTATGCTCAGTGACATTCATGAATTCCATTTTCGCTTCTTTCATTTGAATCTGGTTGCCTTCAAACCTGAAACGCCGATTGTCCCTCAGATTCCCGATCATATATGCGCAATTTCCCTAAGCACCCGACAACCAGCACTCCGTCTGCTCCCTCCTGTAATGCTTTCAGGAGGAAATCGATGTCCAGTCTGGCGGTACATGGCCTCCTGATGATTGGGCTGGTGGCGTCATACTGCAACTTCATCGTACCTGCGAGGTCAGAGGCGGCATACATGCATTGCACGAAAGGCTAATTCTTCTTGAGTTCTTTAGCCACTCGCATTGCCAGTCTATAGACTTTCGAGTCCAATCGAAATCCTAAATCAATCATCCGATCCAGAATCCCTACGAATTCGTTGAAGTTGAGTAGTGAGTCAGAAAGGGCCTGGAGGAGCACACCAACTGTACCCAGACATTTGACTCCTAGAATTTCAGCTGCACTTCTTCCCATCTTATCATCAATAAGAAGCAAGGCTCTCTCCTGTTTTGCGAGTAGTATTGCAGCGGCCTCGCCAATATCTATCCCAGAGCTTTTTGCCAAGAGGACCGTATCTCCGCTGTCAACATTCTTAGTAAATATCCATCCCTTATCGACTGCAGACGATATCACAATCGAATCAGGAGTGTCCTTTGCACTGCATACTTCGAGTACCTCAACGGGAATTATGACATTGCCAAACAATCTCTCAAGCAAGTTGAGACACCCAACCATCGAGAGATGAATCAGAGGACTTGCATTGCTCACCACTCTACTGACCCTTGACAAATGCAAGATCACGCTCCAGGTCTTCTTCATCGTAGGCTATGGGGATCTGTCCCTTGTCCGCCTCTCTCATCATGGCCCGTAGGGGGATACCAGCCATTGATGCGGCCTTCCAGAGGGATACTCGCCTTTCTCTATACGCTCTGAGTGCTCGTTCCAAGAGGAACTGCTGTATCCCAATATCAAGTGCTCTTCTGATCAACTCTGACCTGTCAATCTGTTCTTCCCGTGCGATGAGCTCCAGCTTCTTGACCATGTCTTCAGGTAATCTAGCAGTAACGGTTTCCATTCCATATCGTGTACATTATATTATTTTGCACACATAAGCCTTTTGCTACCTCTACCATCACAGTCTGATTGGGTTCGGTCCTATCGCACGTATCTCCTCTGCGAACTTGTTGACCTCGGCCGCAAACTTGTCGCCCTCTGCTGCAGAAACGAACACCATCTTCACGCGGCGCTCGTCAAGGCCCAACTGCTCGATCAGCTTCTTTGTGAAACGGACCCGCCTCTCTGCCCCCAGATTTCCAGTCTTGAATGCGCAGTCTCCTGGATGACACCCGACGACAAGCACTCCGTCTGCACCCTCCTGCAATGCCTTCAGAAGGAAGTTGATGTCGAGCCTTGCGGTGCACGGCATCCTGATGATCCTGCTCGACGCATCGTACTGCAGCTTCATGGTCCCTGCTAAGTCGGAGGCAGCGTACATACATTGTTGGCAACCAAATATGATGATGTTCATGTCCTTTGGAGGCATTAGCTAAGCACCACTTGGAATTGATTTGAGGGAATCTTGAAGGGTGTTATATCTTTTGACCTGTGGTATCTCTGAAATGACCAAGACAATGTTGAGAGAAACTTCAGTCCTACCCCAGATGGTTCGAGAAGATAGTATAGATGGCTAAGACAAGACGATCAAGAGCAGACAATGGCTCTAAGACTGTTCCGCTCAAGAGGTTCCCATCAAAAGTGCCCGTGCCATTGTTGGTTATGATATGGCCAATTTCTGTTTGAAACGTGGTGATGTATATCCATGAGCCATCAGTGTATGTGATTTCTATGTCGTACCAGATGTGTGGACCTGGTTCCAACAACGTCATAGCAGAGATCTCAGAAGGAGAAGTCTTGTTCAGTCCCTCATAGAGCGCATCGTCTATAGACTTCACTTCTTCTGAAGTGACCACAAAGTCTAGATCATATATCTCAAGGTTATCATACCAATCGACGGAGTCATTCATGAAATTAGCGTTAACCCGCCAAGTATCACTCTCCAGAAACACGAAACTTGCCTCGGCCAGCTCGGGATATAGCAGGTCGGTACTGTTGGCCATTATTGAGAGAGTCGCAATGCCTGAGGTGTTTCCAGTATCGACTGGATTACTCGAATCGCTCAAGGACAGAAAAGCTGCGGCAGAGATACTGAATATGATGGTCATTGCCACAAAAACAGCTTTAGAGTTCTCTGCAACCATTCGTGTCTTCCCTCAACTCAGCGCTTTATAGTATGACCCTTTTTCTCATCAACTTTCTGTTCCCAACCATGGAAGTTTCAAATGGTCAGATTGCGATGTTCATGTCTTCTGGAGGCATGTTCCAAAGTGGTCCTTTTCTCAGTTGTTGCCTTTTCCCGAGAACTAAAGCATGGTCTTGCTACTGAGGCCCGATGAAATCCATTGTCCCTATCAGGTGGATTAACATCACTCTACAGCCATAAAACATAGTCTGAGGCAAAATCCGTTATGTCATCAAACAAAGAGTGCGGCGACTGCATGTTCTGCACATTCATACTTCTGGGCTTGGTGATGCTTGCTGGCGGCATCACAACTATGATCATGAGTGAAGGAGCGATGTGGGGTGTGGGAATAGCCATCTTTGTCATTTCGCTGGTGTTCTTCATACTTGCATTCCGACGAAGAGCAGAGATCTCTACTGCAACAAGGGTCGTCGGGATTGCTCGCGGTCACACAAGAATCACCATGGAAGAACTTTCCGAGATGTCGAGACTCCCCGTGGACAAGGTGAAAAACGCGCTCTACTCTGCAATTGCATCAGGTATGATTCATGGAACAGTCGAGGGCAACACATTCGTCCGTTCCACGCCGGAAGCCACCATGAGTAGCACTTCGACGAGAGAGCGTGAAGTGGTCAAGGTCCTCGTCGTTTGTCCATATTGTGGTGCAAAGACCGAACAGGGTCTCTCGAAGTGTCAGAATTGTCAAGCCGATCTATGAGAGAGGTGTAGCCCTCTCTCTGCGGTCAGTATGCTTCGACCAAGGTTGCTATAGCTGGATTCTATATCGCTTGGGCTTTCACTCTTGGAGCTCCACTGCCTCGAGCCAGTTTAAAGTGGCCTATGCCAGTTCTTCAGCATCTGGTTTCCATGCAGGATCCACGATGCAGAGAAACTCCAGGTCATCAGGACCCATGCTCTCGATCCACTGCACTGACATTGGCGGTATGTAGATCGTATCTCCAATCGAGACGTCAACCGCCTCGTCATCGACATGCATCATTCCTCGACCGCCCAGAATGTGATAGACCTCCGAGGCCTCGTGAAACCTGTGTTGAAGCGATCTCTGATTTGGTTTCAGTGCAGCATGAGCTAGGCTGTAACCAAGGAAGAGAGAACGCGAATCATGTAAGGGATTGAGAATCTCACGTATATGTGTGTTATCAAGCGCATTTATTCTTTTGATTTCATTCAGCTTTCGAATCAACATCGTGTTTCGTTCTACACTTGGCACTTCGGACAGATATAGCTGGTTGTTGGTCCGACTCTTAATTCCTCTACAGCTGTATTGCATATAGGGCAAGGTTTCCCAGTTCGATACCCAACCTGAAGATGCTTTGAGTACTTTCCAGGATTGCCCCAGATATCTTGTTCACCAGGGCCACCCCCATAATGTATTCCCTGTTTCAGTACCTGCTGAATTGCTGTATGTAGACGTTTGATATCTTCAGATACTAATGTGTCTGCCCTACGGTTTGGATGGAGTCTGGCATACCAGAGAGTATCTTGGACGTAGACATTCCCTAGGCCAGCAATGAAACTCTGGTCGATAAGGTAGCTCTTGATGCGCCCACGTTTGCTCTTCAACATCTCGGAGAGTCTCTCGACTGTGAATGTATCATCAAGAGGCTCTGGCCCAAGGACAGATAGCTGCCTGTGCTTGGTGATATCTGTCGATTGTAGAAGATGCACATGACCAAACCACCAATGGTGAATCCAGACTTGTTCCCCAGTATCCAGGTTCAGAACGACACGTTCGCGCTTGGAGTCCGGAGTTTCATTGGAACCATGTAGACGGACCTCACCACCCATCCCAAGATTGAGTGCAAGAGTCCACCCACCATCCAAGGATGCAATGATCCATTTGCCACGTTGCCGTACTTTGTCAATTCTCCTACCCTGGACTGATTTCTTGAACCTGCTAGCTGAGATGTTCAGGCATTTTGGCTGATTGACTTGTGCTCCTATGACTGTCTTGCCCTTCAAGGCGGAATTCATACTCTCGGCGAGAACATAGATATCTGGTAGCTCTGGCATCTTCTGGATCTCCATCTCTCTTCTTGCAGGTTGTCATTCGCTCGGATTTGAAGGTTGAGAACGACGCCAAACCATATTCTGTTTGGACTCTAGCATTACAAATCTGGCGGCTCATTGCTATACCAACGTGGGATTTTGCCCATCGCAGGTTCATATCCGCTGAGAAGATAACGGGAGAGTATCAATCGTTGAACCTCACTCGTTCCCTCATAGATTTGGTACAGTTTTGCATCCCGAAACAGCTTCTCCACAGGGTACTGATCTATGTATCCATAACCCCCGTGAATCTGGACAACTTCACTGGCTATTTCCATTGCAGCATCTGTAGCAAATGCCTTTGCAACACTTGCAGGAATAGTAGAATCACCAACGAAATCCGCCGTCCAAGCAGCCTTGAGGTAGAGCAGTCGTGCTGCTTCAATCTTCATATACATCTCAGCAAGCTTGAACTGAATGGCCTCAAAGTTGTGGAGTTTCTCGCCAAAGGCATCCCTCTTACTCACATAGTCACGAGCATATTCCATCGCTGATCGAGCAAGGCCAGTAGCAAATGCAGCGATTGAGGGGCGTGTCTTTGCGAATGTCTTCATCGCTATCTTGAATCCTTCTCCTTCGGCGCCCAACAGGTTTTCGACAGGGACCTTAGCATCTTTGAACATCACTGCTGACGTTGTGGAGGCCCTATGACCCATTTTCTCAACTGGCCTGCCAGTCTTCACTCCCGGAGTGGTAGCATCAACGATGAACGCGCATAATGCTTTGTGTCTCTTACTCGGATCAAGACTAGCAAAGACTGTGAAGGTGTCTGCCTGTGGAGCGTTGGTGATCCAGAACTTGGATCCATTCAAGACATAGACGTCGCCTTCTCGTTTGACCTGGGTCTGAATCCCGGCGACATCAGAACCCATTCCTGGTTCAGAACAAGCGAAACTGATGAACTTGAGGTCTTCAGTGAGTGGTCGAAGGTATTTCTCCTTCTGTTCGGAAGTGCCCGCCACCAGAATCGGCTCAGCTCCTAGAGAGTTAACGTAGATGCTTGTTGTCATCCCTGCGCAGCCGGCAGCCATTTCCTCTACCGTGACGCATTCTTCGATTGAACCTAGACCCTGTCCCCCATACTCTCTTGGGATTGAAAGGTTCATGAGCCCTTCGTCCCAACACTTCTTGATTATGGGACGTGGAAACTTCCCAGTCTTGTCATAGTAGTGTGCATACGGAATCATATACTCCTGTGCAAACGCTCTCGCCTTGTTCCTTAGCTCCAGCTGTTCATTGGATAGGTTGAAATCGACCATTATGTTCCCTCGGAGGATTATGCATCGCCTGACTCCTCACCGAGTGGTATAAGTCAGTTGCTAAATGGCATCTAAGGCATCAATTGCAGGGCTATGAAGTTGACGTGATGTGCTTCACTATTTCTGGCAAGCTCCATTTCAGCTCCAGCTCCAATGCTCCACCTTCAGGACCTGGACATCGTCTTACACACATACGGCAAGCAACGCATAGCCAGAGGTCCACCTCTACTGTGCCGAATCCTGGAACTTCCTTTTCAAGGGGAATCTCTTCTACTGGCTTTATCGTAGCGAGATTCTGAATGGTCCTATAGAACAGTGACCGGTTTGATGGCAATTGGGAGAGCGCATCATCGGATATCTCGAAGAATCGGTGTATCCCTATTCGTGGCTTCAGTTCAATCGCATCTTCTGGGCAGGCAATTTCACATGACCTGCAACCGAGGCACCTTGATTGTTCCCACTCTATTGTTCCAAACCCCAGAAGAGGTGCATAACCCATTAGGCTTCTGTACTCGTCAAGAACAGATGGCACATCAACATCCAATAGATCCTCAAGGGTCACCTTTGGTCTGGTGCTTGGAATCTTAGCACGTGTCCGATAGGTGAGTAGAACCGCAGACCGTATCTTATCCTCTACATCTTTCAAGGTGGATTCATCAATTGCAGCACCATGAACACGGACTGATGCGAGCTTGTCACGTGACTTTGAAAAGACTTCTAATGAGTTGGCAAGTCTGCCGATATCGGACGCTTTCAGATCGCTCAGTATCCTCTGAAGCTCTTGTTTGGCCTCAGACAGTTGTAGAGCTAGACTACTTATAGTCTGTATTGTGATCTCAGCCTCTGAAAGAGCCCTCGGAACATCATAGAGAATATACCCATGATTCTCACCAGCAATTGTGAGAAGTTCATCGCGCTTCATTCTGAGTAGATGTCTGAGTATTCTATCTGGTGGAATATTCGTCCTCTCTGCCAGATCATGTGCTGTGAGAGCTCCCAATTCCCGAATGAGAATCAAGATTGTGCCTCTCTCAAGCTCATTATCAAGATAGGTGTCCATTATGGTTTTGTAGACTTCAGAGTCTAGTTTTTCACCATAGACATTACCACCTGAAACAAGGGCAGGACCCTTTTCTAGGGCTATTTTAAGACGAAAGCGGGCGAACGCTTCAAGTCCTGCAGATATGAGAAGCCTGAGATTCTCAGCATCCTCGGAAGTCTGAGCGCCGAGTACTGCCTCGGTGACACTATCAACAGTCTCTCGAAGCTTGTTGATACGCTCAGATAGGAGAGTCTCGTTGTAGGCTCCAAGTATCTGGAGGCGTTTGAGTAGTACTTGTAACTTGCCAAGTAACTCATTCATAGTTTCAGCGGTTTCGCCTTCTAATGATTTTACCATCCCCCGAACCTGTTGAACAATCCTTTTCATGAGGAGTGTTGAGCTGGGTGTTTCTGTGAGCACCCTTGAGAAGACAGGAGCATCACCATCAAGACCGACCATCTCAACCTCTCCCCTCTGAATCATAGTCACAAGAGCGCTCTGTATAGCCTGAGGAGAGGTCTGCATGAGCTCCCCGGCCTGTACGACTGTCTTGGATCCCATCTTATTGAGTATGAACAGGATTATTCCACGGTTGACCTCGGTGAGTATATTTTCTCTGACTATCTTGTTGAACCGTGCATCATCGATTCGACCTTCTCGCTTCCCTCGTTTTACTTGTGCTATTGCTCTTAGTCCAGGACCGTAACGAGTCTGGGACCCTAACTTTTGAAGCTCATCTAGAGCTGTGTCAGGATCTGTTTCGACCTTTTCTTTGACTCTTTCAAGATATTCGACGAGCGCGACCAATTCAGACCTAGCAGACTCAGCCTCTGTTTCAGCGGCTTTCTCGAAACCATCTGTGATTGACTCGATTTCAGAAACCAGACCCGATATGGTCGAGGTGGTTGCAGTCATATCGACATCTACACTGACGTCTTGACGCGCCTCTACCTCAGTCATTCTGCTGAGTGTGTCTGTAAGTATTCTATTCAGCGCCTTTAGTGGCACAGATTCACCTTTTGACAGGGCCTGATCAAGATTCGAGATTGACTCCTTCAGAATGCCTCGATCGCTTATCTCAGCAACAATGTTGCTCTTCTTTGCAGTATCCAAGAATTTCTCAAAATAGGAATCGGGAAAGGATATGATTGTGTCAGTCAGGGGTGCAAGCTCTGCCTTTAGATTCTCAAGTTCATCCTTGACTTTGCTGAGGGGAATTGTGGACTCTTCTTTGAGGCCACCTAGTGCTAATACCATGTCCAACATTCGTTGTCTCTTGGGTGCAATAGCCTTCTCAGGTGTTGATTGACTCACTTGCTCACCTCCTTCCACTTGCCAGCAGTTCCCTCATGGACAGGCGTAGGGCCCAAATCCTTGGCACGCCTTACCATCTCATTGACAGCTTTGGTAAAGCGTTCAGGTTCTGCGCTGAACATTCTGAACATGTCTACACGTTCTCCCCTCCAACCAATGGCATTCAGAATGTCTCGAGCAACATCTACTTGTACCTGAGCAATCTCATTGCCAGTCCCCCCAATATGACAACGGTCCTTCTCGCATGCTGCAATCATGACCGTGCTAGTACCATGTTCGAAAGCCTTGAGAATGTCTATGATACTCACACGACCGGCACAGGGAACTGGAATCAGGCGTGTATTAGTAGGGTATTCCATTCTCCTAGTTCCAACAATATCTATTGTCGATACCGAACATTCTTCGCAATAGAAACATAGCGTAATCGGATCCTCTGGGCCTGCATCCTGAAGTACTGCAGCTATCTCGGACCACAATTGTTCGTTGGAGAGAAAATTAAGCTGAATGGCCCCAGATGGACATAGGCTCTGACACACCCCACATGCATGGCAATTCAGAGTATCAAGTGCAGCCTTGAAGAGAATCTTTTGCTCTTCATCAGATTCTTCTGCTTCGGTCTGTTCAATCATGAGTGGGACTCCACGAGGACACTGTTGGGCACAGAGACTACATCCAACACAGTCATCAACGTCAAGAACGGATCCACGTGCGACTGATTCAATCGCTCCACCGTGTAGCTCATTGTGGACCATGAGAGCTCCAGCTTGAGCATCTATGATGGCTTCAGACACAAACTGTGGGCGCGTGACTCCTCCGACAGCAATAACTCCACGCCGACGAGTCTCGTTGCGTCTAAGTTTACCGTAGAGTTCCTTTACATGTCCATCATCTTCAACTGCATAGCCAAGGGTTTCAGACAGCTCTACAACTCCATCAGGAGGAAGTATTGCAGTCGCGAGAACAAGCAAGTCAGCAGGAACTTCTAGATACTGGTCCATCAGAGAGTCATAGATTCTGACATGGGTCTTGCCATCATGCTCCCAGACCATACTAATCCGCCCGCGGATATAGTCTACTCCCTTATCACGAGATTCCTTGTAGACCATCTCATTCTCAAAGGGTACTCGAATGTCAATGTATACAATGTGAACAGTGACATCAGGTATCCGTTTCATGAGTTCCAAGGAGTTGTCAATGGCAAAAGTGCAGCAGAGTTTGCTGCAGTCACGTTTGTAGTCTTCGGACCTGCTTCCTACGCACTGGACCATAACAACCTCCTTGATGGGACTGTTATCAGATGGCCTGCCAAGAACACCCTCGGAGAGCATACGGGAAAGCTGAAACTGGGTTATCACATCGGGATTCCTCCCGTACCTGTACTCATTCATCCCAATTGGCTCAAATTCCTTGAAGCCCATTGCAAGGACCACAGCCGAGGTCCTAATAGACTTCTCATCATCGCCTTCTGTGACATACTTTACAGTAAAGTCACCCATTTCCCCAGTCACATATTTGACCGAGGTTTTTGTCATCACAGTGATGCTAGTATTACTCTCAATAGCTTCGAGCCTTCCGCTCAGGACTTCCATGCCAGATTTACCAGAGGGAGCAACCATTGGAAGATGTAGAAGATGACCACCAAGACAATCGCTGCATTCAAGCAAGGCCACTTCATAGCCAAGATTTGAGAGGCTTAATGCAGACTCGATACCAGCAATTCCACCACCTATCACTGTCACATGTCTACTGACTTCTTTGCTCTCTATTAGGAGAGGTACTGAGCTCTTTGACCTCGCAAGCGTTCCACGAATCATGTCGAGAGACTTCTTGCTTGCTTTCGTAACATCGCGGTGTACCCAAGCGGAATGCTCTCGAATATTGACATATTGAATCTGGGATCCATCAATCCCCTGTTGCCTGAGATATCTGTTGATGCGGGGCTGAATCTTCTGGCTGGTGCATGCTGCAATTACAAGACGGCCTCCATTTGCCTTTAAGAGCCCGGCAATCTTGGTCAGGCCTTCCTCTTGACATGCTTGGTCGTGTACCGTGGTCGAAACAGCTGAGTCAATCTTCTCAATCTCAGATTGCAGGAAGCCAAACGAGAGCTGTAGTTGCTTTCCGCAGGTGCATAGGAGGACTGCTGATTTGTTGTCATTGTTCATCTTGGCATCACTTCCTGCTCTGCAATATCTTGGAAACAACAGCTCGTGCTTGCGTGACGCTCTCAGGGACCTCAGCGGGACCAAGTGCAGTGCCACAGGCAAATATATGATTTCCGACAACAACCGGATCATCAGCAGATAGCGGGCCGATGAATCCGCTAGCAGACTTCAGTCTGAGAGTCTCTATGATGTGTCCACTTCCTGCAGAGGGCTCTAATGCAGAGGACAGTACAAACAAGTCTACTGAGAACCGGAGATATGCATTCAAGAGAGAATCGTACACCACTACAGCGAGACTACCATCTTCTTTGGGATTAACGCGCGTTACTCGTCCTCTTATGTATTCTACGCCCGACTGCCTGGTCTCACGATAGTACCTCTCATATCTGTCATAGGTTCGTATATCCATGTAGACCACGCTGACTTGTACATTCTCGCGCTCTCGGGTCAGAATATTAGCATGTTTCAGAGCAAATATGCAGCATATCTTCGAGCAGTATGGATAGTAGTTTTCATCTCTACTACCTACACATTGAATCATCATCACTCGTCTAGCCGGGGCCCCGTCCGATGGGCGTAGAAGCACGCCTCCAGAAGGACCGTTCGGGTCCAAGATCTTGGCCAACTCAAGCTGTGTGATTATGTTGGGGTGTGTGCCATAGCCATACTCATCAATTTCTGATGGTTTCATCTCGTGAAACCCTGTGGCTATAATGATATCAGAGACTGTGATTGTTTCCTTGGAGGGCTCTGCATCGAGATTGATCGCCTGTGTGGGGCATTCTTTGGCAGCGATCTGAGTGCCTTCGTCTCTTAAATCAGGCTTGTAGATGACAGCCTGTGGTTGGCACTGCGGTGATATGAAACTGAAGGATTTGGATTTCTCAAGGCAGAGGCCACACAAGATGCATCTCATCGGATCAATGTACTGTGGCCCAATGGCAAGTGCTATGCTAAAACTGCTTGGATTGCCGGATATCTCTTCCACCCGACTGTTCATCTTCAAATCGATGTTTGGCTGATCTACCAATGCACTTCTGTAGAAACACTTTCGGATTCCAGGACGCCAACGATTTCCTTCAAAGCAATAGAAACAATCATCAGTGGGGAAGGCCTTGTACAAGTCGAGGGCATTTCCACCAGTTGTAGAGAGTTCTTCGACAAGTACTGTCTTGATTCCTGAGTCTGCTAGCTCGATTGCTGCTGTCATCCCTGCAACACCAGCACCAATTATGAGAACTGGGTTGGACATAATGAATCACACCTCAGCTACCTAGATGGTCCAGAATTGGATTAGCAGGAACCCTATTCATGCTGAGACCAACTGCTTCTTCATCAAGTCCAATTGCCAACCCCAGTATCTGGGGATAGAGCAACACAGGGAGACTGTACTCCTCTCCATATGATTCCTTGAGGCCAAGCTGTTGTAGGTCCAATTGATTGCCACACGCAGGACATACCACGGTCGCAAAGACAGCGCCGGCCTCTTTCATGGATTTCAGCTTGTCGCGAGCAAGCCGTATTCCTAGAGATTCGTCTACTGGTAGCACGGTGGCTCCGCAGCACTGCTTCCATAATGGATACTCTACTACTGTTGCGCCTGTGACTTCAACGAGTTCTTGAAGATATTCGGGCTTGAACTCAGTGACATCCACAGGACGAAGAAGATGGCATCCATAATGTATCGCTATTCCTACTCCATCCAGCGGCTTCGTGATCTTCTTCCGGATTTCATCAATTCCAATATCATTATAGAGCGCTTCAACGAAATGACGCGGTGTTGTTGTTCCCTTGAATTCAAGGCCTTCCTTCTTCAGGCCTTGGTTAATCTTGTTTCTGAGCTTGTCATCATGCTTGAGAAGGTGATAGACCTCCTTTAGGGACCCAAAGCAGCCATTGCAGGGGGTGACAATATCATGACCATTCTTATCAGCAATTGCAAGGGTCCTTGCATTGACTGTTACCCAGCCCAGGTGGTCGATAGCTCTCAGATTTGGACTTCCACAGCACGCTACTCCATCCATATACAGAAGTTCCATATCGAAAGCCTGAGCTACTTTATGCATGGCAGCCTCATAATTCGGATAGTTCACGGGGACACTGCAGCCGATGTAAAGATTGTAAACGGGCATCTTATTGCTCACCACCCGCAAGCTTCCTAATTCGAGTACCCCCGAGGATAGTCTTCACAGCTTCGACTGAGAGACCCGGAACCGCAGGTTCTAGACCCATGTCTTCTCGTTCCCAGTCTGCAGTCACTGAGTACAGTTGGCCCTTAGTAAGCAGTTCCTTGGCAAGTGCGACAACCTTCGGCGGGACCTTACCTTGTTCCGCAGCTAAGTTCTTGCAATCGAAGAAGATGTCAGTCACACGGACCTTCTGAGGGCACCGTTCTTGGCATTGGTAACATGTCAGACAGAGCCATATCTCATTGGACATGAGAACCTCTTCGCGCATCCCAAGAAGCATCATTCGGATCAATTGATGTGGCTTGTATTTCCATATGTTCGCAATTGGACATGCAGCAGTGCAAGTCGAACACGCAAAACAGGCCGACAGTTCCTCGCCATTTGGCATGCTTTTGATTTCCTCTCGAAACTTTGTGTCCAGTTTCGACATATCAATGGGGTCGATTAGTGTGACAGGAGGACCAGTCCGTTCTTCAGTTTCAGCCATGGTGTACACCACATGCATGCGACGAATCACTTCGCCAGTTACAGTGCGCATTCGAAGCCTGTATTAAAAGTTTATAGACATGACACAGTGGCTGCAGAGTCAATTCAAAGGGATTCATCAAAGCCTCTTTGGTGAAGGAGAAACAGCAGACCGACTATACCAAGGGACACGGTCAAGACATAGGCACTGATCTCGAAGATGCTCATTGTATTCATAGGGTACATCAGACCGCCGATTATGGTAAGTACAATGCAGATGAATCCAATAACCAGAAAGAGTGTTCGGTGACTGAGCATGAATTGTGTCTGAACTCATTGGCTCTTAGGACTTTCTGTCTGTGAGCGCTGAGTCGATGATGGTTTCGATTCTTTGTCTAATAATCCCATATGATTGCGTAGTTGTATCAGATATTTTCATGGCCATCTGAATCAGGTAGGACCTAAGGTTCTCTGGTTCGCCGTGGAGCTTTGTCAATAAAGAGCCATCATCGTTTGCTAGTCTGAGAACTCCTGTAAGAGCAACTAGGAATTTCTTATGGAGAGACTTAATCTCATCCAGTTGCTCATTCAAGAATTGGAGGAGGCCGTTCAGTTCATCAATGGCCTGCTCATTTTTCATCTGCTATGACACCATCCTCAAGCACTACACGGGCAGCAGTGCCATCACGTAACCAGATTCTCGCATTCGCAGTAGGTATTGTAGCAACATCTTCTTTCTTGAATGGGCCATACGTCAGTTCATCAAGTCCCATGAAAGCATCATCAATGGGTCGGAGAAATCTCACGACAACATAGTCCATCTCGTCAGGCGCCTTGACTGAAACTGCCTCGGTTCCCTCCCTGTCTTCCTTGTCCTTTTTCGACCTGGCCTTTGGTTGAGATGAAACCAATCCTGTGAGCGATTCCTTCATGAACTCTGAATGACCATCAAATGCACGCTGAGCCCTATTATAGAGCTCTTCCTCAGTAAGGGTCATATCGCCTGTCGGACGCCGTCCGGCAAGTGCCGATTTCACAATCTTATCTCTACGAAGTGCCAGTAGATCTTCGAGCATAAACTCTAGATTCAGTGCCTCTTGGGTCAGTATGTCCGCTTGAAGGGGTTCATCGGCACTGGTTGCTGCTAGTGATAGACGGACACTAGAGAGATATTGAATCATCTTGCTGAGTCGAAGATCCGCCAGATCTTGGAGCGCTTCCTTCTCTGTTTCATCTTCCCAAGCGCTCTTGATACCGTTGTAATTCATATCACTCAATCGATGCAACCCCCTTACAGAGTACAAACACTGCTGCAGCCATGGGCAACTCCACGGGTTCTTCCTCTGTGAATGGACCGTAGACTTCGCTGGCAATCTTGAACGAGGGAACACGTGACCCTTTATGAAACACGACCTTCATGGTGCCCTGATTGAAAGCAATTGATTCGCTGAATGGATCAAAATCGTCAAGTTTGTCGCGTGTGAGTAAAGATGCGACCAAGCCAGTCTTTCCATTTAGACTCCCAATGAGACGAATGACTCTATGAATATCATGAGTGACTGGTCTGTCGATCTTACTACCATAGCGCTCAACCGCCTTCTCTGCAATCTCCTGCCAATACTTGACACCAACTCCCTTCACGTTCTTGCTCAGAACTGGTCTACCTCGTTTAAGGCCATCCACTGCATCAACCCTATGATCCTTCAGGGCAGAGACCCATTTCTCTGTACCCGAGTAAGCGTCAATGGTTTGGATGAACTCAATCATAGCATCAGCAACCCGTCCAGTCCAGCCAGGGACATCACGGCCTGGTATCAATTCAACGTTATGCTCAGTGACTATGGCCTTGGCCTTATCGTTTTTGAATCCGAGGCCCATTACATAGTGGACTATCTCTACGCGCGCATTGGAGTCCAATGCATATACTTGAGAATCACGAACTCGCACGTGGTAGCCTCTATGTCCACTGTAATTGAGCTGGATTTTCCCTGGGTCAAATCCGAAGTCCCCAACCAAGAAGTCGTCATAGAGCTTTTTGGTATACCTTCGTGCTTCATTGAGGCATTTATCGCAAATCCATTTCCTCGTATTGAAACTGCTGTTTCCGCAGACCGGGCACGTTTCCGGTGCAGCTCCAGTTCCTGTCTTATGGCAGTCAACGTTATTGCACCGCCAAGCATCATGGTCATTTGCACATTTCAGGTCCAAGTGGTCTGCGTCTATATCGAAGACTAGCTCCGCGCCCTGCCACTCCTTTTCATGCATGTGTGTTGCAATTGGAACTCCATAGAATGCTGCAGAATGGTACACACTCTGAGGCGCGGAGTTGGTCAGACCTGCCAGGAGCTCATCTTGAGAGCGGTAACCAACATGCCGAATCCAACTGGTGGATTTGACCTCTCCCGATCCGCAGTTCGGACACTCCTTCAGAGGCTGGAAAGACTTTCCTGATTTCCCGCAGCCGATTCGGGTTTCTTTGCCCGAGTCATCTTTACTTCTTCGTTCCATGCAGTGCCAGTTATGCTCCCAAGTCTGCAGAGCAAACTCTCGAGCGTTGATTCGCTCTGGTACGTCTAAGGATTGAGGGCCCTCTAAGTAATACTCGTGGAAAAGAAGCCTTAGCTTCATGATTGTTGTTGTCATTCCATGAGTGCTTTTTGACATCGGAGAAGACCATTCCCCTTGTGGACTTTTATGTTTCTGCTATGAGAGCCAATGAAATGTGGACGGGTTGGTGTTTTTCGTAGGTGACTCACGTCCTGTAGTGGGATAGGCAGGTAAGTCTATCTACGTTCAACACGTGGTGCTAAGATGAAGCTGATACTGCCAGCCTCGGCTATTGTGAACTCCAGCATCATTGGCTTGTTCGCAGTGAGCTGGAGGACTATGCTATCACTTGGAATAGCTTTTGATATCTCAGAGAGATAATTAAGCGCGTACATGGCAGCAGTTTGCCCACTTCCGACCTTCAATTGAAAGAGAGCTGGATCTTCGCCCTCAGTTGAAAGAGTGACTCGTGCCTCACCAGTATCACCCTCTCCCGAGAAGGTGAGCATGTTCTTCTCGGCGAGAATTTTCACATGGCTTGAAACCACGCCTATGTCCTTGATTGCCTGTTTGAATGCATCAGCGTACATTTCAGCCTTGACTTCAAAAGTCATACTTGGTTTGTTGGTCTGACTGTCTGGAGGAGTGAGAAGTTGAAGCCTGAACTCTCGTTCTGCCTGACCAATCATCTTAATCTCTAGTCGATTCTCATTGAGATTGAACTCTAGGCGTTCATCTCCGCCCATTCGCTTGCTCACTCTGGTAAGCTCATCAATCCCCAAGCAGATGTCATGTTCTCCCTTACATGCATACTCCTGAAAGACAGCAGATGGGAGATTCAGATCGACCATTGCTGCTTTGGATGAGTCTAGCTGGCGTAGCGTCATTCCGGACTCAGAAACTCGAAGATGTGCCTCAGTGAGAAGAGTCGCTAAGACATCAACTATCTGCTTCCAGGTTTTCGTACTGTCCAAGGTTGCGTGGAACACATTCTTTTCCTCCAGTTGCATGAGAGACCTTTGACTAGACCTCGTTTCGTCAGATATTAGCAGTATCCATAGCCATTAAAATGTACTTCTCGGAAGAAACTGGTGCCAGTATATTATCGAAAACCGGGTCTATCATCTCCGTTCGACTCGTGGAGCAAGAAGGAACCGCATCTCTCCATTCTCCGCAATAGCAAACTCAAGTACGAGAGGTTTGTCCTCTGTCATCTGCAGAGTCAGACTATCACTAGAGATGGCCTTACTTATTTCGGTCAGGTAACTGAGTGCATACGTCGATGATGCTCTGTCGTTGACACTTAGGCGATGGAGTGGTGAGTTATCACCCAACTTGAGAAGAACCTCAGCTTCTCCAGTATCGCCTGCCCCAGTAAACGTCAATGAGTCACTTGTTGCTGTCACACGCAGGTGGTTTGAAACCACCCCTATGTCCCTCACAGCCTGCTTAAAACTGTCTGAGAGCAGCTCTGCGCGAACCTCAAAGCCAGGATTCAGGCTTTGGATTCGTTCCTCCGGTGGCGTAAGGAGTTGGAGTCTGAAGGTTCGCTCAACCTGGCCAATCATTCGAATCTTGAGGCGTTTCTCGTTTTCGTCCAGATCAAACTCCAACCGGTCATCTCCAGCCATGCGTCTGCTCACTTTCACAAGCTCATCAACGCCAAGACAAATATTGTACTCCCCAGTGCAGACATACTCCTGGAAGACACTGTTTGGTAGAAAGAGATAGACCATAGCAGCTCTGGAAGAGTCATACTGCGTCAACGTGAGTCCACCTTCAGATACAATAAAATGAATCTCAGTGAGTAGTGTAGCAAGCGCGTCTACAATCTGTTTCCATATCTTTGTGCTATCAAGTGTTGCATGAAACATCATGATTCCTCCATCAACTCATTGTTTTGGTTACCTTCCCCTCAAAGTCTAAAACTTCCTTATACAGAGCAATATCGAGCGCATCTATATCATGCACAAGTGTCGCATTCAACCATGGTATTTTGCTTTGACCATCAGTCTTCTCGGTCAATTCACCAATGATGAGATACTTCTTCTTAAGCTCAAAAGTTCCCTCTACGCTGACCCATATACTTCCTGCTTTTTTGACATCCTCATCATAGAGGTCCTGTACAAGGGCTGAACCAGGGCTGGAATCGACAACAATTCCCAGTACTCTGACAGGTCCACGAGATGAGTGGGAAATCTCACGAATAGTTGTGAGTCGTGATGGTTTCTTTCGGATGAACTTCTTCTCCTCTGTCAAGTCACAAGCGCCCTATTCATTGTCCTAGGCAGTGGGGACTACCAACTATCCTCTGACTGAACCATAAGCGAGGCTATAAATGTGTTACTTCTTGCGGTGGTTGTTTATCCACCATAGTAGCGCCATGTATGTTTGCAGCTGGTGCACCTATAGAACTCAGTTGCACCCTCATCACCACGGCGTGTCTGCAGTGTCCAGTAGTATGCATCGGTGTTACCGCACTTAGGGCAAATGGCTTTTGTGACAGGCATAGGAATGGAGTCATCCTCAACAACAACGATCTTGTCATGCGGACTCCTCTCAATGTTCTGAGATACTCTCATCTCACCCTTGATTTTCTTGGTGTGTTGACAACTTCGACATCTCAGGACCTTACTACCATCATCTTGCGTAAAGACTACCATCATGGCACCGCATTTGTCACAGAACTCCATGGTACTGCACACCACTTCAGAGCGGCTGTATGCAGTTGTCAATTAAGCGTTTTGACTGGGTCATTGGTGAGTGTGATTGCACTATGGAAGATGTGCGATGTTCTGTTCCAAGAGATGCTGGAAGGAGATGGCAGCACGCTCACCTTCTTTTACTCGACTGGTGCTGCTATCGATATCAAGGAAACTCGCAAGGGATTCAACCATAGCAAAGATTGTCGTCTTATTAGTCATCCACAGGTATGCCATGATGGCTTCGTAAGCATCCGCAGCTCTTCCAACATCGCTTCGCCTGTTCATGTGCTGATATACTGATGTTCCACGTATTGCACGTGCAAGTATACTGTCTCGAACTTTCTCACCAGTCGTGTGCCCAAGCACTAAGGACTTGGCCAGTGAATAACACAGGTTCACTAGATTGTCGCCCACTTTTGCAAGTCCCTTATCATTCACGATTTGCTCGATGCTCGTATGCTGAACGAAGGATTCCCACATTTGGGACTCACCTGTATGGCTGATTGATCTCTATTCAGTACTATGATCAGACATTGCCTGATTGAACTTCTTTCGAAATTCCTCTGTGCGAGCAAGCATCTTCTCAAGAGCCTCGCGAAGGACGACATTTGCCTGACGCCGTTGTGTCCTTAGAGTGACAACCGGACTAGCTAGTAATGGATGTTCTATATTGTAGCCTGCGAACTCTACAGCTGGTTCTTCGAGAAGGGTCTTACGTAGCAGATTAGGAAATGAATGCCCTTCTCCGCCAATTTCAAAGATCATCTCAAACTTTGTATTCTCTATTGTTCTTGGTTTCAATCACGGCGCCTCCTGCTGTCACTTTCTCTTCGGCTAGGCCTCTCCGGTCTCCTGTCACTAAAACGTCTGTCTCCATCCCTTTCACGACGGCCGCCTTCAAAGCGCCTGCCACCACGACGGTCACCTCGGTCATAGTCTCGATTGTCATAGGACCTTTGTCGGGGTGCTAGATCAGGTCTTGCTTCAAGCCCATAGTTCTGGCCATAGTCATTAGCGACTTCTCGTGTTTCTCTGTTCTCACACCTCAGGCAGAACAGATTATTGAGTGTTGTAAGGGTCAAGGGGTTGCCACATCTGGAACATCTAGAGAAGACTACTCCTAGTTCTGGCCCGACTACGCTCAGAATTGTGGGTATCTCATGTGTGTTCAATGATACAGCACGTACGATGTCGCTCACCCTCAGTACATCATGCATACTCTTCACGAAACGACGAGTGACGTTGCTGATATGAATCTCACCTATTAGGCCACTGTGAAAGTCCTTACCGTTCCTGCGCACAATGGCAATCTCTGCCCGTTGCTCATAGGCATTGATGACTTCACCCATCAGAATGTCGCCCTTGACAGGGAGCGCCAACTTCATCTTCCCATCTGTTTGGAGAACCTTGATGACTCGCTCCTTGAGGTCCATGGATACTGCACCTGGCGCAGCAGCATAGACGATGCCATCCTGTTCATAGGTGCCATAACTGGGGCTCAGCTCTTCAATCACACATAGCTGGTCTCCGGGTACTACAATATCACCGCTCTTAACATCGGCCATTCGGTTCACACTCTTTTGAACATATACGATAGAGATCTACATTAATCATATGCACGCTTTTCCTATGATAATCGAACAATTTACCGATTGGAAATTGGAATGTTTCGATTTGTGTCACACTTGCACCAAGCTTCTCGACTTCGTTTTTTAGGAAGACTCTGTTCTTGTCACCAGCAAGGTGAATGCTATAGGACACATCGGCAATTGAGATTGCCTTTTGGAGGAACCTCAGGTCAGCACCTCTTTTCTTTACACCAAACGGAGGATTACTGACCACAGTGTCGACAAGACAACGTAGCTGAAAAGAGGAAACATCCCCTAGTACCCAGTCTACAGTGTCTTCTATCCCGAGCATTCGTGAGTTCATTTGTGACGCCTTTAAGGCTTTGCTTTGTACATCAACTCCGATTACTCTATCAGCATTGAGAAGGGCGGCTCCAAGAGCAAATATGCCGTTTCCGCACCCCAGATCGCATACTGTCTTGTCCGTTATGTCACCATGTTCCATCTGAGCTGCAAAGAGGATTGCAGAGGCAATTCGAGCCGGGGTGGGGTATTGCTCTAGTGCAACATCATATTCGCCAACACACGATATGGACTCGAGTGCAATCTCTAGATCCTTAAGACGCAAGTGATACTCACCAGAATGTGTGCATTGCCAAACATACCAGCATGAACCGATGGATAGCGTTATTGGTATGGATTTGGTAATACCCACTCTTATCTGTTCCATATGCTCCATAGGTTCCAATAGCAATCCAGTGGAACTTACCTCAACTTCTTATGGAAGTGTTTAAGAACATACTGTGATTCTCACACCCCGGATTACGACTAGGAGCTGCTTGAGATGGAGAAACCTCTCGATAAACTATTTGACAAATTCCTGCAGGGACAGGACATCTTCAGGGATAGAACTGCGCTACGAGCAACATATGTGCCTGAGAGCCTTTCCTACAGGGATGATCAGATGAACAAGATAGGTTCCATTCTCGGGCCAGCATTACGAGGGGCTCCACCGTCCAACATTCTCTGCTATGGCAAGACTGGCACCGGCAAGACCGTTGTTGCTCGGTATGTCTTGGATCTGCTAGTTAAGAAGGCAAAAGAGAGTGGTCTCAGACCTCCTCAGACTGCACTTGTCAATTGTCGAATAGTTGGAACGAACTACAGAGTACTGAGAACACTCTGTGACGCGGTCAACGCAACAATGCCTGATGGATCTGATGTTCCCTTTACTGGATTACCTACTGATGAGATTAGGTCTATCTTCAAGAGGCATCTTGATTCGGAGCAGAACATCATGGTTGTCGTACTTGATGAGGTGGACTATCTTGTAAAACGGGATGTCAGCCAAGGAAACGACATCCTATATGGACTGACTCGTATGAATGGAGAACTTGAGAGAAGTCGTATTTCCATTATAGGAATAAGCAATGACCTGACCTTCAAAGAGATGCTAGACCCCAGGGTACTGTCTTCGCTAGGCGAAGAAGAGGTCATCTTCGCACCCTATAATGCAGTCGAGCTAAGAGGAATCCTACAACAGCGTGTGGAGATTGCATTCAATAGAGAAGCAGTTGCAGACGAGGGCGTCATTAATCTTGTTGGAGCACTGGCTGCACAAGAACATGGAGATGCACGACGTGCACTCGATCTACTGAGAACTGCAGGCGAATTAGCTGAGCGAAGGGGAGATGCAAAAGTTGGTCAAGAGCATGTACGAGATGCCCAGAAAGTGATCGAGCGGGACACAATAACTGAAACCGTGAAGACACTCCCAATGCAATCAAAGGCAGTACTGTTTGCTGTATACGCTCTCGCTGACAAAGGACATAATGACATTGTCACTGGAGAGTGTTTCAATGTCTACTCAGACCTGGCAAAGGCACTCTCTCTTGATATATTGACACAGAGACGCGTTTCTGATCTAATCTCAGAATTGGACATGCTCGGGCTCATCAACACAACCGTGATTTCCAAGGGCCGCTATGGTCGTACAAAGAAAATCAAACTGGCTGTGAATAAGAAGCAGATAGGCGCCATTCTTGATGATGATATCAGACTAAGCAAAGCAGCAAAGGACATCTTAGGATGATTCAGGACGTGTCAAATAACAGACCTGAAGTCGGGAGCACCGGTCTGTAGATTCAAGAATGTCACAATACCTGGTGTGGGTATCACACCTTGCTTACGCATGAAGTCGGTCTGCGATTGAAAGGTACCTGAGTTGATGATCTGTAAGCCTCGGTAGCTATCTACGGCATTATGATGCGCATGACCGAAGTGGACGACATCGGGAGGTGTGTCTATGACCATCCAATCCCGATGCAAAGGTGCTAGTTCAGTCTTGCCACCATAGATCGGGGCTAGGTGACGCTTTTTCAGCAGCTCTATCATGGATGTTGCAGGATCTGCATAGGAGGCTCCAGGAAGTGCGGTCACAAGGTCATCTAGACTGTCTCCGTGGGTCATCATGATGTTTACACCCTCCACAAGGATTTGGCTAGGATCACCAAGCATTATCATATTCTCAAGCTTGTAGAGCGGTTCTGCGAACGCCCTTAGGATTGGCGGCCTGGGAAGGGCTTGTCTGCATGCATCATGGTTACCTGGAATACAGAAGATCTTGATTCTCTTTGGAAGTTTCTGCAGTTTGCTAGTGACTGCGGCATACTGATCGTATAGACTTGATAGCTGAAGGTGCTCTCGTTGGTTGGGATACACGCTGATACCATCAACCAGGTCTCCTGCAATAAAGAGATACCTGATTCTCTTCAACATATTCTTGTCCGAGGAATCAACATCACGTCCGTTCATCCAATCTATGAACCGATCAAACTCATTCTCTAGAAATTCCTTACTGCCACAGTGTAGATCCGAAATGAATACAGCGTAGACCTCTCTCTTTGCCCGACCTACTTGGCGGGCTGTCGAGATATCAGGAAAGAGAACATCATCGGCAATCATTCGTTCATCGTTGTCAACATGCCCCGAGATACAGATGACCTCGTCTAGCAACAGTGAGTTTGCCTTCTCAGAGAGCTTCTGACCCTGCAGACCTTTGAAACCTGCGGGAATGACACAGATTATTGAGTCCTCGTGACCTTCAAGCTCAATGATGATGTTGTGTTGCTTTGAGATGCTCTTGTTCTTGATGATTCCAAGCACAATCTGACTTGGTGGGCGTTTCGCCCTTTCGCCTTCGGCATTCATAGCAATTCTTCGTGGTATCGAGCTCTTCTGCATCTTGGCAACATCTGGAGACACTGCATTTTGCGTATCCATGCGGCCCATGTAGATCTTCTTGATTCTGATGAAGCGGTCTCTAAACAATTCAAGAAAATCATCAATAATGCCCTCAGAACCAACCATTTGCTCGAGCGGGCTCTTCTCTATTTTGTATTGCCAAGTTGAGTCGCTACTCAGATTCTCAATAGTGTCAAGAGAAGTGGTGGTCGCATGATAATCCTCTGATGTCTTCTCTTTGGAGGAAGTAATGACCTGCTGCTCCTCAACCATTGACTGGACAAGATCCTTCGTGAGAACAGAGGGACTCTCACTCTGCATCTTGGTTGAAATGATAGACTCGACAATCTGTACAGGGGCCCTGAAAGTCAGTATATAGTCTAGAGCATCTGGTGTTATCTGAAATCCAGATTTAATGAGAATTGCTAAGACACTATGACGTTCTGTGGATATCAAGTAGCCACCAATGGTGAAATGATGAATTCCTGTTTTAAACGTCTGCCTCCCTACGAACCTGCGGGAAGTGTAATAAGCGCGCCTTTCACATCTCAGTTTGTGCTTACCATCACCAGCAGGTGATACTAATGGTATACATCAGAAAGCTCCAACAGACCGGGGGAAAAACCGGCAGCTCGTTTCTTGTGATTCTGCCCAAGCAATGGGTGGATAGCCAGCGCCTCAGCAAAGGCGACCCAGTTGTTCTGATTGAACGTGATGATGGATGTCTCATCGTTGATCCTCGACTTCCAAAGGCGGGAGAAACACGATCAACAACGACACAGATTGAACATGACCTGCGTTGGGAGATAACTAGTAGATACTTGCTTGGTTTCGATGAAATTCGAATTGTGAGTAAAGAACCAATTACAAACGCCCAGAGAGATGAGCTGAAGAATGTCATCAAGAGATTCGTTGCACTAGAGGTGACGGAGGAGGATGACTACCAGATAGTACTAAGATGCCTAATCGACCCTGCAACTCTACCTGTAGGCACTGCAATGAAGCGCATGAACTTGATAGCGTCGAGGATGATTGAAGACTCTCTAAGAGCTTATTTCGAGGGATCAAAGGAGGGAGCTGAGGATGTTATTCAACGTGATGAGGAGGTGGACAGACTCTTCTTCCTGATAGTCAGAGAGCTGAGATCTGCAATCCAATATCCAAGAGTGAGTGAGATGATGAAAATCACACCAGTTGAGGCTGTTGATTACAGGCTAGCGGCACAATATCTTGAACGAATAGCTGATTATGCAGTAGACGTTGCTCAAAGGGCTGAAGAGCCGATTGATAAGAAACTTGTACAGAAATTCGAACCAGTTGTCAAAGGTGTGCGAGAGATGCTCTCTGATGCCGTGAATAACTTGTTCAAGTTCAGTTCAAAGAAAGTAATCTCGGTGATTGAAACAGAGCGGTGGCTCATCTCTGAAACTGCAAAATTGAAACAACACATTATAACAACACCGCATGGACAATTACAGACTCAGCTCTATGTTGTTGACAATTTGCTGAGAATAGGCGAGGCTGCAAAGGATATCGTCGACCTTGCACTGCCACAAAGCTAGAGGAATACGCATGACAGGCAAACTGTTCGGGACTTCGGGAATACGTGGCTCAATCACAGAGAAAACAACAGCTGAGCTGGCACTGAATCTTGGTAGAGCACTTGGCACCTTCTTGAAGGGAGGAGGAACAGTTGGAATCGGGACAGATGCACGAACCTCTAGAGAGATGCTAAGAAACGGACTCGTTGCTGGTGTTGTATCTACTGGTACAAATGTGATGGACTTGGGAATTGCACCGATGCCAGCAGTCGCATATTGCAGTCAAATCAATGGCATTTCAGCATCGGTCATCGTGACAGCAAGTCATAACCCAGCCACAGACAACGGATTCAAGTTCTTCACGGGCGGGAGAGAGTTCATCAGGACTGAGGAGTCATTCATACAAAATTGTGTTGCTGAAAAGCGATACCTCGTTGCAGACTGGGACTGTTGTGGAAAGGTACAGCCCCTTGAGATCAGGGATCAGTATCTGAAGCGTCTCAAGGACTTCTTACTGAAACGAGGCACAGGGAGTAAAGGTACCAAGGTACTGCTTGACTTGGCAAATGGTGCAGCTACCGATTACACGCCATATCTGCTCTTAGATATGGGATTCTCTGTGACCACTATGAACTCTCATCAAGACGGGCACTTCCCAGGAAGACCCGCAGAACCATCACCAGAGAACCTTCGTGATGCAATGAAGATGGCGGCAAATTCTGATTTTGCAGTGACGATGTGTCACGACGGGGATGGAGACAGGTTAGCAGTGATTGATGAACGGGGCGAATTCATCGACCAGAATCGTGTCATCGCTCTCTTCGCAAGAGATGAGGTGGAGAGAGCTGACGGCGGGATTGTCGTCACGTCCATTGACACCTCCAGTGTCATTGATGAGCTTGTCACAGCAGCTGGCGGACAGGTGACGCGTATGCCATTGGGATCGCTTCAGGAGTTCTTGGCTTCAGACAAGGGAAAAGACGTTGTCTTCGCATCAGAGCCTTGGAAGCCAATCTTCACTGCTATCGGGGGATGGATGGACGGTATTCTCGGAGCGGCTAGATTCGCACAATTGATGGACGAATATGGTGATAGTAGCTGCATGAAACTGATGGAGAGCGTTCCGAAATATCCCGTACTCAGGGACCAAGTCCCCTGTCCGGACAAGGTCAAGCAAGCATTCTTGCCCAGAGTAAAGGAACTACTGATACCACAGATGAGCGGAATAGACAAGATTCTCGAGGTTGACGGAGTACGTATTGATTGTACTGATGGATCCTATATTCTTGTTCGGGTGTCTGGAACAGAACCAAAGGCGAGAGTCTACATGGGAGCGAAAAAACAATCTACTGTGGATAGGCTGGCCAGCCTGGCAAAAGGCGCAATGTCGCAAGCTCTTAAAGAACTCCAGTAATGGTTAAATCAATAGCAGCCTGAACTGAGTTGCAGAAGTACTTGTGAGCCGGGGTCTCCTAGTGGCTATGGAGGCGGTCTCGAAAACCGCTGTGTTCGCACGCGCGGGTTCAAGTCCCGTCCCCGGCGCCATCTCTTCTAATTCATATTCTTGGCCTAGGACGAGATTCACTCGCAGAGAGAACAGTGGTATAGAACTTATACACATGATTCAGAGGTCCATAGCCTTGCCGAGTATACTGGGAAAAGAGAAGATGGTGCGGAGGGCGAGATTTGAACTCGCGAATCACTACTGAATAGGAGCCTAAGTCCTACGCCGTTGACCATGCTTGGCAACCTCCGCGCTGAGGCAGAGTGAAGAGTGGATTCATTTTAACCGTTTTGTATAAGCGGCTCTACTTGTCAATGGTTTCCCACGTATTGCTACAACGTGGGCAGTGGTACTTCTTTCGATATTTGCCGCTCACTAATGGCTCTTTGCGGACAAGGGCAACATTGGCGTACCCACAACGCGAACATGCAACTGCGTCCATATCATGCATCTCAGCCGAGATGATGAAGGATAGTCATATCTAGTTTCTGGTCAGAACCTTGAATGTTGTGGCAACTAAGAACAGGTCAGAAAAACGTTGTGACATGATTCCTGATTGACAAAATTGGAAGCGTCAAATTCATCCTCAAGGCAACGTTTTTATTCGACTCGTTGGATGTCGGCGCCATCCCAATGGTCAGGCCATGGGCCATTTCGCGATTCTCTGGACTCATCAATATGTGTCCAGTGCGAGTGTGATAGTCAGATGTCCTCAAAAACAAAACAGTCAGCGGCAAGAACTCGAGACAAATGGAGAGAGAAAATATGGTACCAGATCATAACTCCAGACATTTTCGAGAACAAGGAGATAGGCACAACTCCAAGTGAAACACCGGAAAAGCTGATTGGACGTACTGTTGAACCCACACTCTATGACCTGACTGGAGACTTTGACAAGATTCACGTCAGACTCCGATTCAAGATCCTCGAGGTCACAGGTCAGCAGGCCAAGACCAGCTTCTATGGGCACGAGTGGAGCTCTGACTATCTACGAGGACTTGTGAGAAGAGGCACTTCAAGAATCGACTGGATTGGGCCTATTCTGACAAAGGACGACTATCTAATGCGTGTTTCTGTGATTGTGTTCACAATGACTCGTTCAAAGACGAGTCAGGAACATTCAGCGAGAAAGGCAATAGAGAAAGTCATCAGAGCTCACGCAAAGAAACACACTTTTGATGAACTCGTGACCAAGGTGATTCTGGGAGACCTTGCGGGCGAGGTATATGATGATGTGAAGAAGATCATCCCAATCCGAGAATGTGAGATTCGTAAGAGTAAGGTGCTCAAGGGACCAGAGGAAGTAAAGACTCGAAGAGCTCGCCTCAGGCGTGGTGGTACTGCTGAAAAGGCGTCAGAGTAAAATAGCTCTGAGCCAACGTAACAGGATGGAATTGTAGGAGTGGTCTGATTTCACTCCTTCATACTCTCTAAGTGATGAAGCGATTGTAGGAGTAATACCATCAGATTGGCAATTCTGGTCAGAGCCTCTATGTCGTTTTCTGACCCCACTAGCTCATTCAGTGCCTTTAGTTTCGCTATCAGTGTCACTCTGAGCTCGGGTATTAGTGTCTTCACTGCCTGTGCTTCGACGGCATCACTTGACTTAGCATAGACGATACGCCTATCGCATTTTGCACAGTAGATATCATCTCCCACCTTAAAGAGGGGGGATCCACACTGTGGACACGATTCTGCAAGCATTGTTGCACCACGTCGAAGTAACTCAGCCATCTTTTTGACTGAAACATCATCGCTGTCGTCCATTGTCTGCACAGCCTTGGATTCCCCTAACTTCGATATAAGCCGTACTGGTCGGATGCGTCATTATGAAAATGTTGATATGGTCTGAGCCTGCTAGGTCCTTGTTGTTCACACACAATTTGTGTGTCAAGACCATTTAGAGGTGAGTCCATTGGACCCCGAAACTCAGAAGAGCATTGACCAATCCAAACACATTCTTAAGCAGATATCAGAGGACTCCTCAGTTCCAAGGAATATCCGGCGTGCTGCTAATGAATCAATAGCAGTTCTTGAGAATGAATTAGACTCTCCTGCGGTGAGAGCACAGAATGCAATATCCATCTTGGATGAGCCGAGTCAGGATCCGAACTGCCCTAATCATGCGCGGACAAGGATTTGGCATGTATCCAGTCTATTGGAGCCAATACGTGACTAGGCCGATTTGGTCTTGTTAACAAACAATCCAGCCAGCACCCATTGCAGGAAAGGGCTGGCATCAAAAACCAGGGCCAGGGTCTATTCATGATTAAGGTAAAGATAAGAGGAATCTACTCACAGTCGTTGACCCAGATAATGTTACAGAACCACTTCGAGGTGGTTCAACCGACTCCTGAAGTGGCTAGAAGGTTTGGTCTTCCTTATCGTAATGAGATTCCGGATGTCGATATCTGGGATCGAAGCGACCTGCAAGGCATTGTTGCTATTGCGTATGAATCGATTCTGAGTCGACTCACTGATGTGATCCGTCGACGGCTGGGCGGAGTGATAACACGGACTCCTAGAGTTGCTAAGAGTTCAATCTATCGTGGTATCGTATCTGGTCGAGATGAAAAGACAGGACAGACAAAAGTAGATTTGGGACCCATATCAGGGCTTTTGCCTGACCGAGGCCTTCAACGTGGTCAATATCTGATCGTTCAGATTCGTGCTCATGATTACGGGCGCAAGGCGCCTGTTTTGTCTTCCAGTATCACCATACCTGGACGTTCTGCAGTTCTTCTTCCGGAACCAGTTGTGCGGCTCAGTACAAAGATAAAGGAGCCAGAGGCGCGATATAAACTTGCGAGCCTTGGCAGAAAGATACGTGAACATACTGACAATTGGGGCATACTCTGGAGAACGTCTGCAGAGAATCTCACTGACAAGGAACTGCAAGATGAGATTGATGACCTGCTGGATATTGCTCAAAGAGTGTACAAGAACTATGATGAGATGGAGTCGACAGGCTTACTCTTTGAGGGGACAAGCAATGTTGATGTCGAATTTCCTGCGAAGGTTAAAGATGCTCTTGATAAGACGAGGGCGAAGATTAAACCCACGATTGATGGATACCACTTCTACAAGAGCGCAGGTTATTCCTCATTGGTAGATTTTGCAGAATCGGTCATTGAAGAGCGTCCAGGAGAACGTGAATATATCGCATCGAAACTTGAAAAGATTGTATCAAAGGATATGCCGAAAATCGACGACCCAATCAATATTGAACATGTGAAACTAGATGGTAGGAATATAGTGCTGGCGAGAGGGAGAGTAGTAGAAGCTAGTTCTAAGGATTTTGTGATTAAGAGGCAGTTTAGGCATACTAATCGAAAGCTGAAGCTAGTACAGGAATATACCGAGGATGTCGATGTGGTAGGAGATGAGGGGGATTATGCGCTGACTCAAGTGGTCCCTGGTGCAATGACTCTCTTCACTAATTACTATTCAAAGAATGGTCGAATCAAGGGTACGTATGTCAATATCAATACTGGTGTTGAAGTATATCCTGGCAATGGTAGTAGCCCCGGAAGAATTCGTTATATTGACCTTGAGATTGATGTTGTGAGAGCCCCTGTAGACCAAGATCCACGAATAATCGATCAACATCTTCTGAAACGAGCTGTCCAACGAGGATTCATCACAGAAGAGATGGCAGAGCAATCTCGGGCGAAGGCCGAAGCTGCATATCAGCAACTCGTGGAGGGTATAGGCGTGGGTAGCGATCTGAAGTAAGTTTCACCATTCTTCCATAGTGTCCACTGACTCGGAAGTTCTTATTGAGAGATCTATCGAACTCATAATGTCTTCCAGCGTTGCACCTAGACTCTCAATACGTCTCTCACAGTAAATCTTGATAGACAAACATGCACCTTTCACTGCACATTCAATGGTCAATCCTGTTGGGAGAGGGGAATTGTCAGGAGATACAGTGCCTAAGACCCTCTCTGCAATCTCAGAGGACTGAAATTCTATCTCGATTGTTGCAATCATGTTCAACCGCCTGCCGCAGTGAGGGCCGTGATCATTTGAAGTGACGTTTCTTTCATTTCAGATGGACCAGCAATGGTGACGGATTGAGGAGATGTGGCGACTGGCATAATGTCCTTTCTTAGTAGACCATGAAGAACCTGTTTGATGCTCAATCTGGAGGAGGGCCAGATGATGGTGTAGGACTCCTTATTATCCAGAACGACCGGTCTGTCAGAACCTACGAACCTGTTACTCAGAGCAATTCTACCGACATCAGGCAGTATCTCGGTCTTTGAGCCGAGAATCTTCACTATCGTAGCAGAGGGAGTAGACTCACTAACCAGTCCCAGGTCAAGCCTTTGGATTGCTGAAATGACATCCTTATGGTGACTCATATGGCTATCAATTAGACCCCTTAGAGCTCTTCCCCTGTCGCCTAGCCATACACTCATCGATGCGCCAAGTTCATTTCGCACCCATGCAGTAGTGGCTGTCATTTCAATTCCAGATGCATATCTTAGGGGACTGGTTTCGCGTTCTTGTGTGAATATGTAGTCCTTGCCTAGAAGTTGCGGAATTACCTCTGGATCCAGTCGTGTAATAAGATGTGAGGTCAAACGTTGTGCCTCTGATGAACTCAACGAGCTCAGCGGGGAACGCAGTTTGGAAACGGGTATCTCTGATTTATTGAGTAGCTCGTCACACGCTTTCTGGTTTCCACTTAGTGTGTGAAGATAGGGATGAGTGCTATAGAGAAGTGCTTCATCAAGTGGTAACATACCGATTCCGAACAGCCTGAATCCCTTTCGTTCTTCAATAAGCCCTTCTTTTTCAGCTAGCTTGATGATATCCATACTTGCTCCCTTCTTGGACCCATTCATGCTGTCCTGAACAAGGGCGCCTGCTGCAGCGAGCTGTAAGTCATACGAATCCAATTCCATATGTGATTTGACTAGGACATATACTGCTGAAGTCATAGTAGAATCAGTTCCGAGAGTGAAAGAAGCTAATTGCTCTGATTCGGAAGTCCCGCCAAGCAGGATGGGATAACTTCTGCCCTTCTTCACCCGTTTCGATCCAAAAGTGTCAATACCTATCATGAAGACTGCTGAGGTTTCATACTTAGTCCTCAACTCGTTGAGTGTATCTATGCTCATGACTGGTTGTCCAAAGGTAATCTGGAACCTTCCGCTAGACCGCATGAGTGCCCTCGAGAGTATGGCAGTGGCAAGAGTTGCTGCAGGGTATGGAGAGGTCACTATAAGGGTATGAGTCCTATCATCCAGAGCTATGCTCTTGCAGTCTTTTTCTAGCGACTTCAATGATGGACTGCTACTCGTCTCTTTGGTCATCTCAATCAGAGGGAGGTGTTTAGCATGATAAAACTATCTTAGCAGCACAGCAGCCTGATCAGGTGTGTACTTCCAGTCTACCGGTAAAACCTTCTTCTTACGATAGTACTTGGAGAGCCGATGTATCTTGTTCTCAGCAAGTAATAGACCGCGTTTAGACGTGTGGTCCTTCTTGTTCTCTTCAAGGTGCTTACGAATGTGTGTTGCCTTGATTATCATGTTGCGAAGGTCTTCTGGCACTCTTCGTGTAAGATCGTTCTCCTTGAGAATAGCAATCACGCTCTTACCCGTGACGACTTTTACTAGAGGAACGCCGTACTGGTCACGCAATGTCATCCCAATCATGGAGGGAGTATTGCCTGCCTTAGCAAGCTCGATAACCTTCTCTTCCACCCACTGCGCATTCTTTTCCTTGTCTAGCCATTCGGGCACGCGCATAGTCGATGGATGCCTGCTTCCGGCTTGACCCTTGCGTCTTGTGTGCATTCTTGCCATCGGGACAACCTCTAGGTCATCAATCCCCAGAAAACTCGGGTCCTGTTTTCTTGCCCTTGTGGTGTAGATATAAAGATTGCCTTATGGTGACCGGAAATGTGGGTACGATAACTCCTCAGTGATATCTGCCACGTTCTCGAATCTCATCCATTCTTGACAGAGGGCCCTCAGCACTATCCCCCAGCACAGCAACATATCCTTCTATGGTAGCATTTAGCATGGATTCTTGTCTATTCCAGTGAGTGGTTTCTAGAGCTCTGCGAATGAGATGAAGATCCACACCCTTCATTTCTACCGTGGCATTCATCTCCGATAGTCCGAAGTCAATAAGCCAGAGTCGTCGCTGGTTGTCAACGATTACATTGCTCGTAGTGGGGTCACCATGCACAACTTCACCTTCATGAAGGTATGCAATTGATTCTCCAAATTTGAAACACAGTCTGGTGAGCTGCCTCTCGGGAAGCTTCTCTGCGAGCAGTTTGAATTGTGTTCCTTCAATGAAATCCATCAAGATTGTGTAATTGTTGAGATCTACTGAATATACTGCAGGTGTACGAACCCCTAGAGTGCGAGCAATTATGAGTGTCCTGCACTCTCTGGCAGTCCGGGTCTTCCTGAGTAGTGAGTCAATCTCCTCTAGCAAATACGGTTTTGCTTGGCGTGATTTCAACACGAATACCTGATTCCATCTCTCAGTTTTGAAAATGACAGACTCTGCACCGAGAGCGAGAACATCTTCCTTCACCATTAGTGCCTCCAGAGTATGTCTTGTTCATCTGTTCTCCACTTTGGAAGAACGTATGAGCTCTCGACTTCAATCTCGTGCCCAGACTTGTATTGAAGGATACCATTCCAAGCAATCATCGCGCCTTGGTCGCCAGCCAAAGAAGGCGAAACCCGATGGAATCGTACACCATGACGCTTTGAAACACCTGTTAGAATCTCAGTCAAACGGTCATTACGTGCTACACCACCAGTGAGTAGAAGCTCGTCCTTCTTAGTGTGTGCTAGGGCTCGTTCAGCAATCTCTGCCAACATGCCGAATGCTGTTTCTTGAACACTGAAACAAATGTCCGGAATCGGAACTCCATCAGAAACCAGTTTCTTTGCTGCAGTGAGCATACCTGAATAGCTTATGTCCATGCCCTTAACAGAGTAGGGAAGACTGTGGAAATGACTACCAGCCCTGGCCTCTTTCTCTATCAGAGGACCTGCTGGAAAATCCATCCCAAGATGACGACCAAGTACATCCAACATGTTGCCAACAGCAATGTCCAGTGTTTCTCCGAAGGTCCTGAAACGACCTCCCGCAAATGCGATAACCTGAGTGTTTCCTCCTGAAACGTACACGGTGACGGGGTCTTCGAATCTGGATTCAAGGCTACCAATCTCAATGTGTGCAACGCAATGATTGACATCAATCAAAGGAATGTCGAGCTTCAGTGCCAGCGTTCGTGCCATCGTGGCAGTGGTCCTTAGACAGGGACCCAGACCCGGGCCTCTTGAGAAAGCAATCAGGTTGATGTCTTTGTAGCCCAGGCCTGCAGTTTCCATTGCTCTGCAGATTATTCCTGGACCAAGATCGGAATGATGTCTACTGGCTTCGCGAGGATGGATGCCTCCCTGAGAGGGTTTCAACATGTCCCACTCGTTTGCAAGCACATTTCCTTCACTCGTGACTATGCCAGCACCGAATGAGTGTGCAGTCCCTTCAAGTCCAAGACAAACTAGTGACATTATGATAGCCTTTGGTCCGTTTGATTTTCAAGACTGGATGTGCGTCAATACAAGTTGACTCTTCCGCTCCGGTCCTTTTTTTCAGACGTCTTGTAGCAAAGGCTTTATAATCCTCACAATTGGCCACTGTCGAGAGGCCTACAGTATGTCAGAAAGACTGCCAATCAAAGCACTTGAACAACAGCTTGAAGATGTGGTTTCTGTCAAGCTCAAGGATCAGAGAATCTTCAGAGGTCGCTTAACTAGGTGTGACATGTACATGAACCTCACACTTGCTGAAGCTGAAGAGATTGAAAATGAACAGATATTGGCAAAGTATGGTCAGATACTGATTAGAGGTAATAATATCCTTTGGATACAAATCCCGGAGTAATGAATATCATCTTCTCAGAGAAGAAACTTAGCGTTCTATCTCTCGTCGGTATCTTTCAATCATTTGTACAAGTTGTTCCTCGCCTTTCTGTCTTGCTTGTTCACGTACATCCTTGATGAATGATTGAAGTATGGCCTCAAACTTCTTGCGACTGATAAACGCAAACTCATCAATTTGTCTAAGTTCTACATCTTTCGCATCAATAATCGGTATAAGTGCTCGAACAAGCTCTTCTCTTGGAAGATGCGAGAGTGAAGTATTAACTATGACCGCTCGAATCTCTCTATCGATCAGTAGTCCTGCAGTCTGAGGGCCACCACCAGAAGCATCCTCAAACAAAATGATGTCGCCGCGTTTAAGGCCGACCCTGCAGCTATAGTCTTCAATGCTCTCTCGAGTGAAGTGTGGAATCACTTTTATAGCCAAGGTATCGCCCTTCATCTCGAGGTGTCTGACCCCCTTGAGAAGCTCCAATCGACTCTTCAGCGTAGCCTCCTGTTTTCTGAGTTCGACAATCTCCCCTTCAGCTCTCCTCAGCGATGCCTTTGTCTTCTCCACCTCTCTATCGCGTTTCACTTTCCAATAGTTTTCTCGGGTGACAATCTCAAGACTATCCATGAGCTCACTTTCTCTGAAGTTGAGTAGCTCTATGAATCGAGTAAGATCTTCTACCTTCTCTGCCAGTACTTGGTTATCACCCTCTATCTGTTCAAGATGACTCTTGAGCGCCTCGAACCTCTCTGGGGTCAACTTCTCTTCAATGGGCGGATACGGCTTCTCTTCTGGTATGCCCTCGATGATTTGAGAGCCTCTGTGTTCTAGACTCGCCCTAGCTTCATTAATCGCTGTACCTTTGATTACGAGTGCCTTCAGATGGTTCCTATCAATCGAAAGCTGTTCCTCTCTCACGATTCGATCAATCTGTTGCAGTTTGGGCAGGACTGCCCTATAGGCATAGACAGCAGCTGTTAGAGCATCACGCTCATGTGCGTTGCGAACTCTGATGTTCTTGTCATACTCTCGTGCCAACTCTTGTTTCTCAGCAACAGAAATGGCCTTTGCGGGAGTGAATATTGCAGCATTGACTGCACTCGCTATTTTCTCCACAAAATGAGGGACCTGTGGAACATCTGAAGCTACAATGACTGGAATACCTGTTTCATATATCTCACGTATCATATCAGCTCTAGTCAGACCTTTCTTGCTCCTTAGAACCTTGACATTGCCGTCTAGTGACATAAGACAGTAGGCTGCAGCTATACCCGGATCGACACCAAGAATGAAGAATTTTGGCTTGCTCTCGGAAGGACCAGAAACTGGTTGAAGAGGCAAGAACTCGACCCGTTTGCGAACCGGTGATATCAGGATGTTGAAGTCGCCGCCCCTCTTTGGCTCGATTTTGCTTCGAATCACTGGTAGAGGAGCGTTTGCCGTGAAACGAGCACTTGCATACCCAAAATCAGAGGCGCGTATATCAATGTCATACTCGATTCCAGCGGTTTTGAGCTGTGATTCAATAAAACGCGTTATCTGTTGAATCTCAGAATGAATTCTCCGTCTATACCGATTTGTGCTCTGGCCTCCACGGCCTAACTTCCGTGCTCGAGATACTTTAATCTCGGTCTGTTCACTGAAACACTCCAAAGAGTGGCCGATACCCTTTGCTGCAAGCTGTGCTGCAATTCTTGCAGTTTCTAAAGCACTCGGTTTTCCTTGTATATTGATACCATGGCGCTGAGCCAAGATCCTCAGCTGAGTCTGATGCGGTGGGACTCCAGTCACTTGGACAATTCTTGTTTCAGCTGGGATGCGGCTTGCCAGTTGAAATAATGATTTGCTATCAGATACTATCTCAAAGATGTTGTCTGTGCAGAACCACCTTGGAACGGTTGTTTGGACCAACTTCAGAAGCGAACCTCTGGATACTTCTGTGTGCTCATTCAGGATGACGTCATCACGCATTATGACACAGGCAAATTTAGGGGGAGTCTTGGACCCAGGACTGTGCGATGGCAATATGTCAAAACCAATAATGAATACACTTTCATCGCCCATTCGGCTCAGCACTCACTTACAGGACGACAGACTAAATGGCCATGAACCCTTTTGACCGTTGAGTTATGAGCCCAATCATGTAGGGCTTTCCAAACAATAAGTATAATAAAGACTGACTTGAGCAACTGGCTAAAGTTCACATGAGGTGTTACAACTGTCCGAAACACTGCAAATTGACAATGATGATGCCATACTACGTATTGGACGTGCCTTATCTTCAGCCACCAGACTAAAAGTACTTAGACTTCTTCTCCAAGGAGAGAAAGATGTAACACGAGTAGCAAGACACCTCGGTGGAACAGAGGCAAACGCTAGTGCCCAAATCAAAATTCTTTATGAGGCAGGTCTACTTGATTGTAGATATGAACCAGGTCAGCATGGTTTGAAAAAGATATCAAAGACAAAAGTAAAACGCGTCATACTTGACTTGGAATAGATGAATCTCTTCTGAACCTATTCTGCTGGAGAGTCCGAATAGCTCACCAGATGGGCTTTCCAGCGGCGTATTCTTTTTAGAATGTTGTCACGCTCTTCTGGTCTGATGCTTCTATTCCCTCTAGCTCTTAGAAAATTCAGAACAATATCCATGTCCCGAGCTACCTTCTGCTTACGCTCATCGTCGTCAATCAAGTATTCTCTCGCAGACTGAAGATATTCCATAATTATGTCTGCAGTCGCCTCAGCGGTGCGCAGCTCTTGTGTGATCGGGTCAAGAACCCTGCTTACCTTTGCACTCAGAGCACTCACATCGACTGAATCAGCAATCGACTCCGAAGAGTCTGATTCAATTGCTGTCATATCTTCAGATGGAGGCGTCAGATGAGGACTAGGATGTGATACCAGTTCTTCATCGTTAAGTGCTTTTTTCCCGAACTGTTCATCAGTATCGAGCTCTGCGCCATTCTCAGGCTTTGTAGTTGTTTGCTTGACTTCTGAAAACAGTGAAACAACGGAGGGTGATGTGCCAAGCGGCAATTCTGAGAGAAGGGGAAGATGTTCTCTCAACTCGCGCAGTTGATCAAAGAGTTCTACTAGTCCTGATTGCATTGAATCAATCAACTGCCGTACGTGATTCAGTTCATCGTCATTCAAGGACCTAAGACCCCCGGTCTATCTCAGCTGATTAAATCTCTAGTCTTATCTTATCAGGATTGCGGGGATATTGTACTACCATTTACTTGTCAGCCCTCTTGACAGCCTCAGTAAGGCTCTGAGACAATCCAGTGGGCTCGAATCGTCTCTGGCGTATCTTCACGAATGTTGGCACTGAAACGGTTTCGCCAATGAATAATGCCTCGCCAATCTCAAGTGTCGTGATTGCATCAAGTGATGATCGGTCGATACCCTCAGTTGATCGACCAATATGGTCAAGATCGTATGGGTTTGTGCACCGAAAAATAGCTTGATTGCTGCATTGACTGAGTACTGTGGTTGAGAGTCTGACGGGTCTCTGAGATATGAGACAGAGGAGTGCATGGAACTTTCGCCCCTCTCGTGCGATTGTTTCGATACGGCTCTTTGGGAGAGCAACCTCATGACGGCCCTCGGGGCAGAATTGATGCGCCTCTTCGAGTACTAGCAAAAAGGGAGGAATGTCGTCTCTTCGCCTAAGTCTAAGGAGCTCATTCGCAAGATAGGATACGACTATCTGTTTCTTCTTTAGACTGATGAAATCGCTCAGGTCAATCAGTGTAATCTTACCGGGTTTTACAATGGTTCGAATATCAGGTGTAGCGCCCTTTCCGAATAGGCCTGTTTCATCAAGATTAATGAGCCAGCTAATGAGAGCCTCTTTTGTATTCTTACTTACAGTTTCATCATCTCGTATGTAGGTTACAATGTCAGCAAGTGTATAACCGGACTTCATAGTATCTTGCATCTCGGAGATTATACGTCTGAGATCACGGACCTGAATCGAACTCATATCTGCAACCAAGGCACCGATTGACTCAGCAGTGAGTGATTGAACAGGTATCTGGAGATGTGATGCTCTGATGTGCTCAACTCTGAAATCGCCTTCTGCGAAACCTATGTCATCGGGCTTGATGTCTTTGAGATAGCTATACTCGCCATGCACATCGATGACAATGACTGAAAGCCGTCCCTGTTCCTTGGAACGGGCAAGTAATTCCTCCAATAACACTGAAACAAAGTAGGATTTTCCAGCCCCACTCATGGCCAATATGGCCAGATGCTTTGAAAGTAAACGGTCAATTGACGGTGTGAACTCAAGACTCTGGTATGCAAGTCTTCCTAAGTGTAGTCCATTCTTGGGGTCAAGGTTTAGAAATGATACCAGTATGTCCTCATCAGGCCTTCTGACAACTGCTCCTGGTGACACGGAGAAGTATGGACGAATCGTCCTGCCCTCAGCCCATAGACCCAGTACTCTTGCTTTCGCTATAGTATATTGCCATCGATCTGTGGGAAATATCGAGCGTAGTGGCTCTCCTCGCGACTGATATTCTTTCACTGCCTCCGCATGTTGATAGTATCTGTTTGTTCGGACTAGATCCAGTACTCTCGCAATCACAGTCCCATTCTCAGTTACTACTGATACAAACTCGCCACGCCTTGCAACAACCTCTTTTGGACCGCCCTCCACAACAAAAGAAAACTCCATTACATTGGGTCCTGAGTCTGTGGACACTATGGTTCCTAGTCTAGCCGAAGATGGATACTCTGTTGATATTTCAACTTCCTCCAAATGGATTTCTTGATCGCCTCTTTTCAAGAGTTGTATAGGTGAGCCCTGATAGAGCCATTAATCGGTCAATCACCATGCTCGTTTCATTAGCTGTTATTCGTGCTCTAGCGTCAGCCTCAAGTATTGGCGTCGGAATTCCATATTCTGGATGTTGCCAAGAGAGGGGGAGCAATGCAGCTAATGCCTTGTCAACCTTCCATACATTCGCTTTGGAGTCATCATCAACAAGGATCTCAATCCGTAGTGGAAGGTCATTTTGAGCTGTTTTCAGATAGGTCACCCAGATAGAAGAAGCCCAATTTCCCAGGTCGTCAGGCAGCGAATTAGAATTGTTCTGAAGCTCTGATGAGTATCTAAAAATAAAGGACCTTTCGCCCTCTTCTAAGAATGTATCCAGGATATCGCAGTCTCTGGATATTTTGAGCAACCATCGGTAGTCGACTCCTTGCATCATCTCGAAGATGGCTGGCTCACGTAGTATGTGGGGAAGAATATCTCCCAAAATACTGGTAACCCTACTTGACCTACTGTCCTTTACAATTCCTACAAGAGTTGTCCCTTTCTTACGTACCTTGTTGTACAACTGTTTGTAAAGGGAAAGGACCTCTTGGAATTTTTCATAGACAACTGAGCCGCTCTGGGGGCGGTCTCGCGGATGGTAAAACAATGAGCCATCGACGAGAATCAAGTCAGTATGGAATTCATCGAGAACTGAGAGAATTACCCTGAGTTCCGCAGCAACTCTCTCTAAGGAAGCAAGCTGATCTAGCTCTGTTGCAGACAGAGTCAGCATCATTGGTCGAATCTGTGGCTCAGGAAATGGATCAGGAAAGAAATCAACATCGGGGCCCTCTTCCGGTCCAAAATGAAAAACCACTGCGATGCTTCTAACCAGAATCAAATCCATCGACCGGAACTGTCGTCTGACCAGCCCACCGTCAATACCCGCAATCCACAGACCAGAGAGACTGGTCGGTTCTATATTCTTGGTGAATGTTGTTTCAACGGCACAAGACGCTATAGCTGGGAATCTATCAAGACTAATCATGTCTTTGATGTTATGTAGGACTTCGCCAAAGCGGTTCTTTGTGACCTCGACTCGCTCTATTTCTTCAACGAGTTGGGATAACAGCTTGTCGAGATTCTTGTCCACTATGACTTCACTCTCACTCTCTTGTATGCAAGAGCCGCCCTTATTAGTCCCAAGTAAAGTGGATGTGGTTCTCCAGGTCGAGATTTAAACTCAGGATGGTATTGGACTCCAATCCAGAAGGGGTGGTCAGCAAGTTCTATTGCGTTGATAATACGTTTACTGGAGTCATAAGCTGATACACTAAGACCTCTTTCGCGCATCTTCTTCATGTATCTACCAATAAGATGGAATCGATGTCTGAATCGTTCTCTAACTACGTCAACACCATAGAGTTCGTGCAATCGTGTGCCTTTGACAATATGAACAGTATGTCCTCCAAGCCGCATTGTACCACCCTTGTCCTCAGTGGTCTTCTGGTCGTCCATCAAGTCCACAACTGGATAAAGGCTGTCAGCATCGACCTCTGTGGTATTGGCACCCTTCCAACCCATTACTTTCCTCGCAAACGCAACACCAGACAATTGTGCTCCATAGCAGATGCCCAAGAGAGGTATCTTAGACTCGAGAGCTACTGCTGCAGCGCATATCATGCCCTCAACCCCTCGCGCTCCAAATCCGGGTGTAAGAAGCACTCCATCGATATCGGAGAGGTCTTCTCGAAGGTGCTCTTCTGTGCTTCGTTCTTCTGTTTCAATCCACTTAATCTCGACGCGAACATTGCATGCGGCGGCAGCATGTGCCAATGCCTCATTGATGCTCTTGTAGGAATCAACAAGCATCGTGTATTTGCCTGGCATGGCTATTGTGACCGTTTCAGAGAATCTCTCGAAGGATTGTACTATTTCGCGCCATGCATCTGTATTAGGTGTGCGTGATTCAAGCTTGAAGTGATTGATCAAGATCTCTCCAAGGCCCTCCTCTTCAAAAGATAGCGGAAGACGGTAGATGACAGATATGTCAGGATTAGAAAATACCTGCGCCTCGGGAACATTACAGAAGAGCGCTATTTTCTTCTTTGCTGAATCTGTAAGAGGTTTCTCGGACCTACATATCATTATGTCGGGTTGTATGCCAAGACTCTGAAGAGTTCGAACGCTGTGTTGTGTTGGCTTGGTCTTGAATTCTCCTACGGATTGTATGTAGGGAACTAGTGTCACATGAACAGCGGCAACTCGCTCTCGCCCAATCTCCCAGATGAGTTGTCTCACTGCCTCGAGGAACGGCATCGCTTCTATATCACCGACCGTTCCACCAATCTCTACCAGTACAACATTAGGCACAGGATCTTTTCCAACAACGTCCCAGATTCTCTGTTTGATTCTCTCGGTGACGTGAGGAATTATTTGAACAGTTCTTCCAAGAAATCCACCCTTCCGCTCTTCCATTATCACTGACATGTAAATCTGCCCAGAAGTTATGTTTTGAGATGGATGGGCTTCCATGCCAGTGAACCGTTCATAGGTGCCAAAGTCTAAATCGACCTCGGAGATGAGAAAGTCAAAGCCCTTCACAGGACTGAAGGTCCAAGTCTGATCTGTGACAAATACCTCACCATGCTCGATTGGGTTCAGAGTCCCTGGGTCTATGTTCAGATATGGGTCAATCTTGATTATTCGAATACTGTAGCCGCGAAACTGAAAAATCTTGGCAATGGATGCTGTAGTGACACCCTTACCAATACCTGAAAGAACTCCGCCAGTTATGAAAACAAATTTTGCAACTTCATTGACAGAACTCAAGACCATTGACCCCTATTCATCTTACTCTCTGGCTAGTTCAACACATTACTAGGATTATGGCTACAGTCACAGCTGTTCGTATAAAGGGTTCGTTGGATTCTAGCCGTACCAGCGCCATTTGTCACGAGATTGGATTGGCAAGGATACTGGCTCTCATGGCGGCTTGGAAAATGTATTGGAATGCCTCAAGTATATTATAACCATCTGTAGCAATACTCTGGAAGACAGGCACTGATAGTGGTAACCTGAAGAGTGCGCGTAGCTGGTCCTCTTGAACCGCTTCTGGCAAGTCCTGTTTATTGAGACAGATAACAACCGGGAGAGGCCTCTCTTCGTCCATAATCATGGACATGAGTTCATTCCAGCTCGCCAGGTCTTCATCAAGTAGATTGCCTTGGGAATCAGCAACGAAAACAATCCCATCAGCTCCTACAAGGACGACTTCTCTTGTGGATCTGTAGAAATCTTGTCCCGTTGCAGACCAAATATGAGCATTGATGGTCCAGCTCTCACTGAGAGGAAATGGTATCGTTCCGAAATCACAGAACATGGTCCGACCAGCAGTATTCTCGATTGATGTAAGCTTATCAGTGTAGTCAAGCATCGAGAACAACCATCGTATTGCAGTCGTCTTTCCACTCATTGCGGGCCCAAAGAATACAATCTTGAGACCAACTGTCCGATTACCATAATCAATAATCATTTTCATTACCCCTGCTTCATGTGCCCCACATGCTGTCAACCCACGCTCCGAGCCCAGAGATTGTTCCAAGTTTGACACAGTCCGAGAAGTCTTCATGCCACTCTGCTCTAATGAAGCGAATGAGATCGGGCAACTCTCCACCATCCCAACCAATTGCTTCATACAGATTTCTCTCCGTGAGGGTGGTTGACGCGCCAAGTTCTCTAGCAAGCCGAATTCGGGATAGAAGAGTGACAGCCCTTCTTGCCGCATGAACATAGTTGTTCACTTCCTCCTCAAAGACATCTTGAGTCAGTTTTTCAGATTCATCGTCAAGCTTCAGTACAGCGCTAATGGTGTGTTCAGAAACATCCATGCCTCTCAGAGACTTTGTAAGAAGACGTCTGATTCTCTCGAGAGACTGTCCTTTCCGAACCAGAATTTTGCCGACAATGCGCTTTTCCACATTATGGCTGCTATCTATGGGCCTGATGAGAGAAAAGTACATCGAGGAGGGAGATGCGACTCGTAGTATTCCGCAGTTGCCTGAGTTACAGAGAATATGAGAAACGACATCCTCAAGGGTTTTCTCATTGACTTCGAAACCAAGGACTGTTGAACCAAGGGGAATCGCAAGGGTCCAACCAGCATATCTTGTGATTCTATCAAGAGATAGCCTGAGATTCCCAGAGAAACCACATACAACCGTTCTGCTCACTTCGTAATCATGTTTCTCTTCTTCCCAAACTGAGAGAATCTCTGACTCGGATGTGAAGTCTCTCCAAAAGACGAGTTTGTGCCGATGAGGGCTGAGTGCTGTGAGACTCTCGACAATATCATCGACAAGTTCGATATCTTCACCTGCTACAATTACAGGTATCCGTTCTAATACGGAGTGCAGGAGTAACGGAAACTGCTCATCCATTAGCTCAATCATGTGTAGTATTGAGTATGTCATTTGGCTCTCCTCGCTAGTATCAATCCACCATCAGAAGCCCCCGCAAGAAGAAGCTCCTTGAGGTCCTCTGGAACAGCTGGCTTTACCATTGACACGGAGGTCAGAACTCTTCGAATCTCGTCGATATAGTGTTTCAGGAGTAATCTCATCAGACCAAGTTTCTGGCTGTCCTTGTCTACCCACAGACTGAACACACCATTGGGCACTGCATAAATGAAGTGTCGAGTGGTGCCAGTTTCACACAGAACGGTCTGCAGAGAGCTGTTACGCAGGGTTCTTACAACCCGTTCCGATGCGTCATGAAGTGCAAAGGACATGGCAGCAAGCCTATCATTTGTGAATCCTTCAAGTGATACACGAATACCCCCACTCAACGATAAGAAGACAGAGCCTATGTTGGGAATGCAATCATGAACTTGCCGGAGAAGGGCTCTCAGAGCCAGTGCCTGAGATCTATCTAGTGAAATCACTGAACGGGATATTCCATAGATTGTATTGCGACCCTCAGCTACTGCAAATCCTTCTAGTACACGCTTTGTTTCATCATTGCTATAGGATCGGAGTGGTGGAAGCCTTCCATCAATATGCTGCCTGAAAAGAAAATCTAGTCGTGAAAGACTGTCTTTCATCTCAATGAAGAGAGCAGCAAGGTTTACACGTGGAGCTGTTGTGACAGTGAGAAAGTAATCAGAATCGTTGGGGAGGGATGCCAAGAATACCTTGGAAGTTTCCGATTCCATCAATAGATACTTGAAATCGCCATGAATCAACTTAGCTACACCAAAAATGGCACATGTTGATGATGCTACAGCAAAGACCTCTTCCTTACTGAACCATACCCCTGCACTTGCTACAGGGAGTCCATCTTTCTGGATCAAAACGACATTTTCTACACCTGTAATTGCCTTTATGTTCTGTAGGGTTTCAGTCATTTCGTCGCTCAAGTACTCTCAGCCCCAGAAAACGGGTATGTTCAAAGTAGAGTCCAAACTACAGTATATAATCTCCACAGAAACACAGAACTAATACGAAGTAGTACTGCGCGGCGATGAGAGATAGCGCCTCTCACTGTCTTACATGTGGATTAGCGCAGTATCTGGTGCATCCTGAAAGACTTCGCGGGCGGCACGACCAACCTTTGCTCTATTCTTGTCAAATGTATAGACACGGATCACATCTAGATATCCCTTCATCATCTCCGCAATATTAGAGTAGTCAGAGAGGTTGTGAGACACCTTTTTGCCGTCTACTATCTCAAAGATGGCAATTTCCATCGGGTTCAGTTGATGGGGATTGTAAGGGACAGAGGGTAGTGTAGGTACATCAACAATAACCTCATGATTTTCGACTCCAGCAATTGATGCAATCTCCTCTTCTATGCTCTCACGCACTTTTCTCTTTGTGAGGACCTTGGAAACGAATCTGTCTTGAGTATGAAGCACTTTCTCAAATGCAGATTTATACAGAACCCTTGAGTCCAAGAGACTCATTATTGTTGCCGCTTCTTTTGCATAGTCAGATTCAGCTGGATTAATACCGCGCATCATTGATACCAGAGACATATCATCTAAGAGTAAGAATTCTTCAGGGGTCTTGAAGCTGGTCAGATGTAGAACATTATCTGCAGCATTGATGAGCTTGACGAGCATGACTTCGACACTGCGTACGGTCTTATGGTAATAGACATTCAAGAACATCTCATAACGTGCCACGAGAAACGCCTCAAGTGCGCCTCTGGCAGCAAGACTGAACTCCAACTGATATCCCTTTGAAACCTCAAGGCTGTCAATCAAGCGATGAATATCGACCAAGCCATAGTTTACTCCGCAGTAGAATGAGTCCCGAGTCAGATAGTCCATCTTATCTGCGTCCACCTGTCCTGCAACAATGCCGCTCATGATAGCATCTTTCTTGGTGGTTCTACGGCCGCGAACCAAATCAGCAATTCTCTTCTTGGAGATTCCCCCGGCTTCAAGGATCTCTCCAACCTCACTCTCTAAGACAAGCCATTCAGTAACATCTTCGTGGTTCCATCCTCTGTTCTCAATGAGCGATTCTTCAAAGACATGACTAAAGGGACCATGACCCAAGTCGTGAAGAAGGCCGGCTACACGCACGTCCTGTAGAACATCATCGCCCATTCCAACTTCGTGGAGCAGCTTCTTTCCCGTCCGACCTGCTAGGTGCATGGCACCAATGCAATGAGAGAATCGTGTATGCTCGGCACTCGGGTATACATAGTGACCACCTGAAAGCTGTTTGATTCTACGGAGCCTCTGATAGGTTTCGGAGTTGATTATTTTAGCTTCAATCTCAGTCAATCCAATGAAACCATGAATCGGGTCATTGATTTCCATGACAAAGTCCATTTCAGTCACTCCACTTGGAATTTACATTTCGGGACTAAAGGATCTGATTGCTTGTATTAGATGTTCAGCTGACTTGATTTCAGAAACGCACAGTGGTAGGTGGATGCTATCGGCAATCTTTACAGCAAGAGGGTCCAGTTCTTTCACACCTTGAAGGATGACAACAGCAGGCTTCACTGCCACGGATGTACCAATTTGACTCGCCTTGATTGCCACCATGGGGGATCTACCCGAAGACACGTTCGTAAGAATGGCAGCACGTTGAGTTGTTCCGCCATAGAGCCGGAGGAGCTGCTGCGGTGTAAGACTGACAATTGCCTTGATGCTATCAAGGGCTGTATAACCATAGATGTCTCGATCAAGCAAATTGGGGTGAGTGAGCACTTTGCAGTTGAGATGCTCGACCAGTAGTCTTGCAGGAATTGGAAATCCGAACTCCCGGCTGTCAAGGATAGCATCGGATGCAATTTCAGGAGCAATGAGTTTCTCTAGAGCTACAGCAACACGACTTCCTTCTGCGGCATCCATTTCGATGAGTCCTTCAACGAAGCGCCTAATGGTTTCAACTCTAGGAGATTTTCTTCTTCCGCTCTCGTAATCACTGATAACTGAGGGAGAAACATCCAGGGATTTGGCAAGGTTCTTCTGTGATATATGAAATCGCTCACGCCACCTTCTCATCACAGAACCCGGGTCGATCTCAGCAAGACAGATTTCACCTGCCATTGCCTCTGCAAGCCTCCGTAGTGCTTCACTCCAGTCCATATCTTCCCTGCTTTCCCGGAGTATAGATAAGACTTGTGCAGAATACTCAAAAATCGTGGTGACAAACCTACCGAAGAACTCATAGCAGGGAACTTGTTTCTCTATGTTGGTTCTGTCGATGTTCTTCATATTTGTAGTTGGAACAGCAGGTTCTGGGAAGTCACTTCTTACTGCATCGCTTGAGAAGTGGTTAGTGGAATCCGACTTGAGTGTCGCAGTTGTTAACCTGGATCCAGGTGTTGAAAGTCCACCATATTCAAGTGATGTGGATATCCGAGAGTATGTTAATTATGGAGAAGTGATGGAGAATTTTGGGCTTGGCCCCAACGGGGCACTTGTTGCGTCCTTAGATATGGGAGTAAACAGTGTTGATGATTTACGAGAAGAAATCGTTGAAACTGAGAGTAACTATGTCATTGTGGACTGCCCGGGGCAAATGGAGCTCTTCGCCTATCGAAATTCAGGTCCCTTGATGGTATCAGGACTTAGAGGGGATGACCCCTCGTTATCACTATACCTTTTGGATTCAAACATTGCAAGAACTGCCTCCGGTTATCTCTCTTCGATGTTACTTGGATTATCGATTAATATTCGATTTGGGCTACCACAGCTAAGTATACTCAGTAAATCCGACATTCTTATGGAGGACGAGATTGAAGAGATAGTACAGTGGGGTTCAGAAATGCACCTGCTTGAAGAGGCGCTTGACCAATCCTCAGAAGGCCTAGTCAGAGAGTATTCCAAATCTATCTTGGATATGTTGGGTAGCATTGGAACAATGAGCGATACTGTCCCAGTGTCATCCAAGAATATGACAGGATTCGACATTCTCTATGGTGAAATGCAGCGCATCTTCTTAGGTGGAGATAATCTTTACGAGTAGTGATGTCTACTTGATGGATTATTTCGCTCAGGTGTCTGGCGAGAATCTGGAATTAGCAAAAGCTGAGATGGAAGCCCTGGCTAGACTCTGTCCAACTGATATGGTAATCTCATGGTTTGGACGTATAGCAAAACTTCAGACACCAGTCAGTCCCGTAGAGTTTCTCTTAGATAGGGCAGCGCTTGTCCAGAGAGCTGGTATCCTTCTCGGTGAAGTCATTCATGATGAATCCATAACCGAGATGATCTCAGACGACATCTGGAAGGCTAATGTGTTGCCATCAGACAAGTTCTCAGTAAGGACAATGTGTATTGACAGAGGATACGATTCAAGAAAAAGAACTGAGATTGAGAAGGATTTGGGAGCGCAAATCCAGAACATTACTGGTGCAGAAGTAGAATTGAGAGCGCCGAAGACACAGATTCTTGTAATCATTGTACCAAAGCGAATTCTCGTATGTAAGTCAAGTGAATCCAGACTCCGGCGCTTGCTACGTACAAGGGAACCAGGAAAGAAACCATTCTTCCATCCAACTATGATGAACAGCACTCTAGCAAGAGTGATGTGTAACTTGGCTGGAGTCAGACCAGGTAATACCGTGCTGGACCCGTTTTGTGGCGGAGGAGGAATTCTATGCGAGGCCTCACATATTGGAGCTGTGGTAGTGGGCACTGATTTGAATTGGAGATTGTTGGCAGGGGCAAAAAGGAATCTGAGTGAAATAAGTGCACAATACTCCGTCCTGCAAGCTGATGCTCGGTATCTTCCTATTCAGACTGTAGATCATATTGTCACAGACCCGCCATATGGTCGATCTAGCTCAACAAGAGGTACTGAGTCGAAAAGACTAATCGATTCTCTTCTGAGGAGAGTTCCCTCTCTTCTTCGACTGGGAAAGGAGAATCTATGTGTTTGTGGCAGTAGTGAAATGGGACTGCCTGAAATGATTCAAGATGATGGTTTCACTCTCGGCCGTGACATCAGAGTGAATGTGCATAGAGGACTTGTCCGAGAGATTGTGACTGCCAATCTCTAGCTAATCACTTTCCCGTCCTTAGTTCTTGGACAGAACCAATCAAGGAATTCTTGAAACAGAGGCATGCTTGTGAAGAGAAGGTGAATCTCAATAGAACCTAAGGGAGGATTCTCATCATCATTGTCTATCAATCGGAATTTCCCAACAGATGCTGCTTGTTTGTCAAGATGCATACTCGTTGTATATTCAGAATCGTTGAAGTTCTTCAAGAGCCTTGTGCGGACTACTGCAAGTATCCGCTTCTCATGGATAGACTGCCTCACTAATGAGAGACAATCTCGATCAGTATTTGTGGAGGTCATCTCTAGGATTTGATTGTGCTCGACTATCTCCAGTGGGATGTTACCCAGATGGGCTTCTACCGCTTTCTTTACTATCTCAGTATCTTCGGTCGGATGAACTGGACATCGGATGGTGATTTCCATATCAGGTCATCTTCGCTGCTAATTCCTTTGATAATGTATGCAAATCCTCGAGTGTGCCCTCATTTATCAACATGATATCACTGAGGGCAATTACGCCCCCCAGACCTACGGAGATCTCTCTCATATCGCGCTCTCTGAAAACCTCCCATGTTGAGGGGGCGTCAGTACGATCTCGGTCACATAGGCGAGCGTATCGTATCTTCGGAGATGAGTGAACGCAGACTGTGACCACCTCATCTGCATAGTCATCGAAAACATCGATTTCGGCAACACTTCTGCAGCCTTCGATAACAATAGTATCTGACTCAAGTGCACGAAGACGATCTAGGCAATGCTGAGCTATTGCACCAGGGCCATCAATCTTCCGCAGATCAAGCATGACCCTTCGGGTGTTCGCTGGATTGGCATCCAACCCCCTCTTTCGAGTTTCCTCACGCACAACGTCGCCCATGACTATGACAGGAACACCAATGTCATGAAATGCCTGAGCTACCTCGCTCTTGCCTGCGCCAGGCATACCAGTGACGATTATTATTCTCAAGGCATTCATTCACCATTATTCTTAGATTGATTATATTGTGTAGATGGGTCTGTCCCTAAACTGCAATCTGTCAAGTACCCTATGAATGATTTCAGAGGTTATGGTTGCAGATCCCTCAGTGATTGCAGTATGTAGCGACTCTTTTAGTATACGGTCTCGAAGGTCCCTGCCAGATAGTCCCTCGGTCTTTCTCGCAATTTCATATAAGTCGGCCTCTAGGTTAATCGGCAGACGTCCTGCGTACAGCCGAAGGATACTGTGCCGCTCCTCTAGTGTGGGAAGAGAGAATTCGAAGACGGTGTCGAACCTGTTCTTGATTGCGGGATCGATGAGAGGCAGTGCATTAGTTGCGCCGATTACCACAACTCCAGACTCTTCAGTTGTCAGATCTAATTCCCCGAGCAGTGCAGTCACAACCTCTGAAACATCCCCGCGAATAGACTGGAATGAACGAGCCAGACCAATAGCATCAAGCTCGTCAATGAATATGATACTCGGGGAGCTCTTACGTGCATCTTCGAACAACGCACTTATTCTTCTTCCACCGTCTCCTACATGGACGCCAATTAGGTCTGAAGCCTTTGCTAGGAATATCCTCGCATCTGCCTCATTCGCGAGAGCCTGAGCGGTCATGGTCTTCCCTGTGCCAGGTAATCCATGAAATAGCACTGCGCGAGGTGCCCATTCACCGAACTTTGATGGGTGGCGGAGATATTCAAGGATTATCTTGCACTTCTGTTTCACCGGTTCATGGCCTATTACTTCCTCAAAGGTGACTGGACGAGCTCTGACATCCGCCGTTGCACCAGATGGCGTTAGAAGAATCTCTGTCTTCTTCGAAACGACTGACTCTTCAGGCTCCACTTCTAGGACTTGAAAAGCATAGTCTGGCATGATATACCTGTCAAATAGATAGGTACCTTGCTGTACATACGTTCCCATCCATTGTTCTCTCGCATAGTCTGCGAATAACTCCAGACTGTCTATCTCTAGACCCATAGGTTTTGGATCGCCCTTCGCACGAAAGGGGTAACCTATGTCCCGTAGGACCAACTTACGTGAACTAGGAACTTCAACTCCCCGTTTTCTTGTTGATTTCTGGGCACTCTCTTTGGAGGTAGAAGGCACTTCTATGGTGGAGTCTTTTCGTTTCGTCAACTTTTCGATTGCCTCCATGAGTTCGTTCGATGGTTGTCCTTTAAGGGTTATCTTTAAGCCGTCCCAGCGCTATGGTAATATTGGCAGCACGGCATGCCGAATGAAGGCAAATTGGTGAACTCTATGAGCACTGTTGTCAGAGCATTTCTCAGTATTGCTATCGAAGACCAGGCGTTAATATCTCGCATTAGTCAAATTCAGCACCAGCTGAATCCAGAGGGTGCAAAGATGAAGATAGTTGAAACGAATAACATACATTTCACTATTCGCTTCTTTGGGGACACACCAACTGGAAAAATCGAAGAGATGAGAGATTGCTTGGGGCGAATCAAGATTGCTCCCTTTGAGATAAAGATACAAGGAGTCGGCGCCTTTCCCAATAGACGAAGGCCAAGAGTGATTTGGATAGGCGTGACCGAGAACTCACAGAAAATTGTTGATTTGAAGTTGAAGGCCGACGAGCTCCTCACAGAAATCGGGTATAAGATGGAAAGGGAGAAGTTCACACCTCATGCGACTATCGCACGAGTTCGAAATGTCAAGGATCCTAACATACTTGTCCGAAATCTTGAGGAACTGGCAGACAAACCAATAGGGAATATGACAGTGAAGTCCCTCAGTATGAAAAAGAGCACCTTGACATCTTCAGGACCAATTTACGAAACTCTATGGATGGTCGAGTAGGCAGATTACGAAGAGAAGTGGTGGGCCGGGGGAGACTTGTTCCGACAGGGACTTCCCGAGTCGTTTGAACTCCCGGTCTCTTGCATTCTGTGACTTGAGGCGCGAATTCCTCAATCGCCCCAAGCAAGAATCATACCAAGCTAGACTACCGACCCGTGCTAGCGAAGTCGGTATCTAAATTCAAAATAAAGATTGCCTCAGAGCACATATATTTTGAACACGTGTTCCCAATACCCCCTTGAATACTTCAAACTTATCAGGTAATAATGAACACTCTGTACATATCTGGCACGGCATAGGAGAGGCATATGATTGGTCACCGATCTTGTATATCATGAAACCTTTACCAAGCATGAGATGTCAAAGGGACACCCCGAGAGTCCTGTTAGATTAAAAAGTGCTATGATGTACATCAAGAGGGCAGGTCATCTTGAGGACCCTAATTTGAATCTCCTGACGCCGATGCCTGCAGACTTAGAAGAGGTTTTTCAGATTCATGGAAAGGCATACATAGACGGTATCCGAGAGAAGTCATCAAGAGGAGGAGGTTTCTATACACTTGACACTGAGGTCAATGCGTACACATATGAGGCAGCAGTGCTAGCGGCTGGAGGCGGCATTGATGCCGTGGACAGAATCATGGCTGGAAAATCGAGCAATGCATTTGTATTATGCAGGCCGCCCGGCCATCATGCCGAATTTGAACGAGCATTTGGTTTTTGTTTCATCAACAACATTGCAGTGGCTGCGAGCCATCTGGTGAAGAAATGTGGGCTCAATCATGTCATGATAGTTGATTATGATGCGCATCATGGAAATGGTACTCAGAGCGCGTTCTACTCTTCGAATCGTGTGTTGTATGTCAGTCTGCATCAAGACGGAAGAACTCTGTTCCCAGGTTCAGGTTTCCCTGACGAGATGGGAAAAGGGGCAGGTCTTGGCTACACAGTAAATCTACCCATGTATCCAGGAGCTGGAAACACATCATATGATTTGGCTTTCACAAATGTAATCGAACCCCTTGCAGAAGTGTTCAGACCAGAGTTCGTCCTCGTATCAGCTGGCTTTGATTGTCATCACCAGGACTCCCTGACCTCACTGGGTTTGACAACATCAGGCATTGCAAAAATGAATGCATGTCTAAAGGGGATTGCAGAAACCCATGCTTCTGGAAGACTGGCCTATTTCCTTGAGGGCGGCTACAATCTTGGTGCAATGGGCATGGGATCATTGAATGTAATTGAGGAATTGATGGGCGTCCCAGTTACAGAATTCAGTGATACATATACAGAGAATGATGCATGCACGCGCTACACGAAGACTCTGATTGATAAGATTCTCAAGACTGCACCATTACTGAGTAAAGTCATCAAGTAGTGTCTGCATTGATCCCAGATCCTCATCATCTTTTGATTCATCTATGAGAGATTGGAATGACTTCACATCAACGCCAAGCTGTTTCTTGACCGATTCCGCTATCGCTCTGCCAATAGTTGGGATTCTTGCTAGCTCATCGATAGGTACATGGTATAAATCAGAGAGACTTCTCAGGCCGTGATTATGAAGCATTCTTCCGCGAATTCGTCCAATGCCTCTGAGGCTGACGAGCTCTAAGATATCGGAACGTACACCGTATTTGAGGCGAGAATGAAGACTATGCAATGATGGAATGTGACTTGATCTGTTTGTGATTCTGGCAATCTCTGCTGCTGCATGAACCAACCATTCTGCAGACTGCACATATCTGTGAACATCACCCATACCTACTCCAAATTTCTCTGTGATATCTTTCTCTGTGGATTCTGAAATCCATTCTTCTAGTAAACGAGCTGTCTTGACCTCCCCTAGGAAGCCTGCATAGTTCTCATCTTCAATATCAGGAGGTTCAATTAGGAATTCCTTTGAATGGTCGTCAACAAAGACTTCATGTTCTTCAAGCTCTGACCTCGTGACATATGCCACGGGTTGGTCTGGTGAGTGGCATATCATATGTAGTATGCCCAGTTGAGTGTGTTCATCGACCTGTGCTAATATATCTCGAAACATGATAGCAGTTTGAGGGTCAATGTAGAGTTGTGATACCCTTTTTCCAAGCAGAGTAGCTGAATACTGACCTGTAGACGAAGTTTCAATCAGTTTTCCATCTTCTAGAAAGGCTATGGCCGAAGCAACGTGGTGTGCAATCTTCCTCTGATCGTTCTGATACGCATAGAACGTATTTGAAATCAGTCCATCAATCTCTTCGTTCGTACAAGTCAATTCCGCAGCTATTGAAGCAAGAAGGTGCGATCTAATCGCGGTGGGTGAAGCAAGCTTGGAGTAGATTCCTTCGGGTTCTGATAGTGTATAATGCTCGATTAGTGCTTCTTTCTCCGATTCTGTTCTTGCAAAGAGAACAGCTTCACCATACTTATCATACTTGGGTCTTCCTGCGCGCCCTGCCATCTGTTTGTATTCTAGGATTGGTATTGGATAGTTGCCAAGGCTTTCTTCAAATCGCCTGTAGTCTCGAATGATTACACGTCTAGCAGGGAGGTTCACGCCAGCTGCAAGCGTGGGCGTAGCGACCACAACCTTCAGCAAATTGCCTTTGAATGCATCCTCCACAAGTGCACGCTCTTGATTGTCGAGCCCAGCATGGTGGAATGCTATCCCTTCAGCAACGAGCTTTGCAAGAGTCTTTGACTCCTCCGGGGATGAGGGGGTGCCCCCAATCTTCTTGGCGATACGCAGCAAGTCGTTCATCGAATCACTGGAGAGATATTTCCTGATCGAGGGACCAATTCGCTTTGCCACGGTGACTGTGGATTTCCGACTTGATACGAAGAGGAGTACTTGCCCGTTTTCATCCAATGTATCGCACACCATATCGACGATTTCGTCCTTGTACTTACGTGGAACCTGCCTTGTCGATCTCTTTTCGTACCTGTCACCCTCAAAGAAATCAATCTCGCCATCAAGATAGACTCCCTCGCTAAGTGGTACCGGTCTCCATGTACTCTTGACAAGTTCTGCATTTAGCCAATTGGCAATCTCATCAGCATTGGAAATTGTAGCACTAAGCGCAATGATTTGGGCTTGTACCATCTGAATCAGTTTGGCAAGGACCATCTCAAGAGTTGGACCTCGTGAAGAGTCATTTACAAGGTGTATCTCATCAACTACCACTATTCCAATCTCGTCAATCCAATCAGGCTTATGTCGAACAATGGAATCAGCTCGCTCTGTTGTCAGTATAATGATATCCGCCTCACGTAGTCTTGTGCCTGGAGAATCATAGTCACCAACAGACATTGCAACAGAAATGCCCAGTTTTTCATACTTCTTGAAGTCATCATACTTCTCCCGCGCGAGAGATTTCAAAGGAACAAGATAGAGAGCCTTGCCGCGACCGTCGAGAATCGCTTTCAACATACACACTTCTGCAACAAGCGTCTTCCCAGAACTGGTGGGGATAGCTAGAACGAGGTTATTGCCTTTCAAGACTCCTGTTTCAAAGGCACTTGCCTGAGGGGGAAAGAGATCGACTATACCAAGACTCTGTAGATGGCTTATCACCTTCTTGTTGATGTCGAGCTCCTCTAGTCGCACCGTGTCATTCCCCTCAGTTGATGTTACCAAGCATGTCAGATCTTCTAGCTCTGGGAGTGTCTGATTTTTCCTTCCTTAGGGCTATAGAGTATGCCCTCAGCCAGAAGCTTCTCAATGACTTCCTCGGCCTGTTCCTTTGCAAGACCCATAGACACAGCCCTTTGTATCAGTGCATCCTTATTCACAGTTGACGCGCCATCAGATCCCATATCCCGGATAGCCTTGATGATTATATCGGACGAGCTTCTCTGAGAAGCACTCATCTTTGAAACGAGACGATCAATGTCGATTTTGCCAGTGACTCTGTCCAGTGCAACCATTCGAAGTGAGTCCTCCATCAATCGAATAGATGCCTGAGCGTCTTCCTTGGTGACTTTGGACCGCAAAGCCATTCGAGCTCGTGCCTCTGATAGGCGAACAAGGGATTCTAGTTGCCTCGCTGTAATCGGAATTGCAGCACCACCCTCTGCGCTCTTCCGCAGGTCGACATAGAAGTTCTCGATTACTTCTGCTGCTTCAGCAGAGAGTTGGGGAATCACATTGATATTTGCGTAACCGATGTATTTCTTGAGAAAAGCCGGCGGAACAGGAGGAGTTGCTGAATCACTTTTGGGTTTCTTCGCTTGATGCATATTAAGAATGAACTGGGCAATTTCGCGGTCCTTTTTGGCATCAATCGTGTCAACCATAATCCAAACCAAGTCAAATCGAGATAGTATCGTAAATGGTAATTTGATGTTGTCTTGAACAGATAATGATGACTCATAGCGGCCTAATGCGGGATTTGCTGCGGCAAGAACTGATGTTCTTGCATTAAGTGTTGCAACAATGCCAGCCTTAGCTATACTGACTGTATGCTGCTCCATGGCTTCATGAATTGCAGTCCTGTCATCAGGGTCCATTTTATCGAACTCATCGATGCATGCAGTTCCTTGATCGGACAAGACCAGTGCTCCTGCTTCAAGTGTCATGGCACCGGATTCAGGATCGTGCATCACTGCGGCAGTGAGACCTGCAGCTGTTGTTCCCTTACCTGAGGTATAGAGACCTCGTGCTGCCAATCCTGCAACAAACTTGAGTATCTGGCTCTTTCCTGTACCCGGATCGCCTATCATGAGTATATTTGACTTACCTCTTATTCGAGTACCATCGGGCAGTTTCTTTCCTACACCGCCAAAGAGCAATAATGCAATAGACTCCTTGATGGCATCATATCCTTGGATTGATGGCGCAATTGACGCAACAATCCTCTGATGGACGTAGGGATCTTCTGCTAACTCTCGAATTTTCTTCTCATCCTCTTCGGATATCTCGAGCTGTTGGTATTCCTTCTCGGACACCTCAACACCATTAGCTTCGATGAATACATTGAAGGTGGCTAGCTTCCCGCCTCTTCGGGAAAAGTCAGGCGTTGTCTGAAGTATTCCGGTGACCTTCACGAGGTCGCCTGGTCGAGATACATCTACGATATCGCCCTCCAGAACTATGTCGATGGAGCGAGGCATCTGACCGGGTGGTAGCTCATCTGGAGACTCTTGAACACGCACCTTTTGCCAGTCTCTGAATTGCGACTCTTGTGGGAGGAGTTTCATTGGAGTCTTCTTGTCACAGAGTGGGCACCTTGCAGGCTCTGTGAACCTGCCCTCTTCTTGAGTCTGGGGAATCTTCTCATCACATATTCGACATTGAAACATCGCCTGTACTAATAATGGCTTTACTTCACTTGCCCGCATCATGATACCACTCACATGTACAAGCTTTCCAATATGCTTGGATCGAATAGCACGCAGAGGCACATGTTCAGAGTAGTTTGTAATCCTAGCCTTGATTGTGGTGATATCCAAGCTGTTGACATAGTCTGGATCCTCTACTCTTAGAACAGAAACAAGTGCTGCATTAATCGTGTCAATGAACCGCTGGGGATTCTCAGCGGCCAGAGTCACAAAGACATTGTCGAAGCTAATCAGGTCTTGATAGTCAATTGAGAGAGAAACCTCATCATTGATTGACATTTGTTGGAGTCGTGCCCAGTATGGGAGAGCACCTTGACTATCCTTGTAGGTTCTGAGAAACTCTTCAGACCGTTCCTGAGATTCATCATAACTTGACATTATCATCGACCTCGATATACAATGAGGAATACCCTTGTATCTGTGTTCAGACTCCTAGTTCTTCAGGATTTGTATTTAACCGCACTAATACTCAATGCCTATTCCATGATGTTTTGGCGCCATCCCGATATCAGTCCAGCTAGCTCCTCGCATAACCATCGTTCCTCGTGAGCCATCTGTTGGCGCTTTTCTTGATAAGCACCAGATTTGGCGACCCGTAGTATCTTCGATAGTCTAGTTTCAACGAGAAAAGGAGTCATTTTACGGAGCTTCTCAACCTCTTCGTACTTGCGAGGATCCATGGATGTCTTGTCGCTATCTAGACGCAGTGTTTTCCTAGCTATTGCTGTATAGAGGAAAGGCTGGACTGTCTGAAACTTAAGAGGTTGCTTTTCTTCTTCACGATAGAGATTCTGGAGTCTTCGTAAAGACTCATAAGCATCTTCCGGAGCAATTTCAACATACTCGGTCCTGAGAAGTCTTTCAATGACCCAATTCGGCATTTCTGCGCGATCGCCCTTTTTGAATGGACCAAACTCTTGTCCAGTTACAGTGAATTCAGGTGTTGGCTTCAGAAAGATGCATTCCCGATTTTCATTAAGGAATAACATCTCAAACCTCTTCATTGCCTCTTTGGAATCAACACATATTCTCATGGTGGTCCACCCAGTTGTCAGACCTGAATGAAATAAAGACCTTGCTCTACTATTTTGAGCTATAGTGATTAAATAATCTAAGGTGATAATAATGGTGATAGAACATTGGAAGTCAAGAGAACCTTTTAAGAGACCAAGAATGAACACATGAAACATCTACCATTACAGACTACAACTGTTCATGAAACGGTGGGAACACTCAATGGATTTGGACCTGTGGACTGAGAAATATCGGCCCCCTACTCTTAGTGGGATTATTGGCCAGGAGCAGATTATCAAGAGCCTTATGATGTTTGTAGAGAGTAAGGCGGTACCACATTGTCTCTTTACCGGCCCACCAGGTACTAGCAAGACTACAGCTGCTATTGCAATGGCAAAGGACTTGTTTGGGGATAGCTACGAACGTAACTTCATGGAGCTCAATGCTAGTGATGAGAGAGGCATTGATGTGGTTAGAAATCAGATCAAAAACTTCGCTAGGATAATGCCATCAGGGGACGCACATTTCAAGATACTTGTTCTAGATGAAGCAGATCATCTGACTGCTGATGCCCAGCATGCTCTTCGAAGAACTATGGAGTCATACTCTCAGTCTTGTAGAATGATCCTGATTTGCAATTACTCAAGTAGAATAATCCCACCAATACAATCACGATGTGCAATATTCAGATTCTCACGACTAGAGGACGATAATATAGCTGCACGGTTGAAGCATATTGCAGCCAAGGAAAAGATCAAACTTCTTTCCAGTGGAATAGAAGCAATTCTCTATCTTGCCGAGGGGGACATGAGGGCAGCAATAAACCTTCTACAGGCGGCTTCATCAACAGGTCAACAAATCACGGATAAGATTGTGTATGCAATATCTGGAAGAGCAAGCCCTGAAACTGTGAAATCAATGATTAAGACCGCACGTGATGGTAGATATGTCGATGCATTGCAGGAGCTCAAAACACTGATTTACCATGAGGGCGTGTCCCCTTTTGATTTAGTAAAGCAAATGCACAAAGAGATTCAGAAACTTGCTCTACCAGCCAGTCTGCAAATGAATGTACTAGAACAGATTGCAGAGATTGATTTTAGAATCGGAGAGGGTTCTAATGGGGAGATTCAACTCACCGCTCTGCTAGCACACATAGGGTCAGGCTGTGATACCAGTGAACAGTGATAGTCTTCCGTGGCCTGAGAAACATCGTCCGAGAACCTTGGACCTCATTGTTGGTAATTCTGATGCTATTGCCTCAATAAAAGCATGGGTCTTATCTTGGAGCAAGAGCTTGCCGGAGAAACGAGCTGTTCTTTTGATTGGACCGCCAGGTATCGGAAAGACTGCAACTGTTGGAGCTCTGGCCAATGATTTGAATATGGAGCTTGTTGAGTTCAATTCAAGTGATAACAGGAACAAGGACAGCATTGAAACCCTTGTCTGGAGGGCAGCATCCCAACAGACCCTTGATGGCCGGCCCAGAATTATTCTTCTAGATGAAGTAGACGGCCTTTCGGGTACGAGCGATAGAGGCGGTGTTGGAGCGATTGTAAGGGTGATACAAGATTCAGTTCATCCAATCATAATGACTGCTAACGACCCCGATAGTCCACGACTCAAGGACCTTTTCAAAGTCTGCCAAGTCTATCCTTTCGAACAAATTTCACATGACTGTATAACAAGTGTATTGGTTCAGATAGCGAAGGAGAATCATGCTGAAGTCACGCAGAGTGTCATTAATCAGATAGCAGACAACTCGGCTGGAGACCTCCGAGCTGCTATCTCAGATCTCGAATCATATGTCAAGAGGAATACAAAAGACTCGTCTGTCGAGTCTATAACAAGAGATGCTCGGCGTGGAACTGAGGAAACGCTTCGTAGGTTATTCATGACCACAGAGCCAGATATTGCAGGGAAAGTACTATCCGAGTCTGATCTTGATTATGATGACCTGGTTCTGTGGTTGGAGGAAAACCTGCACCTCCATCTACTGACAGAGAATGAGTTGAGCGATGGATTTGATGGACTCTCTTTAGCTGATTTGGCACTAGGCAGAATAATGAGAAACCAGAACTGGAAACTCCTGTCATATATGTATGATTTCCTCGCAACTGGTGTTGCTGGAAGTAGAACTGTGACACCATACCGAAAAGTCAGCTACTCTCAACCAATGTGGCCACTTTTAGTCTGGCAGGGAAATAGGTCAAGGGACAAGCGAGGCGACGTTCTCTATGCTTTATCGAAGCTGACAGGAGTTTCAAAGAGAAGAGTAATGAGAACTCACTTCGACACAATCGTTGAGATAATAGGACTAAAACCTAGAGTAATCAAAGATTTCGCGAGCTGGTTGAACGTTGAGAAAACATTATTGAAGAAGAGAAGTGATTAGTAAGACCAGACAGTGTTAGGTTAGACCGTCTGAGAAAATCATGACGAGTGGTCAGATAATTCTGGATTCTCCGTAATGCATACTTACTTGTCGCAAGTCGAAAAGGCACTACAGTTTCCATGAGTACTAGGTTTTCGGGTGGCGCGGGTTCAATTCCCCCACGAATAGTCTTCTTGCTTCCATCAAGGACTTCAAGGATGGTTTCGGGCTTCACTTTTTCCGAGCCAATCTCGGTCAATAATGTCACTACCTTTCGTACGAATTTCCATAGAAAACTCGTTCCGAAAATATCTAGGAACTTGATATTCGAAATCTCACCGATGGATACATTCAGTACAGTAGTGACTGTGTTCCGTCGTTCATCAGGTTTTGATAGAAAATGAAAATCATTCGACCCCACTACCAGAGTGATTGCCTCTCTAATACGATCTTGATTGATACTATTCCATGATTCGTCAAGGAAATACCGATAATGACGAATCAAAGCCCCAGAACGTGGTTTGAATCCCTCAGGAGCTCGTGCCCACGCCCAAAGTACAATATCCTCAGGAAGATGCTTATTAATCCCATCGATGGAGAACCGTCTGTCAGTGCTAACCATCACAAGTTGCCCAAAGCTGTGAACTCCGCGGTCAGTCCTCCCTGATAATTGAATGGTGTGGGAGGAGTGAGTTTCTCCGCTCCATTTTGAAGTGGCTCTGATAAGTTCACCTTGGATGGTTCTCAATCCTGGCTGCATTTGAGATCCATGATAGTTATCTCCAAGATAGAACAGACGTGCTAGATAGTCTGCCATCAGCTGATGCTCCTTCATGACTCCCATAGATCAATGAAACTTCGTAGTGAACGAGCCCGTAAATCCTCAATCTTGTAGCGATATATCTTGATTCGACCGAATTTCTTCTCTTCTATTAGCCCGGATGTCAGTAGCACTTCAAGATGCGACTTAGTCGAACTGTGATTTAGATCTACTCGCCTACAAAGTTCCGAGATGTTCAATTCCGTAGACTTTGCGAGTTCCTTTAGTATTTTGATTCTTCCACGGGATGAAAGAAGGTCTTCAATCGCAATTTTTGATGTGCTCTCTGCCTTCACGAATATTTCACAGCTCCTTTGTATCGAGAAGATGAGCTATAAACTGTTCCAACATTTCTGCAGGAACATCAGAGAGACCAATGAGCGTTGTCTGCCCTCTCTGTCCACTTCCCGATCGCTTTGTGTCTATTATTCCATGAGCATTGAGATCTTGAACCCATTCCCAGATTTGGGTGTGTGCTCTTGGTTCTCTTCTATATTCTTCGCATGCTGCACGATACATCTCCTCAACCTCCCCAATGGTTACGTAAGCGCTACGGGTTTCCTTCAGTTGGCGAGCAGTTGCTAAGAGAAGCAGCTTGTGTTGAGGTGTAAGGGTACTGAATATTTCCTTCCGTAGTTCGGGATGAGTATCAGCCTTTGCTTGACGAGCGTAATCTGGAATGACTAGGCTTGCTTGGTTACTGTCAGCTTGTTTTCCTGCTCGCCACAAAAGCTCGATGGCATATCTGGCATCGCCTCGCTCTGCTGCAATGTCTGAGATGACATGAAGAGTCTCATCCATCACAGCGTTCTTTTCAAATGCCATTTCGACTCGGTTCCTGAGAATATCATACAAAGCATCTCTGCTGTATTTGGAAAAGTGTATGATATTGCGTTGAAGCGTGCTGAGTGTACTTGGATCGAGCGTGTCTTCATCAAAGGGAATTCTGCGTCCTATCGCTAGGATAGAAACACGCTGTTTTGCATTTAGCCTATCATCAGTGAGTCGTGTTAGATCGTATAGAATGTCAGCGCCTCTTTGTCTGATGAAGTAGTCAAGTTCATCAAGAATGAGCAGAAGATATCTATCTTCTTCATCAAGGACTTCAATCAACATCTGCAGTAACTCCTCAGGGGAGTGACCTCGACGAGGAAATTCGGGTTTGAATTCACGAAGAGCCCGTAGAAACACAAGATAGTCGGTCTTGTTGACGCGGCAATTAATGTGTATATTATGAAGATTGATCTCTCTTCGTTCTGCGGCCTGCACCATTTGTTCAGCAAATCTCTTGGCTACTGCAGTCTTTCCACTTCCCACAGGCCCTTCAATAATGAATTTATGACTTGTTCTTCCTGGCGAACGAATTAGAGTTGTAAAGTTCTGAGCAAGTGTTCGAAGCTCGGTTTGGCGATGCGGAAGACTCTCAGGTACGTAGTCTATTGATAGAAATTGCTCAGACTTGAAAACACTACGTCTGCTCAATTCGTCTTCGACATAATCATGAGCCATGGCAGTCCAAAGACCACTCTATTGTAGTGTCCTTAAAAGCATTTGCAGACTATACGATTAAAAGAACATTGCGAGGGGAGATTTCCGAAAGTAATAGCGAGCTCCTAACTCAAGATCCATATCATTGTCATTTCTGACTCATCGGGGTCATGGCAATCATCACTCGCCAATTGGATTATGACCGATTTGCCGATAAACCTGACGAAATCGAAAGAGTGGTGCGACCGCCGGGATTCGAACCCGGGTCGCAGGCTTGGGAAGCCTGCATCATAGCCACTAGACAACGGTCGCAGCACAAATCATCGAAGCCAGCGTTGATAAAAGAGTATCGGGAAAAGAACTCCGGGAATGCCCTAAGAATATGCTTATTTCGGATATATGGGCACGGCAACCCTGAGAGAATCAATCATGGTACCTGACAGTACGAAAATCTATTTCTGGGAGGGAAATCAAGCCTGTGCTGAAGCTGCGATTGCGGCGGGGTGTAGATTCTTCGCAGGTTATCCGATAACTCCTGCATCTGAGATTGCAGAGATTATGTCTTTGAGTCTACCCAAGATTGGTGGCACCTATATTCAGATGGAAGATGAGATAGCTGCCATATCCGCTATCATCGGAGCGGCTTGGGGGGGGAAGATGGCGATGACTGCCACGTCGGGTCCGGGCTTTAGTCTGATGCAAGAGAACATAGGGTATGCCATTATGACTGAAACGCCCTGTGTTATTGTAGACGTACAGAGGGCGGGCCCCAGTACGGGACAGGCAACAAAAGCAGCTCAGGGCGATATCATGCAAGCTAGGTGGGGTACCCATGGAGACCATGAGATGATTGCATTAGCACCAGCTTCTTCTCAAGAAACATACGAGCTCACCACTAGAGCCTTCGAACTATCGGAGAAATTTAGACATCCAGTAATATTACTCTCAGATGAAATCGTGGCACACTCGAGAGAGAAGGTGGTTATTGATACAAAGAAGAATGTGAAAGTAGAACGAAGATTCGCAAGACTGAACGAACCACATTTTGGTGGCGTGGACTCTGGTGGATATGCTATAATGCCAAAGTTTGGTGATGGACATAATCTGTTAGTAACAGGTTCAACACATGATGATGCAGGCTTCAGGAAAACATCAGGTCCGGAAATTCATGACAAACTTGTTCGAAGAATCACAGCGAAGATTCAAGATGCACGAAGTATGCTTGATGATTATGTGATATCTGGACCGGAAACTGCTGAGTGGGGAGTCGTTTCCTTTGGTTCCACATCAAGAACCGTTGATGAACTCATGGCTAGTGAAACTCATGGAACAAGTGTGAGATCCATGCGATTGAGAACAGTCTGGCCTTTTCCAGATGAAGCTGTAAGTGGATTCAGTAAGTCTGTCGATAGAATACTGGTTCCTGAGTTGAATTTGGGGCAGTTATCAAGAGAGGTTTCGCGTACAGTAAGGAATTCAATCGATGTCATTCCACTGAACAAGATAGGCGGAGGGCGAATGATTGAACCTAGTGAGTTGCTTGAAAAAATGCTCCAATCATAATCTGTCAGAATCAGAATGCAGCTGGTATGTGCTGAATGGTTCCAGTCTGAGATCGTTTCAACTCTGATTGTCATATTAGTCCTCATCCAGACTGAAGCATTCACTTGCTCAGACACAGATACATGATAGGGAATCAGGAGTTCCAGACGTAGAGAGTGGATACCAGGTGTTATCCAGAGGGGCAGTTCTATTGATATCATTTCGGTTGAGTTGATTTGCCCAGTTGTGGCAAAGGGACTGGGATCAGTGCCATAATAGACTAAAACTGATACTAGCTCTATCGTATTGTTATTGGTATCAAGAACAGAAAGACCTAGGTCAATGGTTTCACCGTAGTAAGCAGATAACACAGTTATGTTGACTCTGAACTCTCCAAGGATGATAAGTTGGAATGATGATGTGTCATTTGAGAAAGCATAGTAGCCATTACTGATGTGTGGATGAACCATATGAATACCAATTGATAGATTAGACCAACAAGTCATTAGGAGCAAATTGACCGAGTCTGGAGTCACGTTCATGGACAGAGATATCTCATCAAGATCGTCTAGGAAGTCTACGACAATTTCGTTGCCCCAGTCGAATTCCTCCTCGATTGAGAACTGAATGAATAGGGTATCGCCATGTTCAACTGACCATGTGCTTTGAAACGGATAGAATTGGAGTGTATTCTTGATAGCTTCGATGGAGATTGCCTTGCTGGCTGCTTGGTATTTCTGATTAATAGCTGTAATGTTGATTACGTACAATCCTGATTGTGTTCGAAATGGAATGAATACTGTATATGTACCATTACCGACGCTTGTTAATTCACCACTTCCAAAACTGCTGTTCCAATAGACCGTGCTATCGTCAATCCCTGTTTGATTTGCTGTTTCATGCCTGACAAGGATTTCCGCATTCTCAAAATGGCTTCCATCAGGAAACTGGCATTGAATAGACTCGGGCGCCGAAAGAAGGAAGAGAGTTGATTCTGCAGGAGTCACGGATATCGGTAAGGATTCTGAAAACGCAAGAAAATCGTTATTACCAAAGCCAGTGACCGTCAGATTGTAGACGCCTGGAGGCCCCATTGAACTACTCCAGTTGAAACTGAAAGTACCATCCAGCGTCGTTGAAATGGTATCATTCAAAATGGTCACAGAGCTAGAATCCTCAACGCGAATATTGATGGATTCATTGGAGTATCGTATGTTGTCATCATGGATGGATACGATCCCAAGACATAGTGTCATATTCGTGCCGGACTGTATGGTCAGTGAGGATACGGGCAGGACTGTGAGGTGGCCTCTAGTGATGCTCACCTCAATACTATCTCCGGCGCCCTGTGATACAGTATCGAACACTTCGACATTGAATAGCACATGAGCAACTATTCCATTCTCCCCAGTGTCAGTATGTTGGGGTAGGATAGTATAGGAGGAGTTCACTAGTCGCGCATTGGGCGAAGGAGGAATGAAGTACTCATCTGCAAATGCCGGGCCCAAATCTGTGACAACGGCAAACGAAATATAACACCATCCCTCAGGACTGAAGTCCGCAATCAGCCCAGCAGCCATTTCAATGGTTTCACCAACCTCGTAAACCATTTTGTCAGTTTCAAAATACTGAAAATCAAAATAGAATGCCATAACTCGTATCGGCAAGCCAGAAACAACTAATAGAGAGAGGATTACTACTGCTAGGGTTCTTCTCTGCAATTTCCAGCACCAAGAAACTGTCTTTATATCGCCTAAAAAAGAGCACAGGGAAACAACGACAGGTTTAATTCGAAAACGAACCAGCCTTGAATCTAAGCCCCAAATGACTCGGAGATAGTTCTCATGGTAATCAAATTCAAGGACACAAGTATTGATTCAATAGAAGAAACAGAAACCAGAAGACTGAAGATACTCAAGATATCATCAAAGACCGAGGGGGTCACTCTTACACTTGAATTACCTGAGGCACTCTGTGGAGCATTGGCTGTTGGGGACACGGTTGGTGTTACAATCGACTCAAAGCCTATCTCAGCAGGTGAGTCATCAAAGCTCTATGTTGAAGGTAACCTGTTCAAGAAATCTGGCAAAGAGGGTCTGGAAGTTGTTGGATCTGTTGGTGGTTTGCGGCTAGTTTTGAATCTAGTGAAGTCTACACCCAGCCAAAGTAGCACCTTTGATTCTGAGAAGTTCTACATGACACTAAAATGACTCGTTTTATCGGTAGTCAGAATACTTTCGGTCATCTCTTTCTGACTAGGCTCGTTCAGTTCTCGTAATATATGGCTTTGTTCGTTCTACTGTATCTCTAGCTGGTACAAATGTATGAACTATATCTGAAACCCAGTTAGGAAGGGATGTACACATCTGCTATGGGTGTGGTTTTTGACTGATGGAACGTATGAAACTCATTCAATATCATCGTTAACATGTCCTGACTGTAACGGTTTCTTGATTACTAGTCGAGGGCATATAGTATGTGCTGAATGTGGTTTGGTCATCACAAGAGAGTATGTCCTGCCAACATACCAGATGGGTGAAGAGCGATTTGGTGACACTCCCGATGCTAGTGTGTATGTGTCATTAGGAAATCGGATTCATATCGTGGATGGACTTGGAAGTTACATAGGATTTCATAAGGATAAGTACTTTCAAGATGCGCACGGCCAAGCCCTATCTGCTCGTGCACAAAGGAAATTCAAACGACTTAAGACAATTTATAGTACCAGAGTCAGAATTGGAAAGAATGAAGCAAAATATCGAGCTCTTAGAACTCTCAATCATGTGTCTAAATTGTTGATGCTAAATGAGCAGGTGCGGGATCGTACAGCATATCTCTACAAGAAAGTAACATCAGAAACTGCAGACTGTGTGGGCAACAATATCCTGCTTATTGCAGTATGCCTTCTCATGGCTGTGAGAGAGTTCAGGGATGAAGCTCCTATAACACTCAACGAGATAGCTGATGTGTTTGAAAAATGTGGGCACCGTGTTAATGTTAGAGCTATGGTACGGGAAGCCCTCAGACTCAAGTCAGTGACAGGGTATGCTCCGGAAATCCGAAAACCGAAAGACTATGTTCCACGAGTGCTCTCAATGCTGATGAACAACGCACGAGTATCGAGCAAGGTTAAGTCCCGTGGATGGGACCTCAAATCCTATGAAAATGCACTCAGAGAAAGAATTGTGATGACTTTGGACATGATACCATCCTCAAAACGCGGAGGACGTAATCCATTCATATTCACAGTGTCAGTAGCTTATGCAAGCGATCGTTTGATTGCCTATCAGAATGGAAGAAGCCCCGTTCTGACTCAAAAACTGACTTCAACAGCTACAGAAGTGGCAGAGTACAGTATTAGGGATCACTTCGGAATGATGAAGAAAATCATTGAACTTCCCAACGAAATTGTGGAGTGACGAGTTGTTTCTTACCTGTGTACGTGACAAAGAAAAACCAATCCACGGAGGCGTTGTCGCATGAAAGAGAGTGTCAAGGTCATTCACTGTTCATCGGATAGATGTAGTAACTGCCCTGATGGAGTTGAATCAATATGCCAGAAGCTCTGTGCTCTGCCCAAGGAATCAGAGGAACCTATCGTTCTTGCAGAGGCGAATCGTGGGTTGTTGCATCTTCGGTTCACAGGAGAGCTTTTGAGGACTGAACCTCCATGGTATTCTGAAGGATGGGATTCAGTATATATTGGTAACAATGATGAACTATTCTGTGAAATAGGGAATCTCATCGATTTCTATTGTGTTGGGCCATACCTTTGTTTTTTCATGGGAGAATATGGAAACTCTCATGTCAAGTGCGCATATCGACCGATTGTGAGGACATCATTGGAATTTTCTCTGCTGAATAGGCTCATAAAGGAGTTCAAGAACAGTGCAAGTTCTCCCTTGGGAACAAGAGAACAATTAACAGAACAACAGAAACGAATGATGAACAAGATTTCGGAATACATTCAGGAACATATTCCTGAAATCAATGAAAATACACGAATAAGGCTCTCACAGATTGTTGCACACCAAACGCACATACTCGGACCTCTCATTCCGATTCTGCTGGATGAATTGACTGAAGAAGTGTATCTTGATGGACCTGACACTGTCGCCTATTTTGATCATCAGAAATATGGCAGATGCGCCACATCAATTACCTTCTGCATGGATGAGGTGCCGCGAATTATCACGTTTATCAGGGCAGAGAGTAATTTACACCTAGATCGAAGTAATCCGTCTCTAAAGATGGAGCTTGACCTTTTGAGTACAATACTTCGTCTGTCAGCTAGTGTACCTCCTCTCTGCACGAATGGTCTGTACCTTGAAATTCGTCGTGCTCGCAGAGAGCCATACTCAATTCAGAATCTGATAGAAAACCATACAATCACACATGAGGCAGCAGCTATACTGCTACTAGCAGTTGCTTGCAGGCTCAACATAACCATTACAGGAGGACCAGGCACAGGAAAGACTACCCTCCTGAATGCGCTAGATATGACTACACCCCAGTGGTGGAGGAAGATCTACATAGAAGATGCGATTGAAAGTAGGCCCTCATCAAATCATCATCAAGTCAGATTACAGGTGGATTCTGTAGATGAACAGCATAAGAAGCTGAACAAGAGTGAAGAAATCGTGAAATGTCTTCATCGATCGCCAGACTATCTGATTCTCGGAGAGATTCAGACAGCTGAACACAGTAAAGCCTTGTTTCAGGCTATTGCAGCAGGCCTTCGGTCCATTCAGACATGCCATAGTGATTCAGCTTCTAATTTGATTTCCAGATGGATTCATGGACATGGAATTGATAGATCTAACCTTGGAATGATGGATTTGGTTGTTACGCTGGAAAGACCTAAACCCGGTGAGTCATTACGTCGCATCAAAGAAATCGTTGAGATACGCAGAGGAATTCACGATGGTCTGGTGACCTATCTAGGAACAAATGTCTTGTATGACGTCACTAGTCCCACTACCATTCATTGGGCACCCGACGGTGCGTTTCAGACTCTTGCTAGAAGCCTTGGAATCAAGGATTCTCAAAAACCTATCACAATATTGATAGACACAGTAAGGAATAACGGGGACAAGATGGATTTTGGAAAACTAGGCGAAGAAATGTGGTCATATGGACATCCTTTGAGATTCGCATGTCGTGAACCTAGTAAATCACACTAGCAATACGATGACATCTGCTCAAAATGAACGCGATCCTCCTTTAGGACCTCAAAAGGGTTGATAACAGCTGTAAGAAACCTGGACAGAGTTGGACAGGTGCTTATATAGTTCGGTCCAAAATACTCATGTGAGGATCACCCGGCACGAACTCTGTCCTCACAGAGTCAAGCCCAGTGCCGTTTTCTAGGCGGGCAGCACTCTGGTGCCCAAGTCTGTCCAACTGACAATGAACGGTCAGAGATGATGAAAGGCCAGGGTGGAGCTTAATGAATAATGAAAATCTGATTGACAACGAGCAAGGCGGTCCATTAGTGGAGGAAAGTCTTCTTCTAGGTCTTGCTGTGGTGACTGTATCAATAGTAATCGCAGTAATCCTCCAAGCTACAGGATGGGCACAGGACGTTGTCACAGGCTTGTTGCAACTCTTACAAGATAGCTGGAGCAATCTCACTCAGCTATTCAGTACACCTTAATTCCTTCTCAAGCGAGCCACTCCAGTACAAGTCCTGAGAAATGGGGAAAGGCTTATTTGTGACCCGGATGAGCGTGCTTCTAAGGCTCCGGGCTGGCATACTCAGGCTCCGGTGGACTGTTGAAGTGTTATACTGAAACAGTACCGAATGTAGTCCGGCCCAGCATGGGGGATTCTCGATCCCTCGACCCGGGTTCGAATCCCGGCCGGAGCACCAATTCACTCCGAGCTAGTTATTGAGATGTTTTCGCTTTATCAGCGGAATGACCATACTGACAAGAGTAATCATTAGGCTAACTGCAAATCCTATGATACCAACTCCTTGAGAGGCCAATATATCTGCCTGAAGAATGGGTATCTCAATTGAACCTGCGGAATAAGATAAGCCATCATCACCTTCCACTTCGTAACTGAGAGAATAGTAGCCACCCTCTGGAGGAATAGACAGATGGAGTGTGAGAACGCCTCCCTCTTGCGATTGTACATAATAGTCATGTAGAAGCCAGATGAATTTGACAGTGATTCCCGCCAGCAATGATCCATTCAAACATCGAGCCCGCAGAAGCATTGTTATCTCTTGGAGAGGTGGAATTACTTCAAAATGACTCGTTTCTATTTGGACAGGAATCTGTCGACTGACTATCAATTCATAGTCGTAACTGGTCGATAATTCGTATTGAGAGATGTTGCCCGCATAGAGAAATGAAATACTGTATGCTCCTTCAGATTTTGGCGCATTAACTCTCAAGGAAGCCATTCCATCAGGGTTCGTCGATGCAGACATTGCAGCGAAATCATTGATTAGAATTGTAAGATTTCTATGGGAGCAGTTCCCAGCAAAGTCCGTCAATCTGATTGCTAAAAGAATCTCTTGGTTTGGAGAGGCATAATGAAGAACGTTGCATTCCTGCAAGATGAGCACGGGAGCCGACCAGACAGTCAGAGAGTAGTAACAGGTGTCATTAGTGATGAATCGGTTTCCTAGCTCTATCAGCAGATTATGTTGACCAGGAGGGCCAAGTATCGGGAACAGAATTGCGGCTATAGAGGAATCATAAAGGAACTGCAGGGTTGTGTTGAGTCCATTCGAAGCGTCTAAGACAGTGATATGAGTTCCTGTAAGCGGTCGACCAAGGCAATCAAGGACTGTCATCTCTATTTCTGCATCGAACCCAATCACAGGAACAGAAGGTATCCGGATGTTTACTAGAGCTGGACTGACAATAGATAACTCAAAACCATTGATTGAACTTGTGTAGCGTACGGTTCCATTGTACACAATTTCGAACGTACACATACCAAGCACAAATCGCGAATCAAGTGTGAAGAAGAGCGTCCCTGTGCCAAGAGCATCTGTGAAGATGGTATCAATGAAGGTATCATCCAGAAAGACTCCAAGTTCGGCGGAAATACCACCATCAGAACAGGACAGACCTAGTTCAAAATACAGAGTGTCACCAAGCATGACCTCAGTTGGATGACTTCCTACATCAATTGAAACTACTATTTGGCGAATATCAATTGTAAACGACTTTGTAGTGCTGGCATAGCAATCCACCAGGTTCAATTCGTGTACAATACATATTACATTCTCACCTAGAACGCTCCAAGTGTCATTACAACGCAACGTAAATGTAGCTATACCTGATAAGTCTGTTATGGACATGCCGAGCACTGTGTTTCCCTTGAGCGCAATGAGCTTGGCGTCTGCTATGGGCGTGTTTCCATCATCAAGAAGAAGAGCCGAAATGGTGAATGAATCTCCAGGTGCAAAGGGTCCAGTTTCATGCTCGATGATCAGATTGGTGGAGGATATGATCTTCAAGGTAATCCACTGCGCAGAAGGTGATAAGAAGAGCAGTTCATTGCCTCGGAAGGTTGCATTGACTAGTGTGGGGCCCAGGGGAAAAGTGAGAGGGATTGCCCATTCAATCGATGCTATGCCACTAGAGGCAGTTGTGTCATTGCCTAGTGGGATATTGTGAGTCTGATCGAAGAATTCAACCCGCTGCTCTGAAACAGGGTTTCCATAAGTGCCATTTTGGAGGAGTAGAACTGTAATTGTCACACTTTCGCCACGCTGAACAACAGTTTCTCCTTCTGCAGTAGCGGTATTGGTTACTGAGGAAAGGGTTAGTAGAATGAAGACTCCCAGCAAGAGTAAGGTACTGTACATTCTCATAGACTTCATGGGGCCACCAGCTTAGAGTTGGTAAGGAATTCGGAAACGATTATTCGACTCGAGGCAATTTCAACTGCAGCCGACTGGTGTAGTGTGGTCGTGATTATCAATGTCCATTCACCAATACTGATTTGAGTCGACATGCTTCATGCAAGCCTATCTTGAGTGGGTTTGTATGTTTTTAATCTCCTACTAATTGATGATTAGTAGGATTCTATGTTGAGGGGAGTTCTTATGCCAAGAACTGGTATAATGGTTCGATTTTGGTGAAGTGATACTCATGAGAGTAGCTATAGACTGAGGGATACACGTTCATGTCATTCAGATTGCCATTCAAGCGGTCAGAAACAGGTACTCTAGAGCAAAGTAACCTCAATTTGCTGCTATGGTTACATAGGGTCTGGCTTGCTGGGATAGCGGCTGCAATCCTGTATCTTCTTCTCATCTATATTCTGCCACTCTATAAGATGTTTAGTCCCCCAGTTATTCCGTATAAGACAGCCATAGAATGGTTGATCTGTTTAATACCTGCCGTGAGTGGAATTGCTCTCAGTAAGCATCAGATGGAACACGAAGACTTTGCAGTATCGATAGAGAAAGAAATCATGCTGTTTGGCTCTGAAAAACAGACAACGGGGGTATGTTGTCTAGAGATCGTTTCAGTATCAGGCTCGGTCTTTTCTGATGAGAGTGGGCATCCAAAATACAATACATCTATGCTGCTAGCGATGCGTGCGGGGATGACGCAGTCTGTGAGTATGGCGTTCGAGGCAGGAGTATCAAGAAGCGACCCATTTCTTCGAATCTACATTACAGCAACAGATCAAGAAGTTGATGTTGTCAGAGAAATCCTGAGGAGAGAGGCAACAAGAGTCGAGGCGATTCTACTGGCATCATTCAATCTAGTGGAGATCAAATTGCTTGAAGAAGATGAACTTCAAGATGCAGTTGGTTCGTTTGCAGACGGATTCGACTCAGAAAGAAGTGAGATAACAAGGGAAAGTATGAAAGCGACGTCATTGATGGTATTGAAAGGTACTCCTGGAGTGAAACCATCACTGGAATCATCTCAAATTGGTACTTTCCTATCAACACTATTGAAACAGAACTACTCGGCCAGTGTGACCTGTGTCTTTTCTACTTGCAAACCTGGCAAGGAAAAGCAGAAGCTTGAAGGAAAATGGAAAACAATACAATCAAAGGAGAAACGAAAAGAGGAGTCATTGAAGGATTACGCAGAGAAGAAGAAACTCATCACAGAGTATGAAGAGATACAAGACAATGTCGGATGGTTTGATTCATCAGTATATTTCCTTATCAAATGCAAGTCGTTGGAAGATATCGCCATCGCCCAAGATGGCTTGAGTGGACTAATATTGTCTATCTGGGGCGGAAACAATGCCATCAGCCTTTCACCTCAGCGATTACCGAAAAGAACTGTAGTTAGACTACTCACAAGGAAACATATCAAGAAACAGAAAATGCATGTAAGCAGGCTGGTTTCATTCATTAATACTCCAATCAGAAAACTTCCAGCTATCAGTCCAAATGTTCTCCCTGTGTTTCAAGTTCCTCCGCGGGAATCTATGAGCAACGAACTCGAGATTGGAAACACTGTCTTTGAAGGACGACCCTTCTCAAAAGCTGGACTAAAAACAGAGTGGTTGAGAGAGCACGTTGCTATTCTCGGAGCCACAGGTACTGGAAAGACAACCCTTGTGAAGCATCTTATTGTTCAAGTCAGTGAGAAAACAAATATCCCATGGTGGATATTTGATATCAAAGGAACGGAGTACTCAGGGCTTGCTGGGCGGGTAGAAGATGTAATAATCCTGAAACCGGGTCTTGATAAATCATTTGTGATTGGTTTAATGGATTCAGATATGGGAGATGATGAAGGCTGCGCCTACTCAACGTTCGTCATGCTTAGAGAACTTCTAAAGGAAAAGGGTGAGTCTTCAGAACTCTCTCCCGCTATGGAGAGATTGCTAAGGGAGTCTATAGATAGACTAGCAGAATCGTTGGAGGGCAACAATTCCATTCAGGGGCTGGTCAAAACAGTATCTGAGCTTGCCACAGAAGATCGTTTGGGACGAATGACAAGTGACGCTCTCCTCAACAGGCTTCAGATTCTCTCTCAAGAACCTTTGGGCGAGATTCTGAGTGGTGGTTCTAGAACGATAAGAATCTCGAGTCTGTTAGACAAACGTGTGATTCTTGACCTAAGCCACATAGCAAGAACAGGAGGCATGGAATCTGCCCGTCTATTGTACAACTTGATTGCCAAGCATATCTTTGATAGCTCTATGAGGAGAGGGATTGTTTCAGGTCTACATCATATTGTAGTTCTTGAAGAAGCCAGCAATCTTGTGCCTGAAATCTATTCGAAGGACTCTTCAGCAGATGTAACTACAGGTGAATCAATGGTCTTGTTGCAACGTGCGACTGGGCAAGGTGTCATTGTAGTATCAACCAGACCTAATATATCATCAAACATTCTAGCGAACACAGCAACAAAGATCGTATTTAGGCTGCCATATGATAGCCAAGTTGGAAGTAAGTTTCTATCATTAAATCAAGATCAAGAGTCATATCTGAGAACCATGAAACGCGGACGTGCCTTGGTTGCGATTCCTGACACAGGCACGTTTGAAATTGCTACTGAGCCCTTTATTGACAAATACCCCGTAGTGATACATGATGATTCGAGTGAGTTGCGATCAGAGGAGCCAAAGAAAGAGTCACAGAATAAGACAGGTGGTACTATCACCGAAACGGAGGACTCTGAACCCGAAAGAAGACCGGTGCTCCAGCCTCAAGAATCTGAAGCGCAGACCATTGTCTTTGATAGGGCAGGACGCTTTGGCAGCCACATCATCGGTTATCTTGCTTCTGCGGGTATGGCCACCGAACAGCAGATTCACGACCTTCTATCAACTCATGATTCAACAGTGATGGAAGACGATATTTCTGAGGTGATTAGAAACCTGGTTACGCTAGGGTCCATCGACCGAGAGGCCCTGTCACTTGTTTCAGGCGGTTTTGTATACGCATTGCCTGGACAAGGATTGGAGGCAATTCGTCGTGTGATAATGGAGTATGTGACTAGCAGGTTGGGCATAGAGAAGGACAATTCTGCAATACGCGAATCTCAAACGAATTTTCCAGATTTGGTTATTGAAGATAAAGCAGTGGTCATCATACCCGAACATCTCAGAGCATCATCCTTGGAAGTGATTTTGGAAAAGATACGACACCACATGGGAATTCTTGGAAATGGAATAAGTGAAATGTATGTTGTAGTAAGGGGAAGTGTTGCCGCGGCCAGACTTCGAGAAGTCCTTAACAGCTCTGAAGAATTCTATGCTGTGAACGTTGTTTCTGCCTTTCCAAGCTCTCTTGATTCGATGATAGAGAGTTTCAGCCGGGCAGCGATTCCTGTTGAGGGCTCTGATAATAGGAACAAGGTCGCTGCGGACTCTGGTGAAGAAACTGAATTGATTGAAGCAATACATGAGATTGGTCCAGCAACTAGCAGAGCCATTCAGATTCGGTTATGGTTTGGACTCATTCAGGATTTCGTTGATCTATCAAACGGCCAAGTCAGATGGGAGGTGCTTTTGGATTTCATTGAAACGACAGCTCTTCAGTCCCTCAAGGGAAGATCTGCTCCACTGATTGCTGAGGAGGGAAGAAGAGCGCTTACCGAGTTACTTGCTGATGAGGTTCTAACCGCATTACGTATCAACAATGAAAGCAAGTTTGTCGATGTGGGTCAAGGCCTTTGGATTGTGAATTCCTCAGTATTGCAGGAGTTGAAAGAGAAAGCTACAGGCATAATTGAGGCAGAACTAAAGAAGCACCATTCGGACGTGTCGTGCGATCATGGATACTATGATTTGTGCGCAGGTAGTACGTCATATGTTATCTTTCCGAATCAACAGCAGCTCAGCACTCTGCTGAATCTTCATAGTGATGTTGCATGTAGAACCTGTAAGTCGAATCAAGTTGTATGCATTCTGACTGCGTCTGAGTATCTTGAGGATAGTGTGGTGACACCTGGAAATCTAGTAGTGAGGACTATGGACGATAGCGTTTCCACCCTAGTTAGCTAAGAAAACTGTAACCTTGTACAAATAGTTGGATTTCCTGACAACAACGCAGTTAATCGGCCTGGCCTTAGGAGGTTGAAGATTGCTACTTCCACTTTTTGGTCACTCAATTGAAGAAGTTCACTGATCTTTCTTGCCATACCACCTGTCACATCTGTACTAGAAGAAGGACCTATGTTTGCTAATACCTGGCTTTTGTTTGAACTGTCTATGAGAGGTATACACCGAGCTGCGGGATTTCGGATCGGGTTCTCTTCAAGAACACCATCTACGTTTGTTCCAATGAAGACAGCTCTTGCTAGGAGTTTTTCCGCAAGATGTACAGCAATTGTGTCTCCACTTAGAATAGAAGCAGACCTGTTTAGATCAAAGCAGACATCACCATGGATTATTACGCAGGAGCCGGCGTTCAATGTTCTTTTGATGATAGCAGTAGGAAAATGCTCTATGTGGTTATCTCGTAAAGTGACAAATGTGAATGGGGAGAAGACAACCCCAGGCACACCTTGCTTGTTCATCTCTTCTTCGACTCTTAGAGCCAGGACTGACATGTTATGGTGAATATCAGGAATTCCAGCTAGCAGTTGTTGTGAAGGAGTTTTAAGACTGCCAAATCCATGTTTATGTGCAGCTTGATGACCATGAGCTCCACCGCCTAAAACCACAATAAGAGGACTATCATGATTTGCTAATTCGCGCGCTATTCGACTGAGATGCTCGTCGTTGACACGTGGGGGCGAGGAGTCTTTGTGTGTTATTACAGATCCACCGAGCTTGACGATAACAGGAGGCTCCAATTACACCACACTTCCTGAAATGTGATTATTACGCTTATGGACATTGTCTTTCTTGTTGACATGTTTCATTCACAAGACAAGCTTTTTATCCGATTCACTTTCCGTAGCCTCTGACACCTCTAAAAGCCGAGTGTGATTTCTACATGACTCAACGAGCGAGAATTCGATTGTCAAGTACGAGCACAGAACACCTGGATGGAGTCTGTAATCAGATTAGAAGAATTACTCGAAAAACAGGTGTCAGAATGGCTGGTCCAATACCACTACCAACTCGTAAGATGGTTATTCCAACCCGAAAGACACCCTGTGGCCAAGGCTCTGAGTCTTGGGATAAATGGGAGATGAGAATTCACAAGCGGCTTATCGACATTGATGCAGACGAAAGAGCTATTCGTCAGATTATGCGTGTCAGAATTCCTGACTCTGTATATATCGAGATTGAGTTAACAGGATAGATTAGTGCGATTCTATCCGGATACAAACGCTTTTTGCATGATTATGCTAGAGCTAAGCATTGTCTGATTGAGGAGTCTTAATCATGTGCGGTATTATAGGTGTTGTCCAGAAACATGGTGATGTCGCACCCTTCTTGCATCAAGCGCTAAAGCGACTTGAATACCGAGGCTATGATTCTGTTGGAGTAACGACTATATCTGCAGGAAGACTCTACATCAAGAAAGAAAAGGGGAAGATTGAGGAGGTCCATAGAAGACTCAATCTTGATGACATGCCTGGATCGATAGGGATTGGACACACACGCTGGGCCACACACGGAATACCATCCATGTTAAACGCACACCCTCACTTCGACTGCAACAATGAAATCTCAGTCGTTCATAATGGTGTGATTGACAACTTCATGAAACTTCGAGCTGAATTGAAAGAGAAAGGACATGAACTGAAATCTGAAACAGATACAGAGGTCATCCCCCATCTTATTGAGGACTACATGAAGGATGGCTTGAACTTGTTTCAAGCAGTCAAAGAAACAACAAAGCGGATTGAGGGGACCTATGCTATTGTAGTGATGAGTACGAAAGAAGAAACTAGTAGGATTGTCTGCACACGGGATGGCAATCCATTAGTCATTGGTCGAAAAGAGGATGCTTCGTATGTTTCCTCGGATATTCCGGCATTTCTACCCATGACAAATGATATGATTCTTCTGCTTGATGGAGAGATAGCGAGTCTCACTGCTGACAGGGTGAGGATAGAGAAATTAGCTGACAATAGTGAAGTCAAACGAGAAGGCATCAAGATAAGTTGGACCGCGGATCAGGCCGAGAAAAGCGGATATCCACATTTCATGCTGAAAGAAATTCATGAGCAGCCTGAAGCGATAAGGAACACTCTCAGACTCAGAGATGATGTGATCAGAGAAGCTGCGAAAATCATCCACTCATCTAAGAGAGTGATTATGTTGGCAATGGGAACATCTGGTCATGCGGCTCAGGCCGGACGACATATGTTTGCATCCCTTGCAGGAGTACTTCCAATCTTTGAGCTCGCAAGTGATTTCCCAGATACGGTATATGGAACACTCACACAGAATGACTGTATTATAGCGATAACCCAATCTGGGGAAACAACGGACACGATAAGTGCTGTAAAGTATGCAAAGGAATCAGGAGCAAAAGTTGTTGCAATCACAAATGTTGTCGGTAGCTCGATAACACGATATGCAGATTACACAATCTTGACTCAAGCTGGACCAGAGATAGGTGTGGCCGCAACGAAGACGTTCATGGTTCAGCTGGCAGCTCTGGCTCTTCTTGCATTGAGTCTCGGAGAATTAACAGGGTTTGTAGATGCTTCGGTCATTGAAAGAAAACGTAAGTTCCTGCAGAGAGTACCGGATATTGTATCTGAAACGATTTCAAGAAATGAGGAATTGGCAAGAAGACTAGCTGGTCAGATGTACGATAGACCAAGCTTACTATTCTTGGGCAGAGGAGTTTCGATAGCAACCGCAGAAGAAGGAGCTCTGAAACTCAAGGAAATCGCCTACAATCATGCCGAAGCGTATTCAGCAGGTGAGTCAAAGCATGGTCCAATTGCTCTTGTACAAGAAGACTATCCGGTAATCTTTGTTGCCCCAAATGATGAAACACGTAGCAGAATGATTGGTAACATCATGGAGATGAAGGCGAGGGGTGCGTCTATAGTGTCTGTGATTTCGAAGGATGACAAGGAATTAGCGAGTCTCTCGAATCACGTCTTCACAATTCCCGAACAAATTGAGGCAGAGTTTTCCACAATGATCTTTGTAGTACCCCTTCAGTTGTTCAGCTACTATATGGCATTGAAGAAGGGATATGATCCAGATAAACCACGTAACCTTGCCAAGTCTGTAACAGTGCTTTGAGGACTTTAAATCCTCAACGAGGAGTAGACTACTGTATGAGGATGCACTAATGTTTCTCTACATTCTGAGCCCCCTTGTAGACTTTGCAAATCTGGTTGCATCTTACTTTGCAGAGATATGGGACTTTTTGATTTTCATCGGGAACATCTCGTCATTCATCGTAGTACTCATAGGTGCGATTCTCTGGTTTACTGATGTGAACACGAAGAGAGGAAAGGGATTGGTTCTGGGCGGGATACTCTTGGCAATTACCGTTCAATACTTTGTGTTCTTTCCGCCCATTTTCTCTATCGCATGAAACCATGATGGAATCACAGCAGTTGCTGTGAGATCGTGTCTAGGGTAGAAACTAGATGATTGATATCATCAATTGTGTTGTACCCATGAAGAGAGACTTGAACGAGACCATCCTGTGTCATCGATTGTATTAGAGGATGTGCACAGACAAGGCCACTTCTGACTGCTATGTTTGACTCATCAAGGAATAATGCAATATCATGACATCCGATCTGAGAGGTGTCGCCAAGATTGAAACCGAAAATGGTTGTTCCACTCTTGGGTGCGCCATACAGAGTCAAGCCATCAATCTCGCGCAGACGCTTTTTCATATGATTCGAAAGACGAGCAAGATGTCTAATCAGACCGTTTGAGCGAAGCTCAGTTAGGTAATTGATTGAAGTATCAAGTCCAGCGATTGCAGGAACATTGAGATAGTCCGGTTCATATTTGTCAGGCTGAAATGCAACTTCGTACTCCTTATTATGAACATTCGAAACAGTGGACCCTCCAAGAATCCCTGGTATATGATTCCTATCTACAGACGGATTGATCCATTGGAGTGCCAAACCTGGTGGGCCCATTAGCCCGATGTTTGCGGAGAAAATGAGAACGTCACTTCCAAGATGAACGGGGGAGTCTTCTACTACTCCCATTGACCGTGTCGAGTCTGTCAGTAAGAGCGCATCATGCGAGTGAACGATTTCCGCAACTTCTGAAATTGGATTCTTTGTGCCGATTCCTGGAATAACATGACTAACTGCAACAATTCCCGTCCTTCCATCAATCAAGCTGTCAAGCAAACTGAGCGATACAGAACCATCATTCTCTATTGGAGCGATTTCCACATCTAGATGTAGTACCTCTGCAGCACGCAGCATAGATACGTAGACAGAATTTTCCTCAGATTGGGCAACGACTATTTTGTTCCTTTTGCTATCCTTCCAATTGTAGCCATAAACAAAAGATGCAACTGTAGAGGGTATAGATTTCTGAAATGAAATCGAAGCAGGGTCGGTTTCCAGAAATCGAGATAAGGTTTGTCGGGTGGTTTCCACGATATTGCTGCCCCTGACAGCAAGTCTATGTGCACCTCGTCGTGAAGAAACTACCACCGAACTAAGGAAAACTGCAGTTGTATTCACTGATGACTTAGGAACCAATGTTGTGCTTGCTGAGTCGAAGTACGCGAAACTGGGAATCTCATCATAGACACCAAAGTCCAATCTGACATCCATTTTGGTTGCCATGAGAAGTGACTATTGAGTGAACTGCTTTAATACCATACTATGCTTTCAGGAAACGATAGATATGTCGTCTGAGAATCCTGTTGAGGGATACTTTCTCATCACTTCTGAGAATCTGATCTTTGAGGTGAAGGGAGTGGTGCACCCACAGGATCGCATCATAGCATATTTGAGATATGTGCCAGAAGATAGTCCAAACAAATCGAGTCTACATTATCGCAAGCTGTATAATCTCAATGAGAGATATGAATACTTGAACTCCCGATTTTCGGAGTGTCTGTGGTTAAGCAAGGTTCACGGAAGAGTCATTCAATCGGTCCCGAAACGGAAAATAGCTTCGATTCTCGGACCAGTCGAGGGTCTGGCTCAGATGAAGAATAATTGTGGTACTCTGAGTAGACTGGGGGAAGCAACAGTCATGCTTGCTGAAAGACTAGTACAAACGACTGGAGTAGCATGGTCGGACATTGGCATTACAGGGTCGCAACTGTTGGGCATAGCAACAGATAGATCGGATATCGATCTCGTAGTCTATGGGAGTACAGCGTGTCGGAAATTCTATGATATCCTGTCTGAGGGCTATGGGAAAATTGTGGGTATCAGGCCCTATTCTGGAAACCTTCTGAATGCACATGTAAGATTCAGATGGAGTGACTTGACTCAACATCATGACATACTTAGCAAAATCGAGAGCAAGAAAGTCCTACAGGGACTCTTTGATAAATACGAATTCTTCGTTAGGCTGGTTAAGCGCCATGATGAAACCGATGAGTTCTATGGAAAAATGTTGTATGACATGATGGGTTCCTGCAAAGTTCGTTGCAGAGTGGAGGATGATCATGACTCCATCTTCACACCATGTACCTATATTGTCGAGTCATCTGACTGCCCTAGTCTAAGAAGACTCATTAGTTTTCGAGGACGATTCACTGAACAGGTTTCAGCAGGAATGTCTGTGAGAACAAGAGGGCGTTTAGAAAGAGTGACAGACACAACAACTGGAGATATCTTTCAGCAACTTGTTTTGGGAGAGAGTTCAACTGATTATTTGTTGCCGATATAGCTTCACAGACTAACCTCATTGACACTAATTCACAATGAATTCGTGTGAATGGCGCCAATATTGTGAATCCACTATGGAAATCGGTGTTTTGTATGCTTTTTGTACTCAACTAAGCAGTAATAGCTCTTCTTATCATTGTGAATGGACACACCCCTCCGTTTCCTATGGAACTAAGTAATCGCACATATGAAATCCTTATGACTTCATTCACAAGCCATATAATTCTGTGAATGATAAAAAGGTTGGACAACTTCCTTATTTTCGCGTATAGAGCGCTCATAACCCTTTATTGCTAGTTCAAAGACGAAGAAGGACGTGAGCACACAAGAAACGAGATGGATGGGTTCTGAAATTGAACAGGCGCGGTATGTATCTCTTATCTCCGTATGTACAATTCACATACTCACACTTATTTGGACGGACACTCTAGTATTCTGTGAATGAATCAATGAAGTAGATAGTATCTTCAAGTGGTGATAGAATTGAGTGATGGAGACCGAACGAACTATGTGTATGAATTCACATATTATTCTGCCCCAGGTCTCCGTGAAATCTTCCAGTGCAAGTATGTGAATCCAAATGAGGCACTCAACAGATTCAGTAAGATCCTCTCGCTGACAGAAACACCCTTTGATTTCAAGATAGTAGTATCCGATGAAACTATGGGCGAAGAGTCGAGTTTTCAAGTCAAGGGCGGCAGTGTAGAAGAAATGTTTGCTAAGTTCAAAGTATTCTTAGAAACCAGTACTGGTTGCAGCTTTGAAGAGGTCATTGGGGAAGTGCCAGATACGGGGTACGATGAAAGCAGTTTTGACTCTATGAGCAGCTATGAAAAGATGCAGCTCATCATCTATGCATCTTTCAAACATGGCAAGTTCTCATCGTTGGATGTTGCTGAGATCTATGAAGATTCATTCAGTGAGGATTTGCCCAAGAGTACATCTTCGACATATCTTGCACGAATGTGGAATAACGGTAAGGGTCACCTAGAACGATATGGAAACCGTTCCGGATATACATACAGGCTGAAGACTGAGCTGAAAGAGGTTCAGAAAGAAACAGAGAGAGCAGAAGAGATTCTGACAGCCATACAAATGCGAGTTCGTGAGTAGTGATGTATCAGCTCTTCTGCAGTCTAGAGTCTAACGTGTTACAGATTAGATACGTGCTCTTCGAGGGCTATACCTAGACCCGCAAGCTCTTGAAGAATGGGGTCGTACAGGGCGGCAACGACTGGGCGATGAACTCCGGTGAGTTTGATCTTTCTTTCAAGTATCATTCTGCTAGCAATAGCAACCGGTAGTGCTACTGTTCTTGACATAGAGCTGTCGCCATTGGGAACTCCATAGTCAATGAGTGTCGATGTGATCTTCTGCTTCTTGTCTTTATACTCAGCTATGAACTCGTGGTGCATCACTAGCATATCGCGTTCTCCGGGTGCATATTGTAGCTTCTGTTCGAAGAGATGACATAGTGCATCAAGCCTTGTGTTGATACCAGGTGGTATGATGACTTCATCGAACAGCCCAAGCCATTCAAGGCGTTTTAAGATTGGATGATTCTTTGCAACCCCACAGAACTTGGCGACTGCGGTCTTGATGTTACCTGCTGATGTTAGGTCTCTCATCATGGCTGCATATGTCGTGTTAGCTAGAGATCTTTCCTCTAGGTCCAGTAGACCCAAGCCTGCTATCTTATCAAGTGTTTCACACCAGCCTATGTTGCGAAGAGTACCACGGAGCATCGTCTTTGTTTCAGGTATATTGTAAATCTCAATGTAGGACATACTATCACGATTTGGATACGCCTCGAAAGTGCCTGCTCCTGGCACCTCCATCAGCTCATAGTTTTGGAACAGGTCTGCCCCACGAATCAAGACCTCCTTGCCATCTCGCAAAAAGTGAGCATCATTCCTTCCAGCAAGAAGAACTCCGCGAGGGCTCCATGATAGTTTGTAGCCATATGGATTGTTATTATCATCAGGAGCTGGAAGACCGCCAGTGAATGATGTGAAGCTCCTAATCTCGCCTCCTTTGTTATGAACATGGTCTATTATCTGCATGGCAGTCATATGATCCATACCAGGGTCAACGCCACACTCATTGAGAAGTAGGACTCCCGCTTTTTTGGCATCTTCGTCTAGAGCCTTCATCTCGGCTGAGATGTAGGATGTCGTACAGAAGTGTTTCTTGTGTCTTACTGCAACCTTTGCTGCCTTGACATGATGAATGTATGGAAGTAATGAACAGACGAGATCCGCTTTGGTTGTCAGCTCTTCAAGAAGAGCATCATCTGTGGCTATGTTGAAGGGAATAGCCTCTGCATTCTCACAACCATCTATCAGGTGTTCAGCTTTGCTCTTTGTTCTGCTGGCAACAAAGACATGAAAGCCATTCTCACTAAGATATTGGATGTATGGACGAGCAACGAGTCCGGCACCCAGACAGAGCACTTTCTTCATTTGGTTTTGTCCTCCTATAGGTATTCCTTAAGATATTCATAATTCTTCGTTAGTTTTCCTCGGTACGCGATGACTGCATCCTTGATTTCTTTCGGCAGATTAAGTTTCTCAAATGAGGATGCAGTGAAGTCAGCAGTCGCGAATGCAGGGATGAATTGAATCAGTGTTCCACTGAATGACATTGATGATTCTCGTGGAAGCTCACATGGCAAGTTGTCAACGGCCATGACAACTGGACCATTGCCTTTCACACCAAGTTCTGCACGGTCCTCATTGATGATGTAGGTGAATGCTGGATTACCAGGTGTTGTGCTTCTCATTGTGAACTCAATTGCACCATCAATATCACAAGAGATGTCACCGATAACACGCAACTTTCGATTGGCCTCATTCCAGTGTTTGCGAATGAAGTCCTTGGTCACCAATGTCGGATACTTATCAGTCCAGTAGATACAATTCATCAGTATCGAGAGATAGGGAACGTACTTCTCGAAAACGCCTATGTAGTTGGCTTTTCCTGTGTCGTAGTAGTCTTGAAGATTGAACTTTGTTGATGGACTCTTAGGTTGAACCATATGCTCTTCCTTGAAGATGCACTTGTACAAGACATTCTCTTTTGGCTTAAGGGTTGAGAGCTTCTCTGGTTCTATTACTTCATGAGGCAAGATATCGAATATCTTTTGGGCTCCTTGAGAGACATTACCATATCCAGCAAATCCAACAACGAATGGCGTGAGCTCTTTGGGAAGTCCTTGATCATTAATTCGTTTACCCAAGAGCCTGAATTCTTCCATGACTGCCTCCAGGTTCTTCAGTTTCAATGTTGATTTCATTCCAGTAAACGGATTAGAACTGATACCTTCTACTCTTAGTCGCTCTCCAAGAACATGGAATGTATCTGAAATACCGGCCATGCCTGCCCAGTTACCAAAGAAGATGAGACGTTTTCCCTTCTGATCCACAACGCGTTCATAGTCAACAAGGGTTGCACCTGCTTGAAGTATATTTCGAAGCATGGGCATGTTATGTTCCTGCCCCTTGATTGTGTGGCTGAAGAAGACATAAACGACATCTTTCTCGAAGAAACCAATTGGCATCTCCTTGATTCCGAAAACTACTTGGGCACCGCTTCCTTTCAGAGGGGTGATGGTTGCGCCGACTTTCTTGTATTCATTTTCTGAGAAAGCACGTTGTTTGTTAGGTTCTACAATGAAGTCGATCTTGTGTTGATCTCGTAAAGACTTGACATGTTCAGGTATCAGTGGAGCTCTGGATTCAAAAGCCTTCTCTTCTTTACGCAGACCAATGCGATTCATGCAGCATTCCTCTGAATCAAGCTATGCCCGAAGCTATCTTCGGACCGGAGAGCCAAGCTACTCACGCTTAACCTTTTCCCTAGATGCTATGAATTACATGTATTACACGAGTTGAAAATCGGAACATGTGTTCTGTGACACTGGTCTGATTGAAATGGTTTCGTATCTCTATCTTTATGACTGTAGGCATGCGAGGCAAAGTAATGCACGGCGAGTAGCATTCACTAAGGAACTGTATGGATATACATATACCTGGCGAACTAAGTCTGAAATAAGAGAAAAACGCAAACAAGGTCTCTTAGATGAGTGTTCAGGAGCTGAGGCAGTAGCAGATTCCGCGATCATTGTTCCTGATGAGCATCGAAGCATATTCGATAGTCTGTTTTCAATGTACCAGGATATTCTCAAGCTTAGAGTGTATCAGGTTGTGAAAGAGGTTTGAAGCGGATTGTAACCCGAGTCCTAGAACACGTGTTCGAGTGACTCTTATGTGGATATATTTCTGTATGAGGTCAAAAGACTATTGGGGTAACACCCCTCCGTTTCCACTCCAGATGATAAAAATGGAGTGCTGATCAGCGATTGACTGTATGATGATAAAAATGGAGATAAGAATCAGCTTTCGAAACAGCTATTTAAACGTATCGCTATCTAAAAGTATAATAGCCCCTTTGATTATCTCGAGTGGAAATGGTAGGGTCATATAGCTAGTGGAACACGTGTTCGAAGTCTTTTGGCACCGAACGTTGGAACACATGTTCTATATTTCTCCATTACCGCAAGACTGATACAGCACTCCTATTGAAACTGCAATCAGGGTCAACGATGGAGGATTTGCATTGCCCAAGTCTCAGGAACTACTCGAAAACAACCCCGGAAAGAAAATGCTACTTCTAGCAAATGAGGCAATTGCGCGAGGTGTCTTGGAGGCAGGAGTACGTGTCGTTGCTCTCTATCCAGGAACACCTAGTAGCGAAATCGGCGACAACCTCACTCTCATGGCACCACACATTCCTAATTTCTACTTTGAATTCAGTACAAATGAAAAGGTCGCGCTAGAAGTCGCTGGAGCCGCCGCAGTAGCTGGAGTCAGATCCATGATGGTGTGCAAGGGTCCTGGTTTGAATGTAGCAGCTGATCCCTTTCTGACACTCGCATACGTTGGAGTTCGGGCTGGAATGGTCATAGTTGTTGCAGATGATCCGAGTATGTGGAGTTCGCAAAACGAGAATGATAGCAGATACTATGCGCTGATGGGTAATATGCCCATGATGGAACCCTCCGATCCCATCGAGGCAAAATCGATGCTTCTTGATGCATTCAAATTCTCCGAAATGTTTGAGCTCCCTGTGCTCTTTAGAACGACCACACGCGTAAATCATACGCGGGCACCCATTGAGTTCGGGGAAATACCTGTTCTCCCGCACAAAGTACAATTTCAGAAAGACCCACTCAGGTTCGTGCCGATACCCTCTGTAGCTAGAACTCGTCATCCATGGCTTCTTAGTCAGATTGAGAGAGCTCGAGAATTCTCTGAAACCAGCACACTGAATTTCGCGGAGGGAGAGGGAGAACTTGGAATCATCACATGTGCTGTGTCCTATAACTATGTCAAAGAGTCCCTTACTCAGATGGGCATTCCTGCAGAAGTCTTGAAACTCGGGATCACTCATCCAATCCCACAAAAAAAGCTCACAGAGTTTCTAGGTCGCCATAGAAGAGTCATTATTGTGGAAGAGCTCGAACCGTTCATTGAAACCCACGCTCGACGATTGGCTCAGCTCAACAGTATCAAAGTCGAGATTCTTGGAAAAGAACAAGGATACTTTTCCAAGGTGGGAGAATACAGTCCTCGAGTCGTCATGGAGGCATTATCTAGACTCACGAATTGTAATACACCTATTAACTGGCAAGACATTGATAAGAAATCTCAAGGGATTCTGGGCATTCCCCCAAGACCGCCTCTTCTATGTGCAGGCTGTCCTCATCGAGCGACCTACTACGCAATCCGAACAGCAACAAGAGGAAAAGCTATCTATCCTTCAGATATCGGATGCTATACACTGAGCATTGCGCCTCCTCTCGAAACTGCAGACATCTTATTCGATATGGGTTCATCAATAACTACGGCATGTGGACTCACTGAGGTCACCGATCAGGATGTGGTAGCAACAATAGGTGACAGTACTTTCTTTGCATCGGGATTGCCTGGGATAATCGATGCAGTGTACAATCAACATCGAATCTGTCTGGTGGTACTAGACAATCGAACGACAGCGATGACCGGTCAGCAGCCGCATCCAGGCACAGGAATCACAGGCATGCAGAAAAAGGTTCCAGTGATAGACATTGAAAAAGTCTGTAAAGGTCTTGGCGTCAACTACGTCAAGACGATTCATCCTTTTGAGTCCATAGCTGGCCTTGTTGGTGAAATTAGAGAGATGGTAAAATGGGCTAGGGATAATCACAGCCCAGCAGTACTCATTTCAAAAGAACCGTGTGCACTCTTAACAGCAGCTGATCGTCGCCGCGAAGGAGTTCCATTACCCAAGTATTATGTTGAATCCGAAACCTGTACTGCATGCAAGCGTTGTCTCAGCCGCCTATCCTGTCCAGCGATGTACATGGACCCCGAAACAGAAAAAGCTGTCATTGACGAGAATCTATGCAATCTCTGCGGCACCTGTACTGCAGTATGTCCTCAGGGTGCAATCAAGAGGGAGGAGAAATAGATGAGTGCTAATAATTGTAATACAATAAACATCGCAATCACTGGGGTGGGAGGCCAAGGTGTTCTAACTCTTGCAGAGATACTTGCAAAGGCGGCCCTAGCTGAGCAACTCAATGTAAGAGTTGGAGAAATCCATGGGATGGCTCAACGTGGTGGTCATGTTGTTTGCACAGTGAGGATTGGTACAGATGTAATGGGTCCGATTATTGACTCAGGGGCTGCGGATCTACTCGTAGGCTTTGAACCAGTAGAAACATTGAGAGAGATTCATCTGATAAAGAAGAACGGGTACGTGCTGATGAGCTCACATGTTCAATACCCCGTTGCTGTTTCTATGGGAACAACAGAATATCCCACACACGAATCAATCCTCAAATCAATCAGGGGATTCACAAAGCACATCATAGATTTTGATGCAATGGACATTGCTCAGAATTCAGGAAGTTCCTATGCTCTCAACATGGTGATGTTTGGAGCAATCATCGGCACTGGTATTGTTCCCATCACCAAGGAGTGTGCCTTGCGTGCTATCCGAGAATCATTTCCTGAGAAATTTGAGAAGGTCAATGTACAAGCCGCTGAGGCTGGTTTCAATAAAATCAAATCATGCATGTGATACTCGTATCACTAGTATTAGCCGCCCTGATTGACGAGTCTGGCGGCTGCTGCTGCTACTTGGCCTACTGATACTCCTTCGTCACCAGGCGGCACTAGGGAATGGAATAGGGGAACTAGTCTGTATTGACGAACCTGATTCTGAATCGAAGCAGTCACTATGCGGTTGAGTGCGACGCCACCAGAGAATCCAACATGTAGTATCTCCCGATCAATTGCCACATCACATGCAATCCTTGCTAGATTCTCACCCAGATGCCACTGGGCAGCATAGGCCAACTCAGCTCTACTTACACCTTTTTTTCTCATATCAAGTATCTCTAACAATGAATGGGTTGTATCCAATACTGGACCATAGTCCGAATTCATAATATCCGAATCAATTCGAAGGTCAGTGTGCCGAGCAGCAGCCTCCAATTTCATTGGACATTCTCCATCGTATGAATTCTCAGAAGAGATTCCGAGTGCGAGCGCTACCGCATCGAGGAACCTACCAGCGCTTGTGCTCCTTACGGTATTTAGTCTGTTATTCCCAGCCTGAAGTAAAGTATCCACAACACTTTCTGAAACTTGAGTGTTTGGAGCAACAAGCGATGGACCCAAGATTTCAAGAAGTCTATCCCTCTCTAAATCATCACCCACTATTCCAATCAGCGATCTAGCCGCATATGTAGCTGATAGGTTTCCTCCAGTGTACTCTTGAGCCTTCAGTCCCCCTCGTCGAACTGAATTGCTGTAATCTCCGACAAGAATCTCGCCGCCCCATGCATTACCATCTAGTCCAAAGCCGAACCCATCTGCTGTAATACAAACAATACGACTATCACAGGGTATCAATCCATCAACCATTAAGGAGGCAAGATGTGCGTGGTGGTGGTTCACACGAAAAAGCGGAGTTTCATACTCAGCAGCCATCCGTTCTGCTAAATCCGTACTCAGGAACTCCGGATGTAGATCACATGAAACGGCATCTGGTCTATTGACATTTAACAGATGCAATACATGATCAATTGCCTCAGATAGAAAATCGATGTTCTCAATTTGATTGGTGTCACCAATGTGCTGTGTCATGTAAATCCGACATGACTTTGAAATGGAACCAGTCGCCTTCTCTTCTGGGCCTACGCCAATGATTTTGAGTGTTTTCCATGGGCCATCAAAAAGAAGTGGTTCTGGTACATATCCTCTTGCGCGTCTTATGAAGACCGGGCTTGTGTCATCTACTAGTTTGACTACCGAGTCATCTGAGCGCTGGTGTATTCTTCTATTGTGTACTAGGAAATAATCAGCAATTTCGCCAAGACTATCCATGATGATGTCGGGCTCAATGTACATAGGCAATCCTCTAGGATTGGCGCTGGTCATGACCAGAGCTGATTCATCAATATATTTGAAGAGAAGATGGTGCATTGGACTATAGGGTAGCATGACGCCAACGGTGTTCAATCCAGGTGAAATGAAGTCTAGGGACTCCTTCGGTATCACTCGTAATACACTGCGATATTGCGGCGAATCATCAGATACTTTTGAAAGAAGTACAATAGGTCTTCTCCAGGATGTGAGGATTCTCTCCTCGAGCTCACTGATTGGAGCTAGCCGCTTGAGCGTAGCCAAGTCTCTGACCATAATCGCAAAGGGACGTTGAGATCTCTTCTTCCTCAGCCTTAGAGTTTCTATTGGTCTATAGTCACTCGTTTTCGTCGCAATATGAGTTCCCGATATTCCTTGAATAGCAATAACAGCCCCATCAGCAAGCAACCGCGCGGCAGCTTCGATAGAGTCCGTACCTGCTATCTGCTTCCTTCTACTATCAATCAATCGATATTTGGGGCCACAAAGTCCACAGGCTGTAGTCTGAGCATGATACCGACGGTCGAGTGGTTCCATATAACCCGTATTGCAGGTATTACACAGGGGAAAGTCTGCCATTGTAGTGTTGGGCCTGTCGTACGGCAGGTCCGTAATAGTTGAGAATCTGGGTCCACAAGCCGCACACGATGTGAATGGATAGAGGTACCAGCGAGAGTTCGGATTAGACAGATCGTTCACACAATCGTTACATATCGCAATATCCGGCGGCAATATTGGAATCGCATCTTCATTTCGAGTGACTGAAGACTTGTGAATCTGGAAGTCCCTGAATGAACCCTGCGGAGTACTCCACTCCACCTCCAATGTATCAATGCGTGATATCGAGGGTGAATCACTTCTGATGCTCTTGATGAGTTTCTTGATACGCTTCTCATCGCCCTCAACTATAATCTCAACGCCTGCGTCACCGAGGTTCAGCACATACCCCAGAAGCAACAAGGATTCTGCTATGCGATAGACAAAAGGTCTGAATCCTACTCCTTGAACAATTCCTGTCACATGAATAGTTGCTCTGGTATTCACCATCATTACTCCTTTCGGCTGTGGACTGTACATGGGATATTAATCCAGTGAAGTGACAATATCTTGAGATGAATAGCTATGGGCATACCAATCTGTTACAACTACTACCATATCTGAAACAATTTCCTATATGTCCTCTTAAGGTAGGGCTGGCACTAGTACATGATAGGCCTTGACCACTAGTATCCATATTACAACAGCGATCCGTGATCCAGAGGCAACCATATCCGTCTTGGCAGCAATACCAGACTGCCTGAAGAACACCCTTCTAGATACAAACAGCGAAATGAAATCAAGGAAATCAACTCTCATCTCAAGCAACAATCTTACGAACCGGTTCATAATGTCTAGATGGGGCATTCGACCATCACAGCGGAGGAGGTACAAGAATCTATTCGCCTCAATTCGGAAACACTGCCGTATCCTCTTTCAGCGCTATCTACTTCAAGGCAGAATAGAATGGATTGATAACTCAGGTCGACACATCTTCGGCATATACAAGTTTGATGAAGTCCGCGGTAATCTTATTCTTGGGTTTGTTGAGATGAATTCAAAGTCAGAATGGACCTTATCTCATCGTTAATGTGTTGTATTGTATGTATTACAACTATGACTAAATGAGCAGGATGATATTTAAGAGCCCGAGCTTCTGTATACGATTTTGTATCCGCACAACAGAACCAATCTTCCCTGTGAGGAAACGCCTGAAAGCCAGTCTGAGGGGTCATTCCAGACGTTTTGACACAATCGATGCATCAACATGATGGAGAAATTACACAATGGATAAAGAAACTGACCTGGAGTCTAATAGGAAGAGTATGAGAGAACTGACATCAGGAGCTAGGCAAGTACTCCAAGAACCGATTTTCAAGAAACTCCAGGCAGGATCTGTTCTTAGTGAAACCCAGCTTGAAACGCTCCTAATCGACCTTGTGGTGGAGGATGGCTATGGAACACACATTACATATGAAGACAAAGCATCAATCCGTTCTCGGACTGGAACAAGGACGAAAGGCGTATCACGGGGCGCCTTCAATAGGACACTAAAACAAGCTCGGAAGAACATAACCAGCTGTTTCTATACAATGTTACTTCTTACATATCTTGGGCTATTTGAGCTTACAATATTTCGTCCCTTTGAAGAGGTTGCATCACGCATAGGTGACTATAGAAGAATACGCGAGATTCTTGCTGGAAAGTCAGAGCTAACTAAAGAGGACTTGGAGAGTATCAAAGTGACCGAACGCACAATCATATCCATTCTGGATGAGCTCTCATCATCGCTTGCCTTGAAGACGGACATCTCGCGAAGAAGATTGAATGAGTAGTCTATTGGACCGGATTCTGTATCAGACACATTGCACACTTATCACACTAAGATAGACTCTTCATAGACCCAGTACGAAAAAGAAATGGCTCGAGCGTGTCGCACACAGAAGCACGACCGATGTGCGAAATCACAGTCTAACACAGTGCATTCAAGCTACAATTGAGTCATCCTGGAAGTTCTTGAGGAGATAGAGATGACACTGAAAGTGCCTGAGATGTCAGAGAGATTGTGATCCAATGACACCAGCGTATCTTCCATTGTCACGACACACTCATACTAGACCTGTCACAATTACTACATAGTTCTACTCTTAGAACGGGAGTATCCAAATGAAGTTGGTTCACATGACGCACCGCAGGTCACCTCCATCACCGTTCAATGGCAGACTAATACTTGTAATACAACAAATACAGAGCATGTTACAGAACAGCACACCTAGACTTATAGCAAGAGAGAAACAAATGACTCGCATATATCCACTACATAGCGTCCATGAGGTTCCTCTTTGGCAGATGATGATAACCGTGCGGCAATCCTGAAGGCCGCCAAAGAACGTGCTAAGCAGTCGGAAGAACAGCACATTGTGCAATTGCTAGCTGATGCTGTCGGTGAGCGAAGAGACCGCGACCTGCTTGATCTGCTCTCTCACATCGAGCAAGATAGAGGATGGCCGGACGCTTTGGAATTTTTCATGAGGGCTCAAGAGTTCAGCTACTCTCTTCCTGTAGGTGCAGGAGTGGACAAGACCAAGGTCGAAGACCTGAAGTACAGAGAGATGTTATTCTCTCTACTGGGATGCCGAGGGCTTGAACCCATCAACACAAATACCGACGGACTTCTTATTCGGATGAAGAAGGAACCGTCCCTAATAGAAGCCTCTCTCTCATTACGTGAATATATCGAGTCGGTCGCTAGAGAGCAAATCGAAGCAGGTGATACCCTCTTCTTCAGTTCAAATGACTTTGATGTTCAAATCCCAGAAGATCTTTCTCAACTGCTTGAGTACATAAATCGAGAGGCAGTTCAAGGATTGACCTTGGAGAGGAAGCATAGTGAAGTCAACATTGTCCCACTTTGGTACTGCGAAACCAGCCGCCAGATTCTATCAGAGTATGGAATCAAGGGATACACCATTGACTCGGATAAGCTAGAAGAGCTATTAACTGTAATACAATTTCCAATTGCTATCAGCGACGTTGATCAATATGCGGCAATACAGAAACAAGCGCCCCATCCCTCCAACGTGGCATATCGTGATTTGCACGACTATATCATTCGACAGGACAGTGATGGACTATGCATCCTCTCAAGCAGACATTCATTTGCTACATTGAGGTTCATGCTTCAGGACGCACTCGATATCTATACCAAGGACCCATCAAGCGAAAACTACAGACGCACAATCAATCTGATTCACATGCATGTCAGAGTTCGTACGATAGAGTCACTTCAGTTACTTGAAGGGCTTGCGTTTCTAAAAGACGATCGAATAGCAACTATAGCTATTACTGCGCTCGGTAATCTATACCACGAATCAACAGCATGTGTTCTGATAGAACTACTCTGCAAGAGTAAGAAGCGGGAAACAGTCAAGACAACAATGAATGCAATTCTGAGCGTTGGAAAGAAGTGCCCTGAAACCAGATCAATAGTTGCAGACGCTCTTGAAGCATCAACTTGTGAACACAAAGGACGATTGAAACGTCTTTTGACAGAGTTAAAGAAGAACGAGCAGTTGTATTACTAATATTACATGTATTTAGGGCAACACGACAGACATAAAACGAATTCTTCTCTCGCCTCATGGTATGCTGAGTTCGCAGGTCGAACTATTCGAACGTATCGACCCATTCTTCAATCCAAAAAGCGTTGCACTGGTGGGTGCATCTTCTAATCACAGGAAGCTAGGCAACTCCATTTTGATGAATCTCTTGTCCTCTGAGATCAGTGTATTTCCTATAACTCATGGTAAAGAACAAGTGTTAGGTGTGAAGGCGTATCCGAGTCTCGCGGACATACCACAACCAGTTGACCTTGTCATTGTGGCAGTGGCAGCAAAATATTGTCCATCTCTGATGCTGGAGATACATAATGCTGGAGCCAGGAATGCAGTGATTATCTCTGGTGGTTTTAGTGAGAGCGGACCTAAGGGTGCAGAGATAGAGAATGCTATGATTAGAGCTGCTAGAGATGCAGGCGTACGGATCATAGGGCCGAACTGCGTTGGCATTTCCAACACTGACCTATTCAATGGAACCTTCACAGTGATGCCCGAGCGGGGTAACATTGCCTTCGTGTCCCAGAGTGGAGCTCTTGGAGGCTTGAGTATGTATACTACTAAGGCGAAGAGAATTGGAATGAGTAAGTTTGCAAGCATTGGCAACGCGGCTGATATAGGATTTGTTGAAATCTTAGATTACTTCCGACAGGATTCCAAATCGACCGTAATCGCTGCATATATTGAAGGAGTAACTAGAGGAAGAGAGATCTTCGAGTCACTGCAGAGAGCTGCGCACGAAAAGCCTGTTGTCATACTAAAGGGTGGTAAGAGTGAGGCTGGCAGTCGCGCGGCATTATCACACACAGGATCGCTCGCAGGTTCAACAAGAGTATTTGAAGGAATGATTCGCCAGGCAGGATGTGTAACAGCTCCTACACTAGATACACTGTTTGAAATCTGCAAGCTCTTTGACTATCAGCCATTGCCGAACGGTTGTAATATAGGTATTATTAGTAATACAGGAGGAGCTGGAGTCTTAGCAACCGATGCAGCATCGGAATTCGGCTTGCCAATCGCGACACTTGAGGAAGAAACACGACAGGAGCTTCGGCAGCTTCTTCCGTCTATGGCATTCTCAGACAATCCAGTAGATGTTGTTGCTAGTGGTGGAAGGAGAGAATACCGATTTGCCACCGAGCTTCTTCTAAAAGATTCAAATGTAGACATGTTACTTGTTATCTGCGGAGTACCGACATTTGCGGGAATGACACAGACAGAGCACGCCGCTGGAACTCTCGAAGCTGTACATATGTCCACAAAGGAGAAACCGGTTGTTGGAGTCTGGCTAGCTGGAGATGTGGGAAAACCCGGAAAGGACTTACTCGAGATGAATAGAATCCCGTGTTTCGATGATCCTGCTCTTGCAGTGCTCTGTATGGCCAGAGTTGCTGACTATGCCAAGTATCATCATCATCTGAAATGACTGTTCATTGCGGGCCGATTCCGTAGGGCCAGACATGTGTTAGGGTATCATCATCTGTCTGTACTGAGTCGCAGTATGTATTCTTGTACAACAAGACGCCCAGGTTCATCTAAGTCCTCAACAGCTATTACATTCCCTTAGCATTTCTTGTAATACTAATATTACGATTTCCCACTCTAACGCTGTTCAAGATACTTCTTGGCTATCTCAGGGAACTGATGCATAATAGCTTCACGAAGTTGCTGCTCTACCCACATACTGAGATTGATTGCCTTCGTTTTCCGGATAACTTTCAGGCAAGCTCGAAGATCAGTTGGAATTGAGAAAGATACAATTGGGCTCCTACGATCTCTGTTAGGGACAGCAGAGATAATCTCAGCACTCTTCACTGGAGTGCTAAGTGGTTTCTGTGGAACAGGTTTTGTGGTCTGACCTTCTTCGTCTTTCTCAGCCTCTTCACGTCTATACTTTCCGAGTAGACTCATATCATTGAACCTCCTTGAGAATGGTTGCATAAGCTTCAGAGACAAGCTCTGCAATTTCCTTGTTGACTGTTGGATCGTTGTTCTTACGAAGATTCTCAGCAGCTACTTGCTGACATCCTCTTGCTAACATCCTAATATCGCGTGGATTTCCTTTTGCCGCAGTATTGATGACGTTAATCGCGTCGTCACTAAATGGGTGAATTTCATAATTATCTGGATCGAAACTATCAATGTGCCCCTGTGCATAAGCGATTCTGCGTCCAATGAATTCCCTCGCTTTTGCATTATTAAGTGGAGGTACGTCTAGAGGCTCCGTTCGATCTGCAATCTGTGGCAGAAACGAAAGCATTGCATTCCAGTATATCATTGTCCCAGACATGACCAAGGTGACAATTGGCTCATCAAGAGTTCTTGTTTCTCCATAGGCCTCAACCATCTCTTGAGTAGGCAGGTCTGCAAGGAACCGAAGCTTATGAAATGCGGCCTCCTGATTATCTGCAACGTCTTCTATGAAGAGAGCTGTACGACTATTCTCCTCGATGTACCTTCTCAGACTCTCTTTACCAACAGCATCAACTATTTGGCTAGACTCCCAAGATCGTTTGTACTTCACCCGAAGAGAATCAGCAATCGCAGCAGCCATTTGTTTCTCATATAGCCCCGTCATGCCTACATACCCAGTGACAAACCTGTTGCCTTTACGGTCTGCTAATGTGGGTAGGTCTCTCAATGCCAGAAGCATCAACGTGCTCTTGCCTGATCCTACTGGACCCCTAATGAAAACATGCCTCTCGTTTGTGATAATCAAATCGACAATAGAATCCAGGAAGTTGTTATCTTCTATGTAGAGACGACTGTCAGGCATCTTGAAGCCGCGAAACGGTGAGAACCTTGCTCCAATTCTCTCTTCCCATGCTCGTAGGACCTCCTTGCGGGTATTGAAGTGCCGAATCAGCGCGCTCTCATGAATGGCAATTGTCATTGTGTGAACCTCTACTATTTGGAGCGTTCGTATCACAAGTAGTTCATGTAATACAATTTTCCAAAGCTGTTCAATGATATAAAGCGTGTGGTAAAACATTCAGAACTCTCTCTTGGTGTCAAACACTAAAAGCGATACACAAGCTTTTTGAATAGAACGAATTGGCCTGTAATGTGACCAGTGTTTTGGTCATTAATCCTCGTTAGGAGCTGTCAATCTGAGATGGACGTTGAACGAATCAAACATATCATGAATTCTCTGATGATAATATCAACCCTGATCTTCGGAGGTCTTATGGTAATCATCATGATCACTGACGTCAGTTTGAGCAACGCGACGGCGCCTCTTCCATTTGCGTTCATGTTCATTTCTATCGTGACCTTCATTACCACGGGGCAAATCGACGACAAACCCAAGCTAGTACAGAAATACCTAAGAGATTGGCTCATAATCTGTACTGTCGGAATTATCGTTAGTGCCCTTGCATTCACATTCTACTAGGAATCATTCGATTATCACCTCGGAGTGAAATAGATGAGCGCGATTCTCCCAGGTACAAAGACCACTCGCATGGAGCTTCTAGCTCTTAAGAATCGAATGAGACTCGCTCAACGAGGTCATGATCTCCTTCGCGAAAAACGTGACTCTTTAATCATGGAGTTCTTCAACGCCATAGCGGAAATCAAGGAAGCCAGAGAGAAAGTGGACTCGACTCTATCTGATGCTTTCTCGGCCCTGACACAAGCAAAGATGATTATGGGTCCGAGTAGAGTGATAGAGTTTGCCTATGCTAGCAAGTTTGAAGCTAATCTCAATATATCCACAAGATCGATGATGGGTGTCAGAGTTCCAGTGCTCTCTGTCGAACAACGTAGTCCTGAGATTCCCTATTCACTATCAGACTCCAGTGCAAAATTCGATGTCATGGGTGAAAAATTCAAAGACGCTCTCAAAGCAATAGTCCGTCTTGCCGAGATTGAATCAACAGTAAAGCGATTAGCACTTGAGATTGAAAGAACAAAAAGACGTGTGTCCGCACTCGAAACTGTTGTCATTCCAAGACTTGACGCAACAGTCCGCTTTGTGAAACTTGCACTTGAAGAGCGGGAACGAGAGGACTTCGTACGCCTTAAGATGGTCCGAGATTGGATTACTGCTGAAGAAGAATCGAAATGATATTGTATTACTATTATTACAATATCTCTCTTTCAATGACGAAGTTTTAGAATTGCAGCTGCCAAGTCACCCTCAGTTTCTATCAGTGTCTGTCTTGCAGTTTCGATATCAACACCTGTCTGTCCGGCAACAAGTGCGGCATCTTCAATAGGAATTTCAATCTTTTTCTTCGGTGCAGTCTTCTCAGCTGCGATTGCTGCTCCAGTAGTATTTCCTTCTGAAAGAGCGCGTTCTTTTTTCGATCCTGCAATTTGAAAAGTTTCTGCATTGGCTTGTTTAATCATTGATACTTGAGGGCTGGAAATCACCCACTCTTTATCTGCAAAACGAATTAGCACTTCCTTGACGCCTTCGAGGTCCTTCTGTTCGATGCCCATCTTTCTCATCATTCGTTCCATTTGCTTTGGAGACATACCTCGAAATCCCATAGGATCACCTACTGAAAGGTCAGAGTAGCGGAAGATTGGTTACCATACCGCCACATGTGTGTTGCCCTACGTCCATAGATAAAATGATTACGCTTTTCAGACTACTTCGGGCTGACAGAGATGTCGAAGACCAGATGACTAACACTTGGTGAGTAGTTCTTGATCTTTCGCACTTCTATATCGGATACGAACCCTCTCTCCCTGCATATCATTGTAATACCTGTAATAGAGTCATGTAACGACCTCTCTGAAGCAGCCTTGTGCATGTGAATAATTCCGCCCTTCTCTACTAATGTATCAAGAGCGTGTGGCAGAAACTCTTCTGTATTATGCAAGTATCCCATAATGATACGATTGGCAACATGAGTTGGGTGCAGCACTCGACAGTTTCCCAGTACAGCAGAAACCTTGTGCTCCAATTCATTCATCTTGATGTTCTCAACAAGAAATCCGTACGCCTCAGGGTTGATTTCTATAGCAATGACGTCAACTTCGTTTCTTTTTGCAATATGGAGAGCGAACTGGCCAACGCACGAGAACATGTCAACAACGCACTCTCCTGCCTCGACACGCCTTGACATGCCAATTCGTTCTCCTTTGTTACCACCTGAAAAAGTCACACGAATGGGATCGAGTTTGAAATGGACTCCGTTCTCAGTATGTATTGTGGTGGTATCATTACTTCCAGCAACTACTGTATAGGCCGGCTTGCGTTCGATACCTTCTGTGGGCCCTGTTCGGACGGCTACTGATCTCAGCCGATGGTCATAGTCCAGTGTTGCCTCGCCCAGGGAAGAGGCATATTTCATGAGTTCCGAATTTAGACGAACTAGGGCAACATATCCTACAACATGAAATCCTGCAGGCAAGATTACATCATCCGGTACAATATCCCTTAGTCGAAATCTGAGAAACTCTCTGTATCTCATTATAGCTCACGATGGCCATTAGAGTCAATGACTAGCAGTACATACTACTTGGAGCATTACTGCTTCCGCCACGATCGTGGATTTTTGTGATTGCCATTTGGAAGTCCTTTTGGGTGACACAGGTCCTCTTTTCTCGAATCGCAAACATACCTGCCTCGGTGCAGATACTCTTTATGTCCGCTCCAGTTCTGTCTTTTGTTACTGCCAAGAGTCTATCAAAGTCTACATTACCCTCAATATTCATACCACGGGTATGAATCTTAAATATCTCACTTCTACTACCTTCGTCAGGCAGTGGAAACTCGATGATTCTATCAAATCGCCCCGGGCGTAGGAGGGCTGGGTCTAGGATATCAGGTCTATTCGTGGCTCCCAGAACGGCAACATCCCCCCTTGCTTCGAATCCATCTAGTTCACTAAGAAGTTGCATCAGTGTTCTCTGCACTTCTCTATCTCCTGATGTTGCAATATCAAGCCTATGAGAACCTACTGCGTCGAGTTCATCGACGAAGATGATTGCAGGAGCTTTCTCTTTTGCCATCATGAAAATCTCACGAACGAGTCGTGCTCCTTCACCAATGAACTTCTGGACCAATTCGGATCCGATAACACGAATGAAGGTAGCTTTTGTTTCATGCGCAACAGCTCTAGCACACAGAGTCTTACCTGTACCAGGAAGACCCGTCAATAGCACTCCTCTTGGTGGCTCAATACCAACTTTTTTGAACAACTCAGGTTCGAGTAATGGGAGCTCGACGGTTTCTCTAATTTCTTGAAGCTGCTCCCTGAGACCGCCAATATCCGTATATGAAACATCGGGTGCCTCTTCTATCTCCATTGCCTGAATGATCGGGTCTCGTGACGGTGGCAGTTCTTCAGTGATTGCAAAGGATCTCTGATTGAGCGCTACCATTGCACCTGGCTGCAGCTTCTCTGCCGGAATTGAAGATGCCACATGCACAACGAAGTTGGGTCCAGTTGAGCTCTTCACAATAGCTCGCCCATCCTCAAGGAGATCAACAATTGATGCGGTAATGAGCGGGGACTGTCTAAGCTTTTCAAGTTCAGTTCTAAGTGTCTGAGTTTCTTTCTCTAGTCGACTACGCTCTGCCTGCAAGATTTGTTTCTCGGTTTCCAAGGCACGAAGGCGTCTTTCCAAGTGTCTTGTATAACTCTGTGAATAAGCCGAATCATCAACACTAACTTCATCATTGGCGTCAGTAGTTTCTGGCAAGAAGTGGTACCTCAGGACGTCATCCACTGATGAGGCTTTAAGGCTTGCTTTGGGGGAGTCCTTTTGATTCTAGGAATGTTGAGTTTGTACTATCGATAATCTTTATCACCTCAATTGAAGAACACCTATATGCGAGGGAATCCGAAGTGCCAAGTTGTGAATTATGTGGCCGAGGAATGAAGGGCCAAGGTAGAAACGTAGTGATTGAAGGTGCATCAATGCTTCTGTGCCCTCAATGTGCAGCTAGGTTCGGGCAGCAATCCAGCGAGTCTTCCACTCAACGTGTTTCTTCACTACCGAAACAACAATCATCTTGGCTTGAGGATCCAGGCCGACACTCATCACCGCTGCCATCATCACTCCCACAATCCATATCCACAATAAAACCTAGGCCGAAACCGAAGAGCCCATCGATAGGAGTACGCCTTGAAGATATGGAATTGATTGAAGACTACGCAAAGACAATTCTGGCAGCTCGTCAAAAGAAGGGAATAAGCCAGGATGAGTTGGCGCAGAGGGTGGGAGAGAGCATATCGACACTGAAGGCGATTGAGGCTGGACGTCAAAAGCCCACCGAAAAGACAATCAGAGGTCTGGAACGGGAACTAGATATCTCACTACTAGAACCACTTGGAACAGTCCCAATCAAGACAAGTACAGCTAAGACTGAGGCTGGACCGACACTTGGTGACAGAGTTGTTGTCAAGCGGAAAGTTTCTCAGAAATCACGTCGAGATACCACTGCGTAAGTAGCGCGAAACGCACTGAACACCGATATCATAATCAAATCGACTGATTCCCAAGAAGAGGTCTTAAATAGAGTGTAGTAGTATATACTAATAGAACATTCTAGCAACAGCCATCTTCGTTGTGATATGTAAAAAGAGTTCTGTAGACTAGCCGATCATTACATGCTTGGGTGATTACATCATATGGTACATGCTGACTTCAATCACGACCTCTTCCGTCTTGTCGTTGAAGAGATTGCAGGAAAAGAGGGCGTTGATGTTTCTATGGTCCTAGTAAATACAGAAGAAACAACTGATGAAGAAATCGCGACCAAGACTGACCTCAAGCTGAATATTGTTCGGAGAATCTTATATAAGCTGCATGATAATCACCTTGCATCCTATCGCAGAATCCGTGATGTCAATACAGGATGGTTCCTATACTACTGGAGGATAGATCCAAAGAAGGCCCAAGCTCTGGTCAATAGAAAGAAACGCATGGTACTCAATCTACTCGAGCAGAGACTTGAACATGAATCCAATAACGATCTATACTCATGTGTAAATCGGGACTCCTCACCAGTTCCATTCGAGGAGGCTATGAATCTCTCGTTTCGATGTCCAACCTGCAATGGACAGCTTGAGTATGTCGATAACGCCAAGGCAATATCATTCCTGCGAAAACGAGTCGAGGAACTTAGGGCAGATTTGGAAGCGTCCTCCTAGAATGTACGTCACACCAACCCCTTTTTCTACAAGAACGGCCCGCCAGTAGCTAGTACTTCAAATACAAAGAGGCTACCAATTGAAGACCATTGTTCTGCTCACAAGGCTCTATGGGCAATACAAAAACAGAATGGCTCAAACAGTCAAATCGAATATCCTGAGTTTGATGAAGGAACTTGATGTCCGTTTGGCGCGGTTTGTAATTAACAAACGCGGCCATATAGTCATAGGCATTGACGGGCAGGATGCAGAATTTGCTATTAACTACCTCACGAAGGAGTATGGGACATCCATTCCCTTGGAACGTGTGACAGAAGGGAAAACATTCAAAGGGTCACTGGTCGATGTTGGGAAGGTTGGATACGGGCTCTATGTAGATATCGCAGCCATGAACAACAAAACGCTGGTGGATGCACTTCTCCCTCTCTACCAGATTCGTGAGCAATTCAAAACCTCGAGGCCTTTGAGAGCACTTGCCAAATCACTCGTACTAGTTGACAATCTACCAGTTGAAGTACTGATAGTAAATGTAGACAGAGAAGAAGCCAAGCTTGAAGCCACATTTGCCGAGAGCACCATGAATCGGTTTGATGAATGGCTTCATGATGATCACGAACGCCTACTAGTCTTTGGCACTAGTCGTGTCATGCTTGATGATGCTCTGAAGAAGTCAAGTCACATCGATGACATCTATGAAACCCAAGAGCTGGGCAAGTTTGAGTTTGCGCTAAGGTGCAAGAGAAGTACACGGGCATCAGGTATCATTGCAGCCATTGGTCCTAGGCTACGAGGAGTTCCAATGCACCTTTTCATTCCCGAAGAGATACGGGCAAAAATGAATGCCTAGACTTGATGCCTGATTGGTACAGACTGAACGGTCCTTGTTGCAGCCGTGAGATTCGGGGACAGAAAAGCCAGTGTATTACAAGTAATAGAAACTAATCATGAGATGAAATTCGAACGTTTCGGGAGTACCAACCTAGACGACTCTTACCAAGAAGTTTACATCACAGCGTGCCGCACGTAAGCAACTTTTTATCTGAAGCACCCAAGGCCTCTTCTTGGGGCCGCTAGTCTAGCCCGGCTATGATGTCTCGTTTACACCGAGAATCCGAATCGAGTCACCGACTCATCGGAATCGAAGGTCGCTGGTTCAAATCCGGCGCGGCCCACCACAATCTCAAACATCATCAAAGAATTCATGAGCACCTCCAATATTCTCTCAAAAAAGACTGGGCACACATTTGTGCGGGAGTAGCCAAGCCTGGTCAAAGGCGGCGGACTTAAGATCACATGAAGACAAGGGGTCATGCTGAGAAGACATCCGCTCTCGTAGGAGTCCGCGAGTTCGAACCTCGCCTCCCGCACTCCATCTCAATCATGAAACCATATACCAACTCCTAAAAGGAGACCATGGAAACCAGCTGATACTATGCCGGTTCAAACGCTCATCTCGTCATTGGGACTAGTCCTATTGATGGAGCTTGGCGACAAGACCATGCTGACCACCATCTGTCTTAGTGCACAGTATCGCAGACCTAGACTGGTGCTTCTTGCAACTATGACAGCACTTGCTACCTCCTCAGCAATAGCAGTCGTCTTGGGCTTCATTCTTTCTGCTACTCTCCCTATTGAGATTATTACATACGTATCAGGTGTCATGTTCCTATCTTTAGGTATCTTTACCCTTGCAAGATCCAATTCTGAGGTTCCCGAAGCCTGTGATAATCCAGGTACACTTTTCGGGATATTCTCTCTTGTGCTCTTATCCGAGCTTGGTGATAAGAGCCAGATTACGATTCTTGCTTTGGCTGCCCAGTCACTGTTTCCAATCATCATCTTTGCTGGTGCCATCGTTGGATTTCTAATTGTCAATTCTCTTGGTGCGTTTGCTGGAACTCACGTAGCTCAGCGTATTCCCCTAAGAATTGTGAAGAGAGTAGTCGGAACAGTCTTCATACTATTCGGACTGCTTATCATTTTTGGAATTCTGTAGGTTCTATCATTTATGACGAAGCCTTTATGACCGAGCTATCCTGTTTGAGTTTCAGCTCGAAGGTGAGGAAGTCATTGAGTCTTGAAGATTCGGGTTACAGTGGTCTAGTTCTGGAGAAACTCTCTAGCTCCAAGATACAAATCGGCGATACAATAAGCGTCACGAAAGATGGGGTTGAATACACAGGAGTACTCATGCCGCGAAGTCAGGTCGGTAGTGATTCAATACACGTTGTCATCAAACTGACTAGCGGCTATAATATCGGTATACGAATGAATCAAGAAACGGTCGTACATCGAATCAAGTCTGGAGCAGGAAGACAAGCTGCCCCGACAGAAAGAAAAATCGAAACTAAGGCGTTATCTCGCGTCTCTATTCTGAGTACTGGCGGCACAATCGCCAGCAAGGTCGATTATCGTACTGGAGCAGTCAACCCAGCCTTGACCGCACAAGATCTCTATGATACTGTTCCCGAACTCCAAGACTATGCCAATGTTCATGCTAAGGTCCTCATGAGTGTGCTCTCTGAGAATATTCGGCCCACGGATTGGACGAAGATTGCACGCGCCATAGCCTTAGAGATAAAGTCTGGGGCCGATGGAGTTGTGATAGCTCACGGAACTGACACACTTGGGTTCACGGCAGCAGCCCTCTCCTTTGCTCTCCGAAATCTTCCTGTTCCTGTTGTCCTTGTGGGGTCTCAACGGTCTTCAGATCGACCCTCCTCAGATTCTGCAATGAATCTTACAGGAGCAGTCACTCTCGCTGCAAGGGCCAATGCTGCTGAGGTCATGGTCCTTATGCATGCGGAAATTGGAGACAGCTATCTTCATGCCCACAGAGGAACGAGGGTTCGCAAGTTACATACAAGTCGACGCGATGCCTTTCAATCTGTAAATAATCGCCCGCTCTTTAGAGTCACTGAAACAGAAATAGTGGAACTGAATCCTCCATTACTAAGGCGCGAACTGGAGCGCAAGCTTGTACTAAAGCCCAAATTCGAGGAAAAAGTGGCGCTGGTAAAGACATACCCAGGGGTTGAACACAGTCTTCTAGATCACCTGATTGATACCGGCTATAGAGGTATCATAATTGAAGGGACTGGTCTTGGGCATGCACCAGATAGTCTACAACCCTCAGTCAAGAGGGCGATAGATGCAGGTGTTGTCGTGGCAATGACAAGTCAGTGCATCTTTGGACGCACCGATCTGAACGTCTATCGTTCGGGAGTTGAACTGCTTGCAGCAGGAGTCATTCCCTGCGAGGACATGCTACCAGAAACTGCTCTTGTAAAACTCATGTGGTCCCTTGCCAATAGTAAGGACGGCAATGCCGCTAAGAGTCTTCTCCTGACACCCATTGCTGGTGAGATTGACATGCGCAGTGAAGAGTCAGAGTACATAACACGCTTTGGGGGGAGTATGAGCTGACAGACAGTGACAAGTATCTAGGATTAGGTCTTATGGTAGGTCTCGAGCTCCATCAACAACTAGATACTACAAGAAAGCTCTATTGTCACTGTGCCACCATTGTTCGTGATGATGAACCCGATGGAAAGTTCATCAGACGACTTCGTCCTACACAAAGTGAGATGGGAACAGTAGATCCTGCGGCGCTTTTCGAATATCAAAAACATAGGCGATTCTGTTACGAGTACTACAGCGACACAACCTGCCTAGTAGAGGCAGATGAGGAACCACCTCACGAATTAAGCGAAGAACCTATCGACATCTGTCTGATGATGGCGAATTTCTTACACTCTAGTCCTGTTGATGAGATTCATCCAATGAGGAAAATCGTCATAGACGGTTCTAATACTACGGGATTTCAGCGCACTGCAATAATCGCTAATGGCGGCCAGGTCGACGTTGCTGGGAAGACAATAGGAATTCAGACAATCTGCCTCGAAGAGGATGCCGCAAGAAAAATTGCTGATGACGATGAGAATAACATACGTGTGTACAGGCTCGATCGCCTTGGGATTCCCCTGATTGAGATAGCGACTGCCCCGGACATTCGGACACCCACTGAGGCACAAGATGTTGCTCTTGCACTTGGACTTCTCTTGAGATCCAGCGGGCGAGTAAAGCGGGGCTTGGGAACGATTCGTCAAGATGTGAACATCTCAATCAGCGGTGGTGCAATCACAGAAATCAAGGGCCTGCAACAACTCAACATGATATCCACACTCGTAGAGCTTGAAACTCTGAGGCAAGAAAGATTACTTGAAATCCGGGATGCACTACGAGCTAGGAATGTTAAACCTGATGATATCAAGAACCTGTTTGTTGATGTCACAAAGGTTTTTGTGAATAGTCAGTCAAAAGTGATTAGAAATGCTCTCGAAACTGGTGGCGTTGTCTATGCTGCTAGGCTTCCTAAGTTCGCCGGGCTGATTGGTATTGAAATACAACCAGAACGTCGTCTTGGCACGGAGTTCTCTGATTATGCCAAGTTCTGGGGCAGTGTAGGAGGAATATTCCACACTGACGAGCTTCCCAAGTACGGAATCACAGACAGTGACGTATCACAGGTTCGAATGCTATTGAAGGCTGAGGAGCAGGATGCCGTTGTCATGGTCGCTTCTTCAGAGGCACGATGCAATGATGCGCTGGGGGCTGTTATCAATCGTGCTAGAGAAGCCGTGTTGGGTATTCCCACAGAAACTCGAACCCCACTTCCAAATGGAGCCTCGAAGTATGCACGTCCTAGGCCCGGTTCATCACGCATGTATCCAGAAACTGATGTGAGACCGGTAAAGATTACAGAATCTCGCCTTAAGCGAATCAGAATGAACATGCCCGAAAAAATTGAGAACAAGGAGAAACGATTCATCAAGGAATATGGGCTGAGTCCTGATCTTGCATACCAAATCACTCGTTCAGTGAATCTTGATGTCTTTGAACAGGCGGTTCGTGAAACAAAGGTTTCGCCCACGCTTATTGCTGCAACTCTAGAGAATACAGTGATCAGTCTTCATAGAGATCAGATTCCTACAGAGAATCTGCTGGACCGCCACTTCATTGACTTATTCAGGCTTGTTGATAAGAAGGATGTATCGTCCGAAGCCATCCCCGCTGTGCTGACTCATCTTGCTCACAATCCGAATCAGAACATTGAGGAAGTGCTGGCTGCCACCGGTCTATCTATGGCAAATAACATTGTAATCCGAGAAACCATACGGAAGATTGTTAACGACCGACAGGATTTCGTTAGGGCGCAGGGTCAGCGCTCCATTGGAGGTCTCATGGGCATAGTCATGAAGGAATTAGGTGGCAAGGTCGATGGGAAAATCGCGAAGGAAATCCTTACAGCTGAGGTCAAGAAACAACTTGGCACTTGATGTTCTACACCGATTGAAAGTTAACTTTAATAGATAGACCTATGGCTGACCTCCGAACGGGTGGTACGACACTCTCAATACCCATCCGTAGAAATGCCGCAGTAGCCTAGACTGGCGGGGCGCGAGACTCATAATCTTCGTGGAGTCATCCATGAAACGACTGGGGTCAATGAGAAAAAGCGCTACGAGATGAGAAATCTCGAAGTCGAGGGATCGAAGCCCTCCTGCGGCACTCTTTCTGCGTTCTATCGTCTTCATTGGATTACGGGATTATAAAGAATGAATAACACTGAACAATATGACAGACGAGAAGTGGAAGCTAGTAGGCGGGCGCGTATACAGACTGGCAGGTGTCCGTGAGAACATATTAGATGCAATAACTCTTGCTCGGGAGATGAAAGAGAATAGTCGTGTGTTCCTATCCAAGACAAAGAACCACCAATGGGCAGTATATTGGCGGTCAAAAACCTCTGAAGTAGCATGCGAACTGGAGTATTACAGTGCATAGCAGAACTTGTCGGTGTTTAATAGCATCGATTCCGATCTCACTGCATGATACCAGATTCACAGTACACCGAAGCCAATACTGACAATAGACAGACTAGAATTGAGGCATTAGGCAGAGTTGTGAATCATCAAAATCGTGCCTACTTTGAGAGAATGATTCGTGATATGTCCTGGTCTGGTGCAGTTGATATCACGAATTGGACACTTGATGCAATGATAGTACTGGTGAGAGTCTGTTCTGACAAGGATCTGGTCATTACACTAAAACAGGGCACCCGATACTTCATGCCTATTCATTATCCACACGAATCCTTGCTAGAGTCATTCGCCATGACAATAATGACCGGCCAGCTCTAGTCGCTGAACGACTTGTTCTTTCCAACAAGTTCTTTATTCGGAAGCTTCCTCGTCCAAAAATCGGTGATGGGACGTGTCTATCAGTTTCAAGACGTTGGATGATGTTGACTATATTGGCAAACGAGTTCTACTTCGCGTTGATTTGAACTGCTCAGTAGATCCGGAAACAAAGAAAATCACAGATTTCTCACGAATTGAGGCGGTACGTGAAACATTGGATGAACTCTCCAAGAGCAAGGTAGTCTTGATGGCTCACCAAGGAAGTCCTGGTAGTGATGATTTTACCTCATTGGAGCAACACACTGAGTTTCTTAGGAAATTAGGATTCAACGCTACATTCGTCGATGACGTATTCGGCCAAAAGGCAAAGAAAGCGATTAACCGCGTCAAGATTGGAGAGATACTTGTACTTCAGAATGTACGATACTTTGACGGTGAACTGAAGAAGGCTCCCCCAAATGAAGTCGCTAAGGAACAGATAGTACAGGAGCTGTATCCACTCTTTGACGTCTTTGTCAATGATGCATTTGGCGCCGCTCATAGATCTCAAGCATCAATAGTTGGATTTACCACAGTATTGCCATCTGTTGCAGGAAGGTTAGTGGAGAAAGAGATTCGCACATTGACCGCCGCAACAAGCACCGACAAACACCCCTGGACTCTAGTTCTAGGCGGGAGCAAGGTAGAAGATAAGGTATCTACGCTCAGTAAGCTCTTGGGAACAGGCCGTGTCGATAATGCACTTCTTGGAGGACTCATTGGTACTCTATTCTTGATTGCAGCTGGTAAAGTACCGGAAACTTACTCCAAACCAATCAAAGGATTCGACGCTGCTGTAGGAACAGCTCGAGAACTGCTAGCTAACCATGGTGACAGACTTATTCTTCCTCAAGATGCTGCTGTAGACACGGGCAAGAGAGTCGATTGCGATTTCACTGAGATGAAAGGGAATCCTTTCTTGGACATCGGCACAAAGAGCGCAGAAAAGTATGCTACTATCATCAGAAAATCTGCGGTCGTCTTTGCAAACGGTCCCATGGGGTATTTTGAGAAAGAGATTTTCGCCAAAGGCACTATGAAAGTCCTGAAGGCGATTGCAGACTGCAAGGGTATCACAGTAGTAGGCGGTGGCCACATGGGTGCAATAGCGAAAAAGATGCATCTTGATGACAAAATCACCCATATCAGTACAGGCGGTGGAGCTACAATCAATTTCCTCACTGGTAAGAAATTGGAGTTGATATCAGCACTCGAAGAGGCTGCAAGAAGGATGTGAGTACCGCTGCAGCTCGCAGAAATAATCTACTGGTTTCCCCTTCTCTATCTAGTAATGATCAACGCTGTGGCATTTCTAGCAATGTGGTGGGACAAGAGAAAGGCAGTAAGAAATCAATGGCGCGTTGCTGAGGTCACCTTACAACTGCTCGGAATCATTGGGGGTGCAATCGGGATTCTTGGTGGTATGTACAAGTTCCGCCATAAAACTAAGAAAATGTCCTTTCTGGCTGTAGCAATTGTTGGTCTGATTATCTCTCTCATTATCTATTGGATCGTGGGAATTCAATACATTTGAATAGCAACTGTATTACAGGCATTAATCGGTCTGGCCTAAGAAAGAGTGGAGCCCCAGGCGCGAATTGAACGCGCGACCTGCTGATTACAAGTCAGCCGCTTTTGCCGTACCTGTGAGCAAGCAGAGATACTATAGCCTCTAAGCCACTGGGGCACGAACTGCACGTTACTTCTAAACGTATTATAGAGTTTTCGTCGTAGCTTTTCTAATTATCATGATAGACATTATCGATGATAACTGCATAGGCGAGCAGCATCATTCTTGGAGCCATCGGATCTCCGACGTGAATCACATAACGGTCCTTGAAATTGAAGGCTGGAGCGAAAATATCTCTCCACTTGTCACCCTTCTTAATCTGAGCATAGATTCTGTTCTTATCATTAGGATCTGTTATTGTGAAGTCCCACTTCATGACCCCGCCCTGTGCCTTGTATATCAAAACGTCATTAGCATCGTACATGTCTACAGATCCCCGGATAGCGATCATGGGTCTCTTGCCTCTTCCTATCAGCTCGCCCTCAGGAGTCTTCACGTCATAGATTGGACGGGCACTCACTAGCTTCTTATTAATTATACAGACCACCGAGTCATCAGGGTTTCTCAATTCGATTTCAGCTCTCATCGATATGAGCTTCCTCTTCATTGAACCTACTTTCTCACCCTGTGGATTGTAGATATCACCACCGCCGAACTTCCAGGCTTTTTCATGTAGCACATAGTCTTCAATTAATGGGTCTAACAGATTCATATCAGTCACCCACTAATCACTTTACAAATCAACCCAATTAAGGTAAATTGGGTCGTAGTAAGTGGTGTTCATCAAGGACATGTTTATGAGTCACTGTGCGCAAGAAAGACGTGCGGACAGTCGCCTTGGTTGATTAAGCCGCATCACATGTGTGTCTTACAAACTCTAATGCTTACAAGAAAAGTAAAATAGTACTCAGAAGTGCATCATCAGATGATGTACCAGTAGGTGAGCCAATTGCAAACAATTTACCAAGCCTTCACAGAATTCGTAGTTGGACTATTCCGACCCATATCTGACTTCTTTATACCCTTGGGAATTCCATTTGGCCCTGAGGCATGGTTCTTCATCATCACAGTATCCCCCCTCCTCGTAATCATTCTTGTACTGGCACATCGTGGTCGCCGTGTTTCTGGCGGCGCTGGAGTAGATGAGGGAATCAAGAGGATAATCGCTTCGACAGGTGATGTTTCTGCAGGCATGGCTGGTGTCAAGAAACTCAAGTTTCTGAAGACTCCAGCAGAAGCTCTCGTGTTTCTTAAGGTTGAAGAAAACGCAATTCAACAAGCACTCGTTGCAGTGGACTACTATGCACAACAGGGTGACCTAGATGAATCAATGAAGTCCAAGGTTGCTCAGGTCTATGAAGACCGACTTGCTGCAGTTCAAGATGCAGTCGCCAAGGACCAAGAACTCAAAGCCATAGTTGACACTTCTTCGGCGGTTGACAGAGCGCGATCAGACTATCTTCAAAAACTCGCAGCAATGTCTGGTACCACCGTAGAAGCTGACGAATTGGGTGAAACACCCATTTCAAGTGTAGGTGTACCGGGTACAGTAAGCCCAGGCAGACCGAGTGGTGGTCCTCCTGCTGGTGGTCCTCCGAGTGCTGGCCCGCCCAGCGGCGGTCCTCCTGCTGGTGGTCCTCCGAGCGGTGGCCCGCCAAGAGGTGGAGTTCCCAGTGGTGGTGCTCCTGTAGGTGGTCCTCCAGGTGGTGGTGTTCCGAGTGGTGGCCCTCCTAGTGGGGGTACTCCAAGCGGTGTTGCTCCCAGTGCTAACCCTCCTGGTGGTTCGGGTCTTGGCAGTGCGATACTCGGTGGAACCCCTCCGAAATCAACAGATGGCAAGAGCTCTCTGCAATCTGAAATGCTTCAGGAGATGGAGCGTCTTAAGGCACTCATGGGCGGCGATTAGCTGAGAGCTGCAGTTCTTGTGGACTTCTCAGCCCTGAAATTAAGTAGTCATTCTTCTAGGAAGACTTTTTGCCAGATTAGTCCAAACTCAAGATGGTGTCAAAATCCATGTCGCATGTCAAGCTGAATGCTGCAAAGAGTGTTATGCCGCTCATTCCAAAAGAGGGCGCTATAGGTCTCGGTAGTGGATCCACAGTCGCGGTATTTGCTGAGGAATTAGGTAAAAGAATCAAATCACAAGAAGTCAATGTCTCAGTTGTTCCAAGTTCTTACCAAGCATATCAGCTTGCCATAAAACATAGTATTCCACTGACTAATCTTGATCTAAGCCCTGAATTACTTCTCACAATAGATGGAGCCGATGAAGTTGATAAGGACCTCAATCTGACAAAAGGAGGCGGAGGAGCTCTCTTTCAAGAGAAAGTTGTGGCTTTTGCATCAAAGAAACTAATCATAATTGTTGATGAGTCAAAGCTTGTTGAGAAACTAGGAACCAAGTGCCTTATCCCCATCGAAGTACTTCCATTCTCTCTTGGCGTTGTCAGAAAGACATTAGAAAAGATGGGGATTGAACCCATAGTAAGAGAGGCGCAGGGGAAAATGGGTCCTGTTGTAACAGATAATGGCAATTTCATTATCGATCTAAGACTCACTCGTTTCCTAGATAATCCAGAAAAACTGGCAATCGAACTTAAGATGATTCCAGGTGTTGTGGAAACAGGACTATTCATTGGAATGACCGATGAGGTACATGTTGGTACAGCAAAAGGTGCATACATTCTAAGAAAGTGAAAGGGCCCTCATTGATACATTGACCAAAACCTACGATATTTGTTAGCATATGCCAAGACATCCGTCGAGTCAACGTATTGATCAATACTACCTAGAAACTCTGGCAGTTTCTCTACTTCTTCATTCCCTATTACAGATAGTATTTCACTTACGAATTCATCTGACTGAATGATTCTGAACGCACGATTGTGGAAGTATGTTGCCTTCGTATTCAATGGTCTTGTTATTCCAAGTCTATTGTGCATCTCTGCTACATATTCATAGGCCTGTACTAGATACGTTTCTCGTTCCTCCCACTTGTCTGCATTAAGTGACTGAAGAAAAAGTGGCTCAATGCCTTTGGCACAACTAAGTTTTGAAAACGCGGTACCAAACCACATCATGTAGGGAGCATATTGCTTCTCCATAAGAAAACACAATCTCATCATATCCCTAACTAGTCTGGCAGCAACTATTCTCGAACCTAGTTCATCTCCTACCTGACCACATCGACCCATGAATGTGCCTTCTTGGGAAATTCTTCGCCATTGATTTGCCAAGAGATACAACCACAGCTCATGAGGATAATATTGCAGTCTAGCAATTATTGGATGTAACTCTCCCAATCCATCATAGAAGACACGTCCACTCACTATACTTCGTAGTATCTGTTCAGGAACAGTGAGCCAATCAATAATACTGAGATCCTCTGAAGGAAATAAACCAACATATTCTGCGAAGAAATCACTTACTGTACTTATTTTGATTGCATGATTGACGGGTCCTGCAGTTATTGGTGACATTATCAGGTTTCCATCCTCATGAATTGTGAAGTTGGTTGGAAATCCTCGAATTTCATAGGGCAAATGCTGACGAAGTGTCTGGTCTACTTTATCTTGATATGAGTTCGAATCCGCTTTCCTCAAGAAGAGTAATAGTTTCGGGCCCCATCCATGATCCATAGATTGAGATGTATCAAAACCAAGAACATCTGAGCCTGAGCCCATATGGGCCGCCGAGTAGACCAGATCTGGGTAAAAGTCTTCCAAGATTGGTTTCACGGCGTTTCTGTAAAAGACTTCGCATAATTCCCGACCCGGGATGAATTCATAATCGGGCTTGGACTCCTCATTCATGAATGTGCCTCCAAATCATATAGAATAGTTATCACATTTGGATATTCTGTTTATGAAACGAGAAGGTGTGGCGGGCCCGCCCGGATTTGAACCGGGGATTACCAACTCTCTCCAATAACCTTTGGTTATTCTAGGAGGCTGGCGCCCTATCTTCCACATACAAGATTATTTCTTTGTATGACCAGGCTAGGCCACGGGCCCTGAGAGATGTTCGAATGGTTGTCTGTTGTTAAAGCTTTTGTCGAATGTATCTTTCTACTCGACTATCTTGGCAGTTATCTTCAGCCCATCTTCCATGGCATCTACTAGGGCTGCCCCTTGTCTTGTCTTCACACGAATCGAGCTCTCTCCGTTTCCACCAATGACTGTGGTCAACAGATACTGTTCCTCTGCGAAGAGCTCTACTCTTTGCTTTGCATATTTCCTGCCAGCAGTGACTATGACTTTCTTCTTGCTATAGCTCAAAGAAACCGGAACTGTTTCTCCGGGAACACCACGACGCCTCTCTTCACCTCTACCAGCAAAAGGCATGACACTTCTCACAGGCACCACGACTTTTTCTCCTCCGAATGTAAACATCTCATACTCAAGCAGACCCAATTCAAAGTCGCGAACCTCAACAACAGGTCGTGCAAGATCCCTCTGTGAACTACTCATACCAGTAGGGAGTTTCACTTTCAATGAGAGTGAATTCACTTTTGCCACTCTTCCGTCTTCGATATGAACAACTGTATCGACTGTACTTGGTACCTGACCAAGTTCAACTCGTCCACCAAGAAGCAATCGTTGAAGGGCATCTATAGAGGACCCCGCATGAACAACGCCTACCATTCCAACCCCTGCAGACCGAAGATCGGCATAGGCCTGAAAGTCAGAGTTCTTTCGTAGTTCATCATAAATCACATAATCTGGTCTGACCAAGAGAAGGATATCAGCAGCCTTCTCCATGCTGCCATCAAGGGGAGAATACTGCACAATAGACTCCTCTACCTGTAGGTCTCTCGGTTGCTCAAGTGTCTTCACAATGTTACCCTTGTGTCCATAGAATTCGGCCAATGCCGCTGCAAACGTACTCTTGCCGGAACCAGGCGAACCAGAAACGAGTATGCCCTCTGCTCGTTCCTCAAGCCTCTTCATTAGCTTGGGACTCAGACGATAGTCTTCCAAATTGAGTTTCAGAATAGGTCTAATTGCAGAGATTTCCATTTTATCAGCGAAGGGACGTCTAGCGATTGCAATTCTCATGTTCCGTAGCTGCACAACTGCTGCGCCCTCTTCCTCAATCTCAATAAATGAATCTTTGTCATGTTCTGCTGTTTCCATGATGGCCTCAGCCAAAACATCAAGTTCGTCGTAGGTGAGAATCCGGTCTGAGAGTTCAACGAGTTCCCAATTCCCTGGTGTTCCTCTCTTGGCACGAGGTGGATTCCTCTCAATCAAGTGCACACTCATTGTGTGTTCATCAAAGAATGCCTTGAGAGTGAGTATCTCCTCACTGTCTGAACTAGTGTCCTCATCATTCATCATTTATCACCACTGAGATCTCGCAAAGTCAACTGCGCAACCTTGTAGAAATTAACCTCTCCATTCTGATCAACAAGCGCGAACACTAGGTTCTTTCTAGAACTCGCTGCAGTCTGGGTCACGAGGTCCAAATCACTGAGGGATATTGGAACTCCCTCTCTGAGAACGTAAACAAGTTCTTTTGCATTGGCAGCTCCAGGGCGGTCACCACGTGCATAGACTCGAAATCCAATACCCCGCCCAAATCCCTTACGAACTGCATATCCTCTGCTCCTGAGGTCCCTGAAAACAAGATAACTCACCCAAAGGTCAGGATCTCTTTCCAACAATGTACTGACAATATGATCGGACCCGATACTATCACCTGAGGGAGTAGTCACAGTGACCCTCTTTCGTTCAACAAGATGAAGGAGCTCAACAGGCTCGAGTTCTAGTCTATTTCCCTCGATTCGAGTACCATAGAATCCCTGCTGTGAAAGTCTGTCAGCATCTTCGCTTGAAGCATAACCTTTTCCATTGTCAAAAACGACTGCCGCTGGTTCGCCCTCAGGTTCAATGATGTCCTCCTCTTCACTCACGTATTCTAGGTCTTCCTCATAGTCTTCTTGGTTCGGAGGCTCATTGTTCTCATCTGACAACTAGTATTCGCCTACTCTGATTAGCCCGACGGATTATGTGAAAAACCCTTCGTCGCGCCACAAGAACTATAGCGTATATGGGCTGAGTCAATACTGTGACCGACGTAGGTTTCGAAGATGCACTCAAGGACTTCATCTCAGACGCGAAAAGAATAGCAGTCCTAGGCATTGGCAACGATCTTAGAACAGACGATGGACTTGGTCTCTTCATAATCGAATCTCTCAGTCTGGATGACCCAAATATCATGATTGAGAATGTAGGGTCGGTCCCTGAAGGATTTGCGCATCCTCTTGCTGAATTCGGAGCAGAACGGGTCATTATGATTGATGCTGCAGATATGCAAGAATCCCCTGGTCACGTTGAGCTCGTTACAAAGGACAGAATCGGTGGCATCAATATCAGTACGCACAGCATGCCTCTATCCTTTCTGATGATGTATCTAGAACAAGAAACAGGTGGCAAGACAATTCTGCTTGGGGTTCAGCCGAAAAGTATACAGTTCGGAGAGGGTCTAAGTCCAGAGATTCAAGAAGTCGCCGAGGAGATTGCTGACAGTCTGAATCGCCTCCTAGCAGAGCACATGAGAGGTATTAGAGATGTTTCGAACGATTGAGTGGCTTGATGATACATCCCAAGTTCGTCTTATTGATCAGACCAAACTACCCTTGGTCCTAGAGTATATTGTCACAGGCAGTCATAGACGAATTGCCGAGGCCATCAGGACAATGGAGATTCGTGGCGCACCAGCAATTGGTGCAGCTGCGGGGATGGGAATGGCATTAGCTGCACTTGAGAGCAAGGCAATGACAATTGGAAAGCTGATAGAATCACTCGAGAGGGCGGCCGTGACTCTCAACACACGACCAACAGCTGTGAATCTGACTTGGGCCACTGCACGGATGCTTCAAGTTGCTCGAATCACCACTGGAAGTGTTGAGAGCATCATTCAAAGACTCATTGAGGAGGCAAAGGAGATTGCTGAGGAAGATGTCCGGATGTGCAGGAGAATAGGCGAGAACGCACTCGAGCTCATCAAACCTGGCTTCACAATCCAGACGATATGTAATGCCGGGTCTCTTGCCACAGTGGATCTTGGTACAGTCGGCGCGGTTGTTAGAGTCGCTCATGAACGATACGGTGGCAATATCAAAGTATACTCTGCAGAAACGAGACCTCGGCAACAGGGAGCACGCCTGACAGTCTTTGAGTTCATGCAGGACAACATTGACACGACTCTCATAACCGATGGAATGATAGGTACAGTCTTTCGGGAAGGTCGTGTTGACTGCTGTGTTGTGGGTGCCGACAGGATATTACGCACCGGTCATATCATCAACAAGGTTGGAACCTATACTATGGCAGTCACGGCCAAGTATCACAAAATACCGTTCTACTCCGCAGCTCCCACATCAACAATTGATATGAAGACCGCCCCAGACGATGTGGTCATTGAGGAGCGCGACCCTGACGAGGTCCGCATGATCAATGGTGAATATGTAACAGTCCCAAACGCAAAAGTGTACAATCCCGCCTTCGATATGACGCCCCCAGAGCTAATCGATGCTATCATTACTGATAGAGGGGTAGTCAGAAATCCAACGGAGAAGAAGATGCGGGCCCTCTTCTCAAGATGAGGACTCTCGCTTCATATCGAAGTACCCAGTTTCTCGGCATCACCCGTTGAAATAGGTACGTACTACAGAAGTGCTTAAGAGGAAATTGGACCCGATGAGAATCAGGGCACGTAGTCTAGTCTGGGCTCAATGCGACGAGTTGTCCTTGAGAGATTTATAGGGCGCCAGCCTTCGGAGTTGGATGCCGCAGGAAATTGCTCACTTCTTCTCAAGAAATCTGATTATAATTCTACACGTTTGCGATTGATGATTGATATCAGCAGGTATAGAAGTCTAATACAGCGGTAGACTTCAATGAAGACAAAAATCGCTACTCCAAGGAAACAGAATGCTACTAGGCTCTGTGCACCAAAGGTTAATGTCAGTAATCCCAAAACGATTCCGACCACGAACACAGAGGCAGATATTGAAAGGAATCTCCAAATTTCGGGGAACCATTGCAATTTACGAATCTCATCAAAATGCCGGCTGTCAACGAATCCAGCCACGATTGCCAGTGCAGCAATGAAAATTGAGGCGAACTGACCCATAATCGTCACGGCTGTTGCCACAATTTGGGAATAGCTAATCTCGGGGCTATAGAAAGGAGCTAACAAAGGCTGAAGAAACCACAGAACAAGCGTCACAAGAATTGCTAGGAGCGAATCATTCCTCAGGAAGTTCTTCTTGTACGATGTCAAGATACCGCGCATTCTCTTTACCCTCCATTATCCTCTTAAACCGAACATAGATGTTTTGTATTGCTCCATATACTTCTTCAGAATCAAGGTTCTTATCATCCCCTTTGACCTTGAATCTTACTGTCTTTTCCATACTTGCTTTCTTCAACAGACGAATGACCTCAACCTCACCACTATCTTGCATTCGCGCATTAATCTCAAGTCTTAGGAGGTCTCTCGAAGCCTCAGAATCTGCAATTATATCGGGAATCTTTCTTAGCCAACGCAATTTCATTCCTCCGGGTTCTCGAGCTAAAGTGAAGCGAATCGTCACATTTGCGAAACCACTCATCTCATACTCTTTAAGCAATCCATCCCATAAACCATCATCTGACTCATGTGCGAAACGTCGTATTGCTCTAATACCAAGTCGAAGCGTGATTGATCTTGTGTCCGCAATTCTCTTGAATCTATCAAGGAACTCTCCACGTGGAACTCTGTCAACCCTTGCATGAGTAACAAAATCACAACATTTCTGTTCTATGTAAAGTCCAAGAGCGGAGGGTGACGGTCCGTTTGGATTTCTTTCGAAAACCACAAGACCCTCTTCAAATACTATAAAGTGACACGGATATTCAATGTACTCTCCAGGGGCAAGTTTGATTTTCTTCCTACGTTTTCCCTTACGAACTCCCGGGATATCAACATCTCTTCCTTTGCCAAAAACACCCTCAATACGGTCAGGAGAAACCTCTCTGCACTCGACAACAAGAATGTCTTTGTCAACTCTTAACTCCCGCACAAGCTGAGGGTTAGTACCATCAGATGCTTCGGCTTGGAATGGTAGTGACATGATATGCCCGAACAGGTCAGTTAATTCAGGACTACGAGTCTTATTCTCCTTAGGTGTGAAGCCAATCTCCCAAAGTTCAAGACGCCGTTCTATCGTTCCAGACATTACCTCTACCAACATTACATTTACTCGTATCTTGCAGCCCTGTCATTGAACAACGAATCGTTGGTAAAAAGAGTTTGCGTGATGTGTTAGTATGCATAACTTCTGTCAACGATCACATGTGATGACTTGGTTCTTGTTTCATATAATAGAATAAGTGTCAAAGATATATGACAAGTGCAATGACTTCGATAATCAATGTGCATTTCATGTCATAGGTCTATCATGATTACATGCTAGAACATTTTGAAGGAAGTCTATGAATTGAAATGTACTTGACCATAGATATACAATGAACCAATTTGGCGGGCGCGCCAGGATTTGAACCTGGGACATCCAACTCCGAAGGCTGGTGCCTTATCCAAACTAGACTACGCGCCCCACACTCATCGTTTCTAATAGCCACTTAAGCACTTCTGTATTATTGAATCAAAGTTACCAAGTATCTCAAATTGAGCACCCTAAGTGAGTCTATTGAAGACAGCAAAGACTGCAGACCGTCGAAGATGAAGACAAACATCGATTAGTAATAATCAACCATCACTTTTTTTCTCCTTAGAGCTCCTTCTATTCCCCTCATCATCTCATCTCTTGTATCATCTGACACTCTCCGACCTCTCAGATTGAATCTAACCTCCTTCTCGATGTAGTCATAGGCTATTGATTGAGTTTTCACAATCTCAGAAGACACTGAAAAGACCGAAAGCTCCTCAAAATCGTCCTCATCAGCGGTATTACATAATCGAACAATGACATTCAATATCCTTCTACGCACAGACTCCTCAACATTAGCTTTCACAAATCGTAGTTCTGGTCCTTCTTCTATGACTGCCCCCCTGTCCTCCGTATTCAGATTCATCTCATCATGCTCTGCCAGTTCTAACTCCTCAATATGCCCAGCGATGGCATTTTCAAGTTTCGAATAGTCTGAGAGAAGATGCACCGACCCGAGATTCACGAGAGCCCGTGCATCAATCGAGATGTTGTATCTCGAGCGAGAATCAATATCGACAAGCTGGCTACATTCTGCCAACAATGCAACATCAAATATTCCCATCTCCTCGCTCTCAAGTCCGGAAATGTGTCCCTCTTCTTTCAGTCCATCCAGATGTACTTTCAGATACTTCTTGAAACCACGACTCTTCTTCTCTTCATCCACAGTGATTCGTAGGATGATATCGCCGCTCTCACTAGTCCCCAAGAGGTCTTCACATGTTGATGGTAACGTAAGACTGTCAGAAAAGAATGTAGAGCGATGAATAAGGGGCTTGAGCACAGATAGGTGATAATACTCACGCTTTCCCTCCTTGTTCTTGACCATCACCTCGTCATACTCGACATCCTTTATTGGATCCCACTTGAAACATGTACCATCAGGAGTCGAGAAGTACTCACCAGTTCTCTGCGGATACCTGAGGAAACGGATAATCTCATCGGTGTAGGGAGTTTCCTTTCGTGCAATTGGTTTTGACCCCTCAAGCAGATTGATTCTGTAAATCCTTCTCTCAAGATTGACAGTGAGTACACATGAAACCTCTCTGATCACACCAGACCAGTCAGCGGCCTCCTGCAACACTCTATCACACTGTACATGGGCATCAGATGGAGGACGTGACGGTCGATATCCATGAAGAGCTAGGAGGGTTTCAGGCCGAGGTTCTGACAACCGCACCCACCGTACTGGCAGCCTCTTTTCTTTTGGTGGGGCGCCATACTCAAATGCGCCAGCAATTGCCCACTCCTGTTCATCTTCTTCACTCTTTATGTAGAGTACCTGTTGTTTGTTCACTTGAATAAGAACGATGGGCAGTACATCCCAGCCATCTCTTGAAAGTGCTGATTCCGCCTCAGTCTTGGCCTGCAGAGGATTGATGATGCATCGATACCATCCGAAGGGGAGGTATGCATTCATCTGACCCTCCAGCAGTCCTCCGTAGACAATGTTCTTCAAGGAAGGAAACAGCAACCAGATACTTCCTCCCTCACTTCCCTCCTTCCAGAGCAGCTGCCCGAACCGCTCAGGGAATCTTGTTTTCTCTCGTGATACCATCTTCTTCATCTGCTTCGCCCTCCACTGGAGATTCGAATGTATTGCCTGAAAGTCGTATCGATACTCATAATCATCATCCTCTGGTGGAAAGCCCATCTGGTAGAGCTGCCATCTGGCGACAGCTGACCACAGCTCAATGCATGATGGCGACTCCACATCTTTGAAGACCCTATCCGCCACTGAGAGCACAGCCAGAAAGAGGTTCATCCCATAAAGATCTAGAATCTCGGGGCTCTGTCGTTGAGCCAATCTGAGTAACTTCTGATTGTCTAAGTTCAGTAGGTCGCCAAGGCTCAGCCGAACACTTGATAGGAGCATCCAAAGGAGTCTGGGTCCAGTCCTTTGCAATAGCACATCTCTCACTCGAGTCAGAATACTACGTAGAGTCTGCTCGTCAATTGACTGCCGATTATCGATATCTGTGATAACGATAATCTCCTGATATAGTGAAAAGAAAGAGTCAAGTATCGATGCTCTGTCCTTCAGAAAGGTTGCAGCGTTAAGCAGTCTATGAGTTTCTCTTCTCCTAGTATCGGCAGTATCGATACGGGATGGCTCCACTAAGTACGTCAAGGGAGATCTACGACTGATGGTGACTGGTTGCTTATCCAGTTCACCACGCTCCTTGTGAATCCACCCTCTCGTAATCTGATTGGCCTCAACGTGAATTCCTTCATGACGTCTACCAAGCCTATTAGGACGAGGTGGTAGTTGTGTCAGGTCGAGATGCAATCTGCTGGTCAGACTTGGATGAGTCTGATTATTGTCCACGGGATGGTAGGCTACACTCCAGTCCTGGGAAAAATCGTCACTTCCAAGTATTTCTGCCCGCCCTTGCCGCGGTTTCCAAAGGCTCGGAATAAGACTGAAAGCTCTCTTCTTGACACCCTCTAGGCTCTCTCTGCTAATCATATCATTTCGAACCTGAATCGAGGCACCATGGAACGACCTTCCATGCATGTTCTGTTGCTGGTTCAAGGTCCCAACATACTTATCTGCCTTGGCAGGGGCGTTCGATGCTGCTGCAGCACTGAACCTGCGAGTCCAGCCTCTGAGATGTGGAACGTGAATCGCAGTCATCCACGGCGGACTACCTATGGGAAGATTCTGGATAATAACTCGAGTTTCATCGTACTGAGGCGACATCCATCCTATCTCCCGTGGAGCAGTAGGAAGGTTCCAAATTATCTCGTCAACAAGTTGTCTTCGCGGCGAGTTATGGTACAGAGGGTTCACACATGGTCGCTGGTAGGTTCGACTCATCTCTGCATGATTCACACCACTATCTACCCATATCACCTCATCCAGTTTCTTCAGAATTTCTAACAGTGATAGCTCGAGTACTTGCAGATTGCTTCTACGGTGTCTTGGCACCATAGTTTCAAGGTCCGACCAACCATCCACAATCGCAACGCGCTCTCCATATCCCTTGACAAGAACGGATTTGATTTTGCCACGAAGATTCTCTAGTCCTAGAGGACCACTCATAAGAATCAAGTCGTCGATTTCTTTTTGGAGGTTGACAAAATGGACGTGCTTGAGGAAACCACTGAGTCGGGTAAACTCGGCCTGAGTGATTAGCCTCTTCTTCCATAGGGCTTCAAGTCCGAATCTCATGTTGACCATTCTCTCAGAGGAATAATCACCAAGGAGGTCAATCCAGAGGAATAGTGGACTAGAGGGTGTGGCATCTGCCAACTCGGACAGGTGGTTCAGTAGATGCCAGTTCTTAGCCAACCAAGCGGCACTCTTGCCGGAGGATGTCGGAGAGGGAACAGAGATGTACTGAGTGAAGAATACATCGTCCTCCACGCGGTCAGTAAATGGATCCTCGTTCTGTGTCGCCTTAGCGGGAATGATGCTCCTCAGAAGATATACAGGACCCTGAGCCGGTGTCATTGTGATGGCAACGCGTGGTGCAAGTTCATTGGAAGTAGAGTCCTCGAACTTGAGTGTCTTCCAATGCCCAGTGAACTCGCCCTCCAGCAACTTCGCAGCCAGTTGGCCAATAAGCTGATCAAAGCTCCTCTTCGTCACCTCATAGTCCTGTGAAACATCAAGAGTCACAACTCCTTTCCAGACATGTTTGGGTGTCAGAGGATCCTTGACAAGAGCGTTAAGTTCAGAGAGTATCATCTCTTCGTATACATCTAACTGGTCAAGATGGGCCTTTGGAGGTCTGGAACCCAATACTGCATTCCATTCGCGCTCTGTAAGAGGTACTTTCCAAGAGTGAAGTGTTGGAACATAGACACCCATCTTCCTAGTTCTAGGTCGCATTCCGTATATATTGAAGTTGAATGCTTCTTTCGTCTTCACTTCAAGAATCATGACGGGAAACCAGATGTATTGTCCTGCACCTCTCAACATCCGGGCAAAGAGCACGAGGTCAATCTTTCCAGCGCCATGGTTCCCAACGACAGGAACCTCGGCAAGATATTGTATTCCAGAGGGATTCCATAGAAACTGGTCGCCTGCAAAGACAGCCTCCTTCAGAGACCTCGGGTGACAGAGTCCTGAGAGCAACACTCTGTGCCAGTCATTCCCCTCTCTCTGCGCCTTTCCGGTGATTTCTTCGCGAAATCTCGAAATCTCTGTGTCTGTGATGATTTCCTCTTGGATTAGGTCTAGGATGACCTTACCCTTTTCTTGGATGTGTTTCTTCTCCGAAGAATCCATAATCACTTTGACTTTCTCTTTGAGGGAATCAGCACCAAAATCGAAAGGAGGCGCCTCTATCTGTCTGCTCATTCCTTCAACTACTCCGCTCCTGTTGCTGAAGTGAGTCCTAATCTCAAGCACAATCTTACGGAGCTCTCTATCTGCGTCGGGATAGAAATTCTTCCGACCGACTTTTCCCCGTGTATAGACCCAATCGAGGAAGGGGGTAAGTCTATGGATGAGCAACCGGATGTATCTCTGAAACTCGAGACGGGGAACGGCATGAATGAAGCACTGTCGGCAGAGCTCTATGAGGTGTGCCCGAATCATATCAACAAAATCAAGGGCTGGAAGAGAAGGATGTGCAAGGAGAACACGCGGTCTCTTCGAGTTTCCTCGATAGCCTGATTTCTGGTACACTTTCACACCTTTCTCAGGTGGTATTTTATCAGCTACGCTCTTGGGAATAATCTCTCGTCGACCATCTCTGTATTTTCTTATCTGGTAATGGTTTGGATCTGGAAAATAATACCGAGGAACCAATATATCTCGGAGTTGAGAACCCATGTAGTTGAGCAGTTCATTGAGTGGCCCCACGGTCCCCTCCCTCCAGCTGTATACACGCTTGAACTCCTTATTCCCATATCTTACCGTACCATACCAGAGCATCTGAAGATATAATCTCCTCAGAATAGGCTCTTTATTCTGAATAGAAGAGAAGTCATGCGAACCCTGTTTCCTACAAGACTCCCATTCAATACATGCGTCCTCCCAGTTTGACCTAGTTTTCTCATAGAACTTGTTTGTGGAATCGTTCTTTCTCTTGTATGAAAGTCTGACCAAGGCAGATAGTCCTGAGTAGATTGCATTCACCAGAACTTCATTCGGTCGAAATTCCCGGATCTTTCGCCCCAAAGCAACTCCTCAGGGATAATGTCGTTCTTTTATTTATAAGGAGTTCTATCTTATTTGGAAGTCTTTATTTTCAAAAAGAAGCACCCATAATGCTTTAATCTTAGAAAATAGAAATAATAGAATTTTTGTTTAATAAGTTTATATAACTTGGATATGATACTAGTACGAGTTCAAAAGACCCCCTTCGGACAAGAAGGGGAGTGAACTCACATGACCAAGACAGGTCAGAAGTTTATATAACCCAGGCGAATGGCGATGGCTCGGTCCCGAGGAATAACAATCAGTGTCAAGATCCCGATAAGGTGGGATATCATGACACAGAGGACTCAACAGCGGTTGCGGCAGATTGTTGGAAGGGATACGAGAGCGATACGAGCATTTCTTGGTATAATCGAACAAAACGAAGATACTCTAATAAATGGACCAAAGAAGAACGGAATCTGCGACACGACACTGAGCAAACTCACAATGACTGCTCTGAAAGTCAAAGAGAGGTATACACAAAGACTGACAGTGCCACACGATCTGAAGAGTCGATTTCCACGGATGTCACAGAATGAGCTGACCGAGTGTAGACAGACAGCCGTTTCAATGTATGATAGCTATCTAGCGCTCAGGAATAAGAAAGGATGGAACCCCTCCCGTCCATGCACATCTAACCAGACACAACGAATACCAAGGTGGGTATTTTCACCTAGGTTCAAATTAGAATACTCCCCAACGGAGGTCTCTCGCTGGTGGCTCAACCTGAGAGATGCACTTGACTCGACACGAGAGGGACGATATATCCATGACCGGCTTTTGATTCCCTTGAATGTTTCACCATTTCATACCAACCAGTTGAATCGCGGTGAAGTCAAAGCCCTTCAAATCCACGTAGACAGATTAAAGAAATGGTGGGTCAACTTTGCGGTCCGAGTGAGTGCACCAGACTCTACTAGTTCGCATTATCCACCAGCTGTCCTTGGCATTGATCTCGGTATAGAGAAGGCTGCATGCACCGTACTAGTGACACCGACAAAGGTAAGCGAAACTCGTTTCTTCAGGCAAAAGGAGAAGATTGCAGTCATTAAGAAATATGACACTCTTGTGGCCAATCTTCAACGAGAAGCCGACACGCGTCGTAGCAGTGGTCAGAATGCAGATAGAGTTCTAGAAAAACTGAGGACGCTCAAGTCAAAGCGCGAGAATATTGCTCGTGAGTATGATCGAGTACTTGTTCGAGATTTACTAGACTACATTGGTAATATGTCTACGAAGTGCACGCTCTACGTTGCCATTGGTCGTTTGAAGAACATCAGAAATATGGCGCGGAAAGGGAACTTCAGGGGCAAGAGCTATAGAGGTATGATACACTCTTGGACTTTTGCACGTATCACCGAGAGTCTAAGACATGGACTGGCTCAAGGAGGCTGGTCTGTGGAGGGAAAGGACTCGAGATACATTGTAGTCCCTGAGGCTTGGACATCAATCATGTGCTGGAAGTGCGGCACAAAGGGAGTAAGACCCAAGCAAAACTACTTCAAATGTCCTTCATGCGGACACAAGACCAATGCAGACAGGAATGGAGCAATAAACATTGCCGGACGCCTCATTACGCTCACAAAGTCATTGCACTCTGTGAGAGGACTAGGTAAGTGGGCTGACTCTGTTCAAGCAGAAAAAGGTTCACAACCAAAAGCCCGAAAGAAGTCATCTTCTCTAGGGAAGTCCCCACTCTCCACTAAAGGACAGGCATCAGGTCTTGGAGAGTCCGCGGCTGTTCACTTTGTCCAGATGGGCCTTGTCGGCTTCAGCGATGGAACAGACAAGAGTGATTATGGCTCCGCCGTGGCAAGTACTGTGGAAACACTCACTGTGAGTGGAAGTGATGCTCCAGTAATATCACAGGAGAAAGAAGCCAGGTCTTCAGGAGGGATTCCATCCCAATGATTGCCGACAATAATCTAGCTGCACTTTGGGTAACGCCAAAGAATGATGGTGACATCAGGCTAGATAAGGGCAGAACACAGAAGTTTTCGTCGTGGAGTTCACTCACCACCTCAAAACCAGGTCAGGCCGCAGGTTCGAATCCAAGGAATACACTCTATCAAAGCTATATGAAGTTCAAAGTGCAGTTTCTTTTTCCAGCCACACGAAGATTAGAACTTGGAATTCGTATCCCGATATCTTGTGTTCTATTGAGGTTTGTTTCTTCTTTTAAATCCGAAACTTCTTCAAGATTTAGGTGAAAAAGAATCCACGATTACGACAAAAGCAATGCTAATGGATGTATTTGGTTTTGAATTATTCCACCCTCAATACGATAGACTTCCTATTGTTTCATTTACTCAAATATAGCCAATAACAACACACAACAACGATTGCCAAAGTAAGGGGCCGATTTATTAAGTATAACACTCATGGATAAGTGGAGGCATGTAAGAAATGTTGAGGATAACAGAATCAATACGTGTTAACAGTCTAGCAATTGTCATAATCCTACTTCTTCCCTTGGTTATATTAGGGCTTCAGAATACAACAACACAACCATCTGTATGGATTGTATACACAGACAGTCATGATGGTAATATACAACTTGCAGCTCAAACGTTTACCAATGAATTAAAACCTGAAGAGTGTGTAATTCGAGAAACAACATTGAATTATCTGGAAATGATACCACTTCATTCTGATGCTATTGTGCTTATTGGACATGGACAAGAGGATGGTCTGGAGGTTTCTCAAACCGTCTTGCCTTGGGTCAATGTGAGTGAAGCAATGGTTGAACGACGATCTCAAATATCAATACTCCTAGCCTGCGACTCTCCATCCAATCTAGAATTTGGTATATATGGATTCTCAGGTATGATTGATGCAGAGGCTGGAGCGTTGCTTGCTGCTTGGCACGTCAAACGGTTAATGAATCCACACTCAGAGAACATTCCATCTTCGAAAATAGTTGATGTCCAACATGCAATGAAACATCCACTTGAAAGCTATGTATATTTTGTACACGGCTATCATGGTAACAACTCTCAATTTCTTGACTTGATTGATACATTGACTCTCTGGGGAAGCTTTGCTGGCTATGACGGTTATTACTTTTATAGCTATTTTGATGATTATAGTTCAGTAAACGTAGCACATGGAGCTAGTATCGAGGAGTATGCCATTAACTTTAGGAATCATCTGCTTTATGAACACCCTAGAGGGACTCAGATTGATATAGTAGCTCATAGCATGGGCGGACTCATAGCCCGACAGATGCTAATGACTGAACGACAGACATTGGAGTCATACGGTGTCGAAGTGGGTAGAGTAATTACATTAGGCACACCGCATCTAGGAACAAGAGTTGCAGATTATGGCCTAGGTATGCTCTTTACAAATATCTTAGACCTTTTCTATAATGAAAAACCTTGGGCGACTCAGGTCTTTGTACAAATGGGAACTAGCCATGAATTCATCACCACTCTTAACGCTGATCCAATGAGTTATTCATCGGGAATTGAGTGGTACACTGTTTCAGGTATAAGTAACTCACCATGGGCAATCATTATGACTTTGGTTCATCTTGATGCTAATGATGTTCCTGTAGCTAATGGTCGAGCCCATCTCTCGTTTGCAACTCAAGTATTGATTGAAGACATTGATCATAACGTTCTGATTGAAGATCCATTACAGAGGACGTACACCAATCTAAGTGACTGGCTAGCTGGAGGTATCGATTCAGATGGCGATACCATCATAGATGCTGAAGAGAAATATGTCTATTATACAGACCAAAATGATACAGACAGCGACAATGATGCTCTCAGCGACTACGATGAGATATTCATTCATGGAACAAATCCGAACGCGTTGAGCACTGATGGTGACATTCTCAGTGATTCACAGGAAATAGCTTGGGGGTATGATCCATTAGACACGGACAATCCGATCGATGCACAGGAGCTCACGTACAGCGCATGGCAGGTCAATGGTGTGACAGGGTATGTTCGAGCCAATCACTGGACTGCAATGGACTACGTGAAGGTCTATGCCAAATACAAGAACAGCCTGGGATACTGGACCTCATATTTCTATGTTGGCACTGATTACACACCCACGTACTATGGAGACTACTACGTGTCTTGGAGCCTTCTCCAAGGGTACGTTCAAATGCAGGTGAATGTTCAGGCATATGCTATAGAATGGGATCCAGCAATAGAACAAGATGTCCATATCTATCTTGGTAGCGACCAACAATACGTCACACTTCCGGGTGGTGGCGGCGGTGGCGGTCCGCTACCCGAATAGTCAAGTCCTGAATTATTGATTCATAGAGTACTCATTAAGCCAATTGATTAGGTAAGTTGTTTGGAAATTCGAAGGAGAAATGGTTTGGAGGACAATGATGAAACCTGCAGGGAGAATCATGGAGTGCAATGTATTAGGGATAGTTCTAATCCTATTGATATTGGGATATAGTACCGATTCACTTCCAACGACTATGGTAATGGTAGAGAAACAGGCTTTTGAACCAATGCAGGAGACAGCTTCTTGGCAGATTCTAAATCATTCCTTCTCTCAAAAGGATGCAATTCTCGGTGACGTGCGTTTCGTAAACTCCACTCATGGTTGGGTAGTAGGACAGAACAAAAGTGGTTTGGGCGGCGGAATAATTCTCAACACCAAAGATTGTGGTGACTCTTGGCAACTTCAATTGTACGAGGATTCTCACACGTTCAGATCAATTGACATAATCGACAAGCAAACTATCTGGGTCACAGGCACAGGAGGCCTTGTCTACTCTACCAATGGTGGGATGACCTGGAATGAAAGCAAGGTCATAGATATTCAGGCTGGCTTGGGAGCTGTGAAGTTCATCAACGAAACTCATGGATGGACCTCTACAATGAATGATGTCTACAAGACCATCGATGGTGGGCAGACATGGCAAAATATCACATCTTGGACATTCAGCGATACCCTAAGGATGATTCACCTTGTTTCCCCCACTGAGGCTTGGGCTATTGGATTCTTTGGTATTTATCATACTGAAGATGCATGCGAAACCTGGGAAGAGAGTTTCAGTCGTGGTGGATGGTCACTTTCTTTCGTGAGTGATACTGAAGCTTGGGCTGTGGCCGATACTTGGCTTGCGAAAATGACAGATGGTGAAACTTGGATCGAGCAACCAGCTCCGCGGAACGCTCCCTTCCCTCCTCCAATAGCACCTTACTTCACTGACATTCTATTCCTAGACTCTGAGAACGGATGGATTGCTGGTGACGAAACAGAGATAGCCTATACTCCAAATGGTGGGCTCGACTGGTATTCACAGGACTTCCCTGGTGACACGCGAGTAATAGCAATAGATTTCATCAATCTTACACATGGATGGGCGGTAGGATGGGGGGGTTATATCTATCGAACCATTCACGGAAACAGTCTTGGCACTCGTCTTTGGATGGGGATGTCAGATCCTATCCTTGTAGTATTCATCAGTATACCAGCAGCACTTTTCATAGTTTTTTGTGTGATGTTTTTAGTTCGCCGAAGGAAGAGAATGGCTTTGGTGTCGACTAAGGAAACTAATGTAATATTGAATTGAGATAAAAAGCAAATACAGTAAGATATTCCAGAATCAAATCCTGTCGCGCCCGCCACTTGCTATTCTCTTGGAATAATATCATCAAAGACTGCCAGAAGTCCAATAAAGAAGACAATCCCTGTTGGAACTGAAATGACCATGAATCCGAGAGGATCTATAACCCAAATCGGTTCTCCGAATGCCAAGTCAGGATGCAGCACATTCACAATGTAATCAAATAAGACCGCATTCGCGACGAACCACACTATTGCACTACCTATCATGAGCAGCAGCCCGACATGTACTTGCCTCAAACACTTCTACCCAAAGTCAATACGGTGTAATCTCTACTAAACCTATTGTATGACAATTCATCTCTTGCGTAGCTTCTTGCTCCAGACTTCAATGAAATTCTCCAGAGACCTGTCATAGGACTTCTCCGCTTCCGGTGGGAACAAGCACCCGGGCAGCTCATGATGCTTCCAATGGAACTGCAGGCAGTCACAGCAGTAGCCCTGTCTTGAGCATCCGGAATATGTGCAACCGCATCGTTCCTTGTTTCTCTCCGCATTACATATTCTATCAGTCATTGCTTACACATGATGCCTCTACCCTGATTTGTTAAAATCTGATTGGTCTTGACGCAATGCTAATAGAGACTATGCTACAGAAGTTGTGATGCTATGGACCTCATAAAGTGGCTCGGTGAGCTCCCACGAGGGATTGATGGAAAGCCGTTACCACCTAGTCATATTGATACATTGGACCGAATTTTACAGGAGAAGTTCGGCAAGAATGCAGTACTAGTGCATGTCCATCGTCTGAGAAGTAGGAAGAATGTAGTACTCCACCTTACAGTGTCATCAAAGAGGTCGAGATCTGTGGAACTGGTCGCAAAGATGTTTGTTGCTGGCAGTTACGATAAGGAGGTGTCTGTCCTGTTATCCAGTCGGAAGCACGGCCTAGCAGTTCCAGAGGTGATAGAGGCACGAGATGGAGTGATTCTCATGTCTTTCATACCTGGCGAAGTTCTCGTTGATGCAATAAACCACACATTTGATTCACGCATTATTGACAAGTTGGCACATTGGTATTACGACTACCACTCTGTTCACAGACAAATCAAGGGGGACCCGCGTCTGAGGAACTTCATCTACCATGAGAATACACTCTATGGTCTTGACTTTGAAGAATCACGTTCTGGACCTTGGATGCTCGATATTGCTGGTATTAGTGCTAGTCTATTAGATACCAATCCGATTTTCGACTCAAGAAAGAGAGCGCTCTCATGGCGTCTTCTGGATACGTACCTCTCCCTGCTTGGGCAAGAGAGAGATGCCGCTCTGGAGGACGAATTCACTACTGTCATAGCTGACACACTGCAACAGACATCGGTCTGGCGTAGAGATAGTGGAATCCTAGAGTTCTCTGAGAGAATTCGAACCGAGGGACTACCCAAGGGCTAAGACTCACCTGTCCCCTGTGGCTGCTCCCCAATGTTCATATTGTGATTCATTTCATAACCGAAGTATACAGTCATGCATATCGCTTAGAGTCATTCGGAGAGTACTATGAGCCTTGGAGCAACGAAAGTCTGTACTGGTGCTGTCAATCACAGCGATTCTTCTTGTCAGTACAACTGTTGGAGTAGTTCTCTTCCTCTCATCAGATGATAGCACCACCCTGAACTTCTATGTGTTCGGTGACTCACAGGGATACCAAGGTGGGGTTGAGCAGATTGTGGCTGCTGCTAACCAATATAGGCCTCAGTTCATTCTCCACTGTGGAGACCTTACATCTTTTGGGCATGAGAACCAATATCAAGAAATCAAGGCAGTTCTCGACCAAGCTCAGGTACCTGTATACACTACAATAGGTAATCATGATATCAAGGAGGGCGGGGGCGTGTTGTATGCAGAGTACTTCGGCAGTCCTACATACTCCTTTGATAGCGGTCCTGCTCATATTGCAGTATTCAATACCTCCTCGGGTGATGTTGCTGAGCATGAGTTAGCTTGGTTGGAACAGGACCTGTCCCAGACCGATTCGGAGTACAAGTTCGTCTTCACCCACATCCCACCCTTTAACCCACTCTCACAACTAGATCACTCCTTGATCAATACCACAACTAGTACAAGGCTCATGGCACTCTTTGAAGAACAGAATGTGGATGTTGTCTTCACGGGGCATATCCATGTCTTCAATGATAGTATAGCCAATGGCGTCAGATATATTATGACCGGGGGAGCTGGTGCAAGTCTCTATGCAGATGAAGACCACGGTGGAATCTATCATTTTGTGAATGTCACAGTGACTCAATCCGACCTGTATATCGAAACAGTATCACTAGGTTCACCGATAATACTACGAGATACAGTCGTTGTGAGGGGCGTCACTGAAGATGCGACTCTATCTCTGAATGATCTTCTTCAGATGGTACCAACAGAGAGGTTCTCATCCTTCGAGAATCAATTTGACAACTGGCGCGGTCAAGGTGTCTATGAGGGTATTGCCATTTCTACTCTGATTGAACTAGTAGGGGGAATGGGAACAAACGACACACTGGTCGTGATGTCCTTCGATGGATATTTCCAGGAATTCAGCTATTCCAATGTCTACCCGAATGCTTCTTGGGCTGAGCTTCAGGGACCAATGATTCTTGCCTATGAGTATAACGGAACACGTGTCTTGGATTGGACTGATGGTATGCGGCTTGTGATGATCCCTCCTGATGGTGCCTACAGCAACATGGATGCAATGCTCACTTCCTCTAGCCCGGTTGTTTCTGCAGGTTCGCGTTGGATACGGTTCGTATCATTTCTGGAGGTTGTTGCTGGATGACCTTGTGGATGATCTTGAGCAGTCTAGATTCTTCAGTTACTACGAGGGATATCGTGACAATTGCGATACTGGCTTCACTTGGCGGCGCCTTGAGCACCTTCATCGGCTATCTGGGGAACCTCGTCAATCTTGCCTTGGGAGTTCCGTTCGGAGCAGGCCAGTTCATGGCTGGACTTCATGTGTTTTGGCTAGTGCTAATCAGAGTAATTGTACCGAAGCTTGGAGCTGGTACAGCTGGAGGTCTGCTCAAGGGCACGGTCGAGATGTTCACAGGGAGTACACACGGGATTGCCATCGTCTTTGTTTCCCTTGTCCAGGGCATCATCATTGATATGAGTGCCAGAGCTGCTGGTTCCAAGAATAATCCCCGAGAGAGTTCCCGTGTAGTCTGGTGGTTGGGAGCAGGAGTTTCTGCGGCTGCGAATGTCATTGTATTACAAATACTATACTTCACAGGAGCTCCTCTTGTCTACATAACGGCAATTACGATTCTTGCATTCTGTTCGGGAGTCATTTTCGCAGGCTATTTTGCATGGGAAACGCTGGAGTTCCTCAATGAAGCAGGTATGGTTCCAGGTTTTCAGAGTCAGCGAACAATACCGGCGGTTAGGACAACCAAGACATTAGTGTACAGGAATCTTCCTGCTATTGCCTTTGTTCTCTTCTTGACTATAGGTACTCTCTACTATACAACAAATGTTTCTCATGCATTTGCTGATCCCTATACCTGTGAAGTGAAGGGGCTTGTCGAAACGCCGTTTTCTTTCCGTTTCGAAGACTTTGCAGATTATGAGGTGACAATCGAAGCTGAACTGATTGGTGCCTATACACACATTCCACTCACAAATTACACAGGTATTCTAATCACCACGATTCTTGCACAGGCAAGTCCACTCCCAGAAGCTACAGGGCTACAAGTATCTGCTCGAGATGGTTATGCTGTTAGGTTCGAGGACTTGAGCGTTGTGATGGACGACCATAATATGCTTCTTACAATAACTGATGACGGTCTTTGGCTCATCGCGGCGAACTATGATGGCTCTCTCTGGGTGCGTCAAGTCATCACATTAGAAATCTACTAGGCGAAGAAGATGTTTGAAGTACAGAACCTGTCCTTTTCATACGATGGAATAACACAGGTTCTGAGGTCAGTCAATCTCCAGATAGCTCGAGGCGAGATTGTCACAATCACCGGTCCCACAGGTTCTGGCAAGTCCACTCTTGCCAAATGCATGTCTGGTTTCATTCCTCGGAGCATCAAAGGATTTTTTTCCGGGACTCTTCTAATCGATGGCACAGATACTAGCGGTCTCTCGATTGCAGAGATATCCAAGAGAGTATCGCTCGTTCAACAAGATCCAGATAGCCAAATCTGTACGTTGAGGGTTGCTGACGAGGTAGCATTTGGGCCGGAGAATTACGGATTTGAGTTGGAGTCGATTAGAAACTTGGTAGATTCCACGCTTGCTGAAGTAGACTCCAGCCATCTTCGCCTTAGACCCACTTATGCACTTTCAGGTGGAGAAAAACAGAGAGTGGCCATAGCATCAATGCTCTCGTGCCAGCCAGATTATATCATCCTTGATGAGCCCTCATCGAGCCTAGACCCAAAAGGGATACTTTCACTCCGGAGCATCTTGTCAGGTCTGAAGGCACGAAATGTCGGAGTTGTCTGTATCGAGCACAATTTGAACGCGTTTCGACAGATTTCTGATCGAATTCTAGTCATTTCGAATGGAACAATATCGACTTGGCATCCTCCTGAGATATCGCAGGAACCAGATCTGCAAAAACCTCCGGTTCAGCTGGGCGACCGCGTTTTATCAACGAAAGATGTCAGTTTTTCATACGGAACGAATCGAGTCCTTCAAGATGTGAGTCTAGCAATTCATGAAGGCGAAATAATCGCGCTCATGGGAGCGAATGGATCCGGAAAGACGACTCTAGTCCAACTCCTTGGTGGACTGCTGACACCCGAAACAGGGACAGTGTATCTTGGAGAAACACCCATTCATGGTATCGATAGGAAAGAGATCACTCGGACACTCTCCATTGTATTCCAGAACCCCAACCACCAGATCTTCGAACGAACTGTCTGGAGAGAACAGAACCTAACAGCAGATATACTTGGTATTCGGGATGCGGAAAGCCACCAGAGGGCAACCGAACTCCTAGAACTCGCAGGCCTTGCTACTATGAGAGAGAGAAACCCCTTCACGTTAAGTCATGGACAGAAGAGACGACTGAATGTAAGCTCAGTATCAGTGCACTCTCCTGACATCATCTTGTTTGATGAGCCGTTTATCGGCCAAGATCTGGATGGCCGTAGATTCATTATGAGAATTCTAGCTGAGGCAGCTCAGGCCGGGGGTGCATCTCTAGTAGTGACTCACGACACAGATTTTGCGAAAAATCACTGTGATCGTGTTGTTTTCATGGAAAATGGGTCGATTTTGCTCGATGGCCCACCAGAGATAGTATTCCAACGACTGATAGAAACGAATCGAGCTGAATTCGTCAGCTTGGGGGCGGAATAGTACATGGGGGCACAGCCTACTTACACTCTGGATGACTCCTCAATCCGAAGGCTCAACCCTCTTCTGAACTTGTTCCTGTTGATGTTCGTATTGATTGGCATATTGATCTATCCAAGCTGGCGACTTAGTCTCATTCTCCTTCTGCTCGTCTTGGTATTATTCAAAGCTTCACGGACATCACTAAAGTTCTCACAACGACGTACGAAGTTCATCATTCTGTTCTCAATGATTTTACTGCTATTCCAGGTTGTACTCACTCCCAATGGTACGGTCTTCGGTTTCATTATCCCACAGTTAGGGGATTTTGGTCCCTACTTTCCAATAACGGACTATGGAATCGAACGAGGTCTCTCAATATCGCTCAGATTCCTCCTCATCGTTCTATCGAGTATGCTCTTTGTTTCCGTCACTGACCCTACATTGCTTGCACATTCACTGACTCGTCTGAGAATACCATTCAGGTACAGTTTTGCTCTTGTCATAGCTCTCCGATTCCTACCCCTCTTTGACTCTGAGAATCAGGTGGTTCGCCTGGCCCAAAAGTCGAGGGGCATTGAGCCTGAGATAGGCGGAATTCGCAAGCTGTTGCGGACAGTTCAATATACCTTCTTTCCACTTCTTGTATCTTCATTATCTCGTGTTGAAGCACTATCAATATCCATGGATGGTCGTGGGTTCGGATATAGCAATACAAGGACCTATTTACGAAAATCAGAATGGCACGCTCGAGACACTCTTGTCCTTCTCATCGCTCTTGCTTATCTTGTACTATGTGTTTCTCTCTCTCTTGGTTTCATACCACGATTAGTTGGAGTTCTCTAGGACTCGGCGAAAGAGAGAAGGTCTGGGGGAAGTCTGATTCGGCACTCAGCATAACGTGGTACGAACTCATGACGTGGGGTCTTCTTCATGTAGTATGCTGAGCCGACACCAAGGCAGATTCCAGAACTGTCATCGAAATACCTGCATTCCTCACATGATAGAGATGTGTCTGGTTGATACTGGACAGGAATCTCAACAAACTCAGCCTTTGTTCGATCCCACGTACGCAGTACCCGTGTCGTTCTCATACAGTCTAGTGCGACACGCCTGCTATAAACTGCACATAGAACCACTATGAAGAATGTCGGTGATATCTGCTTCAATCAGTGAAAGAGCTAGATCTGGACGCACCTCACGTTCTTCGTCTTTCACATTAGGATAGTACTTCGAATAGAATTGCAGCAACTTACCAAGTGCAATAGCAAAGAGGTCTTGCTCACTTGTCGATAGTCCATTCTTCTGAAGGTTTTCGAGTGTTTCAGCAACGGACTGAACAACACATGCCCGAAGAGTAGACCACTGGACTGCTGTTGGATTAGTAGTCTTCTTTCTGCATACAAAGACCATGTCGTACGCGATGTTCTCCATCTCGTGAAGGTGTGTTGACGCCTTCATCTCACTTCTCACAGGATATGTTGCTGTGATATAGAAACCGGATTGAAGTAAGGCCTCTAAGAGCGCACCCCATACTGACAGTCTCGTATGATGGAAGGTAAAAACCAGAATGCCATCCTGAATTAACACTCGTTTCGATTCTGAGAACACCTTTGTTAGACCCCGTACATACTCCTCTCGACCCTTCGCCTGCGTCTTGTTCTCGATTATTTCATCGACCCATGGCACATATTCTGTTCTAAATTCCTGATACCTCTCTTTCAATCCAATTCTCAACCAGACATAGAAGAAGTTGGACAGTTCTGAATACATCACATTGCCGGAGTATGGCGGATCCGTAACCACTGCATCAACACTTGAGTCAGGAATGGGAACAGACTCTGATGACCCACATAGGAGGAGTACATTTGCTCCGTGATGAAAGTCGGTATAGTTCCGAGCCAGTTTTCCATCGATTCTGTTCTGAAGAGTGACTTTTTTCATCGATTTTCCATCAAAGACTCGCTCAAATGGTTCTCGGCAATACTCCTTCCCCTCAATTACCAGCTTCACGAACGCAGTGAAGGCGCCTCTGCCCTTTGAGGTATCATAGCAGTTAGCCTCCACAGGAGACAGGGATGGCGAAAATGAATGTGTTCTGAAGATATCTGTGATGAATCCTCTTGTAGCATTGTACTTCGCAAACATGTTGTTGTACTTTAGGCAGTTTGAGAAGGCGAGAATCAAGAACTCTCTCAGATTCCAATCTTGAACACCCAGAATCCACCGATAGATCTTTCCAAGGTTCAAGAGCTGTCTGGCATTGAACATATCTTGAAAATTCAAGTACCCGTGGTTTAATGCACGCCTAGTTTCCACCCCAAGGGGTAGTGCCCCATCTGGCAGTGGTAATGTATCACGAATTCTTCTGAACTCTGTATGAGCAGACTCCAACAACGCGAGGTCTTCACTATCAGCAGACTTGTACCCTCTCCCATTTCTCAGCTTCTTATTTCCCAACTCATCACAATGCCTACAGTAGAACTCGATAGCATACAGACGCTCATTGAGTCTTGTCCCAGAATCTCTGATGGTCTTGACTATGCTATGTTTTTTGCATGAGGTGTTCTCGCATCTGAATGCTCGACCTGAAACAAGAGATCTATCCGTTGGTGTGAAAACCTCCTCACATTTGGAGCATTTTGCTGTTTTTTTGGCGTTTTCTGTCAAGAACACATTCCAACAACGAGGACATACGACATAGTCACCCTGCACAGATGGCGATTTTGAGAGAAAGTAATTGCGCATTAGTGGAATTACATTTGCGCATTCTGGGCAAAGGGCATCCTTGCAGTAGAAATAGTAGATACCCTCTGCTTCGTTCCCACACTCCGGGCACGATGTGCGATAGTACTTTCGAAGACTCTCCCCCAATTCACTATCAATATCAATCAGAGTCTGGCGGAGTTTCGCCGGATCGATATCCTCCACAGTCTTCTTCACGATGAACCAAGCTACCGGATTGAGGTCTCCACCTACGACCTTACAACCAAGTTTCAATGCCTCAACTACCGTTGTTCCTCCGCCCATCATGGGATCAAGTACTATCTTTCCCCCAAAATCGACATCCTTTGAGTAGAAATCCCGAAGGCTCTCCGGATTTCCATCCCAGTCTTGAAGGTCATTGTCTGCTAGTGAGTACAGAAGAAGAGCTCGGAATACAGAACCTAGTCGTCGTGCCCACCATTTATGCATGACATAGACCGGCCTATAATGGCGTCTGCCAAACCCCGTTGATTCCATCTCTGCTATCTTATTGACCTCATCTAGAGGAAATGTTACTTCAATCGGACGTTTCAGCGGGCTGAGCCCCCGCAGCTCTACGAACTTACAGCCCTTTCAAGATTCCGCATCGTTTCCAACCTTGCCAACTGGTGCAACATAGATAGCGAACTCACTCTCACCATCTACACCGATCAGCTCATCTACTCCTTTCTGATTGTATGACGCAATCGCACATGTTCCTGCACCAATCGACTCGCTTGCAAGGTACAGGTTCTGGCATACATGACCTGCCTCCATTGCTACGTCCTTGTAAGCTTGAATGCTGTATCTCCATTCGGATCTGTATGGAATCACTGCCCAAACAAAGAAGACAGCTGATTTTCCACAGAACTCCTGTCCATGACATATCTCTGTCACATGCTCTTGGATTTTAGAATCGGTTTCTCTAATCAGGAGCAGCTTATGCTCGATTGGCAAATATCGATATAAACCATCTTTCACTCCCTCTACCCAATTCACAATCAAGTAGGTTTCAAATGGATGCCTTGCCCCACCTGAAGGAACAGTACGTAGGGTCCATACTAGATTCTTGTCGACAGCTCTTACACCCTGCGTGCTCCACAGAAGAAACGATAATTCTTCCAGCGTAAGCTGCTTTTCAATGAATCTTCTACGACTCCTTCTCTTACGGATCACCTCTCTAAGGGGCAAGTTACCAGAGGTGAAATCTCTAGGGCTTACTAGGTCAACGAGCTTCGCATCTTTGGGGAATGGTTTCTCGAGAGGTGGAGGTGGTACTCCCTTTCCTTGATGTGGCTTCCACCACTCATCAGGAGGAATTTCGTCATAGTCATGTGCCTTCAGAATCTCGCGACGTTCCTTGATGATGTCATCATATTTTGTCAATGGACACTGCCTCTCTCCGTGGGGTATTTCGAGAATGAAAAGGACTGACCTATAAGGCAAATCATCTAAGCCATATGATGAATCCGGATTATGTCTTCTTTAGTCTTACATTCTTGAACTATCCGAATGTTACACCCTCTTTGTTGCTATTGGGCGTCTGAAGAATATCCGGGTGGGTGCTCAAAAAATCACATGCAAGAGCAGAGGATTCAGACGACTGATTCACTCTTGGGCATTCGCCAGAATCACCGAAGGAATAGCACTCCAATTGGCACAGCTGGGATGGAACACAAGCGGGAAAGGCTCAAGATTCAGGATTATTCAAGAGTCGTGGACCTCTATCATGTGTTGGAAATGCGGGGCGAAGGGAGTCCGGCCCAGGCAGAACTCTTTCATCTGCCCCTCATGTGAGCATAAGACCAATGCTGACAGGAATGGTTCCATCAATATTGGTGCACGCCTTATCACGCTCACAGGATAACTTCATTCTGTGA
>CAYHAA010000005.1:0-184662 GCA_964354495.1 uncultured archaeon | reverse complement strand
TTAGAAACTCGATCGGTTCCATCACTACAAGCACCACAACTACAACGACAACGACAACGACAACGACTACTGCGAATCCTCTCATGGAATTGATACTCGAGCTTGCTCCATACATCGTTCTGGCCATCGTTGCAGTCATCGTTGGTTTCTTGGCAAAGAAGCGGCGCTAGTGCTCTGTTGATATGCAGAGATTCTTTCAAGGGGCTCAAACGGGGTCCCTCCCTTCTTTTTGGAACTAGGATTGTTCTGCCATCTGTGCGAATTTCAGGCAACTTTCTGCATCCTGCATCTCCGCCCGTTTCTCATGCAGGCCTGCAGCTATTCTATATGCACGTGCGACAGCTGACCAGTTTTCCTGTGCATCCAAACACAAAGCGAGGGCCTTCCATATCACAGGATCTTCTGAGTTGTATTTCAGAGCCTCGTTGTATGCATCCACTGCATCTTGGATTCTGAGAAGGCTCTCAAGAGCTCTTGCTTTCTTGACCCAGAGATCTGCGCTATTCGGAATAAGTCTGAGTCCTGCGTCGGCAACTGCATTTGCCTCTTCGAATGCGCCAATTGTTATCAATGCCTCCGCCTTGTTTGAGTGTCCTCTATAGTCCTTCGGATTTATATCGATGGCGAGATCGAAAGCCACACCGGCGTCGCTCTGCTCGCCTATATGTATGTGTGTCAGCCCCAATTCATTCAGAACATCTATATTGTCCGGGTCCAACTGCAGTGCCTGTCGATACATCTCTACAGCTTTCTTGTTCATTCCCTGTTGACGCAGGCTTCTTGCTCTGCTAATGCACTGTTCCAGGCCGCTTTTGTCGAGAGGCATATGTTGTGTGTTCACCATATTGTTTTAATCATTCTTCTGGTGGACACTCCCAGTATCTACAGCAAGCGATACGAACAGAGTAGTTCTATCAGACAACAAGGATTTTAACGGGTCCTTTCCCCAAGCAATCCACTCGATTTGTGAGGAAAACCGGATGAAGAGAGACGAGAAGGCATTCTTCGAAGATGACTCTGGTGAAGATGAAGAGAACACTGCTTTCCCCGATGAAGACGAAGAGAACGATGAAGTCGAGGAAGTCGATGAAGAAGAATACGAAGAAATCGAAAAGGTGTTCTCTGAACGTGGCAGGGAAGGACTCACCGGGTTGATTATGGATCCATGGCCGCGAGTTGTCTTCATCCTTACGCTTATTGGGTTGGGTATTGTCTTGCTAACACCGCCTGCAATCTGGTCCGTCTGGAACTACTTCATCCTAGGAGATTACTTCCTCATTGTCTTTGTCGGTGTTGCGATTGTCTTCTCCTTGGTGGTCTGGTCCAAGGCCGGAACTCAGAGATTGCGATGGGCAGGTCCGACAAACGTGATTGTAGTCCTACTCTGTGGAGCAATTGGAACACTAGATACTGCTAGCTGGATGATTTATGGAGCCGGCTTGTTTGCTGGCATTGAGACTCCTCTGCTATCCTTGCTGATTATGCTTGTCATCTTCTCGCTATACTCACTATGGCTAGTCCAGCGAAGTTTCGGCAAACAACAACGCTAGAAAGGAGTGAATCTGGTGGGAGAAACGCCTGACACCCTTACAGAGCTTTCAGAAATGATTCGTGAGTTTGTCGTTGAGAGGGATTGGGAGCAGTACAATCATCCCCTTAGCTTGGCAATCTCGACTTCCATAGAAGCCGGCGAGCTGCTAGAGCTGTTCCAGTGGAAGACTAAAGCTGATGTGGATGAGGCTCTCAAGGATGATGAGTTTCGCAGAGCCCTCGCCTCCGAAATCGCGGATGTTCTAATCTATCTCTTGAGAGTTGCCGACACTGCAGGAATCGATCCCGCACGAGCTGTCATTGAGAAGATGAAAGTGAATCGCGAGAAATACCCAATTGGTTACTGGGAGGGTCGCGCACCAAGCAGATTCAATCGTCCGAAATGAGCCTTCTGTACAGACTTGGGCGTCTATCTGCTAGGAGATCGTTTCTCTCTGTGATTGCTTTGTCATCAGCCAAGTTCGGGTCTATATCGACCCATGTTAGACCAGTTTCGTCGCGACTCATTCGAGTGAGTCTGTTGCCCTTCACATCAGTGACCTGTGAGGCGCCAGAAAACGTGAGTCCTCTCTCGATTCCAGTTCTGTTCGCTGTGGCTGTGAACACACGGTTCTCAATTGACCGTGTGACCATGGCATCCTGGCAATATGGCAGGACAACATTCGCTGGATGCAGGATGACTTGAGCCCTCTGCAACGTGAGGACCCGTGCCACCTCTGGAAACGCCCAGTCAAAGCACACCATGACACCAAATCGATAGTTTCTATACTCGATGACTGGCGGTTCTTCATCCCCTGGTAGGAACCAATCTATCTCATTCAGGAAGAGGTGAATCTTGTGGTACGTCGCTATGTGCTCACCGCTACCGAGTACCACTGCTGAGTTGTAGAATCCTTCAGGGGCCCTTTCACAGATTCCCGCAACAACTAGTCTTCCTCCGACTGACCAGGATAGTAACTCCTGCGACATGGGGCCCTCGGGTATCCATTCCGCTGTAGAACTCAGTTCACTGATGCTCTTGAATGCATATCCAGAGTTGCAGAGTTCTGGCAATACGAGAACATCGACATCTGCCTTCTCTGCTTCCCGAAGGATGCTCCTCACTCTAACCAAATTCTCTTTCACATTGGCAATCAAAGGAGCCATCTGGCCAACTGCAATTCGCATAGATGAAGACACCATTTCAGAGTGTGTCAATTCATGCTTTGACTTCTTCGGTTTCCTAGAAGACACCATTCTTCATAGCCGTCTGACAGTCACATCCGGCGTCCTTCGGAATTCGGGCAATCATCTCGAAGGTCAGCTTCCTTACACGCTCTACATTCTTTGCCATGGTCTTGAGGACAAGTTCGTGCGTGACAACTTCATCCCCATGGACATCGTAGTCTGTTGGCATGGAGATGTTCACGAAGCAGATACCTACCTCGCGGGCAAGCGCCGCTTCAGGGTATGCCGTCATTCCAATAACATCCCAGCCCTGATTATGGAAGAACATTGACTCAGCTCTGGTTGAAAATCTCGGACCATTGATGCAGACATATGTTCCTCTGTCATGAATCTTGAACCCTATCTCGTTTGCAGTCTCAGCCGCAATCCTCCTCAACTCAGGACAGAATGGCTCTGCAAAGGTAAGATGTGCAATTGTCCCTCCTTCGAAGAATGTGTCTTTCCTGACTCCGAAAGTTCTATCGAAGAGCTGGTCTGCGATGACGAACTCACCCAGTTTGACCTTGTTTGGCTGGAGGCTTCCTGCTGCCGCAGGGCTCAGTATCCTCTTGACACCAAGGGCTTTCATTCCCCAGATGTTCGCTCTGTAGTTGATAGCATGAGGCGGAATCGTATGTGTACGGCCGTGCCTTGCTAGGAATGCAAAAGTGCGCCCCTTCACAGTTCCAAGAACGAAGTTGTCTGATGGCGCTCCGTAGGGTGTATAGACTTTCACTTCTATTGGGTCTTCTATGACTTTGGAATCGTAGTTGCCACTCCCACCGAACATACCTATTTCAATTGGAAGAAGGTCTTGCATTGCCTTAGATTTGCTTCTGTCTACTGGTACAGCAGATAGCTTAACTTCGAGCGCCATTGTTACTCATCCTCACTTCTTCTTTCTCCAGGCTTTGTCAAGCGGATAAACAATTTTGTCGAGGTATCCCATATGCGCCTTGATCTTGGAGAGCTGATCATCAGAGAGCACAATGTTATTGTATTCTCTGAGATGCTTCTTCAGTTCCAGAGTGCTCATCTCGTTCACCTTCTCTCCCTCGAAGATCTTCATAATGAGTGAAGATAGGTCTTCATAGAAGTTCCATGGCCATATTTCCCATGCCCAGGTGACCTCAACGCCGAAATAGTCCGGCACGAACTTGGAGCCTGCAATATGCATGAGCGTTGCACTCTTCACCTCACGTGGTCCACACTCCTTGACGTGATTGACTGCCATCGTAAGGCTCTCTCCTGTATCTGTGATGTCATCAACGACAAGAACCCTTTTTCCAGCGACATCTACAGTCAGAGGGCAGGTCAGTTTTGCTCTTCCATCTTTTGTTGCCGTGACTCCCCAGTGATCAATCTTTACCGAATAGAGATCCTTGACCCCTAGGAGATCACAAGCGATTCTTGCATGAACCCAGCCACCTCTGGCAATTCCGACAATGACATCAGGTTTCCATTCTGACGCCTTCACCCTTATGGCGGTCTGGTATGCATAGTCATAGATATCATCAAAATCAAGCACATAACAGAGTGGACCTTTCAGCTCCATAGTTATTTGCCACCGTATCCAATTCTGAAAGACTTCGATAAAAGTGTGACTCTTTCTGTATACCATGCTTCAAAAACAGTAATATGGCTCCTGTCTACATCAAGAAACGATTCAGATGGCACACAAAGAGAAGTGTATCGGAAAGGAACCGCGTAAGGTTACAGCACGTGTCATAAGTCAGCAGGGCCATTGCCCACTTGGTCACAAGGTCGGCGATGTCATTGAGTTTGACTATTATGGTGTTAGAGGCGACATTTGCATCAATGCGCTCTTCACAATGCTTCCAGTTGTCTATGCAATGATGCACAATGCTTACTTCCCTTGGTTGCAGGACCAGTGCAAGGAACTTCATGCATGTCCTGACTCCAAGAACCCAGTAGTCTTTGAGCTAGACAGGTCTCAACCGATGGAACGCAAAGCGACAGGATAGATCTAGTGAGTCTGCAGCAATAGTGAGTCGTATTGACCAGGTCTGAATGCAACTCTTACGCTGAGAGTCTGTCCTGCTTTCATGCCAATAGGTTTGGGCAGTGGCAGGAATAGTTCTCTCCACCCGTCGCCCATAGTCAGAATCGTTTCGCTGTCCAGTCTACACTCGAACATGCCAACGAGTCCATGCACTATTCCGGTCTGTACGATTCTAAAGTCGAGTGTTCTGTCTACTTTCGCAGCGGGATTCGGTATCGTCAGGTCAAAACATGCGAGCTCCAGCAGGTCCGCGAGGTCCACACTCTGGCCCCGTTCTACTGTTTGAGGCACTCTCGGAAAAGACAAATCATCGATCTGAAACCTATTCCATTGAATCTCATTCTGAACAGGGACCACGAATATGCGAACTTCCTCTGGAATGATATGCCCCGAGGGCTTCAGGAGGTGTTCAACTGCATAACTACTTGCGGATACCTGCTGCTCAATGAGCATCATTGAAGAGAGCATCTCACAAATAACAACGTCTGCTCGTTTGCCTATTGAGAAGTCTGCAAAGTGGGAATGCACGAATTCAATTCTGTCTGCGACGCCATTCTGTCTCGCCGCCTCTCTAGCATATGCCAATGAGTCCTGGTTTACATCGATGGCTGTGACCCTTGCTCCTTGTTTTGCAGCTAGGATGGCAAGGATACCGCTTCCTGTACCAAGGTCAATCACGCGGTCGTTGGTCTTGACGACCCTTCCTATCGCCTCTCGGAATTTTCGTATGCGCGATCTGTGACTAAGCAAGCTGGCAGCATGGAGCATCGGGAATGGTGTGGCATATTCCTTTCGTTTCATGGTTTTTCCCCTATCAATGTCTACTTATAATAAAATGCTGGCACTCTTGCACGCCAAATGACAATGGGGAAGCATCACGCCGTGTCTGAAAAGGTTCTCGAATCTGCAAAACGGGCTCTGGAGGAGTGTCGGCCGAAAGATGCCATTGCTGCATTGGAGCCTGTTGTTGAATACGATGACGAGGATGTTGATGCGCTTGTCTATCTTGGAATTGCATACGTGCAGGCTGAGATGCCTGAAAAGGCTGTAGAGGTACTCTATCGCGCTGATGAGCTCGTCGAACAACACTATGTTGTTGAGCTGTTTCTTGGCCGAGCTCTCTGGGCTTTGGGCAAGGTGACATCAGCAGAAGAGCACATCCAGGAGGCATTACGACTTGATTCGACTCAGCCTGAGCCATGGGCAGACATTGGGCGAATCTATCTCCAGAAACGTGAGTATCGTCAGGCTCTGGAGCATTTGGAAGTAGCTGCTGCAAAGTTCCCTGACGATATCAGTTCTATTTTCCTGCATGCCTTGACACTGTATCGTCTTGGGGACTTCACAGCAGCGACAAAGGAGTGGGCTCGAGTCCATGCTCTTGAGCCGAAACTCATGACTGCAGTGTCAAATTACGCATACATATTATTGCTTCAAGAACGTTCATTCGAGGCAGCTCCCTTCGTGGGTTATGCGAACACCATGAGTTCTGATGACTATAGGTCTCTGATTCTCTTGGGCGAACTCCGATTTCAATCAGGTGACCATGAAGGCGCGCTTGAATGCTTCAGAAAAGTGCTAGATAGAGATCCGAAGAACATTGAAGCTCTTTCTAGGATTGCTGTAATTGCTCACAACTCACGTGATGACAAGGTGTGCAGGGAGCATCTTGGTCGTGCTGAAATGGAACTTGGCAATGACCCGGAGTCTTGGAGAGGGCTCTGTGGTGCATATCCATACCTCGGGAAGTGGGATGAATACCTAGATTGTCTAATCCGATGGACTAATGCTGACAAGAATGCTGCAGCTCCTTGGGTCACTCTAGCAAAAGAATACGACCGCAGAGGAAAGATTGAGCACGCCCGGAATGCATGGAGGAGAGTCTTTGAACTGAGGGGTTACGTGAAAACTAGATGTCCAAGCTGCAAGACTGAGACACGCGTTCCATATAGTACTCCCTCAGGATTCGACATCTGTGCAGACAAGTTCTGCGAAACCTGCGGCTCGGTAGTCTATATGCCAGCTGGCCTGCCTTATGACTAATGAGATGAGTGAGATATGAGTGACCGAAGGTACCCCTCTCATCCCATTCCCGGAGTAGGTGCGGTCGTTGTTGGTTCTCAAGGGGTTCTCTTAGCTCGAAGAGACAAAGCCCCCGGGAAAGGGCTCTGGAGTATCCCTGGTGGCGGTTTGGAGCTTGGGGAAACACAGATGGAATCCGTAAAAAGAGAAGTCGAAGAGGAAACTGGAGTCAAGTGCGAGGTTCTCGAGCTCATAGGTACTTCCGATCTCATAACCAAGGATGACAAGGGAGCTATCGAGTTTCACTTCCTATTGAACCACTACGTCGCTCATGCTGTCACCGAAAAAACGAAACCTGAGTATTCTGATGGTGAGGTTGGATGGTTTCATCCTGACAGATTGCCTCCTGATATGGCTAGCTCAGGAATTGAGGCACTCATCAAGTCTCACCGATTGAGGATATTGTCGCTCATGAAAGATATGAAAACGCCGAATGTAATCCCATCAGATTGCCAAGGAATATAAGAATCCCCGTACTGCTATTTGATACAATATCTAACCCTCTACAAAAGGACGTGTTGAATACAATGTTTCGAACCATTACTGCACTGTTGATTGCTCTAGTGACAGCCATCTTGATTGGAGCCTTTCAGATATTGAACCTAGACCTTGCAACTATTCAGGCCATCATTGGTAGTGGCGACATTACTGGCGACCTAAAGGTCATGGGCGGCACTCTGTTTGCCTCACTACTATTCCCGTACACGACAGCCCAGGCTGGAGTCTATGCCCCGCTTGTTGCCCTAGGTGTAGCCGGGTTCATTGCAGGACTAATCTCAAAGAGCGGTGTAAGAATGCTCTTTGCATCGATCATTGCGATGGTGCTCTTCTTCCTGGGTTTTTACATCCTGACATACCTTGGCGATCCGGCCAACTTCTCCGAGATGTTCAATGTGGCCCGTAACAACATTATCGACCTTGGCGTTTCCTTTGGTCTGCTTTTCATACCCGGGATTATTGGCGCATCACTGACTGCAGAAGACTATTAGTCGCAGAATCACGACCTGGATTGGGGGTCATCCCCCCATTATCCCTTTTTGTTGCTTCACTTGTTCAGAACCTCAGCCATATGTTGAGAGGAGAGTTTCAGAAACTCGTCGACATGGTCTTTGTGAATGAAAGCTCCTGCTGCCATCGGATGACCTCCCGCCTCGGCTACGAGGATTCCGTATTTCTCGTTCATGTCCTCTGCGACTGAAACGAAAGTTTCCTTGAGGTTTATCCCTCTCTTGACCAGATTCTTATGGGCACGTCCTGATAGTTTGACCAGAGGACTGTCATTCGACGAGTTTGAACTAACACCGATGACAGGCTTATCGATAGGGATTATTCGTGAGCCTTGCGCCATACCGATAACAACGCCAATGATAGTATCAGGAATCTCAGGATCATTCACAAGATAGAAGCCTGGCATGGTCAAAAATCCTCCATTCTCCAAGAGTTTCAGAGACTGCGCCAGATTCTGTCTGTGCTGCTGCAGCAAGTATCTCCCGTTGGCAACTGCTTCAAAGTCCCCTAGACAGACTTTGACACCCACCTCCGGTTGCTTGTTTCGGCCGCAGGCATTCAACAGTGTTGAGAACTCCTTCGCACTACGCATCTCAGTCTTCTCCGGTCGCCGTGTGAGAATCACGACGTCACCAACGAGCCCGGTGGCGATAACGGGGTCACTGTAGGACTCTATTACAACTTGAATGAGTCTTTGGATGATTCGCTGCTTCTCATCAGATTCCAAATCAACCCAGGTCCGCCATTCGTCATTCCTATCTTTCAATGAAATCCCGAGTTCCTCAAAGAACATGAAGCACGCTGCTTCGTCGCCTGTGATTCCTGGCAGATACGGGTCCGTTGCATACTGGAGGAGATAAGGCAAAGGACGTGTATTGATTCCAAAGAATGTAAGATCCTTCGTGACTCTCAAGTACCCTGCATCTTCCCCCAATTCAAGTATTTTCTTGTTAATTCCCGAGAAACCTTTTCCATAATAGTCCTGCAGGTCTCCGGTAGCTCCGACAATGGCTAGCTCCGCAAGGTCGATGTTTCCTGTCGATAAGGATAGAGCCAGCAAAAAGGCCACACCTGCCCCTGATACATCGTAGCTGCCATTCATACCATGATGACAGGGATTAATCTCTATCAGCCTGTGACTCGCAAGTGAATGTGTCCCCTCCGATTCCTCATCTTGTGGCAGATGGTGGTCGAGCACAATCGCGTGCTCAATGTAATCCAGGTCAGCAACCAGATTTCTTAGAAGATCAATCTGCCCAGTCCCAAAATCACTGAATACGACCAAGTCAGGCTGGTGTTTCTCGATTTCATCACGAATTTCGACAATTGTTTCGGAGTTGATCTGATGGATATTCCTCCACTCCGCCTGTTTGTTTTCCCGCTCTAGGGTAGTGACCACAATTGCTAGAGCTGATATGCCATCGGCATCAATGTGTGAGAAGGCCATTGTTCTGCTTGATTGCCTCACTGCCTGTACTGCCTTGTTGAGCATTTTGGCCATAGATTTCGGGATTGATTCAAGAAGTGTTTCCATTGCCTTCGGGTGCTAGTGGTTCTTCCATGATATAAGTTGACTTCTCTGATGCACCGAGAGCCCATGCTTGTTGGCTAGTCAGTCACACGGAACACTCTGGATATTGCCAAGAAAATGATGAGAAAGACACTTGCAACTGCAGCTAGTCCTTTTGCCACCTTCTGCCACGCCTTCAGAGGGACTTCGAGCTCCCTGAGTTCATTCTTGACTCGCTTCAAGAAGACTCGCCTCTCCGTAAATAAGACAGTCTGATCGTCGAATCTAGATGAGAACTCAGCCCAGTTCACGTACAGCGGGCTTTTGGGATTCGTGTCCAACCACTCGTCCCACAAGTCTAGTACTTCACTTCGGTGTGGTTCAGGGAACTCTTCGATTTTTTTCTTCACGGATTCAATGATTTCATCAACTGTCATTTTGGCGTGTGCACCTCATGTTTCCCGGCAGAGGGTAGACATGCATATTCTTGTATTCTAATAAATGTTCACTGAATTGATTCACGCGAATGCCATATCGCGCGGAATCGAAGTCACAGCTAATTCTCGTTACAATTGGCTACAAGTGAAACCAATGGGGAAAGCGTTGCGCGATGTTCAATGCGAGAGATCTATCTCATTTTCGAGAGCTCGCGACTCCAATCCTTGATATCAACACGAAGTTTCTGGAGGTCCGCTGGACTTATGGTATCGACTCTGCCATAGGTCTTTAGGATTCGTGTCCATCTCTGAATTTTTACAATGAGAGCACCTGATGCTCCTTTGCTCTCCAGCATGCCTGCAGCCTCACTAATCTTCTGCGAAAGGTCGCTTGCAATGGCTCCTTCACGAACCTGTGTTTCAAGGGTATCTAGGACTGCTTGATTGGTCGAGACTGCGCCCTTCTGAGCTACGCCTGCACTGCTTGCAGCTTGCGTTGCTGGTGCTGCATGTCTGATGCTTTTCACAGTTTCAAGGATCTCATCAAGTTTCTCGGAGTTTGCAGTCACTGCGAGAGCGAGTTCTGACTGAGCCTCCTGGACCTCGGTGACCTTCGAGATAACGTCAATCATCCTATTCAACATCTGAGTGAGTCGTTCTATAGCTCCATTTATCTCAGTCAACTTTGCTCTCAGATATGTATCTTGTTCACTCATGCTAATCCCACTCTTGAGAACCGTTTCTGATATTCACAATCTCTCAGACGCAGTTAGTTCTCACGAAGATTAAGCTTTCTGTGGCATTCTCCTTCGTAGTGCAGGATTGACGTCCATAACCGAATATCTATATTACGCGAGAGGAGTTTCTCGGGCTAGCATGTTGACACGAATGTTGATGTCTGTGAGGAGAAGCTAACTCATGTACGTTGTAAACTATCACGAACGGGATGCTATGGAAGTCGATATGGCTGGGGCAAAGGATGCTACTGTGCGCTGGCTCGTTGGTAAACGAACAGGAGCTCTGAACTATGCTATGCGTCTGTTCGAGATTGCACCTGGTGGCATCATTCCGTTGCATGCACATGAAGAGGAACACGAGATTTTCGTGCTCAATGGCAAAGTCAAGTTGATTGGCGATGTTGAAGGCTATGCGAAGAAGGATGATATTGTATTCGTCCCGCCCAACGTGCAGCATGGTTACGATAACACTGAAGGCAGTGAGATCTTTCGCTTCATCTGTGTGATTCCTCTTCTGGACAAAGAGTAGGTATATTTTTCTCTGACGACTGACTGCTACTTGAGGGAGCTGGTCATATGGACCTTAGCAGAAAGAAACTCTGGGTCTTCGATGTCGATAATACACTGATTCTCGATGTGGAACATCCCACTCCGTTTGAAGATGCCCTGACGCTATGGAGTTCACTTGAAGAGAAAGGTTGCACACTTGCCATTCTAACGAATGTAGGACGACTCTCAAGCAGACAAGTACATCAAGCAGTCGAGAGAGCGGGATTTCATCTCCCCCTCGAGAGAGTCTATACTGCTGGTGCAGCAGCGGCAGCCTATATCCACAATAGGTTTCCCGGGGCGCGCTGCTTTGTGATTGGCGAAGGTGGAGCCCAAGAGGACTTCGTTGCACGGGGGCTTGATGTGGCGAACAATCCCCCAATCGATTTTGTTGCAGTGGCTGCCGATAGGGGAATGACATTTGATGAACTCAATTTTGCCACCAAGATGGTCAAACAGGGTGCAGGCCTAATATGTATCAGTGGCAGTCGTGACTACCCTGGGAAGTATCTTGGGCAGGATGATGTCTTTATCGGTGAGCGTTCAATAGTGGCAGCAATCGAGCATGCCACTGGTGTTCATGCAGTCACGGTCGGCAAACCACTCCCTGAGATTGTCACAGAGACTGTGAAGACCTTGGGCTTCAAGTTGACCAATGCAGTCATTATTGGTGACAACCCTAACTCAGATATCGCTGGCGGCAATGCCGCTGGGGTCACGACAATCCTGGTGAAACGAGATCCCCGCGATATTGTCGCCTTTGAATCAGGTGACCTAGATACGAAACCGACACTCACCGTGAAAACGCTGGAAGATGTGATTGATTTTCTTTAGAGATCTCTCTCAAAACACTCAAAGGTTCCGATTGTATCATTTCAATAGTGATGTCCTCGAAGTCTATAGTGTTTGAAACAGGGCCGCCAGGCACCAGCGTGACTGTTGTAGTGCTAGATAATCTGAATTTGAGCAAGTCCAGCTCTGAATTCGAGGAATATGAAACTTCACTTTTCGAGACAATCAGATCCAACAATAGTCTCGAAACCCTGACGCATGACACGCTAATCCGGTCATATCGCGCACTCCACTGGTCATATTCAATGGACCCAACCAAGACCCGAGTTTCAAGCGAAGCTGTCTTGCGCCGGGTACTGCAGGGTGAGAATCTCTGGCGCATCTCTGATCTCGTGGATGTCGTGAATCTTGTTTCTGCATATCACAAGATACCGATAGGGCTAATTGATGCCTCCAAGATTCAAGGTCAGTTGACAGTTCGGAAAGCTAGGAAGGGCGAGGTCTTCCAGAGAATAGGAGGCGTGGAAGTCGAGTGCAGGGGCAGAGAACTTGTTCTCAGTGATGACAGCGGAATTGTCTGCTATGGTTTTGCGATTCATGACTCGGAACGGACAAAAATCACGCGTAGCACTAGACGTGCTCTTCTACTACTCTATGGAGCCCCTGATGCGACAGAGGATATCATGAATGACGCCACTTCCTTCACTCTAGGTGCTATCAAACAGTGGATTGATTGCATGATCTCGGAACCTATCCGGTATTTAGCTCCTACCTAGAATTCCAGAAAGGGCTCCCCCAAGACAATACGTTCAAGGAAGTTGTTTCTATTAGCTTTCATGACCAGCTGTTCGAATCTCTTTCTCAGCCGTTCCTCATCGACATATTCCGGTTCCTTCACGCCCATGCTCTCGATTACCTTCAGTAACATGAAGTTGAAGTCGTAAGCCAGGAATTCCTCCTTCTCTGTTTTGCCCTTCTTTTGTGTCTCCTTGATGATTCTCTTAGCAAGACCCTGTTTCTGTGCTTCGCGAGTTTCTGTCAAGTAGTAGGACATGGATTTCTCATAGTGGAGTTCTCCTCGTTGGACGAGTTCCCTCAGAAACTCAAGGCCGAACGTTGTCCTTGCGATGGCCTCGATCCTTGCGATGAAGGCATTGACGAGGTCATCATAGGAGACCATGCCTGCCTGTCCACGAGTGTCGAAGACTCTGGTTGTATCCGGCGCTGATTCGAACTTCTGTTTCTTATCCAGAAGCAATTGTTCTTGTTCCAGTCGAGCGGCCTCCTCTGCTTTCAGACGTTCCTCTTCAAGTCTGAGTTTCTCTGCAGCCGCCATCTCATCCGACTTTCGTTTCTCAAGAGCCAATCTCTCTTCTTCAAGCTTCTTGAGAACCTTGTCCTGTTCCGCAACAAGCTTCTGCATGTGCATCTGGACGTCTTTTTCAGTGAGTGTCACGTGGTTGGTGAGCAGCCAACGCACGCTGATGTGATTGACCTTTGGTTTGAGATCTACAGATGAGAAAATAAAACTTGCAGGTTCCTGACCTGGCAATCGGGTTATGATTTCTTCAGACTCCTTCTCTCCAGCAATGGGCTCGAGAATCCTCTCAAGCACCTTCAAAGACTGTTCACTACTGATACGTCCAGTGCAGATGGTATTGAATTGCTCGAATGCCTTGTAGTCTACGTCCTTCGGACTCTGAGTCGCTATGAGGCACTCAACGCCATACTTCCTCGCCTGTCTGAATAGAAGCAGGTATGTTTCCTTTGGACCCGGTGAGAGCATTCCTGCAGGAATGAAGGGTGCAGCCTCGTCCTGAAATACCATCATTCGCGGCTTCTCTGTAAAGCCCTGTCTCAACATCCATGAATACAACTGGTTCAAGACAATAGCGATAAAGAAGTGCTTCTCTTCCTCACTTCTAAGCGTCTTGAGGAATATTACATTGATTGGAGTCTTTCCTTTGACTGGTCTTGTTAGCTCATCGAAGTCGATTTCACCCTCTTCCTTGAAAAGGAGTTGTGAGGAACCCACTGTCAGACTACGTATACGAGTTGCAAGGGTCTGTCGCTCTGAAAGCTTCATGAACGGTTCCAGGTCGACACCGATTGTTTTTGCATCTCCAATGAGCATATCAGCTAGTTCCTTGAGTCCCTTGATCTCCGTCTTCTCGTTTTCCCAGATCGTTCGCAGAAGTTCATAGATAGCTGCGAAGGCTTTGCCTTCCCATGACCTCGTCAGGCCGGAAACTTTCGTAAGGACCTTCACGAGAGTGCGCGCACAATTATCAAGTAGTCGGATGATATCATCTTGGTCTGCCATTCTGTCTGGTAGTTTCAGAGGATTGATTGATATGGCGAGACCCTTGCTGCTGGCAGGCGTATACACTCGTACAATGACCTTATCCATGTACTCCTTCAGTCTCTCTGGAGGAACACCCTTCTCGGCAAGCTGTTTTGGATCTCCCGGCAACATCAGGGATGCAATATCACCCTGAGGGTCGAGGGCGAGAATCGGAATTCCCTGCATTGCGGCCTCCTCTAGGATGCATTTTGATAGAACAGTCTTTCCGGAACCTGTGGAACCGAAGACTCCTCCATGCTTTCGAAGAAGGTCTACGCTTATCTCGAAATTCTCTCCAGTTCTGTTTCCTTCATCATCGAGCTTGTATCCAATCCAGAGTTTTCCGTTTCCCATGTCTAACACCAGACAAAGGTCAGATTAGCTATGAGTGTTAAGAGCCTTTCCACTGTAAGTTATTCTACTATACCGATTTCTTGAATGAAAAATGATGGATGGAGATGACTCCATCCGAATCATTCTAGATTACTTGCCTACTGGCTCGTATTTTCTTCCTAGGAAGATCACCATAAGAAAGACTAAAGCGACCGCGAAGATCATGAGCACAGCAGCTGCCCATCCGTACGAAAATGTCGAGTAGATGATACTCAGCATCAGGTATGCACCAGCCATGAGCACACCCAGAATGAGCGAAACAAGCATGAACCTTGATGTCATTTCCTTTACTTGTCCCTCTTCTGCACCCTTTGCGATTTTACTTCCAAAGAATACAAAGACGAACAAGAAGATGTAGGCAATCACTATCATCGTTCCCATATTAAAGAGATACCCCTGAATGGTTAGGTCCACTCCTTGTAGTAATCCCAAGACAAGAAGAGTTCCCAATGCCATTATGTAGACCAGCATGTTGGAATACATCTTATCATCAGGATGGACAAAGCCAGTCATCTCAGTGAAGGTGTTTATCACACCTATGACAACCACAATTGCAAGTATCCCGAGCGCGATGAGCCAGACGTAAAATGGATACAGAAGCTGATCTGGCGTGGCAGAAAGTGAGTCCAGAATGAACTTGAGAAAGATAGTAACTGCGAGCAGAGTCAAACCAATGCCCGAAAAAACATTACCAGTTGTTGTAAGCCTGACCATAATTCTCTCTCCTTTGAGATAGAGTAACTGAAACGATTCAAGTCGAGGTTTCTATTAACTCTTGCCATGATTCTCTGATCAGTGACCGTTTCAGTTCCAACACGCAGTATTCTCTAGGCTCATTTCGTCAATTTCATCATTCTATCTCAAGCGATGGACCCGTGGCATCATCTCCAGAACCTGCCAGAGGAGCAGCCTCCTTGAGGAAATATGTTCCAATGCATGCCACTGAGATCAGAATTATGACTAGGAGGGCCAGACCTGGGAAGAGACCTCCCAATGAATATGCGAACTCAGCTGCGAGCGGACCGATGATCATTCCAGACCCGAAGAAGATGCTGTAGACGCCCATAGTACTACCCCGCGCTTCCGCACTTGATATGTCCGTGAGATAGGCCATTGCTGCAGGTGGAAACGAGCCTGCAATAAAGCCGAGCGCAGGCAGCAGTGGCCATAGTCCCGAGGCCCAGAGAGTATCGAAAGACTCGGCATTGGCAACAAGCAGGTAGGCCAGAGCGCCAAAGCCTATGAGACCAAACACGATGAACGGTCTTCTCTTCATAACGCGGTCTGAGAGATGACCCATGACGATTATTCCAAGGAATAATGACACCCCAAGCATCGCAAAGAGAAGGAGCATATCCGCAGCAGTGATATCGAAGTACACCTCAATAATGTGTTTTGTCTTCGATATCACAAGGGCATACAATGAGATAATGGGCACATAGACGGGAAGCATTAGTTGGACTCGTCTATCAGCGGCAACCTTCTTGAGAAGTGCCATGATTCTGACATCCCTGCGTGATACGACTCGTGTTTCCTTAATTAGAAATAACGTCACTAGTCCGGTCACTGCGCATGCTCCAGCGGCAGCAAACAGAAGAAGCGTTGGAGTGATGACTATTTCTAAAACGAACGTCCCGATATTCAGACTGATTGTCCCAATCTCCAAGAGGATGATACCTAGACCGAAACCACCTGCAAGTCCAGCTAGAGTAGAGAGATCGAAGTAGCCCATCAGTCTGGCTCTGTTCTCCTCTGAAGAGCAATCCGCAATTATGGAGAGAGTGGTAGTCACTTGGGAGGCCGCGCCCATTCCAAAGAGACCGGCTAGGATGAGTGCAATGATTCCCATGCTCGCAATGCCAAATAGGAATGAGGCTAGTCCTGTGATAAAGAGGCTTGCGACTAGAATTGGTTTTCTCCCAATCTTGTCACTGTATGATCCAAAGAATGAGACCGTGCTTAGTTCTGTAAGAGGATAGATTGCCAGCACAGCTGCAACGCCCCACCCCGTCAATGCCCCTCCCATATACACGCTACTAGAAATGACAGCAATTGTGACATAGAATGCTGCACGCATAATCAGTGTCACAAGATAAAGCAAGATTAGAGTCAATGTATGACCGGATTTTCGTAGTCCCATTTGGATGCACTCCGTGTTTGTCGAGGCACAGGCGGTGCATCGTCTTTTATAAGCTATGCAGGTGGGAGGAACGTACTATGACATGTAGTAGAGTCCTCGACGAAATCGACACTCTTGTTGTCCGCACTTCTCTAGTACAGATGTCATTATCACGAAGAGTTTAAATCGCACCTTCATCGGTTGCTCTGTGAGGTCACTAGGGTGAGCTGGGTCTCCAAGATAATCAAAGGAACTCCTGACGAGTTTGTTCACGCAAAATTGGTCAAGTATGGATTAGGGTCTCATCCCGGTCCAAGAGCGCGGATGACTCTGAGCAAGCCGAGCATCAAGTTCAAGGCTGACATCGACCAAGAAAAAGCCTTTCTGAAATGTTATGTCTTGGGCGCTCCTTCTGGTCAGCATAAAATCAAAGGCACGATCATAACTTACTCGGACAGAAGACCTGAGTTCGGAAAACTGATGATGCCAATCTCTTGGGACAAATCGAAGGGCAAGGGCACTCCTGTCTTTAAGGCAAAGGTCGATGAATCCGCACCTATAGAGGACATCAGGGCTCTGTTCAGCATCGATGATCCGACGACCTTCTATCTTCTCTCGCTCAATCCCAAAGATGGTACGAAACCCTGGAAGATACAGACCAAGACATCATTTCCGAAAGGTGGACCTGCAGAAGAGGATGAGGAATCAGTGTCAAAAGATCCTGTGTTCTCTACCGGCTCACTCGGAAACAGTCCTGAGACTCTTGACTTCATCATGGAAAGCTACCTACCAGACCTGTGTGATAAGATTGGACCGAAGACCAAGGACATCTGGATTAGGAACAGTTTTGAGATCCTGGAGATCAAGATTCCTGATGACTCGAAACTGTCTTTTACGGAACGACGCAGGCTCGCCAAGAAGCGGGGAAAGTTGATTCGTGAAGTGACAATCGATGGAGAAGACTTTGTAACGGAGTATGAATTCCTTGCATGATAACTTGACCGAGCACTTTAAATCACTCATCAAAGCGACCCCTGTAGAAACAATGAGGCGATAGACATGCTCCAGAACTTTGAAAGCACGATTTTCATCTTTTCATTGATATTTCTGTTCTTCGGGATATTCGCCTTTGGCTGGCTTGTAGTCCACATTGAACGTGGTCGCCACTTCTCACGACTCAGGGTCATCTCAGCCCTGAGCATAGGTGCAATTCTAGTTGGTTTTGGAATACACTTCCTGCTGCTGTCCCTGGGAATGTAGACCTGCATACCTCCTGCAGGGAAATTCAACCGGGAACCTATGCACAAACAATCGTTATTTGGACACTTGAGATTTTGAGTGCTGTCACGCATAGTGGACAGCAGACACGACCTGCGTGTGAGGAATTCCTACCATGTTGCCCGAAATCGACATTCAGAAGCTTGCAATGGAGAGTCGTCAAAGGCTAATAGAGGAATTCACAGACACCTATGCTAATCTAAGAGAACGAGTAAAACGTGTTCCTGATGCAGAGGCCAGAAAGATCTCGGAGGAGCTCTCTTGCCCTCTTGAAGTCGCCATGGTCGCTTACCTGATCAATATGGATGGAATCACAGGTCTCCGTTCTGCTGTGGATTTGTTTACTACGGAACTAGCACGTCGCGCCTCTGTTGCTGAAGATGTGCCGAACTTGCCTGGTAACGTGATGGAGTTCGCACTCAGTGAGGGTCGATGGATTTCACACCTCTATGGACGCTTCTCTAGGCAGTTGGAGCTGCAAGGTCGAAGTCTAGCGAACCTTGAAGATGTGATTGATTCAAAGAACATGGGAGTTGAAAAGGGGCTCTCAATCATTGCTGAGCGTACCAAGCTAGCCGAGTCTTTCATTTCACCCATTCTCGAAGAGTGGGTCAAAGAGCATCCAAAGTCTGCCAGCGTCGATGCTTTGACAACATTCGGACAAGCAATAACAAAATGGAATCGAAGCACACTGACTGGGAAGTTCAAACAGGTCCTACGACGGAATCAAGCTCACTTTCGATTGATACGAGAGTCACTGATAGGAGTTACAGACTCATTCACAATTGATGCGTCAATCGCACGTCTCGACGCTCTCATTGATGAACTCGGACGACCACTTGACAGACTGCCACTCAGAGCCATCGCACATCTTCTTATTCATCTCATACCCCGTCCCACAACTGGGCGGGGTGATCGGTCTCCCTTTGTGGATATCGGCGTCAGTTCCACCAGAGGCAATAAAGCCGAACCTGATCTGATATCTCCCTTTGATTTTCTGGAGCGCGATGTGAAGCTGGCAAGAAGAAGAAAGGGTGACGAACGAGCAGAATACTTGTTAGAGAAAATTGGGCGTGTGATTAGGGTTCTGAAGTATCAAGGCAATGACCTGACGGCTTGTGTTGAGAAATGCCTCAATGAGATTAAAGAGCGATTCAAACTCGCAGATGTTCCTCTCGATAGCGTAATAGCCTCTGCAAAAGTACAGATATCCGAGGCGCCGCTATCCGAACGGGATACAATCGCTGTCAGGCTAGTGCATGATTTTGTTGACACTCACGTATATGCGGAGGATCTGATGCATTGAAGGAGAAGACCCCCCTCTATTGGTTGATTGATGTGGAAACCTACGACTTCAGTGTAGATGCATTTCGTGGTGCTGACTTGTCCGGTACTGCACTTATCCTCTCAACACAACTATGGTCTATAATCCGTGATACGGAGGTCTACTCGGTCCTAATTGGACCTGGCATTTTCAAGGGCACCGCAAGAAAAAGGAACATCAATGTTGGTGTACAGGAGTTCATCTCTGCTCTGATGTTCGATCCAACGCAACTCCGGCTTGATGAGCCTCTTCCGCAGGTGGACATAGTGACGCCTGAGGTCATCGATCCTCTAGGAACAGGAAGACAAGAAGAGATTGTGACTCTGATTCAAAACCTTGTTATTGAGCGAGGAAATGTCCTTGCAGGAGATGCCCTAGCAAAAATCAAGGTCGAGGCAGGCATTCCTCAAACTCTGTACTATCAGGAGATGTTCAAGCGCATCAAGGTCTCTCACATATCTGGAGAACAGCGTGCAAGATTCATTCTCGGTGGTACAAGCGGCCATATCTACCGCCCCTTCATTGAGAATTATCCCCGACTACGACAGCAGCGTCCTGAACTCTCAAAGGTGCTTGCGACTCCGTTTCATCGATTTACTGGCTTCTCCGATATCGAGGTCATGACCGACTGGATGATCGTTGAGAAGGCAGGCACGGACTCCAAGACTGGCATGGAAGCTATCGGAGAAGAATACCAAGAGACGCTTGGCTTGGTTGAGAAGAATAGAAAGAAGTTCATTTTTGAAATGTGAGGACCACAAGTGTCTTCTAGGTCAGAGATTTCTCAATCCTGAGGAAGTTGATTGGAAGTAGCTGATGCTGATGTTCAAAAACGGCTCTTGAAACCCTATGTGCTTGTCATTAGAGCTGCTAAGCAAGATATGGCGACTAGGGTCGATGTGTTCTCCGACGAGCTGAGAGACCGTCAGCGTTCAGTACTAGGTGGCATGATTGAATTTGAATACCGAGCTTCCGAAATGCTGGAGGCAAAACGATTCTGGTTTGTCAAGTATAACAAACCCCTCTACTACCAACCCAAAGAGGCCAATGAGATTCTGAGAAAGGCAAAGGGCATCATTATTCCCAAGGAACAGACACCTGGATTCCTTGAGGACCTGAAGACCTTTCTAGAGCGGATAAGCGCTTCGGATGCGAGGGTTGTTCCAACCTGCCAACATTGCCTGCGCGATGACAAGCTCACGGTTCTGACTAGACGAAATGCAGTAAAGCTGACTGCAGAACAGGTAACCTGTTTATCGTGCGCTCAAGTTGATCTGAATACTGAGCTAAAGACTCTTGGTATATCTCTGTCCCGAGCAATGATGAATCAGTTGGAACGGCAGGTATCACGCATCAAATCCGTCCCTCGGCTTCTAGAGATGTTGACCCCAGGATTCGATCCAATTGCAGAACCTGATCTCACTCTCATTGACACGGTTGTTGCCCAGGACGTAGGCACAAAGAAAGACATCGGGGAACTCCCAATCCCAGACGAATTCAAGAAGGTACTCAAAGAGGCTGGATTGGAAATACTCCTTCCCATTCAACGAAAGACTGTTGACTCAGGTCTCTTGAACAACGCATCACTCCTAATCGTGTCCTCCACCTCATCAGGAAAGACCCTCTTGGGTGAACTCGCAGGAATCCCCAAGGCTATGCAGGGCAAGAAGATGGTCTACATGTCCCCCCTCGTTGCACTGACAAACGAAAAGTATGAGCTGTTTAGGAAGAGATATCGCTCACTTGGTCTCCGCACAGGTATCAAGGTCGGAATGTCGCGCCTTGATGTGGGAAACGAGGGAAAACCAATTGTCGATACTGACATCAGCAAGGCGAATATCATCTGTGCCACATATGAAGCGTTGGACTTCCTTTTTCGGTCTGGGAGTATGAGCGATCTTGGTGATGTCGGCACCGTAATCATTGATGAGATTCAGAATCTTGCAGACCCCGAGCGTGGTCCTGAACTCGATGGCCTTCTTACGCGGATGCGTCTACACTATCCTAAGGCGCAATACCTCGCACTCTCAGCTACAGTTGGCTCACCAGCATCTTTGGCAAAAGAACTTGGCTTCAAGCTTGTAAACTTTGAAGGACGTCCAGTTCCTCTGGAGAAGCATCTTGTCTTCGCGAGAAGTGATGAAGACAAGTGGTCCATCATCCGTCGTCTTGTTAGCCAGGAGTTCAAACACACGAGTACTTTTGGGAACAAGGGGCAGTCCATCATATTCACGTTCTCCCGACGGCGTGCTCAGGATTTGAATGATTGGCTCCGTGAACAGCATGTATCGTCTACCGTATATCACGGCGGCCTTCCATATAACCAGAGGAGAGGAATCGAGAGAGCATATGACAGGCAGAAGTTCGCATGCGTCGTGACAACAGCAGCTTTGGGAGCTGGTGTGGACCTACCTGCATCTCAGGTAATCTTTGAGACCCTCGCAATGGGCGCTGATTGGCTTACCAATGCTGAATTCGAACAGATGCTAGGTCGTGCCGGCCGACTCGGCAAACATGACCGCGGCAAGGTCTATGTGATAGTTCAGCCCGAGCGAAAATATCATAGTGGGCAAGATGGAACCGAAGATGAAGTGGCAGTGCGTCTGCTCAATGGAATAATCGAAGACGTTGAGCCCTTTGCCGATAAGGAAGCATGTGCTGAGCAGATTCTAGCAACCATATGCTCTACTAATCTTGTCGACCTGAAGTCAATTGCGCGGGCATACAAGAGCATGCTTTCGATGTCTGTACCTCCATCTGACGCATTGAAGCATCTGGTCAAGACCCACATGATTCGGGTGAAGGAAGGAGGAGCCTATCCGACAGAGCTTGGTCGCGCAACTTCACTCTCCTTCTTGACCCCTAGTATGGGTCTGGAGGTCACAAAGCTCACGGCCTCGTATGATGTGCTGGATATCGCGTTGATGCTCGAGCCGTTTGAGAACATTTACTTGAGTAACAAACTGCAGGAAGAGATCAACTCGGCCTTCAGGACACATATGCCCACTCGATTGTTCTCAGGTGTATTTGGAGAAATAAGCAGTCTGACCAAACCGGGTAGCGGAGCAGGAAGACTGCCTCAGTGGGTCTTTGAGGTCTTCAGCAAATGGACCATCGCTTTCTTCAACTGTGGCTGTCGCGATTTTCCAGAGTGTGACCACGGGCAGGTAAAATTGGGGCGCTGGCTTATCGAGAGAAGACATGAGGGCTACAATCCATCCGGGCTGGCTGATAGACTTGAGAGAGAGTTCGAACTATGGGCATACCCTGGTGACCTCTTCTCTTGGCTTGACTCGCTCATTCATAGTCTGAAGGCAGTGCAGCGGATTGCTGACGTAGCCGGCAAGACCGATCTCAGTGAGGAGATTGATGGCCAGATTGCGAGAATCGAACGACCTCTAGACCATCAGGAGGTCGAACAGAACAAAACTACGACGTGAGGTTGTCCTTCTCTATCTCGAAGAGAACCCTGATATTGCCGACAAGCTCAGGGGGCATAGAATCAATGTTAAGATCTATCCATTTGTGAAGGTCTCGTCTAATTGTTTCCTTGTCTTCCAAAGGCACAGGCAGTTCAGAACGGTCCTCGGATACCAACTGAAAATGTGAGCATCCACAACTGCATTCACCATCAAGGACCATATCGATATCTACTGTGCTCTTGCCACAATTTCTGCAGATGAAGATCATGTCTGATAGTCTCCTCATATTCTGTGATTTCATTAGTCTATGAGCCTTGGTATGGCTTGTGTATTACTAGCATATGTAGGGCTAGACTTATTTGGTCAATATCAAGGCAACATGCTGGGGCCATAAGGATGCCAAAGTCGTGCACAGTCTGTCGAGAGAAGGCAAAAATCCGCTGCGATAGGTGTCACAACGAGTTCTGTCCAGACCACGCTGTCAAATGCTCTTCATGCGGAACCATAACCTGTATTCGCGACCTCAATCGAAAAGATCTATGTCCGACATGTGGCAAGCATATCGGGCTCTGTCCAGAATGCCTCCCGAATGGTAAGATTGTCAGAATTCTCAAAGGAAGCAACTTCTGCCCAGAATGTGGCTGGAATGGCTAAAGAAAGAATACCAGCCATAGAAGACAGAGTATCAATCCAATGATTCCTGCAACTAACCACCCTTTTCTCCCATAGCCCCATACTATCGGTATTGGTCCCAACAATACAATGCCTTTGCTCTCCGTCTTCCGCTCCTCACCAGGCTCTGATCTCAGTACAGCCAGACCAAGTGCAACGATGACACAGAGAATGCCCGTAATGAGAAGAGCCCACCCAAGAACCTGAACGAGCCATGTCACCTGCACGATGGTTCACCGTCTATTCAGGGTTTTTTCCGGGAGGTTGAACATCATTCTCTCGTATCCGCCTACATCCTCGCCTTCCAACGCCCACAGGCTGAGAATGTCCTCATAGATCTCGTATTCGAGGATAGTCTCTACTTCGGTAATCCTTGTCCCCATGGGAAACCTCCATAGGATCTCAAAATCGTATGGTGCAGTCTCTTCCTCAACCCAAGTTTCAATCTTATTCGGCCCTTTGTGAAGATGCCCTGCGAAATCAATCAGGTATACTACTGCAACCACGTCTGTCGTTCCCTTCAGAAATATATCACAGTAATCTACTCTTGACTTGGCTCCCATTCCATTAATCTCGACTCGTTCTTTGTCTAGGAAAAACTGCAGGCTTCCCGCGAGTTTTTCTACCTCATCGGCCAGAAGTCTTTCATCACGAAGCACCTTCGAGTAGTACCGATCCATATCAAGGTATTCGAAGCACAGACGTTCATGGATCTCTCCTGTCGATGAAACTGAATAGAACGAATCTGCATGCACCGGCTCTACCATATCGGACTTGTCTTCGTTCAACTCTACCACCTACTCTAGCGGTACCGCATTGATACCAGAATCTGACAAATGCTTCGAAAACACGCCTGCTCTATCTGTGAATACATACGCCACTCTTGGGTTGACTGACTTGGCAAAATCAAGCAGACCTTGGAAGTCTGAATGAGCGCTCAATGGGAACCCTCGCTCTGCGAATTTTCCAAGGGTCCACCCTGAGAGATTGAACGTGTCCATATTTTGCTCGAATCTTTCTATCGATCTCTTATCTAGCTGGTGTCTTGCTGTGGCAATCGTATTGCGAAGCGATGATGTGACCACTACAGCTCCTGATTCCAGGGCTTCAGATACATTGGCAGATTTCATGGTATAATGTTTGAGACTCACGCCATGATTGACGTACACCTTGCACACTCTGTCAATGCTCGTGTTGCCAGTTATGACTCTGAATCCTCCGCTTTGCAGGAGGGCGATTGCTTCCTGTGACTTACCGAGGGAGTATGCGCTGAATACCGGAGTACGCCCCTCAGCTATGGTTTCTGATGCTGCCTGCAGAATGTTATCATACACCTTCCTTCTGTCCGGGAAGACCCACGCTGGCTCACCGTAGGTTGCTTCGGTGATGAGGACATCAGCTACAACAGGCTTCGCCGCTGTGTGAACCAGACTATCGACATTGTTGAAGTCACCCGTATAGAGGACTGTGAGTCCATCATTGAACTCTAGGTAGAACATGGCTGAGCCAAGGACATGGCCTGCATTCAACGGAGTTATGTTGACTCCTATCTGCCCAAACATGTCATCGATTTCTAGCACCGTCTTCTTGGCCACTGGCTCAGTACCTCTTGCGCTCCATGTATCGAACGTCGCTTGAGTGGCAATGATATCATGTGCGTACTTCAGTCCCCCGATATGATCTGAATGCGAATGTGACAGAAGAGTGGTTTCTCCCTTGATGCCAGTGTCAAATGCCAATCTGACATCGCCATATCGGAGAAGAACCCCTGATCCGATTTTCTTCACATCGAGTGTTGACATGGGACGACCACTTTTGATAGAGCAGTGCTACACAAAAGGGTTTCCGCTGATTTTGGTGTGCTGCTGTTCTCTGATTTATGTCATTAACCATTTCTTAAGAAATCCACTCATTCACACATGAGAGTTCGATGATTCTATGGCTTAGGAGCCAAGAGCGTGAACCACGTTGTTAATATGAATCGTAGGCATTCTAGACGGACATGCGATGGGCAGTAGTCTTCATCATCCTTGCGCTCGCCTTCACCTTTGTCCCCAGTTCAACCATTGCTGGGCATGACTTGCCCATCAAACAGATTCAGACCGCTCAGACCCTTACCAGCATTGAACGAAATTGGACTACGAATGTAATCCTAGTGGACTACGATCCATTGTTCATCAATGAAACAGCTATACTCGCGACATTACCTGTGAAAAGGGGATATAACACAGAAACGATTCCCATCACTTACAGCATCGAGTACAATCTCTATTATGCGACTGATTCCTATGCAGACTCTCTACGACAATTGGCACTTGAGAAATCGCTTGTGGGTGCTGACATTGGCACGAAGCTCAACGAGTCTGCCTTAGCGATACAGAGGGTGAATCCCAACACTCCCCTTCGCGTATTTGATGAACGCGCAGGTCGTTCGATAGATGGATATGCTGTTGAGGATTGGCTTGTGGAAAATCCATTTGTTCCGCCACCCAGTTTCGGCTACAACTTCTATCTCCTGAATCTCTCAGAATTTGATGCACCCGACCATAGCATGGAGCATTGGTTTGACTATCACCCAATGGATCCTGATACAGGAGTTTCTCAGAATTGGTTCAGACTCGAATTCGATTACAGCATCAACCCTCCAATAATGATGCAGTATGCGGGTATTGGTGGGAGAGAAAATGTCTACGCACTCGATCCCTCCGCTGACCAATGGTATCTGCGATGGGCACGAATTTGGTGGCAAGACTACATCTCCACGGAATATGGTCATTGGACAAAGGACCTGGAAGACAGGACTCGTGAGCTGGACCTTAATACAACTGCGGGGGTCCAGTTCCTCAACGAGTATTTGAGAGACTACATGCATGATATCATATCCTGCCTCTTATTCCCCTACCAACACAGTCCTGCGAAATATGTGGCCTCCGGTGAGTTGAAGGTTGAAGTAATACACATTGATGGAAATGATGGTCACTCTATTGATGACTTTCATTGGGTCACTAATGCTGAAATGCAGAGAACACACCTGGAGGAGCTGCTTCCATTCATCGATTGGCATGTCAGTGTCAGCTTTCTTGATAGTGAGACTAGTACATTTTGGAACAACACGTTTTGGGCATTTGCCACGGTCACAACTGAAGGAGTGACTCAGGTGGCTGGCAGTTCTCTAATGGAGCACATATACGAGAATGTTAGGCCATATCGAATAGCGACAGGTCCCGACAACATCAATGTCTATGGCGTCGTCTTCATCAGAAAGAACATGCTCATGTACTATGGTGACGGGACATACACGGGACTTGGATTGAATGGGCAAGACGGCGGACAGACACTAGTGTGCAAATCAATGGAGCGATACTTCCATTCAGACAACGTCACGCCTCGTGAAGGCGTGTCAAGTATGGAGCTCCATGAATCAATGCATGCCATTGGCTTTTCTCACACATGGCAACATGAGCACTATGCCAGCGACTTCAGCTATAGCCCCTTGGTCTATTTTGGGATGCATAATGGCACATCGTCCTTTGACAGAAACTGGGTACAGGGAACCTATCTGGATCAGATGGAGGCAGAGCTCTGGAATTTCTTTGTGTTCAGACAAGGGTATCTCAGCCCTGAGGATCCTGAGAAGACATTCATGGCGGAATCTCGCGCCATTCAAGCATTTGCGAATGCTCGCGCTCTCTACAATCAGATGGATTGGATGGGAGCGTACAAAGAACTGTGTTCTGCTAGGGATTGGTCAAAGCGTATGATCTATTCCAGAACCGATGAAACCCCTCCGGTCATCGATAGTTGGGGAACAACGCCTCCTATCAGTAACTCGACATCCTTCGTTTATTGGGCTCATGTTACCGATAAGTCAGGTCTTGAGAATGTCACGCTTTATGCAAGAGCAGATGGAAATATGACCCACGCGTACGAGTGCTCATTTGAAAATCTGAACTGGTCAGTTTCAGTTCCCGGAGTTTCGTATGAGTCGAATTTGACATTGTGGATTGTTGCATGGGATTGGGCGATGAACAGTGCTGAAGGTGGCGTTATGACTGCTATTGTAGGTACGGGGGCTGCTTTCATCGAGCCATATATACCTCTCATTATTGTGTCTGGTGTTGCAGGTACTGCTGTCGTGCTTAGAATCGTTTCGAGAAGAAAGCCCTGAGGCAATGGAAAATGACTTTTCCTACAGGCGTTTTCTCAGTAATGTCAGAGGCTGTTTCTTCGGAGATGCACCTAGTCGGTCAGCTAATGACTCTACAAGACTAGTTAGTCCTCCACCAACGAGCGGAATATGAACGATCAATGTCTGTTCTCTGCATAGCTCAGAAACGACGTAATTCACTGCAGATGATTCGGAACAATCAGGATCAACCACTATCAGCCCTACAACAGTGATATCATTGAGCCTCTCAATACTGGAGGCAATTCTTGCGACACCATCGACCGAATAGGTCTTGAGCGTCTTTCTACTGCATGCAAAATCAAAAGCATTCCATACAAGAGAATTAGACTGTCCTGTCGCTTCTCTCTGTGCCCAGATTAGCTGCTTTGTTCCCTCCACATTTGGTTCTCTGTCCCACTTCGTTTCATTCGAGTCGACCATGCTGCTTTCACCGCATTCAAGAACATAGCTCCACATAGTCCCAATAGACTCAAAATCCATACTTGCCAGAGTTCTCATTGTCCACGAGTCAAGTGCTAGACTTGCTGGAAAGCCTATCCCTGTCCGCTGTGGTCTATCTGCAACGAGGGCATCGACGTTTCGTATCGCAGCGGTTCTCAGGAAGGGAAGAGAGGTCTTGATAATCTGAAATGCACTAGTTCTTCTGAGTTTCCTAAGTACCGCCACCGAACTCAGAACCATTCCCAAGCGATTCCTGTCTTGATATATCGCAGTTCCGCCAATCATCTCATCATTGATACTTGAAACGAATGCAATCGTATCAGGAAGTCCCAAGTAGCTCAAAGCAAGTTTCCGATCTGCGCAACCGTGTTCGGTGGTCTGATCCACAAGATCTAGCCATGTGTCAGTCTCATCTCTGCGAAGCCGCCTGTTGAACATGACTGGTGCGCTCATCAGTTGCTCCTCTTCTCTTACTGCTCATACATGTGAAGTATAGGTTATTGCCTCTCCGATTTGCCGAGCCAAGGCTGCCCTATCTGGTTTGACAGGCGTACCGATTGCAAGTTAGGTGAGGCTCAACTGTAGACTCCTCCACTTAAGTCATACTCCAACCGAATATCTTATCTTGTCGTTTTTGTAGAAGGATTTGTTCATCTCTAATACGAAGAGGGAGGGTACTATGCAATCACTTGTATTGACCTCAAACGGTTTGAAGATTGCTAACAAGCCGATTCCCACCCTCATGCCCGGCGACGTACGGATAGAAGTCCGTTCTGTCGGCATTTGCGGTACTGATTTGGCAATCTGGAAGGGAGACTATGAAACCAATCTCCCTGTTGTCCTTGGCCATGAGATAGCAGGAGTCGTTCATGAGAGTTCTTCTCCTGACTTTGAAGCAGGAACTCCTGTGACAACTGAGATTGACATTCCTTGTGGCAGATGCTGGTTCTGCAGGAGTGGACACAGACATCTATGTACGTCCAAAGAGGTACTAGGTCTCACACGTGATGGAGGGCTCTCAGAGTATCTCTGTGTTCCCGTTGACTTGCTGCATGTATTGCCCGGAGAAGTAGACGCCACATCAGCTACATTCATAGAGCCTCTGGCCTCTGCGATTGCCACGGAGCGACAGGCACATGCAGAGGTGAATGAGCCTGTAGTCATATTTGGAAGCGGGAAGCTGGCTCTTCTACTTGCACAGGTCTACGATGTGTGCGGGGCCGATGTCCACATTGTAGGTCATAATCGATGGCAGCTAGGCCTTGCAAAACAACTCGGCCTTCGGAACACGCATGATACTGATTCTGGGAATTGGCGTAGTGATATTCTCAAAGCAACAAATGGAATTGGACCGAGAATAGCAATCGAGGCGACAGGCAACATAGATGGCATCAGTATGGCTCTGGGCATTGTCAGAAATGGCGGCATTGTTGCCCTGAAGAGTATGCATGGCTGTGAGTATCCAATCAATCCAACTGACATTGTCAACAGGGAGCTGACAGTCTTTGGCACCAGCCGGGGGCCATTCGAGAAAGCAATCGAATACCTCGCACAGGGTCGTGTAGAGGTCAAGCGGCTTGTTTCAAAGGTGTTCAAACTTGAGGATGGCAGCAAAGCATTTGAGTTTGCATCTCAACCATCTGTGACAAAGGTAGTCATCAACCTCTGAGGATATCAGTCATGCCTCTTTTTGATACTGATCTCCATATCCACTCTCTCCACTCCATCGGCGTAAGTAGTGCTATGACTGTCCCTCGAATCGCCCAGGGAGCGAAGGAGAAGGGGCTTCATCTGCTGGGAACAGGGGACGCAACACAGCCTCAATGGTTGAAACATCTTCGAACTCATCTGAAGCAAGTCAATGACGTCTATACGTTTGATGCCATTGCATTTGTCCCGACAGTCGAGATTGAGGATTTCGAATCAATCCATCATGTGGTTATCTTGCCCGACCTAGACGCGGTAGAAGACCTGCGCACAGCTACCAGGCCACATTCCCCTAATCTCGAAACAGAGTGGGGCGGGAGACCACGAGTGAATATCGCCGGTGCTGAATTAGCAGGGCTCGTACGAGACGTTGGGGGAATGATAGGGCCTGCTCATGCCTTCACGCCCTTCAAGTCCATATTTCGGGAGAATAGACATTCGACTCTCCAGACTTGCTATGGTCATGAAGCAAGCAACATACACTTCATTGAGCTGGGTCTCTCTGCTGACTCTGAAATTGCTGATTGCATCCCTCAACTGCGAGATCTCACGTACATCACCTCGAGTGATGCACACTCTCCGGGTCCCGATAGGTTGGGGAGAGAGTTCACACGATTCGAGATGGAGTCTTGTTCATTCGAGGAACTTCGACATGCAATAAGACGCGAGGGAGGCAGAAAGGCTGCTTTGAATGTTGGACTAGATCCACGTCTTGGCAAGTATTATCTGTCGTTCTGCTCCAAGTGCCGCCGGACACTTGTGATTAGTGAGGGCGATGGATTCCCCATATTTGACGATCTCAACATCTACATCAATTGTGTCAACAGTGCAGAGAAGGATAGACTTCTTCATGATATTCATCTACGAAAGGTGCACTGTCCTGCTGATGGTAAGCCCCTTCGTCTGGGAGTGCGGGACCGTGCCCTGGAAATTGGCGAGGGAGTTTCGAAATCTCCTGACCACCGTCCTCGCTATCTCCATATCGCACCGCTGCTCGATATCATCGCATCCGCCCTTGAAGTCAAATCCTCCGCCTCGAGAACCGCGGGCAAGCTATACGATAGAATGAGAACGAGTTTTGGTTCCGAAACCTCTATTCTCACAAGTACTCCCATAGAGAGTATACGTGAAGTCAGTGATAGAGTTGCACAGGTGATAGAAGCATACCGGAATGGTACTGCGTGTTATATGGCCGGAGGTGGTGGTCGATATGGCAGACTCATCCCTCCATGGGAGTGTGAAGCCGAATGACGATTATCAAAGGTGTGATACGTGAAGTTGGACGTAGTCATACGACTCGTGTAAGCTCTCAACAATGGTATGGTTCGACTGATATTGTGGTCCAGAATGAGTCTACAGGGAAGACCTATACCGTACGAATTTCAGCGAGTGTAATGGACAAGCATCGGTTTCTTCCTCGAGTGGGTATGAGAGTAGTGGTTCATGGGTACGTAGAGGATGCGGAATTTGGTCTCTCCGACTTCATGGTGACAAGGGTCACAGACATCGAACACGAGGGCGCTGGAATCAAAAGAGTCTACAAGTTGGATGAATAGTGATTATTTCCTGTTTCTAATTAAAAAAGCAGGAGCCAATAGCCACTCCGACTTACATTTCGGACACTTGGTGGGAGCCTTTGCTGAGCCCTTAACCTTGAATACATAATGACACTTGCCACAGCTCGCCGGCTTGACGACGACTTCCTTGCCCTGATTCTTGACTGAACGTGCGATATGATCGATGTCATCATAGACAATGGATCTCTTTTCCAAATCCAATATATCGCAGATGTCCTGAGCAGTCATTGGCTGTTCGGCGGATTCCAGAAGTCTGGTAATCTCTTCCCGTCTTGTGAGCATGATTTGAATGGAGTTACAGTAGTGCATCAAATACTTTCTTGTGACAACATCAAAGACCCTGTACAAATCATTGTACATGCTGTACAAAACGTAGAGTCATATCTCTGCGGGGGACATATATACCGAGGCGAAATGATTGAAAAGCTACGAAACTGGGCTATCAAATAAAGTTCTTGCCTCGGTGCTGGTCGCAGTCATCATCACCACTGGTGTCTTCATTGTTGCGGTGAATCTTCCTGGCAATGGCGGTAATAACACAACGACCACATCGACAAATCCCGTTGCTGGACTTGGTGCCAAGGCTGCACTGTATCTCAATTCTATGAGGGATAATGTTGTCTTCTATTGGATGTGTAACTCAACTCTTGTCAACATGAATCTCTCAGACTATTACGATGCGGCTCACCCTGGAGCATTTGTCGACGCAGTCTACATGACCGAGAATGAAACGGGCGGTGAGATCAATGTGCTATTCTCGCCATTCGATGACAATATCATAGGTAAGGGAACACTCACTAAGATCGAGTGGAATAGCCTGAGTGGTTCACTCATTGATGACGGAATTGGTCAGATGGAACAGGCAGCTAGTCACCCAACTGGTTATTGGCCACACACTTGGCCCATTGATTTTTATATGACTGCCTATTTCAATGACAATACGTGTTTCAACGTCGGATTCACCAGTTCTGACGGATTCGTGTACATAGTAAATGGCACGTGGAGCGGGGATTTTGAAGATAGAGTTGTTCCACCAGTGCTTTCGTGGGGGACTGGTTATTGGCTTGTCGACAATGGCCATTTTGTCATGCCGCTTCAGAATCTCTACACAGCGATAACAACGGCAGTGAGTTATCCGGATGCGTGATGATGGGCTGTTGCGCCCATCCACTTTATCTTATGTTGAGTTACATACAAGAGAGCAGAACAGACATTTCGTGGTGGTTAGATTGTGAGCACTGATTCAGAGAAGGATGTTATAGACAAGCTCCTGAAGGGACGTACAATGAGCGTTTACGCCCTTCTTCTCTCTCAAGGACAGATGGGCGTTCGAGATATTCAGAGGGCTCTTGGATTCTCCAGCCCGAGTCTGGCTCTTCACCATCTTACGAAACTCTCAGAACTTGATCTTGTCAAGAAGGATGAATTCGGAAGCTATTCGATTTCCAGGACTATTCGTGTAGGTTCACTCTCTCTATTCATCAAGTTCGGAACTAGACTTCTTCCGAGGTTCTTGTTTCTAGGAACACTGTTTCTAGCCATGCTCGTCCTCTATGGAATATTCTTCCTTTCGTGGCCTCCCAGCGGGAAAGATTTCATGTATATCGCTTTGAGTGTGATTGCCATCCTAGTGTTATTCTACGAGACCAGGAGGATATGGCTTCTCAAGCCATTCTAGACACTCGGCGGTTGTGAGAGATAGATATAGGTCCAAATCCTTAGAAGGATATGCTGTAATTTCGGTATCGATATAGGCGCTCTCGGTTGATATGCAATGCCCCAGACAAAGCTAGTTCCAGCACCGGAGACTCCAAAGCGAGCATCCTATGATGAGCGGGTGTGCTCGAAGTGCATGGGACATAGAGCGCTCTGTGGTGTCAGACCCTGCCCGTTGCTGATGCGCGCGAAGGCTCTTGCTCAGATTGATGATGCCTTCAAGGGAAACGAACTAGTCGGCGCTTCGCCTCCCTCTCTATTCATAGGAGAAACTGGCTATCCCAAGGTGTTGGCAGGGCCATTAATCCCTCCTGTACGGGTTGATGAAGCTTCACTCATGGAGCGGCCTGATCTTTGGCTCGATAGGACCATTGATGAGATCCTGGCACTCAGATTCAGTCTTGTACGAACGAAGAAACTAATGCCTGTGGATGCTGCAGTAGATCCTCCTCGAGACCTCGCAGAAACACAGACACTTGCATTGTCAGAGTCTGCTCTCTATTCTGAAGCAACATTACTGAAGAAACCATCTTTCACGACGGTTTTTTCTGACGTGACTCTGCCCATCGGCCCCTCAGCGCCACTTGATATCTTCCGACTCGAGGATGAACCCAAGGTACCGAGGGTGGTTGATAGGGTCACATCAGATACAGACCTCAAGGCCGTAGGCGGCATTATGGACCTCTTCAAAGATGGCATTCGTCAAGAACATATCACCCGTCTCCTCTCTGTTGGTGTCCTAGGTCAGAGAAAGAAGCGAAGACTGGTTCCTACCAAATGGAGTATCACTGCCATCGATGACATTGTCGGTCGTCGCCTGCACAGACAAGTGCTGAGGTACTCCTCAATCAACGACTATTTGGTAAGTATCGATCAGGCTCTTGGGAACACTGTTGCTATGCTCTTCTATCCGGGTGGCTGGCAGTTCGAAGCTATGGAGTCCTGGCTCGGAGGCCTGAATCCAACGATCATCAATGATTATGAATTCGGAAAAGGACGAAAGGATTATGCCAAAGATGTCGTTGGAGCCTACTATGCAACCCGTTTGCCAGCTCTGGAGTATCTCGTTAGTATTCGGAAGCAATCTGGAGTGATTGTCTTCTTGGAAACAGATCCTCAGCAATGGATTCCTCTTGGTGTCTGGCGATTTCGTGAGATAGCAAAACGAGCATTAGATAGAGGTGTCAAGAGGTTACAGACTATGGATGAGGCAACTGCAGAGATTGGGAAATACCTGCGTAACCCAGTCCACCGATGGCTCAAAAAGAGCAAGCTCTACCAGGAGTACAGAAGCCAGACGAAACTTGCTGATTTCATTGAATGACTGTCTATGGATTTATCATGCATTTGTTTTTAATATTGAAACCCGTACATTGATTCGAGAGTTTCATATGCACGCTACTAAATGTAAAATCCTGACCTTATCGGTCTTGATGATTCTTGTGCTCCCATTCGCCACGATGCCAGTGTCTGGTGCTTGGACTGCTGGTGATGAAGCCGTTGTTTTTGGCCACACCTTCGAGGAAGAGTACTGGACCAACAGCTCAATTCGAGTGGAGGCGGAAGATGGAACCAATGCAAGCCTAACAGCATCGTTTGTGCATGTAGGCGAGTTTTCGTCATTTCTCATTGCATTCAACAACGCCAACAGGACAGATGGTACTCAGGCAATCTTGCCATACCAGTTGTTCGGCATGTATTTCAAGACCCCTGAGAACAGAGAGGTCTTCATCGGTGCCATATTCGCATTCCTGCTGGTACATAATGAAACGTACGGCAGTAATGACCTACCTGATGTGGGAAATGAACCAGCCTGGTACATCGTACCTTTGGCTTCAGATACCACCTGGCCTGAATACACGCCAGTCGTAGAACCAATCCCTGCGACAAAAATCAGTGACGGCCACTATCGCTTTGGTATGCGATACTACAACTTGACCTGTCGTGTGGTCGATGCCAACAATCCCCTGGGTTTCTGGATCTCATTGGCCCTGCCCATTCTGACAGTTCTGATCAGTGAACTTGCCATCCAATATGACATTACTATCGGTGAGGCTGGCGAAGTCAGTGCTGAAACCCTGTACACAATAGGTCAGGTCAACAAGATGAAGTTCCTAGGTAATGAAACCGCACCCACTGAACTCATTACAGATTCTTTGGAAATTTCAGCTGTACACTACCTATCAATCTTCACTTCTCAGTACACAGTGGCGACTGAAACAGGAACTGTCTTGACACCACCGACTAGTACAACGCCTTTGGACGAAGACATCAGCATCAGAGTTGGAAATGATGATGAGCGTGCCTTTGACATAGGCCTAGGAAGGAACTATGCCCTCATCAATGAGACAACCGGGATAACAGTTTCTGACGATGAGACTGCACTCAACACTCTGCTGGGCGCGCGTCTGAGTGACCTCATCCTCGTTGCTTGGCAAGCTCCTCTGTCTGGCTGGATATTTGCGCACATGGCCTATGGACTATCTGCCCAAATCAGGTCAGTGTATACATCCGTTGGCGACATGGCCTCTCATGCTGTTGCTGGCACTGCCTTCCATAATAGCAACTGGTGGTATGCTGTCACATTCCCAGAGTGGAACTCACTTCGTATCCAGCAGGACCCTGTATACACCGCGTATACGAATCTTGCTGCTGGGAGCGGCGGTGGCGGAGTTGTCGTTCTGCTTCTTGCGGTCGTAGGGGTGCTAGTAGTTGTCTATATCATTCGCAAACGATAGTGGTTGCTTGTAGGTGTCCCCTGGATTTCTGTCCAACGAAGTCCACGGGACATTCCTCTCTTTTTTGTTCGGAATAGTCCATCGGGGAATTTAAGAGAAGCAGAGAAGACACTGTCAGTAGAGGACTTGAGCGGTGCTATACGAGCGACTGTGTCATTACAGTTCAAAGGTCCCCCCCTTCTCAAGGATTACTAGGAAGACGGATAACAGAGAGCTCGCAAGAGCTGTTCGATTTCTCCTACCGCTTATGGCAGTGACTGCACAGGGCGTCGTTTCTGCAGCGTATCTCTCTGCCGCAGTGACATTCTTCGGAGCAGTCACGACACTGCTACTGCTCAGGTTAAATCTTCTCATTGCCATCCCTCTCTCAGCAATGTTGGCGGTTGTGATCTATTATATTGTCATCTCCTACCCTGTTTCTGCCATGAACAGCTATAAGCTTGGACTCTCTGAGGAGGCTGACATTGTTTTTGAGCAGTTCATACTTGTATTCCAGACCCATGGCACAGTCTTCGATGCGATTGAGATGGTAGCGCAGTCCAATCATCCACACCTCTCGAAGGTGTTCCGACACATACTCGGTCTAATTGCAGAAGGGGTACCCCCTGAAACATGCCTGATGGACTTTGCGAAAGACCAACCTTCGGACGACATTAGGCGCTATTTCACGACAATTATCGCATCACTTGAGAGGAAGACTGATCTTCTGGACGAGATTTCCGGGGAGTCTTTTGAGGCTGACCTTGCGCTCCGGCAGAAGAACTTGGAACTAGAGAGCAGGCTCTTGATCGTGGCCGCCCTGGTGACTTACCTCCCTATCATGTTCACTCTGGCAATATCCCTCGGAGGATATGCGACTCATCTTGCTGTTCTCTTGGCTGTGCCATTCTTCATCTTTTTCAATATTCTACTTAGGACTCGATTCTCACGACAATTTTCGGCCTACTTTGATAGACCTAAAGATGACTCTCTACTCCCTCCCACCCAGAAGGACATAATCGGTGAGTATGACGAACTCCTGAATTTCCTGATCCTTCTAGGACAACGCCTCACATCAGGCGACTCACTGGAGGTCGCATTACCGGCCGTCCGTGATGATTTGGAGCCGGCAGTGCAGAAACTAGTGGACCTTGCTGTCGATGGTGTCTATCAGAAACATCTCAGTATTTCTGAGGCCATGAGTATTGCATCGGAGGCTGCCCTTGGTCAGAGAGTTTCGCAGATGTTCAAGATGATCGCATTGATGTGCGAAACCTCAACTCAAGATTCTGGCGAGAGGATTTCAAGGATTGCCGCCCGTCTCATCAAGAGGTCTGCCGTGGCCAAAGAGAGAGACAGTATAATTGCCGCTCAGAGAATGAAGGTTTACTTGCTGACCTTGACAAGTGTTGCAGTGCTAGGAATGCTTGCTTCACTCGCTCCCTTCCTCTTCATAGGTTCTCTTCTGACTCAGGGGCCAACATGGTCGCCTGGGGCTCTCTCTGCAATTGATATTGCCCCGCTCCTTATCACTCTTGGAGTCACAGCAGTTTCGATGGGTTACCAGAACACCCGAATGGTTAGCGGTTCACGTCCAGTTCTAATGGCCACCATCTGTGGGCTGATATTCTGGATTGCATTTGCCTATTCCTCTGGACTAATGGGCCTGACTCTAGTGTAGCAGAGTTTATTTGCAGCTAGATGTAATGCGAGTTTAGTTAGGATGAGGTGTTAAAATGCTTCAAATCCCATTTCTTGATTGGACCCTTCCTGAGATTATGGGCTATTTCCAGGATAACTGGATTCTTGCATGGGTGCTCATACTGTCAGGAGGTCTTTTGGCAATATGGCTTTTAGAAAACATAACAGATCCTATCCCGGTTCTGGGTTCGATCTTTGACTTTCTAGTAGCGATTGGAACCTATCTGGGCTTTTTTGTGGGTATCTTGGATATCTTCGTTGGATACGTTGTTTGGACAGTCCAACCTGGAGCAACAATTGTGGCTGGTGTGCTAATCCTGATGGGATTCTCTCTGGTCATGAGAGTGCTCTCGAAATTCCCACTCGCCTTGTTGTTTGCTGTGGCTATTGCCATCTTCGGAGCTGCAACAATCTACGGATTCTTGGTTCCCTATGTTTCGACTCCGGTGATAGGCACCTATGTTGCATGGCTAACATCTGGTAAAGGCCTCTTAGTCATTGGGTTCATCATATTCTGCGTCGCATATGTCCTGGGCGGAGTGATCATTAAGGTACTCGAGCTGATAGGCAAGATATTCGCATCTGCTCCAGTCAGTGTCATTGTCGGACTTGCAGCCATTGCGGTCGGCGTGATTATCATACTCAATCCGTCATTGGTCAGTATCGGACCCTGGCCGTGAGCTATAGAGGGGTCAGACCCCTCTTACCTTTCTTTTTTCACTCCTATTCTGTTGGCTTTCTAATCTCCCTAAAGAACAAGAACTTCAGTTTACGATCACTATAGAATTGTGCTGCTGCCTCGATTTCCTTCTTTGCAGCCTTGATTCCGACTATGCATTCAGACAGATACAGCTTCTTCTTACGACTCTTCTGAACTTCAGCAAGAGAAAAGCCCTCTGGGAGATCAAACCCTTCCGGCGCCAGAAGTGCTACACGAAAGGTGGACATGCCCCTCATCGATTCTAGCCAGAGTTCACAGTAAGCCATCCATCATCTCTCGCTCTGTGCTCTCAGCGCCAATGAATCTTTCCATGACTAATGCAAGCTCGTCAGACTGAACACAGCTAGGTCTATTGCTGTTCCTAGGCGGCTATTGAACAAATTTCATATCGACCAGGAGAATATCCCAAAGAATTCATATAGTAGGTCTGCATGCAATCTACTTAATTCGAATACAATCTAATAGACTTGATAGTACTTACTGATAGTCTAATACCAGGAGGTAACCTTACCCTTGTCGCTTAGGTTCGAGGAATCGTTGTTAGTGAGAGAAAAGACAGAATTGGAAGCGAAGCTCAAGAAGATTCGTAAGGACAAGAACGACGATTCAGCTGAGCTTCCGAAAAGTGAGAAGGCACAGCTCGAAGAAATAAACGAACTTCTGAAAAAGAAGATCATCAGTGTTACAATGACTCAATCCCTAGTGAATCATATTGATGACCTTGTCAAGGATCGAGCTGGTCGGTCTCGGGCTCAGATGATTGAGGACTCAGTTCGGTGGTTTCTTGATTTTACCGTGCACAAATGGAATGAGCGAGGCATCTATGTCAACACCTCAAGAGCAGTTCTTGAATCGGAAGCAATATCCTCTCTCTTCTTCTCTAAACTTACTCCCTCTGACCAATACGAATTGGGGCTCACTGCTGGTGCTCAATCACCTGTTGCTGATGTTGTACGATTGATTCACGGAGAGGACCCCGGGAAAGTCGGTAGCCGAGATCTGGTTCTAGGTCTGCTACAGGACAATGGGTGGGGATCAATAACACATACTGAACAGGGTCTAATCGTGATTAGTAGTCCATTCTATCCAGCACCATTCATACGTGGCTATCTGGAGTCTCTGCTCAAGGTAAAGCTGAAAGTCGTTGAAACAAATGTGAAAGAGAATGTTGCACTACAGGTCGTCAAGTAAGTCTTTTGCGATTGTCTAACAGCAAGACGTCCGAAGTGTCTATTACCATTCCTGGCCTATTTCAAGGATTTCAAACTCGCTTTCGTAGAGACCTGGAATGCTGTTGATGGTCTTTCGAATATCAGGCTCTTTGGCTCTAATGTCGTCAGCGGCGAAGTATACCTCATAGATGCATCTGTTCTCCTCAAAACAGAAGCCTGTTGTGAACAGCACTTTGAGGTCATGTTGCTTGAAGAGCTGGGTCATTGTCTGCATGAGAGCTGGGTTGACCTTTTCAACTTCGAGCCGTACTCGAGCTCCACCTTCTTTTGTCATAGGAATCAGCCGAATCTCACCAGATCTCTCGAAGTAGATCACCATCGCAGCCTTTAGACCCTGTAAGGCATCATTTTGAAAGAAGTCAGCTGGAAGTCGAATCTCCTTCTTCCGGTGGACATCTGCAATCATTCCTTTTGTTAGTCCGGCCACGGATATCGCCTCTTGCCTGTCAATATGCCTCTGCACAATCGAAGTATTTGTATCTTCGCCCCATCTACTATTAGGCGTTTCTGGGATGCTAATTAGCATAATAAAGCTATCAAGTAGGTCAGAAATCCATAAAAACGGGACAAGATTATGGTTTTCATTGAGATATTCGGAGAAATGAAACATGGGCAAACAAGGCGGCATTTATGTCTGTGATATCTGTCAACAAGTGATTGAAGTGAAGAAGTCTGGAGTCGGTACTCTCGTGTGCTGCGGAAAGCCGATGCGTTTCTATGAGGATGACTGATTCGTCTTCTCGTTATTGCACCAAGCTATTAGTACAGTATTCTTCATCTTTCAACTGAACACTTGACAATGTTTATATCTCCTGCAGCGGCGCCAATCAAAGTCCTCGGGGTATCCTTCTATGTTCGAACTGCCTATTCATGTTGTCAAGACTAGGGGCCTTCTGAATCTTCGCGCTTACAAGACCACAGAGCTCTTTGAATATGAAGACAAGTATGTGATGTACCCGACAAAAGGAGAGGGCGAAAAAATATCTCGATACGTTGTTTGGATTCTCAAAGAACCAAAGGTCATTGGTATTGCCTTTGTGAAAGAGATCGCAAGCAAAATGGAGGAAGTCGAAGCTCAACGGGGCATGCTTGTGGGCGGGCTGCGTTTCACCCCTGCTGCCAAGAAGGAAGCAAGCTCTGCAAAAGTTGAATTAGTTGAAGGCGGCTATGCATCCTTTGACCTGTTTGAGCACGAACTTGTCCCCCCTCATTCAATAGCATCTGAGGAAGAAATCAACCTTGTACTAAATCACTACAAGATCACAAAGACTCAACTTCCTCGGATTAGTCACGACGATCCGGCTGTGCGAGTTCTTGGCGCTGTACCTGGACAGGTATTACGTATTGAGCGCACGAGTGACACAGCAGGAGCTACTTACTATTATCGACTTGTCGCTCGTGGTGTCTGATACAGCTTAAGACCTCCGCACTGGCATCCTGACTCCTGACAAGGTTCTTAACCCTTCAAGTGGAATCCATTTTGAGGTTAGGAGAGATTCGTCCCAAGAACCGCTATTTCATGAAAGGCGCCGGACTATTGCTACTAATCGGTGCCATCATCTTCATACTGACTATCTATTTTACGGAGCAGGCTCGACATGGAGTGATTGATGTTGATCCTGGTCTCGTGATAATCACTGGTCTCTTCCTCTTTGTGGTGTTCACTATGATCATTGCACCCACGCTGATATGCCTCGATACATCATGGGTCACGCCATGTCACCGCGACATGCAGCCAAGCGAGCCTCCTGATGACCTCTATACCCGAGTCATTGTCCATGAGGACTCCAAATCTGAAGTGCTCATATATGGCAAGGAGGATGTCACTGTCAGAAAGGCATTGTTGGATGATTGGCCGTTCGCCCAGAATCTCAAGAAGAACGCGTGGTATGTTGTCGATGCTTCCGGCAACGATGTGACTGATTCTGCTTTATCACGTTTCGAGGGGACTGCGCGTATCTTCTTTGCAGAGACCTGAAGAAGAAGAGGATGCTGAGTTGGTTGGCCTGCTAATCGTAATTGCATATCAGATGAGGTCAAGCGAGTCAGCGTTGGCATGCAGTTCTCTCTTCAATACAGCGAATGCATAGCGTCGGTAATGCATGAGCCGTTACCGGTCATCAAGTAGTTCTGCAAGAGCTCTGCGCAGTTCTGCAGCACTCCTTGCTGAACAGATTCTAGAATACTAGCAGTCCCATCTGCATTGCAGCCAAGAACATCACTAGGCAGGTTATCATCGGCAACGTGACATTATCCGTGCCTTTGGGACTGAAGAGCTCAACAATGGTTCCAGTGAAAGCTCCAATTAAAGCAAGTAGCAGCATGTTGAGATAGCCCGCAGGCGACGTAAATATAGGATCACTGTAGATTCCAAACCACCAGAAAGCAATCATCGCTCCGATGAATCCGAAGACGAAGAGGCCAAGGCAACCCTCGATGCTTCTCTTTGAACCGAATATCACCTTCGTATGTTTTATTCCGTATTTCATTCCGATAGGAGCGCTCATGCCATCGCCCAACATCATGATCATTATGGCGGCACCGGCTACAAAATAGAACTCGTCATACCCGGTGAATGTGAATATTGCTGTAAGAACTGTGATAGATACTGCATACCAGAACGGGCCTCGCACACTTCCATGTTCCAGGTCCTCTGGTCTTGCCATGGCTGCAAAGAACCGGCCAAATCTCTCAGTATTTGCCAGTCCGAGCATAACCACGAAAGTGAGGGCAACAAGAGTAGCGACCCACGGATGAATATAGTAGGGGACTGTCCAGATTGCAGCACCTGCGAACAGGTGTACAATCTTCCGTGTGAAGTCGGATCCAAGATGCATCTTTCTCCGGCCAACGTCAGCGATTACGAGAATGATGACTGCATAAATCACAGCAATGAAGAAGACGATGATGTCCTCCCAGACAATATTGAAATCAACCTGCAAATCAGTCGCTTCCTAGCTTCCATTGTCATCCAAACGCAGGAATATATCTATCGGCAGTCGAGAAATCACTCATCAACAGCTGATGAAGATAATCCTGTTGTTTCTTCTAGACTTCTTATTGCATCTCTCACTTGGGCTTTTGCAGCACTCAGCACTTCTCCCCTCGCTGAAACCCATACTCGTAGAGTTTTCGTGGTCCCATAGGTCTTCGGCATCGATTTCACATAGACGCCCGGATGTTTCTTCATAACTGCGTCAATTGCTGGAGCAAACACGGACTCATCGTGCATTCCGAATTCGACTACTTCTTCATAGAAACTCGATCTGACTCTCTCCTTTATCCATGGAACTATCGAATTCTCAAAGATGAACTTCAACTCACTAGGAACGCCAGGCAAGCAGAAAATCGTCGACTCTACCTCTTGAATCATTATTCCTGGTGCGCCTCCAACTCTATTATCGAGTAGAACTGCACCCTCTGGTATCTGTGCCATCTTGACTCTTGAATTGGTCATGTCTGGTGAATCCACGATGCCTCTCTCGAATAGGCTCTGGTATTGGCGCCTCACGATTTCTAATGCCTCTTGATTCTCAACTATTCTGCGGTTGAGAGCCTTACCAATTGCTTTCAGTGTCATGTCATCATGCGTTGGTCCGAGACCTCCAGATGTTATAATGACATCACATACCTCTCTGGCAAATGCCAAGGCTCGACCAATGTCATCCAGGTCATCTCTCACAGACACGAGTCTCTTAATCTGCAAGCCCAATCTAACGAGTCTGGTTTCCATCCAACTAGAGTTAGTATCAAGAACAAGCCCATCCAACACTTCGTTGCCGATGGCTATGATTCCAACTGTTCTGATTTCTTCTTTCATCTCATCTAGGCTCCTATGCGCCTGAATTCAGTTCCATTCCGAGTATTCTCACAAGGTCCTGCAGTGTCCTTAGTCTAGCGTAGGCAAGTACCTTCCCCCTCTCCGTAAACATACTCTCTGCAATCTTTGAGGCCAGTGGGAGAAACTCAATCAGCTCACGGTGAAAATCCCCGAGGCTGTTGCCGGGTTTAATCCGAACTCCATTCAATACATACTGCAATAGTCCGATTAATCCTAGTTTGTGGATTTTGTCTGCCTCCCATATTATCTGCGCCTCAATTGACTCGATAGGCTTTTCTAATGTAAGGCCGACATGTTTCTTTATGGCATCACAGACTCTGATTACAATCGAAGGGTCAAATCCATTCTTGTTGAGCCAGTCTTCTGCTAACTTTGCGCTTGCTACTCCATGATTTCCTATGGATACTCCCCCCAAACCTGGCTTAGCATAATCATGAAACCAAGCAGCAAGAATGACCACCTCCATATCAGCATCTGTTTCTGAGGCAAGACGTTTAGCTAGTTGAACCACTTGCTCGACGTGATCTCCTCTATAATTGTATAGAGGAGCATCCTGATTGTCAGAGGCATCTTTCCACTCTTCTATCGCTGCCTCGCTTGTTGTGGCCTTTACCATCTTTCTGACTTGTTCCTCGATTCCCGACTTCATCACAGATCTACCCGTCTTGAATTGCTGCGCTTCTATGAATCATATCACCTGATTTTAACACTTGAGTACAGACAAATAATGCTCTATCATAGAGTTTTATGAATCTCCTCCTCATCTCTATGCACTCTTCCAGCAACTTCTTCAAGTCCTGTGGGCAGATTCGCAGGCTTATTCCTCTTTTCCATTTTCATCGCCAAACCTAGCAGAAGCCTTGATGGTTCATTGTGGCCAGATGTAAGATAGCACTAAGCAGTATCGCCCTCAATGCGCTCTTTCGCGAATATGAGCTGACGCTCCTAGATGAAACCAGTTTCCAAAGAAGAAAGGAACTCGCTATCAACTTCAGATACCTGTGCCGGGGTCGGTGATTTGACTGCTCTTCTTGTTGCTTCAGCTAGCCTTGTGGTCAGAAGACTTCGGTACTTTCCATCTTGGAACAGTTTCTCGAAATACTGTTATTCGTCGGATTAGCAAAGCAATCTCCGTTTTTGGCTTCTGCTAGAACCACCAATCCGGATGAATTAGCACTTGTACGACTTGCCCTGGCTTCGTTTCGCCTACTCTTCCAAGGATATGTCGGCCCCGTGAGTCAATTATTCTCTTCCCGCCGGCATCGCTGATGTATATGTCATACTTCATATCATAGGCTGACCAAACTTGAAGTGACTCACGATCCAGTTCCGACCAAATTTCGCGGTTTTTGTATTTTCTATGTCCATGAGGACACACGATATGCGTTGTCGCGGTTTCTCGTAGTCTTAGTAGGTCTTCTCTAAACAATGCGATTGCTTTCTCTCTGTCCCCTTTTGTGAATGAAAGCATGTCGTAGTGCATACCGATGCCAAACCCCTCATTCTGAAGTTGTTTAATTAGTGGTATCGCTTCTTCGTGGCTATACCTCTCTGCATGCATACGAAAGAAGTAGGTCGACCTGATTCCTTCCTCCTTTTCAATTTCATACATTTTTCTGGCTCGGGGCAGCGAAATGTCAACATCATGCCTTAATAAGACACTTACCTTATTCTTCTCAAAATCACCATCTATGTGGTCATTGAAGAGGAGAATATCATACCTCTCGTCTATGATTGCTCTTAAGAACAATCGATATTGATCTATACTGTATCCTTTTCGCCATTCTATGAAGAGATACGTCAATAGGAGAGTCGCCATCCATCCTATGCTGGCGAGAAGTGCTACATATAGTAACGGTAGCCAAAGATACAATCCAATCGTGAAACAGACTGCTGCTGATAATTCCAATAGTGGATAGTAGGGAAGCAAATCGAATAACAATGTTGCGAAGCGAAGTTGTTTCTTTAGTGATAATGCTGTAAATGCCCAAATGCACGAAGAAACGCCAATGAGGAGAATCGTTGATAACGACATTGTAATGGACCCTCCGTGCTTCTGCAAGCTTATTGATATTTCTGAGAGATTTCAGCGGCAATAAAAATTGAGCTATGTAAACTAATCATATTGTTACCCCGTGCCCTAATGTGTCCAGTCCTTTTTCTCCTTCTGGCATAATCGCATTACTCAGAATCATTGCCGAGCTAAAACTGGTCTTGTATGTGCTTGCCGATTGTATCACATCTCGCCGATTCCTGTGTACAGGCGGAGTGTGTTTTCAAGGATGATCTCACGCATCTCTTCTTCATTTCTTCCCAGTATTAATGCGACCTCTCTGAGGGCTATCGGGAGGTTTGAGGGCTCATTCCTGATTTCTCTATTTGGACCTAGGACAGGGCTATCGGTTTCAAGCAACAATCGGTCTAGTGCAACTGCTTTGACGAGCTTTCTCTTTTGGGGAGAACGCACAACTGATGTTGGAATCGAGAAATAGTAGCCCAGATCCATTGAAGTGTCTCTAGCCAGACCTGCCCTTCCGTCGAATGCATGCATGTGTACATCCTGTGCATCATTCTTTCGCAGCAGCAATATAGCTGCGGCGCCTGCAGACCTCGAGTGGACTTGAATTGGAAGACCAAGTTCCTTGGAGAGACCAATCATTTTTACAAATGCAGTTTCTTGCTTCACTCTCTCAGCATGATCTCTCTCTCGATAGTGGTCAACTCCGGTTTCTCCAATGCCTACAATTTCAGAACTATGAACGTGTATCATTTGTACCGCCTTCTCCACCTGAGTATGCATCATGGGATCTAGTCCTAGTGATGCATACACATTCTTGTGATTCTGTGCGATGCCCAGATTCCTCTCATAGTCGTCGACAGATATCGCTGAGCTAATGATTACGATTTCCTGCTCTGAAGCTCTCCTGATTACCTCTTCTCTGTCGGAGTCGAACTCCGCCTGTTCTAGATGGCAGTGAGTATCGACCAATCGCATCTGCCGAATCACTCTCGCTCCAGTAGGGACCAGTTTCCCTCGTGACTGATTTCTTTCCAGCTCTGGAAATGCTCGCGGTTTTGAGAGTTTATGACTGCATAGGTAACCTTCTCCTCGACCAGACGTTTCGAAACATCATCCTTGCTGAGTTCTGGGAAGTGCATGGCTATCCCTTTCTTGTCTGAGAAGTACTCCGCTGCTCTAAGCAGCTTATAAGGGACTACGAATCGCACCGGCTCGTGTACTTCTCCTAGACGGCGAAGCATCGCAACGAACTCACTATCCAAGTGCTCGTATCTGACCACAAAGTATAGTGACAATCCGAATGAACCGAGCAACAGAAGAAACATCAGGACCTGGAATACTGACCCATTCTGTAGTATGTGTGCAGAGAAGAAGGCGAAGGGCGCTGCGGCTAGATAGAGGTGTCTAAATGACTCGCCAGCTATCCATGCCAGCAGCAGCACCAGACACACTGCGCTCCAAGTGAAGAAGAGGAGTTCGGCATGGGAGTCCACAACAACAACCCTGTAAATCGTGAAGTTGCCAAGTTGCATCGGAAACACTAGGAAGTTCTGGAGCCAGAGAATGCTAGTGTAGACTGCATAACCCGCAACTGAAGGCGTAAGAATCAGTCCCATCAGTCGCTGATTCGGATAGTGGCCGCTTTGTATGTACTTCTTGATTGTTAATACATGATTTCTCAGAATCCTCAGATATTCGCCTTTCGAAGCAAGGATTGCAATGAGGAATCCAGTAACTAGAATCAAGCCAACTTGCCAGTCAAGCAGCGCAAAAGCAAGACAGACAAAGAACAGTGTCTGAGTTGACAACCTATGTGAGAGCATTACCAGTGCCATTGGAAGGGCAGCGAACCAGTTGAGGGGAAATGGCAATGTTAGACACAGCAGAGATGTTGTAAAGAGCAAGAGCCCAAATGGACGCCCTGACAGACTGACACCATGCTTTACTGTGAATGGAGTCACTAGAAATAGCAGAGTTGCCACAAGTGCCGTTTCTGCTCCGTAGGCTGGTCTAAGAATCCCATAGAGGATGATTGCTGTAAGCATATCAAAGAGAGGAGTCATTTTGTTTATCAGACGGTCTGGAATTTCCTTCTTGTCCCGTAGGAATAATCGGAACAGCTGATAGAGAAGCTTGGGGTAGTCGACCTCTTCTGATTCATAATTAGGGTCCTTAAACTTGTTCATGAAGAAATACGCGTCTGGAGTCGCTGGATATCTAAACATTAAGTGAGGGATGTATCGCAAGAGAGAACCTATCCCCAATGACAGCAACAATAGGACTGTTTCAGCAGCTATTTCCATTTATTCCTCTTCCCATTGACAGTGAGCTGTTCAACGAATTATCTCTTGCGATGTGTCTTTTCGAGTCTCTATCTTGAATCTGTCAGGAGCGTACAGTCAGAACAGCAAATCGAGCCCCACTGACTCGCCCGTTTTACGAGCTAGATCGATTGTAAGCAAGATGGGATTTTATTAGGTCGTGCACATCATCTTGAAGGAGCCTCTTTTGTGCAAGCTCAGCAGATTGTGATTCCCCGGAGTCACACTCAGCAGGGAAATGCTGGGTCGGATAGCTCATTCATCACACAATCAAAAAGATTGAAAGGAAGTTATGTTCGGGTGTCTGCAGTAACCGCTCCTGAATTCTAATAATAATACATCTGTGCTTTGGTGGAATTTGATGGCTGACTTCAAGACTGAATCTACTCCTATCGGCGACAAGCAACGAGTGATACGGGGTAGCATCTTTCTGACGTTAAGCCCGGCCACGTCTCTGATTCTTGGACTCTTCATCACATTTCTCATTGGGGAGTATATCCTACCTGAAGAATATGCCGTGTTCGAATGGTTCAATGTGATGAGTTCCTTCTTCATTACGATCGTGCCATTCCAATTGCCATCGGCAATTGGGCGATATATTGCAGCGGCAAAGGGAGCAGATGATGCGTCTTCATTAGAGAATCTCACCAAGACCTCAACTGTTCTTTCATTGATTCTTGTTCCTGTTAGCGGCGTTACTGCGTTCATAATCACACCGTTTGTATTCACAGCCGTAGGAGTCGGCTCGGCTTACACCATTCTTGACACACTAATCTTCTCCATTGGCGTCATGGCTTTGAATCTATCAGCATTCACAGTGGGAATATCATCCGGGCTCCTGGAATACGAAAAGGTGGGTCTTAGTCAATTCGTGGGTAATATTCTCAGCCAAGGATTACTGATTATTCTTATACCTCTGGGCTGGGGTATCCAAGCTCTGCTCCTTAAATGGGTAGTATTGGGACTTGTCACTGCGTCCTTCCTGACTCATACCATGCGAGAAATCTGGAGCCTGCGCGGCTCACTCTATTCAATGAGGCCTCTAGTCGATTTTGCATACCCTGCAATAATCTCATTCATTTTTGTATATCTGTTCAGTGAATTGCTGATTCGCAGTATTTTTCAAAACTATGTTGGCCAGGAGGAACTCGGTATGTATGGGTTTGCAGTGAGACTGACGACTTTCATCAATGCCATTACTCTGGGCTTTCATAATGCAATCTTGCCCCATTACACACGAGTGGTGGGTCGGAGTGGCTCTCAGGCGTTAGAATCAGAAGTAAGGTGGACAATACGGTTTTCTTTCTTCCTCTTTCTTCCCATCATCATAGGGTCCGTGGTTATTGCACCTGCAGTGTTTCTAATCGTCTTCCCGAACTACTATTGGGCATATCAGTACTTTGCAGTCCTCATGATGCAACTCTTCTTCTATCTGTTTCTACGACCCTATAGCTCTGTTCTCGGAGCGATGGCCAAGACAAAACAAGTGCTTGTGAGCTCAATTTTAGCTGCTATTGCCAGTGGTTTGCTCATGATTTTCTTTGTTAACTATGCGTTGATTCTTGTTGTCATAGGCTACGTATCAAACTCCTTCTTCTCAGCTCTGGTTTGTGCCCTATGGGTCAAGAGAGAAGCAAGAATCAGCCTCAGTATTCGTCAGATTTTGCCCGTTTCAGTCATTTCGTTCTCTACAATTGCACCTGCAGCCCTAATTCATTTCGCGAGATTGAATCCATTTATCGAGCTAGTCTGCATACTGCTGATGTTCACCACAATCTATGTTGCGTCGATACGATTTCTCAAGTTAGTGACTGCAAATGAGATCAAGAAGGCTGCTCTGTTTCTTCCAAGTCGTGTAGCTATTCCGCTCACAAGAACACTTGTTCGAATCTTCTGCAAAAGAGAAGCTGATAGATGAAAGAGGCTCACGATCGGTTTTGATGCGTCATCGAGAACAGCGCGCTTTTCGCAGGATATGACGGATATGGAAAAGAAGGTAGAGTGAGGCAGGGGCCTGGCATAGGCAGTGTTTATCTAGTGAAAGATGCTTCGCGCACAAAGGAAAACCCCTCTAGAAAGAGAATAAGAAAGATGACGAGTTGTGGAACTCATTGATTCACAGAAAGACATCCATTTCAGTAGTTGTTCCTGTAATGAATTGTGCCCCAACTTTGGGAAGAGCATTTGATTCCATATTGCAGCAGACATTATTGCCCGAAAGAATCATTGTTGTCTACGATACAAGCATCGATGATACCTTTAGTGTTGTTCAAAGTTACATTATGAAGTATCCTGATCTCTTCATGCTAGTCTACGGATTTGGGCGAGGTGTTGGTGCAGCGAGACAGGTCGGTTTGCAGGTCTTAGAATCAGATTATGTAGCCTTCATCGATGGTGATGACTGGTATTTGGAGAATGCTCTAGAAACTCTTTTTCAAGGTGTATCAATGACAGGGGCTGTCTGTGGTCTGGTGTGCAAGGTTTATCCTAACGGAAAGCGGCAGAAGCGTGTTCCTTCAGGAATCGAGTCAACGATTAACTATGACACTCTGAAGAAGGGAAATCCGATCGCGATGTCATCAACAATGTTTGATGCAAGGCTAGTTAGAGAAATCGGAGGAATCGATGACAACCTTCCTTGGATTGAAGACTATGATTTTCATCTACGTATCGCGCAAGTCGCGGATTACAATTTCATTGGGAAGGTGACCACCTTCTATACTGTTTATGAGAGTACAAACCTTCGGCGGACATATCATTATTCAAAGTGGAGTGCGATCGTATGGCGGAAACATGGTTTCGTGAACTATCATGCCATTTGGAGAGCGGTGACATCGACTGTAATCACTGTTCTCCTTGTTCCCGTTAATCTCCTATGGAAGACGCGAAGAAGAAACACACGGATTATTCAGATGGAGTATATCCAGATACTCATAGGCTATATCGTAGGGCTTGCAATTGGCTATCGCCCTAGAACCAGAAGATCTGGCGGAAAAAGGGGGCTGAAGCAGGCTTTTGTCGCATAGAAGGCTGTGCCTTATCCTTGGCACAATGTATCCGTATGAGCGTGGTGGAGTAGATGTTCTGTATACAAGCGTTTTCAACACCATATTAGACAAGAAACAATGGGATATAGTCGCCCTTGTCAGGACACCTAGAAAGCCGAAATGCTCGGCATTCCGCGATCCACTTCCCACAGTTACGCTGCCAAGTCTGAGGAGTCCTCCGTTTGGAAAGCTGTTTGAGTTCGTGTATCTATCCTTCGTGGATCAAATCTATTATGACAAGAGAGTCAGTTCTCTCACAGATACCTACTTGCAGAGATTTGACGCTGTGATTACGCCTGATCCTCTATTAACAGTGGAACTATGCAAACGAAAGAACAGACCCAGAGTGATTCAGTTTGTGAGTGGAGCTTGGGCTGATACAATAGCTAGGTCTCAACCATTTCTCCGGTCATTTGTAGAGAGGATAGAGCACGAGGCTTACAGAGTTGCTGATCGAGTCGTATTCATGGATAATGCATATGCGTCACGCTTCCATTTTAACAGAGTGCGCCAAGTCATAATTCCGAACGGCGTTGATCTCGATTTGTTCACACCGTCTAATTTTGACCGAGGCAGATTGAGAAGGGATTTTGGAATGGAAGGAAAGTCAGTAATTATCACAGTCGGGACTCTCCGAAAGGGAGTCAAAGGACATGAATTCCTGCTCCAAGCTATTCCCTATGTTCTTGAGGCGCACCCGAATGCTCACTTCTATCTGGTCGGAAAGGGGAACCAGGAATTCTTGAGGAGCCTTTCAGAGTCCCTACGAATTGAGGATAATCTGCATATTCTTGGTGAGAGAATGGACATACCCAGTCTGCTCTGTGCCAGCGATATCTTTGTGCTCCCTTCACTGACAGAAGGTACTCCTGGCGCCCTGCTCGAGGCTATGGCAATGGAGTTACCATGCATTGCTACACGAGTAGGCAATATACCTGATGTAATACGAAATCTGCAGGAAGGAATTCTGATAGAACCATCAAATCCGAAGGAGATTTCGATGGCTATTTCTGATATTCTATCAAAACCAGATGATGCAAGAAGCCTCGGAATCAGAGCGAGGAATCGTATTGAGAAGCATTACAACCTCACTGAAACTGTAGAAGCATATACCAAGCTTATTGAGGAACTATGTGATTAGACAGGGGATACATCTCTAGGTATCCATCCTTCTCACAACCCTGTTTTTGCCTCTTTTCCTTTTATCGACTATGGCTTTTCCATTCTCATCGAAAGTCAGTGTCGCCCATCTCAATCTACCGCTCTTAGTACTCGTGTCAAGGAGCCAGGGGAGTGGATACTGACCTCGCGTCATATCTGGCTTTTGCATATGTATTGAATTTCCTTTCCAGAGCCTTACAAGGATTTCAATGATCGTTTTTCCAGCATTCGCATTAAGTGATTCTTCATGTCCTGAAGGAGGGAGCGAAGGACTATCTCTCCCAAGTATCATGTTGCATCGTGTGGTTATGTTTTCTGCATCTGTTCCGGCAAGATAATTCGCCCCCGCCCATACTGTTTCAGGCCACTCAGTTGTATCACGTGCAGTGATGCAAGGAGTACCGACCAACATAGCTTCTTCCTGAACTCCCCCACTATCAGTAATCACAACCTTGGCTTCCTCAAGTATCTTCATGAAGTTCAAATAGTTCACCGGTTTGATGAGCCTAAGATTAGGGATTTTCTTCACAAGTTCTTCCAGATGAAACTCCTTGATTCTGCTATTTGTCCTTGGATGAATTGGAAATACAATCTTTCCTCGAATTTTACCTATCGCAAACAGGATGTCTTCCAACCTCTTTCTATTGTCAACATTCTCTTGTCTGTGAAGCGTCAAGACGACGCTGAATTCTCCTATCTCATCATGGTCGAGCTTCATGGTTGCTCTGACTTCTCGCGTTTCCTCCACAATGTCAGTGAGAGTATTTCCAGCAAGAAAGACTCTGTCTTCAGGTTTGCCTTCAAAGAGGAGGTTTAGGGCTGCCACTTCTGAAGGGGCAAAGAAAATGCTGGAAACCGCATCTACGACAAGCCTGTTTATCTCCTCGGGCATATTGAGATCAAAAGATCTGCAGCCAGCTTCAATGTGAGCAATAGGAATCTGAAGCTTTGCCGCAGCAAGCGCCCCTGCCATTGTTGTGTTTGTGTCGCCAAGCACAATAACTGCATCTGGATTACTCATGAGTAAACACTTTTCAATCTCAGTGAGAAGCAAAGCTGTTTGTGCACCATGGGGACCTGATTTCACATCAAGAAAATGATGGATTTCTGGTAGTTTCAATTCCTCTAGGAATATCTGTGACATCTCATAATCATAGTGTTGACCTGTGTGTACGAGAATTGGACTAATGAGTTTGTGTGCCTCTGCTGCCTTCATGACTGAATATAGTTTTATTATCTCTGGTCTCGTGCCAAAAACAAAACAGAGTTTCATTTGACGATCAGGCAATATGTCATTTCTCCTTCTTCTTCAAACCCCGTTGCTTCAATAGCCTCTCATATACTTGGATTGTCATATCAGTAGCGGCATCAATACTGAACATGGACATTACGTACTCTCGTCCAGCCCTGCTGAGTTCCTTCCGATATTGTTCATTGCGGAGTATTCTCTTGAGAGCTTCGGCAATCTCAGGTACTTCCAAGCATATTATCATGCCTTTTACATTTCTGTAGTCATTGTAGGTCAAGACTGGAGTCCCGCAGGCAAGTGCTTCGAGGTGAGATATGCCAAGTTCTGGAGTCTTGGGATTGAAACCTCTAACCTCGACCTTTGACGCATTCAGGTATCTGGGTATCTCTGTATTCGGGACTTCGCCGAGGAAATGAACATTATCTGTCATCCGAAGATCTTCTACCATTTTTCTCATATTCTGCTCTTCAGGGCCGATGCCGAGTATGAGGAGATGCGCATCTGGGAACTCATCCAAAGCAATACGAAACGCCTTCAATGTCTTATGCGGTGTCTTGATTTTGAATAGCCGTGCAGTGAACGTTACGATACGGTTTCCATACTTTGCAATCAAATCCTCCGCAGGGATGCCGGGTCGAAAGGTGTCAGTGTCAATCATCCTAGGTATGTAAATCCGCCGCTCAGCAGGTACCAAGTTCTCCATGAATTTGTGGTAATATTCCGCTGTAAGGATTAGCATGTCCGCGCGTCTGAGAAATATTTTCTGTATTCTCCCACGGATGGGGTCTTTTGGCACATCGATAACTTCCCAACCGTGTCCAGTCGCTACGATTGGAATCCTAAGCAGTTTCGCGGCAATGAATCCTATGAAAAACTGAGACCAAAGGTACTGGACATGGATTATCTGAGGACGCAGCCATAGAATTCTCAAGAGCATGGGCAAGAAGAGCCCGAACGCTCTTGGTCGAATTGGCAATGGTCGGACCCAGAACAGCTCTGCGCCTTTCGGTACATCATAGGTGAATAGAAGTCGACTCAGTTTCCGCTGAGTATCAAGTATGACATAGACCTTGAAGCCCTTTCGAGTGAGTCCCGTTGTCAGATGATATGCGCAATTCGCAATCTCATCAATCATGCAAATCCTCATTGAATACAGGTCACCATTATTGGTTGATGCGACTAACGAATTCTCCGAGCCCCTTGGCTGCTTTAAGGGTTTTTCATAAACAGCAGTCTGAAATTCCGTAAAGGGCGTGTCAATGGCATATGCGCGACTCAAAGATGGAGGACTCTCTTGACCAGATCTACCAGCCTTCGTCTGAACTCATTTCCATAATAGGCTAGGACCTCTTCATCTCGGCAACGCCAGATCTTTCGAGAGCGTTCAGACCAATATCCTCTCAGGTACTGTGGATCATGCCTCGCAATACCCTTTAGAATAACGTAGGAAAGAGATGTTCCTGAGTAGTAGGCGAGTCTCCCCTGCCTGAATCTTCCTTTCCAGGTATGAAGATGGGTTGGCGGTGACTCAACTGTGACATTGTCCAAAATGACTAGCCTATAGCCCTTGTTCAGCGCTTTGACATTGATGAACGAGTCCGCCGAGACTTCCCAATACTGTTTGATGTTTCTAATGATATTGGCACGAAATACTTTCCCAGTGAACATGGGGAACGTACGTTTTGGTTGGTTCCTAACTTGGCCGGCCACAACACCAACATGAGGATGATTCTCTAAGTATGCAATCATTCCCTCGAAGTAGGTGACTGGAAAAATAGTGTCTACATCCGCAGTTGCTGCGTAGAGCACGTCGCTGAGGAGAACACGTAACAGCGGCTGAGCCTTATTCCAAGCCCTACCAAGGGTATCGAGATTTCCCTTAGCCTTCGGAGGCATTGATACTATCTCAAACTTGAGACCATATTTCGTAGCCTCCTTTGCAGCGACTTCCGCGCTGCTGTCATTGGACCCATCGTTCATGAAAACGAATACTTTTGGTTTCAGTGTCTGCGAAGAGATGTTCTGAATCAGGGACGGGAGTCGTTTCTGTTCGTTGTAGAACTTGGTTATCAGAATGTAGTCGACCATCGATTCCGCTTCATCTCCTGACTCAATAGGCTAACTGAAATCGGATTTGCATCAGGGACTTCATCATCTTCCGAGATAACTCTTCACTTTGGTTACTTGCATCTAGAGTTCGTATCATAGCAGTCCTGCTTTCTGTGCGAATTTGCGATACCCTTTCATGAGCAGCTTCACAATGTTGAGTCTCAGCACGAATTTTATCCATTTTTCATCAGTGGGCACCTTGAATAAGAAACCAAACCTTGCTGCATATTCGTCCTCACTGTTGTACGTGATCAACTCCTCCACAGCTTTGGAAGCAAAAAGCAGCTCGACGTCGGCGTTCTCTGCGCGTACAGGATTCACCTGAATCTCGTTCCTTCCGGTTACGAGCACATGGAATCTGTCCCCCTCAAGGTCATAGTCAATCACTGCTCCCTTCTTCAAGCCATCGAAGATGAGCGGATGGTTTCCAAGATACTCCATGAACTTCTTCTTTAGGGGACTTTCATTGACTGCCTTCTTCTTCTTGACTTGCATGACGAATGGCAGGATGAACTCCGTGAGATCGACGACTGGAAGGTCACTCTCAATGGACTTAGCTCCATCCTCGAGTCCTCTATGACAGAACGGACAAGCTGTGACCAACAAGGATGCTCCCGTTTCTTGTGCTTCCTTGATTCGATTGCCTGCGACTTCGTTAGCCAGATCTCCGTAGCTTCCCTTCACGCCCCCGCCACTTCCACAGCAATGAGCATATCTCTTGTTCGTTTCCATTTCGACGAGAGTCACATTTTCAACAGCCTCGATGACTCTACGTGGCGCCTCATAGACCTCTGCATGTCTGCCAAGATGGCATGGGTCATGATATGTGACGGTTATTGACTTGGGTGATTCAAACGCTGCCTTGCCCTCCTGAATGAGGCGGTCAAGGTATTCTGTGATGTGCAAGATCTCATAGTCATACTCGAATCCCTGTTTGGGAACATCTACCTTCCAAGTTCTGAAGCAACCTGCACATGCGGTGACTACTGTTTCTGCCCCCGCCGCTTTCATCTGCGCAAGATTCGACTTGGTTAATCTTGCAGAGGATTTTGTTCTCCCCAGTCGAAGTAAGACTGAGCCGCAACATTGCTCGTTGGGAAGCACTGTATAGTCTACTCCGAGCTTGTCAAACAGCTCAACCATAGTCTTGGCAATCTCCTTCTCTCGATACGAGCTTGTACAACCAACGTAGTAGATCACAGGTGCAGTTTCAGGCCACTCGCGTTTGCCAAACAGGGCGAGTCTCTTATCGGCGGGCTCTTTGTATGGGTTACCAAGCTCATTGATTGATGCTTCAATCTCTCGATGCTTGGGCATGTCGAAGTTATTGGCCACAAGATCCTTACGGAGTGCTTCCATCATATCCGGAAGATTGATACCATCTGCTGTGGCTGTGCAAGTTTCCATGCAATTCTTACAGGTTGTACATGTGTAGGCCCAGTCCCTGATATCGTTGTCAAGAGGTAGCCTTTCATTGAGGAGGTCGTTCATTATCATTATGCGACCCCTTGATGCATACGCTTCAAATCCAAGAACGTTCTTGATTGCACAGGGAAGATAGACATCTCGCTTAGAAGCAACAGTCTTGTCTGCAAGTGAACAGTCACCACAACGTGCGCAGAGCCAGAGCTCGTTTTCATACTTTGACAGATTCTCTAGCTTGATAGTCATCTTACGGACCTCCCCTAAACACCTCTGGCGCAAAGATATTGTCCGGATCGAGTGCCTGCTTTATCTTCCAATATGTATCGATGAAGGGCTTCCGAACCTTCTTGAGAACACGGTCCTCCCAAAGAAGTCCCATCCAATACGGACAGGCACCAGTGTCCATTATCGCGTCAAGCATCTCATTCCAGACCTTGAGTCCATACTCCATTTTGTCCTTCGTTGGAATGAAGATTGTAATCCATCCAGTGGCATAGGCTCTCTCAGACCCCAGACAACTCGCTATATACTTGATGTCGTTCTCAAGCAGTTTGTACTTCTTGAATATCGCCCAGATTCGTTTCATTACTATCGGAATTGTGGGAATTGGCCGTAGGTGACATGTATTCAACCAGAAACCATTGTTGTAGAGCGGCTGAACCAAGTTGAACATCTCGGACCAGTGCATTTGGGACGCGAAGTTGCCCAGATCCTTTCCGGCATGTTTGAGAGCAATCTCTCTTATGAGTTCCATCTTTCTGTTTGCAAGTTGCTGATCCGTTTCCTGTACAATAGATGCGAACATGGCATTGATCTCTGGATGTTTTCCTAAGAACCCCGGGAAGAAAGTTTCAGTGGACTGACGATCAACGAGTAGGTTCAACTCCTCTGTGAAACCTCGCTTCTGAACCTCAAGAAATGCTTCTGTGGCATCTTCTAGTGTCTTGAACCCGAAGTCGCCATAGGTGTAACAGTCCGCCTTTGGATATATCTTCAGAGTGACCTTTGTCTTCACTCCAAGGGTCCCGTGGTCGCCATTGAAGATGCCGGTCATGTCAAAGAAGGTGGAATACCTGCCAAACAGCTGGGCATCGGGATTCCATCCTGTGCCTGTCTGGACTACGTCTCCGTTGGCCAGAACCACCTCAAAAGACACAACTCCCTCAGTGGATGGTCCATACTTCGAGGCTGCGTATCCGATACTATTGATGCTCGTTGAACCGCCAACAGTGCCGACATTCCCGCCATAAGGCCCTCGGAAGCCCAGCTTGTAGCCCTTGTCATTAAGACGGTGAATTAGCTCAGCCCATCTGAGACCTGCCTCAACAGTGACAGTCATTACATCCTCATCGATCTTGATGATTCGGTCCATCTTGACCATGTCAAGCATGACGGCATTGGGAACCCTGGGCAGGCAGGCGCCGCAGATACCATTTCTCCCTCCAGCTGGAACAATAGGTGTCTTGCTTCGCGCGCAGAGCCTGACAATCTCTTGGACTTCTTCTACACTCTTTGGCATGACGACGATTCCAGGTCTCTCTGCTTCAAGGTGGCATGCATCTTTGGAATAAGCTGAGATGATGACCTGTTTGTCGTTCACTCGTTCCTGTCCGACAATGGCCTTTAGTTCACCATAGAGTTGGTGAGTTTCAGCAGGTTTGACAAAAGCCATGATTAAACCTCATTTCAGGTTGAGACTCTCCTGTATAAGTAATCAACGGAAGCAGCGCAAACACACCAAAGTGAACTGCCACGGATTCGGGATTGTATTTGAAGGCTGAGTTCATCTCGATGAAGTAATCTCTTTGATTATCTCGGAGAGTATGAGTTGCCTTGGCTTGAACTGTCTAAACGTCATCGTACGAGCCCTGTCAATGCAGTCTAGCAACTGATTGGTCTTCCTGCACCAAATCAGGTGTTCACCCTTTTCCATCTTCGCCACAAGCTCCCACTCATGACCTCCAGTGACATCTGGATTCTGGATGACTATCAGCCTTCGGCCTCTCGTGACATTCTCCATGATTGTTCCAGCGCCGCAATTGCTGATCACAATGTCTGCCTTATCATAGTACTCCTCAAGGCTTGGAGAAAACCGGATGTGCTCGATGTTCTTTGGAGTATACTTCCCTGCCCCTCTCTGTGCAAGAACCCGGTCTCTGATTTTTCCTTCACCCACCAGTCTGTCTATCGTTTCTACGAGCTCATCATGTGGAAGCGATGTACCCACTGTGACGAAGATCAAAATACCATCCCCCTGTACTCGATTCCTCTGTAACGCTCCGGAAGGTCTGGCCAGCTACTCAACCACATGTCCACCCTACCGATGAGAAGTCTTCCTGCAATAGATGGTTGATAGACCCTGCTAGGACTTTCTATGTAGATTGTCTTTATCCTCAGAAATTTGGCCAAGAAGAAGGGCGGTATTGTCAGGCCGGAACCAGTACTAATCACAACATGAGGTCTAGCTATAAGCAGAATCAAGAAGCTGTGCAAGAAAAGGAACATTGTCCTTAGAATGGTCATCAGGACGTTGTCCTTTGCTCTAAACCGCGGCGATAGGACTCTAAAGTAGTTGCTGCCCACTTTGCTTCTAGTGACCTCGGACTCCCAAGGAATCATGTACGTTTTCTCAGCATTGATCTGCTTACTTAGTATCAGTCCTCTTGTTGTATGCCCGCCTGAACCAAGTACGAATAAGACTCTCATTGGCGTGTTCTCTCTTCCTGGTTTTCCATTTCTGACTTCCCAAGTCTGTAACCTCAATATCATCCTTTTGCTTCATTGAATGGCATGACCCTTATTTGAATGCAAATTCTGTTTGGCGCCAATCACCTCTGGATGAATTCGGGTTTTCCTGAGCAGCAGTCCTTTTTCATACCTGGATTAGTATGTGCATAGTCTTCGGGTAAGTCCTAGCTATTCTCTGGATTAGATGTATAGTTTATATCAGAAGAAGTGCTATCTCCAGTGGAAGTAGAGGTCTGTTATCCTACGACCTTCATGCTTGTGAGATGAGGCAATTTGAGTGCAAAGAATCCATCACCACCGTCCAGGATTGAGCCCCTCGGATTGTGGCAATCAGTACGGCTCTTCACATTGAATGATGAAGCAGCCAAGAAACTTACTGGAGCTCAGTTAGCTAGTATCTTCAGCGGCTTGGCTCCTTTCAATGCAGATACGGAGCCCAAGGCTGGTTTTGCTGATATCGACTCCCGTGGAAAAACTGTCATCGCCGACATTAAGGCAGCTTTCAATGTCGTTGCCCATGAGTTCGATGCAGCTGGTGAGCGCATAAGCAAGAAATACTCTACAATTGAAAGAGGAAACATAACTGTCAGACTGGACGAGAAAGTTGCAGAGGTCAGGGGATCAGGTCGTCTTGCCATGAGATTCCGCAAGATTCTGATGGATCTGACTGAAATCATTGCTGAACCATTGTTTGTCAATAAGGACGCAAGAAGAGTCATTTTTGACAAACTTGTCAAGCCAACAGAGGCTCCACCAAAACCACTAGAGATCAATGTTGAGCACATTGTCTATACAGATATTGAGAAGAAGGAACTGAGAAAGGCTGAGTTCCGGGGCGACAAGCTCCAAAATAAGGCAGAAGTGGGTCATTATGGTCGGATGTATGGAGGAACGATTTCACGGTTCACGGGGATTTTCATCTATCCTAGCAATACACCATACAAGACCTCTGTGAACTACGATGGTTCATGTATCATGGTCTTCAAGACATCAGATGGGATCCTTGAGAAGGACCTCCGATGGATAATCAAGATGCTAGTTGAGAATGCCTCGCCATAGATGAAATAGGGTGTAGGCTGTTCATGCCCTCCCCTCTCACATCTTTGTGCAGGTTTCAGTCAGTGGCCAGATGAAATTGTAGACCAAGAATTGTCGCTTTCTCATTTGGAAATGCTGGGATTCCGATATTGCATTCTGATGATTTGCTTCATCCACCACTTCTTTGACTCATTCGTTCGATGGATTAAAAAGGTCTGCTCTAGACTAGAACGACGAGGGATATGCCTGCAGGTTCTGACGACATAGTACGACATGATTATCAACACGGTAAGGTCGCCTATGCCTTCCAATGGAACACCTCCAATCACCTGAGGCTTGGCAATCAAACTGGTGATTTAGCCTCACTATGGGCCCACCTCAAGACAATACAGTCTGGCCGTATTCCAGAATCTCTCTTCTCTGACCCCATGTTCACAAGAGCTTCAAGACTTCGTCTCGTGAGCATGCCTCAAGCGAAGAGAGTCGGATTTCGAAAGCAGCTCGAGAGAATCGGGTCGATCTCATCCAAGGTTGACGATGACCTCGTGTTGAGACTGAGGGAGTATCATCAGAATCGCAATGATTTGAGCTTCTCTGCAGACCACGGAATTCTGAAGGAATTCCTAATTCACGACCCTCAGACAATTGCCATTGAGGTACCTGTATGGTCCGATAGCTATAGCATAACTGGACATATCGACCTCATTCGCTACATGGACGGTTTTGTTCAGATATGTGATTACAAGCCTGGACCCCTAGAATCGACCAAACGAAGGTTCTTCGACTCACTTCCTCAGGTATCGGCGTATGGTGAGATGATGGCTCATCACCTTGCAGGAACTCTCCGGTCAGCTCTGGATGCTCCCCTTCTTCCCCAGATTCGATGCTCAATCTTCGACACGCATTCATGTTGGCATTTTGGTGCAGAGCTGTTTGTACAGCTTCAAGCAATGGGATATCTTGAGAACATCTAGCCCCTATCATCGGCCACTAGCGACATCCTGATGACCTCTTCAACTGTAGGTGGCTCAGTCGCGATTCCACTCCACTTCAGAGAAATCATGGGTCGTTCCGAAACCTGTCCCTCCCTGATTCGTGAGAAGTAGTTTTCGTTCAAGATGCCAAAGTTGCCCAGAGCAGGATCAACAGGAACCCATCCTTTCTGTTCAAGAAAGACCTCACACCAAGCATGCGCCTCGGGTTCTGAACTTCCTCGAAAGAAATGGCCAACAACTCTTCTAGCTGGTATTCTTACTGCACGAAGTAGTGCGACAAAGAGATCTGCGTGTTCGTCACAGTCCCCCTCCCTCTCCCGGGCAGCTCTAGCGGCTCCTATTCTGCGGTCAAGATGAGTCTTCAGTTTCACACTCTCTCTGACCATATCAAATGCCAATCGTGCATACGATTCGTCATCACCGGTTCGTTCTGCAGCTTTCTGGGACATCTCCTGAATCACGTCGTCAGTTGTTTCCCAATATTTCTGCATGCTACAGTAGATTCCTCTGTTTCTCGCCATCATCTCTTGTGGCGTATCTCTTGGCTCCAAAAACCAATCACGTGAAACTGTATCGATTCGGAGAATGACAGTAGGCGAAAAACTCTCTCCAGGATTCAACTCCGGAACCTTGACGATTGCGACCATATTCTTCTCAGCTCTCTCTGTCACTCGCGCAGGAGGGAAGACATCAATCATCTCGACAAATTGGTTGTCCATATCCGTGAAGAGGTGCCATGTCATCACTCCTTTTCTGAGCCTGGATACGCCTCGATTGTGTACAACTGCCTCCATCTCTATCTTTAGCCGCATCTTTTTGCCATCCAGAGTCCAAATTGTTGGTCGATGCATTCCGCGAATAGATTTATGTATTGTCAGGCTCTTCATTCCATCTGTCCTTCTTGGAATTCGCAGCGAGGTTTTCGCATGGCTAAGGATCCAAACAAAGAACCGACCGATGGCGCAGACAGCAAGAGAGTCATTGATGGTCTTCTCTCCGAGCTTGGCGTTGATGATGAAATGCGGCATGAGCTGATTCAGTCCGGGCGAATGTCAAGCGATGTGATGCGTGTAGAATCAGCAACGCAGGTTCGCCGCCGAATGGAGCTCGATGAAAGCATTAAGCGGCTACGTGATAGTCTCTCCCTTCTAGAGCGGAATATGACCAATGTTGAAGGGACAATCGATAGAATCGAGCGCGATCTCGTACCTGTAGTCCTCTCATTTCTTGTTGGCCTGAAGGGTAACCTCGTGAGCATGAGAGGTGATATAGTCAATAGGAGCAAGCGCAAGGCCAAGACCAATCTTCAGAGCATGTTTGTGGATACAGAGGTCCAACCCATTGTCCAAGAGGAGTTCACAAGAGTTGAGGAATCACTGACCTCGGGCATGTCCACGCCAATACTTGAGAAGATGCGCGACATCACTGAGAGTATGAACGAATCGATGAAACTCACTCTCCAGGAACTTACTGCTTTGAAAGGCAACGTTGATGATTACACCCAGAGAGCAACGACTGAGGTTGAATTCCTCTCCTCTGAATTAGGAATGAAGCCGCGCGTTGAAGTTCCAAAGGAAGTCGAACTTCAACTGAAGCAGTTCCAGAGCACAGTCGAAGTGCTCAGACAGGAACTGAATCTAGAGAAGAAAAAGACTGAGAACCGTGAATCAGAGAATGCAGAACTACGAAAGAATCTTGCTGAATTGAAGGTCCGAAACGATGATCTGGAGGACACGGTCATGGGCCTTCAGGCTGCTCCAAAGGCCGACATGACGACCCTCAATGAACTGCGACATGCTGTGAAGTCACTTGAGACATCGAAGGAAGTTCTGGAACAGAAGGTTGCAGAACTGGAAGCACTGAACACAGCCGGAGAGGCAAAAGAAAAGGACTACCTCACTAAGCTCTCCCAAAGGGAGCTGGAGATTGGTGAGCTCAATACCAACATTCGTCAGCTAGAGGACGATATGGGCAAGTCCGGAGCAAGGCTAGATGAAATGGAGGAACTCAGGGCTCGACTTCGCTCTTATGAGTCTGGCGACAAGGCTAGAGAGCTGGAGCGCATAAAGACGGAGCTGGAGCGATCCACAGCCAGCCTAAAGAGGATGACGGGTGATTTTGAGGAAACCAAGTCAAACTTGGCCCATGCTGAGCAAATTCTTCAGGGCTACCTGAGCTTGATGGACAGCACGGAGAAGACCAAGGCATTCCTTATGGTGGAAGAGCATGGCGAGATGTCGATAAGGGAGATAGCTCGCTCGCTTGGAGTTGCTCCTGCAATAGTTATGAAGTGGGCAGAGGAATTTCAAACGCTGGGTATTGCTTGGGTAGTTGATGGAAGTACCCTTGTGCACCGTGATTATGTCCGCACAAAGAAAGAATAGAGATTACTGAATTCGCTCGATTCTTTTCATGAACTGCATCACTTCAATTAGGCTGTCTATCTTCAGGGCGTTCATGTACAGCTTCTCGATGTCCCCCTTCGCACATGATTCACTCTGTAGATATCGCTTGAAAGCCGGTTTGAGCATACTCTCCAGATATGTCGAGCGAAGATTCTCAAGCGCATTCATAAGGTCCGTATCCAGATGCAATGACTCTAGCGCATTCTTGACATCTGTTAAGCTTCCTTGGCAGTCATCTGCGTCTGCAATGCCCAAGCCCTTGGTGCTTAGAGTCTTTCTTACAAGCTTTACATACTCATCACTAGCGCGATCATAGTCGACAATGGCAAGGAACTTTGTCTTAGTGCATCTTTCGAGAAAGGGCTTGCTCTTGTCGGAGAGAGTACTGAATAAACTACCGACCCGCTCAATCTGCTTTGGTGCTGGCATACATTGACTCGCGCACTATTGCATTTCTTGTCCTTTAAATGCTGTCTCAATCTTATCGGAAATAGAGCAAAAGAATGAGCTATTGATGTACCGTAAGACCGATATACGGTGTATAGGCTGGTATATTGAAATGAGAGAGGCTGTACTCTGGACAAAGCTGAAGACTGGAATTCGGTGCGACGTATGTGCAAGAAGGTGTGTCTTGCATGATGGCGAAACTGGGTTCTGCCGTGTGAGAACTGCCAAAGACGGCACGCTCTACACAAAGGTGTATGAATTAGTCGATGGTATGGCTGCAGATCCAATTGAGAAGAAGCCGCTGTTTCATTTTGCTCCTGGCAGTCATGCATTTTCAATAAGCACCTCCAGCTGCAATTTTCGTTGTCAATTCTGCCTGAACTATCACTCATCTCATCGAGAGAGTCCTGTAGGCGAACGCATGACCCCCTCTTCGATTGTCGACTTGGCTCAGAGGTACAACTGTGGTGGGATTACTTATACATATACGGAGCCCACAATCTTCGTTGAACTTGCTCATGATACCGCAGAGATTGCGCATTCAAAGGGAATGTTCAACACCTTCGTGACGAATGGCTACATGACGTCTGAAACAGTTGACTACATCGCACCATACTTGAATGCCGCGTCAGTGAACTTCAAGGGCAGTGGAAACAGGGAGTTCTACAACAACTTGATGTCGGTTCCGAAAGTTGAGCCCATCTTCTCTTCGATGCAGCGCATGCATGATAAGGGCATTCTGATTGAAATCACGAATCTGATCATTCCTGAGGTTGGTGACCATCCCGACGACACCCTGAATCTGGCTCGATGGGTGGCTGAGAATCTAGGCTCTCGAACGCCATTTCATCTAATTGCGTTTTCGCCTACCTTCAAATTGACAAGTGTTCCTCAAACACCTGTGAAGATGCTTGAGAATCACATAGCTATCGCCAAGGAAGCTGGCCTCGAATTCGTATATTCAGGGAATGTACCCAGTCACGACTATGAGAACACCTACTGTCCTGAGTGCGGATTCAAGGCAGTTGAAAGGCATTCTGTCTATCTTGAGAGCAATAACCTGAATGAGGAGGGCCGCTGTCCGAAGTGCAATGCTGACCTGAATATGTCTGGAGTGCAGTGGATGGTGCGCGGTAAAGGCAAGATGGGCTTTTTCTGAGGTATCATTATGCAGGTTGCTGGAGTCACATGGAAACAAAAGCATGATACTTGCTTTGATGCAGGTCTGACTGTCTGGAGAGGTGAGGATCAGGAAACTGCCTTTCTGCCTCTTCCCCCAGGAAAGCAATTGTCATGGCTGTTGCGTGGGCCAAAGAGATGTATCGGCCGCGTAAACGCCACGGGAAGACTTGAGCGTTGCCCAGAGAATTCCGTGATTCTCGGTTCGGGTCAGAAGTGTGGCTCTTGTCAGGTTGTAGACCTAGTTGATCCATGTATTCGATGCAACGGTCACAGATGTGACGCCCATGAGACTCGCCGGCTTCAGTGCGACGCAAGTACCTATATCGTCTATGCCGTTATATTCAATGATCAGACACTAAAAGTCGGAGTTTCCTCCAAGGGTAGGGCGCTCACTCGCTGGGTGGAGCAAGGCGCAGACTATGCATGTGTGCTTCGAGAGATGGAGGGAGGCCGCAATGCGCGGCGACTTGAGGATAGAATCAGTCGGTCAGACGGAATCACCAAGCAGGTTCGTTCTGAACGAAAGGCCCGTGCTCTCCTTGACAGGCTCGGAATCTCTGAGGCTCGCTCAATATTGAGTGACTTCATTGGAAGTACGGCCAACCTCGATACAGATTCGGAAATAGATCTCCAGGACCTATCCAGGTACTACACCCTGAAGGAGCTGAGCTCTCAGCCCACGTCGTGGAGAAAGAGGTCAGATTCGGTTGATGGCAGAGCAATTGTTGGCGAGAATCTCGGACTGAAGGGGTCGCTGATGGTCACCAGTGCTGGTACATCACTTACTGCTGTCGATCTCAAACAAATCATTGGTTATACCATTGACATGGACTCCGATATTACGCTGGTAACACAAACCGAACTTGCGGACTTCTTCTGACAACCTATTTTAGGAGTGAAGGATGAATTAGGAACAATGAATGATGAGCCGCAGAAGAAAGCAGAGGTCAGGTATCTCTCTCTTGTGAGAAAAGAGGGAGGCGAGCCCATAATTGGCATCCCTTATCGTGAGATGTCTGTGGACCCTGACTTAGTTGCCAGTTTCGTTCTTGCGGTCATCATATTCGAGAATAGGCAGCTAAAGACATTCACCAAGGAAGGCTATGTTGTAATCATCGAGGAAGGCGAATACGTAGTTGGTCTGCTCATCATCGATAAAGTTGATGACGATGAACCGTTCCGAACAGCGCTGAAGACGATACTTGATCTGTTCGAGAAGAGCTATGAAAACCAGCTCCTCAGTTGGAAGGGTGATATACGACCATTCCGGGAATTCGCATTGAATATTCTGCAAGTGTACCCTTACCGCACCTTCAGCCTTGAGATGATTCCGCGCATCGTTTCCAAATCAGAGGCAACCCCTGACCATCGAGCGAACATACCTTGGAGCGTTGGTGAGACCGACAAGAAGCTACAGACCGTTATTGGGTATATCAATGGGAAGAGGACCATTGAGGAGATAATGACTCAGTCCGCTCTTGAAGACTCTGAGATCATTGCCATACTATCGATGCTTGATAAATACAAATGGATCACATTGACTCGGAAACTGGAAGACACTTCAGTACTTGTCAAGATTGTGGAACCGCCTAAGTTCTTGGTCGGAGTCTACGGAAAGCAACTGACAAGCATAGTTGAGCACTGCGATGGTACCAAGAGTCTCGCGGAAATCTGTGAGGTCTTGCCCTTTAACATCGAGGCAGTGAAGCTCGTCGCCAAGAATCTCATCGATGCTGGTGTGTTGGGATTCAGTGATACTCAGCCAAGAAAAGATGGCGCATCGGAGGCGGGCTACTAGTGGGGTTCGATTTCTCGAAGGTCCGCTACATCTCTCTGATTCGCATGGAGGGAGGCGAGTCAGTTCTGAACATACCCTATGCCGAGCTGACTGTGGATCCAGATCTCATAGCTGGTTTTGTCACTGCAGTGATCATCTTTGCTAAGACACCGATTCGAACCATACGAAAGGCTGCGTATGACATCTTGATAGAAGTAGGCGTGAGTGTTCTAGTACTACTAGTGGTAGACCCAGTACCCGATGAAGCCCCGTATCGCGAGAAGATGAGGCGCATCCTTGATGAGGTGGAATCTAAACATGGTGAGAAACTTCGCCATTTTGAAGGTGATGTGCGGCGATTCAGAGAGTTTGCGCTCACCGTAATCAAGGAGTTTCCATTTCAATCGGCTGACCTCAATATGGTGCCGATCAAGACAAGCAAAGGAATCAGAATTCCATTTCGAGTTGGAGCTGTGGACCGAGAACTTGAGCAGGTTGAGTCCTTTATCAACGGAAAGCGGACTGTCGCAGAAATCATGGATTTGATGGGTCTGTCCGATGAAGAGGTTCTCGCACTTGTTTCAGTTCTGGCAAGATACCGTTGGATTGATTTCAAACGGAGACTGTCTGAGAGCGACATACTGGTGAGAGCAGATTGCCCGGCTATCATTCTCACACGTCTGAAGGTGCAATATGGAAAAGCCCTCGAGGATCTGATGAGCCGGTTCGATGGCAAGACTAGTATTGTAGATATCATGTCGTCTCTGCCATACGACCGAGATGCGATCTGGTTCCTGATCAACAAGCTTGTCGAAGTCGGATGTCTCACGTCTGTGCCAAAAGACTAGAGAACTCTATCCCTTCCGGGTATTCCTACAACATCACTGCGACATTGTTTGCAGTGCGTGAACTGCTGAATATTGCTCGATGCAGCGCTCCGAGCAAAATCAAGTTCTGTTATCGACGGAACTCTGAGATTCAACTTTGCGCCGCAAGACACCAGGGGTACTATGTTTTGTATTTGCGCTCCAGCATCTGAGATTTTTCGGGAGAGGGGAACGATATCATTACCATTCAGTTCTGGGATAAGAATCGTGTTGACTTTCACACAGATGCCTGCATCTGCCGCTGACCGAATTCCGCGGAGCTGCCGTATCACTACCTCTCTAGCCATTTCTATGCCTTGCATGATATGTCCATTGATGGTTGCCCATTCATAGAGATTTGAAGCAATATCGTAGCTCTGAGTACTCATTGAAACCGATACTGTTGATACATCAAGGTTACAGAGCGTTTCCACTGCTTCTTCAAGCAGAGTTCCATTTGTGCTAAGACAGAACCTTACATCCATGCCCCTATCGCGCAGACCCTGAAGTGTGGCGTAGGTTTCTCTGTTTGCCAATGGCTCTCCCGGCCCCGATATTGCCACTATCCGAAGTCTTGGGTCTTTAGAGAGTTCCCTCATGGCACTTTCGATTGCTTCCTCAGGGTTCAGTACATGGGCGGCATATCCTGGTTTCGACGTATGACAAGATGAACCCAGATTGTGGTCACAAAAAACGCATTTTACATTACAGTATGTTGCGACTGGCAAGTGAAGGCGAGCCCATAGAGCGTTGCGCGTGTTGGCATAGCAAGGGTGGTGTGTGAATGGGTATTGTACAATGGTTGTCATGGTGGTTCAAGTACTCTGATGCAGGATCTTTCTTGCATCCTTTGCTGTACGTTTCGCGTCTGAAAAAATGAGTCCAAGTGCTGCATTCTCTGGAGCAGTCACTGTAAGAATATAGTCCGGAGAGACTGAGATTACTAGGGTCGTACCGAGGTCTCCCTGGATGATAATTGATTTGAGATCTCCCTGTCTCAATTCCTTCACAGTCTGTTCACCAGCGGCATAAATCCCCGCAACCATTGCTGCCACAGTAACCTCCTCAGTGCCCGCATGGAAGTGGCTCACGAGAGGAAGCCCCTCCACAGAAAAGATTGCCGCGCCTAGTATGGGTGATTTGTTTGATAGCTCCTTCAACATCGCCATCAGTTTTTCCTGAATCATCATGGCGGTCTGGTCTTCCAAGTATCATCCCTCGAATAATCCAATCAAATGTTGACTGATAAGTCCTCGGATAGGTAAGTTACTGATAAAGATAATGAGCGCAGTGTTTTCCTACTTGGTCAGCCTACTAGGCGAACTGATGTGACTGTATCACTATGTAATGAGATTGTGGGCAGCTTCATGACTCGTAGGACCCCCTCGGCCTTCTCCTCTAGACCTGCCTCCTTGAGCATGTCCACGAACTCGAATCCTGTTGTCACGATGACGCCTTTTACTGGCTTGCCATTTCTCATTGACTCGAGCAATTCCTGCACCGTGAATAGTTTGCATTTCAGGTCAAGGTCAGTATGTTTTTCGAGATGAGTCATTCCCTTCTTCGCGATTGCTCTATTCTCCTTCTGTTCACTAGTGTAGGCTCTTCTCTTATTGATGGTTTTGAGTCTCGTCAAACCCTTCTCAATGACATCCTGCGCATTCAGGTTCTTGCTATAGAGTGTTCGAACGCTCTTTGTGGTAGTCGTGACGAGCCATGCTGTTCCATACACTTCCTGATAGCGCATGGCCTTGAGAAGTTCCGATTCGCTGAGGAGCGTCAGTGAACGATATCCCTTGTACTCAACTGATATTGTCCAATCCGGGTCCGAATGATGGACTATTAGATCTGGTGTAAGCCCTTCTCCCGTTGTTGGGACTGATGTAGTCACTTCTGGGAAAAGATGCATTATCAGAGATAGAAATGCCTCGTGAAACATATTATGTCTAAGGTTCCTCGCCTCCTGAGGATGTCGTAGTCCGGCATCTCTATAGAGAAGAGGCATTTCGACTCGCTGTCCGGTCTTTGCTCTGATCTCGTTCCGTGTTGTGATACGACCTCGAGAGTGATTCATTCTGATGAGCCTCAGGGTAGCCTCGTAACTGATGAGATCGAACATGATTGCCCCTAGGTTTGATTTCTTGATCGAGGAGTCTTCTGAGATTCGACGGGATGCTTCGGAGTATGCCCAGTCTAGCACTTCTTGCCCGTCATTGCTAAGAAGACTCAATATCGAATGCATCTTATTGCTGAGGGTGTATCTCTTGACATAATTCCTCAGTTCGTTGGCTATCTTGACTGATGTACTAACCAATGCCTTTCTCTCTCGTCGTCTGTGTCGTATCAGCCTCTTCTGAGAATGTCCTTCGTGAGTGTGACCTCATCGATATCCTCATCGACCTTGACAAGGTTTGCACTTGCAAGGTCATATACAGCTTTGCGTACGACCGCAGGCATAATGCCACTACTTGAGGCAATATTCTTTCTAGTTATCGAAGTCTTTACATCATGCAGTGTATACAGAATTCTTGCATGAGGCTTTCCATAGAACACAGTTTCGATGAGAGTGATATAGATCGCCAGCAGATCACTAACATCGACCTTCTCTGCATGTGCCTCCTTCTCCACTGATGCCTCTCGGTAGAGTTCGGAGACTCTCGTAAGTTGCTGGCTGATTTCATCTAGCTCTCTCTTGAACTGATCCCGTTCCTGGCGAATCTTCTCAACCTCACCCGTCTTTGAGGATTCTGCCTCTTTGACTTGCGTCTTGAGACTGGAAACCTGTTCCTCCAGGTGTTCGAGTTTGCTCTCAGCAGCCCAGGCCTTTTCTTCGGCCTCTCTTCTTGTGACTCTGACTTCTTCGCTTTCACTTTGCAGCGTATCCCGTTCATCCATTAGCTTGACTATGGCTTTTTGAAACTCATCCAATAATTGTAACATTCTTTTTCTATCGGTCATAGGGACGCTCCTCATTTCTTAAGTGAACAACCTGCTTTATATCACTTTCACATCAAGGCCGGCAGCCTTTGTTCTTAGATACTTTAGATACAATCCCTTCAGCTCGCTCAGTGGCAGACCAAACGATTTGAAAGCTTCAAGCTCTCCTTTGCGTTTCTTTCTGAGCATTGTTTCATTTTGCTTGCCGAGAATTTCATCATTGCTGATTGCCGGAATACTCCTGTTCTGCTCCGCGCATTTCAGGTCTGACTTTGTCATGGACTCAAGAGAGTGTTCAATCTCCATCAACAATCCATGCCTGTTCCAGAAGTCATCTGTAGTAAGGCCAAGCAGCTTTGCCTCTGGTGTTGCCAGGCCTCTGATATTCGCCAGTTCTATCGAGTTACTCTTGATCGTGGAGAAGATACGCAGCGACCAAGGCGACATGTCAACGAGCACCAGAATCGGTATCTCTTGATCTGCAAGCCTTCGTATCCACGCTCTCATGTTTCTGCCCGGCTGACCGAATAAAGAACCAACGCCAATTCTCAAGTCTTCAGGTATTCCAAGTTCGATCAGATTCCTAGACATCGCCTCTTTCTCGATGAAGACTGCAGCATCGATGTTGATATCATGTATCGTCACGTCAAAAGGCCTGCTTGATATGAACCACCCGTATTCTCCTGCCGATGCACAATTCAGCCTCTTTCCAGACATATCTGAGATTGTGACATCGCCATAAAACGTGCCTTTCGGCGAACTGACAACTCCAAGCTCTTCGCGTGGAATAGATGCGCCATCATGTCGCATGATTCGCTCGCAGAGGTTTATCATGCGATTGGTCTCATTTTGGTCAGTGATTTTCAAGATGTCCTGGACATGCTTCACTTTGTGCATGTAATAGAAGTCCCTGAGACTCATCGACATGTTCTGTTCCAGATGCTCTTTGAATCGCGAGAGACCATACACGAAACCCGCGACAATCTTCGCACTCTCGACCTTTCTGCCATCAATATAGGATGGTGTTTCATCAATCGAGACGTATCCCTTGTCTTCCTGATAGTCTGCGTTCTTTTTCGAAGCTCCGTAATATCCAATTTCCGGGAAGACCCCGTCCTCTACTGTTTCAGCCAAGGTATTGAGAACCTCATCGATGAGCCCAAGAACATCTGAGGTTGCGATCTCCGACCTAGAATGGCTCATTCAGTATCCCCTCCATCTGTCAGAAGACGGTCAAGTCGTATATCTCTGCCAGTTGCTTTGCCTAGTGTTTCAGCTATGAACCTATAGTAGGAAGTGAGGCGAGTCTCCCGTTTGTTAGACTTCTGTGTTCTGGTGCGTCTTCTAAGCTTCTCACTTAAGTCCCTCAGACAGTCCTTGAAGCCCAGTTCAATCTCTCTCCGAACAACGTCAACGTCCGCAATATACTCCTTACCTACTGTCTTGTATGGGATTCTAGTCGAGCAGATATGCATAATGAACGTCAGGGGATCTTCATGACTCAAACCATAGTTCTTGAGATTGAGATCTCTGACAACTCTATAGGACACATCTGACCGTTCATCATAAAGCAGAGGTATAAGGTTGGCAAACCTCACCACGGTTGCACCCGCATTCAAGCTGCCACCGTATGCAACTCCTGTTTCTATGATGAAGGGATGGCCTTCGTGAACACATGGAGGTCTCTGTTTGAATGCTGCTAGCTCGGGAGCGAGTCTTTCCACGCCTGCAAGGAGTATCTCTTCCCCGACAGGGGAGAGAGAATTCGCAGAGGGCGGTAGGAATCCGTCATAGCCCTCTATTGATTTCATCATTTTAAGAAGTTCATCCATGCTCAATGAGTTCGGTGGTCTCTCTGAATCCATGTCTGCGAATGCTAGGAATTCGCTGGCCGTTGTATCTCCTACTCTCTGAAAAGTGGTTGTGAGGAATGATTTCAAAGTCTTTGCATGTGTTGTCGAGATCATAGATTTGAGCATCTCAACATCAATTCCCTTTGGATGTGGTCTTGCGGCAACAGTGGGCTTTGGGGAGGTATGAATGACCCTGTCATACCTGATGACCTCTGCATCTGGGGTTTCGAATAGAAGTGACGCATACGGAACAATAATGGCAGTCTGGACGAAGTACTCAATAATCCGCCGCTTACTTCTGAGCCAATCTCCCTGAAGAGAGAAGGTGACCATAGTTCCCCGCTCATCCTCCGACTTTGCGACCTCATGTTCGTCAAGGATGACCGGTTGATTATTCTCAATGTCAAGCTGCATCTTCACCTCGTGGCCAAATGGCTCCCCGATTTGCCCCGTGACAATATCGATTGGCTTCTGAGTGGTGACCTGTCCGTAGAGCAGGGCAAGACTTCCTCCAAGACCGAATGTTCCACGGCTCTGGCGATGAGTGAACTTCGTGCCGGTCAGCATCTTTCCAAGTAGTTGTGGGACCGTATTTCGCTTCATTCCTATCCCGTTGTCCTTTACGACCAGTTCGAAGGTCTCGGGTCCCTGAGTCATGATGTCAGCTCTAAGTCCTTCATCTTCGCTTCTGAGTAGTACTGTAATCTCCGGAAGAACGCCTGCTTCTTCACATGCATCAAGGCTATTCTCAACGAGCTCCCGAATTGCAACGTAGAGGGACCGTGCTGGATTATCAAAACCCGCTATTGCTCTGTTCCTGTAGAACCATGCTGAAATTGATAGTTCTGTAATGCCATTAGTCTGAGTATTCGGTGTGAGCAAGAGCCTGCCTCCAGAGATGTCTCATGAAGGCACAGTATTGTTCTGCTATGAAGCGTGGTATTATGTCAGTCACATTACAATCGGAATGACGAAACTGCCAATAATGAACATCGATAGAAGTGCCAAAGTCAGGATAAGCCACAGGGATTTGCTCCAGTCCTTGACAGCAGCACCATCGAATGGCGGGATAGGTATCATGTTGAAGAGACCCAGAATGGAGTTGATTATAATTCCGTATTGTACGGGCAGCCTGAGATACATTAAGCTTGAAGCGCCCAGAAGAAAGACAGAGAGTATCGCGATGACTACTATTCCCGAGGCAAACAGGAAATTGCTCAAGGGGCCTGCTAGGCTTGCTTTTGCATTGTCTTCCCTGCTAGAGGCACCACTTGTATACACTGTACCGGTGCCAAAGATTGGAATGGAAAAAAGGATGGCAATGGCCGAGAGGTAATAGCCCATCGATGTCATCCGAAACTCGGACCACATTCCATAGTGCTGCGCGGTAAATTTGTGAGCCAGTTCATGACCCATGAATGACAGTAGGAATATTGAGATCATACTAACAGGAACCCACCAATTGGGTCCTGAGATAAAGAAGACAAATGTATTGATTCCATTCATTATCCCGCTGTATTCCCCAAATACAGAGATACTTACAAGAGTGACTAGTATTGAGGCAATAAGCAAGTCCCTCTTCTCCGTGGCAGAGAACCGTGCCCTCTTCGTAGGTCGTCGTGCCAACTTCTTCTCTGGCACAATGGGTGTCCATGTCTGATTCTCTTCTTGGTCGTCCTCAGTTTCAAGTGATTCTGAAACCCGACGCTTAGCATCTTCACGTACTCGCTGAATCCCGGGGCAACCATGGCTCTCAGGAAGCCTGTGCTCTACGCAATAGACGCCATTGCAATAAGGGCATGTGAAGTTCAAATCTTCTTTCCCGCACAGAGAGCATTCCGTCATTGCAACACCTGACCAGACTGATTTGTCACTCCACACTTATTGAAGTATATCCGTATTCCTATCTGACCTCTGACACGATGGAGGTGTTAGGAGGAACCTCTCTCACAACCCTTAAGTAACGATCGAAGTCAGCCGAGGTCAGTTCTGAGAAACTCGGAGAGAGAATCATTGGACTACGATGTCGCTATTGTTGGAAGCGGCCCTGCCGGAATATTCTGTGCTCTCGAACTCATTCAGCACAGTCCAAATCTCAAAATCGTGATGATTGAACGGGGAAAGAACATCGAGAAACGCGATTGTCCAAATTCCGATGCCGCACCTGGCTGCAGGAAATGCAATCCCTGCAATGTCTTAGCTGGATGGGGTGGGGCGGGTTTGTTCTCAGATGGAAAACTATCGAAATCCACCCAAGTCGGAGGTTGGCTTGATGAGGTCTTGGGCACAAAACGTCTGACAGACCTCATCGAGTATGTTGACCAGATGTATATCGACTATGGTGCTCCCACAAAGATCTATGGTGGGGATGAAGACGCAGTTGAAGCCTATTCTGAGAAAGCCGTGCTGAATGGCATGGAGCTCATCCCACAAAGGGTACGCCATATGGGTCGTGAGGGCAGCGTCCATGTCATGCAGCGAATGTACGACAAGATTAGCAAAAATGTCACTGTGCGATTCAATACCGAGGCAAAAGACATTCAGATCAATGGGCATGCAGTCCAGGGACTTATGACAAATGGCGGAGAAATCATCAAGGCAAGATACCTCATCGCTGCTCCAGGTAGAATTGGTAATGAGTGGTTATCCAAACAGGCGAATAGACTGAGCCTGCACACTGAAAACAACTATGTGGACATTGGTATTCGGGTTGAGATTTCGGAGCCAGTGATGCGAGAGATTGCTGAGGCTCTCTATGAGCCCAAGCTGATATATTACTCAAAGCGATTCGATGACAAAGTCAGGCTCTTTTGCTTCAATCCTGGCGGGGTTGTCACAACAGAGTACTATGATGATATTCTCACGGTGAATGGGCAGTCATTCGCAAACAAGAGAACGCCCAATTCGAACTTTGCACTTCTTGTATCGACGCGATTCACGGCCCCATTCAAGGAGCCTATCGCATATGGCCAGTCTATCGCACGTCTTGCCAACATGCTTGGCGATGGAGTGATTGTTCAGCGACTTGCTGACCTGCGAAGGGGGAAGAGGAGCACAGTCGAACGAATCGCTCGAAGTCCCATCAAACCAAGCCTCCGCAGTGCCTCTCCAGGAGATCTTAGCTTTGTTCTTCCCTTTAGACACCTGAACTCTATCTTGGAGATGCTAGAAGCTTTGGACAAGATCTGCCCGGGTGTCGCTGATGATGGAACGCTGCTGTATGGAGTAGAGGTTAAGTTCTATTCGTCTCGACTCAAGCTAAGCAGTGCTCTTGAGACTGAGGTCAAGAATCTTTACGCAGTTGGTGATGGAGCTGGAATAACCAGAGGTCTCATGCAGGCATCTGTTTCAGGTGTCATTGCTGCACGCGACATTCTTAGCAAGGAGAAGGCAAAGGCCTAGTTGTCCCTCCAAAGTGATGAGCACTTCCTAAGGTTTATATACCTAATATACCAAGTGGTATTAGTATACCAAGTGGTATACTAGGTGTTGACTAGCACCTATATAGAAAGGAGCCCCACACGATGACTCAAGGGCGGCATTGCCGCCCGGGGCTCTGCAATTGGAGGATGGATTCTCATTTGATAGACGATGACTTTGAGTCAGTGTTCAGAAGAATGCTCGAGTCCCTCAGGGGGTCTCTTGAAGCGTTTCCAGAGGGTACTGCATCATTTAGCTATGTCACTGGCTCAGTATTCAATGATGCCGATAGTGAGGGCAGAATCCTATCGGATACGGAACCAGATATTGAACAAATTGATCTAGAAGATGAAGTGCTATTCATCGTCAATATCGGCTACAATGATGCGAATGAATATTCAGTCAAGGTTGAAGCGAAGACTCTGAAAATCATTCACGAGATTGATGGCAAAGAGAGACGCGTCGACTTAGGCTTTGATGTTGATATCAATCACTCACACGCATCTTTGCGGAACGGTGTTATGGAGATATCATTGAAGATTGCAAAGAAAGGCAATTCTGGAAATAGAGAAGGATATTTGATGCTAGATTAGAGAGGGAAACGAGAATGAGCGAAAACGCAATCCGACTGAAAGTCGCCGCTGCTATGCCCAAGGATCAAGGACGTGGCATTATCAGATTGAACTCTGACGTGAGGAGTCACCTTGGAGTTAGGTCCGGAGACTACGTCTTGGTCAGAGGTAGCAAGGAAACAATAGCTGTCTGCTGGCCCAGTCTCAGGGAGGATGAAGTCCTGGACATGGTCCGGATGGATGGCTTGATTCGTAGTAATGCAGGCGTCAAGCTGGGAGAGTTGGTAGAAGTAAGTAGCGTGACTGTTCCTGAGGCAACACGCGTTGTCATTGCACCTAGTCAGCCCGTCAGATTTCAGCCGGGCTTTGACAGCTATTTGAAGCAGCAGATACTCAATCGGCCGATCACCAAGGGCGATACGATTCTTATCTCTTCGATTGGACAGGGAATGCAATTCACGGCCACAGCTGTAGCGCCTGGCAAGTTTGGCAGAATCACACCTGACACCTTGGTTGAGGTTTTGACCAAGCCAGTTCGACTAGAGGACATTTCATTTCCCCAAGTTTCGTACGAAGATATCGGAGGGCTTGGCAAGGAGCTGGTCAAGATCCGTGAAATGATAGAACTACCCATGAAGTCGCCAGAGTTGTTCAAGAGGCTTGGAATTACTCCGCCCAAGGGCGTGCTTCTCATGGGGCCTCCGGGAACCGGAAAGACCTTGATTGCACGAGCCGTTGCCAATGAGTCGGGTGCGAACTTCAAGGTGATAAATGGTCCTGAGATCATGTCGAAGTTCTATGGAGAGTCTGAACAGAAACTGCGTGAAACCTTTGAAGACGCAGAGAAGAATGCGCCATCCATCATATTCATCGACGAGCTAGATAGTATTGCGCCGAAACGTGCAGAAGTCACGGGAGAGGTCGAACGGAGAGTTGTCGCGCAGCTATTGTCGCTCATGGACGGTCTCGCCAGTCGTGGTGAGGTAATAGTCATCGGTGCGACTAACCGTCCGGACGATATTGATGATGCTCTGAGAAGACCCGGTAGATTCGATAGAGAGATCGTCCTCGGAGTGCCTGATAAGAAGGGACGACTTGAGATTCTTCAGATTCACACGAGGGCTATGCCATTAGAGGAGGGTCTTGATCTAGAGAAGCTGGCTGCGGTCACTCACGGGTTCGTTGGTGCTGACCTCTCTGCATTGGCTCGAGAGGCTGCAATGCAGGCTCTGCGAAGAGTGTTGCCGCATGTCGATCCAGACACAGGAGACATTCCTGCCGACCTCTTGAACAACCTCTACGTCACCCAAGCTGATTTCGAGCTGGCTCTTACAGAGGTATCTCCCTCCGCGCTGAGAGAGGTTCTTGTCGAGAAGCCTAATGTACGGTGGGATGATGTAGGCGGTCTAGCTAAGGTCAAGATGCAACTACGTGAGGCCGTTGAAGCGCCTCTGAAATACCCTGAAGTCTTTGAAGGAATGGGTATCAGGGCACCAAAGGGAGTACTCCTATTCGGGCCGCCTGGAACGGGTAAGACCCTGCTTGCAAAAGCGGTAGCTACTGAGACCGAAGCCAACTTCATCTCCGTGAGGGGTCCTGAGGTGTTCAACAAGTACGTCGGAGAGTCTGAGAAGGCTATACGCGAGGTGTTCAAGAAGGCACGCCAAGTGGCTCCGTGCGTGCTCTTCTTCGATGAGATTGACGCGATACTAGGCGCACGAGGGATGCGTGACGACACTGGTGTGAGCCATAGAATCGTGAATCAATTCCTCGCTGAACTTGATGGTATGGTATCCCTTCAAAACGTGCTTGTGATAGGTGCCACTAACAGGGCGGACATCCTAGATCCAGCTGTGCTTCGACCCGGCCGTTTCGATTCAGTGCTATTCGTTCCACCTCCGGATCGCGATGCAAGAGTCGATATCTTCAAGGTACACACACGTAACATGCCATTGGCCGATGATGTGAGTATTGAGAAACTGTCTGACATGACCGATGGCTTCTCCGGGGCTGACATTGAAGGCCTTGTCAGAGAGGCTGCAATGGCTGCAGTTCGAAGTGATTGGAAGACAAAGCCCGTTCACATGAAGCATTTCAAGGCTGCACTAGAGGAAATCCGTCCAAGCATCTCGCCGGACGATCTGAAACGATTCTTGGAGCTGGCTGAACAAGTCAAGAAGCGGCAGCCCCAAAAATCATCTGATGTGCTACCTGGCTACATGTGAGATGATTGAATCGGACTGGATGAAACACAATAGTCCAGTCCTTTTCTTGTTCTTTTCGCCGCGCATGACCAACTATTGCAGATGTGAATATCACAAGAGGCGCACCCATCGAGATGGGCAGAAATGCACATTGAACTACAACCACGATACCCTTTTGAATGGCAATTCAATGATGAGGAATGCGCCCACGTTCTGGAGGCAAGGAAATGAGTGACTTCTATCCCATATCGCCACTCGTTGGCATTACCAACACAAGCTATGGCGCACAAGCTGGCGTTTTGAATGAAATGTGGGCTGTGCGTGTTGTGCACGGGAGGAAGATAATCGCTGAGAAGACCATTCCCTGTCTTGAGCTCGACAACATTGTGGGTGTGGCATACGGTCATATTAGAGTAGAAGGACTCAGCCGATATGCTGTGGCCACCATGGCAGGCAGATTAATGCAGTATGCACGCAAGTATCAACAGAGTGGCGTATGTCCGAGCTATGAGTTGGCTGAATTCACCTACGATGATGGTTCAACTGCAGGCGCACAGGCAGATCCATCGGGCAGTAGTTCCGAAAGTGCGTCACCGGAAGCGGCAGCAACAACAGCACTTCCAGATCTTAGAGTAGCAGAAGTGCCGCAAATGCCTAGAACAATTGGAGATGCTGCATGGCAGCAACTCATCGAAGCACATGCTGCGCTGATTTACGAGGTCTCTGCATATGCCAAGAGCCTTCCCACAGGACACCTAGAATCAATGTTTAGTAAGGCTGCTGACCAACTGATACATTTCTGGGTCACATCTAATCCCGCTGACCAGTCAGCAATGCTCAAGGGTTTCGGAGCATTGATTCAGAGCTGTTCAAGGGAGAGTCAATTACCGAGGACTGGTACGGGTAGTGCAACAATTGAAACCGGAACCTGCGAGTTATTGCGCATCTGTAGATCGCTTGATCCAAACATGTCGAGGATGCCCGCAGGGTACCCATGTACGTTTCATGAGTTGATTGCTAAGAAGATTAGTGACCTGTCAGGTATCAAAGTCAGTGTCAACACCTCATCAACAGGCTGCATCGTTGGTATGTCTACTGAGTCTGCACTCTTTTGAGACCAGAACAATCCTCCTCTTAGCCACCCAATAATCTTAAATCGCTTGAACCGATTCATGTACGATTAGACGAGACTACGTGGTGAGTCTCGAACAGGAGCTTATGACATTGAGCTACTTAACTTGGCGTGAATACACGCGTTCTGGTCCTGTGTGTCTAGGCGCACTCCTTGTGATTGTTGGCGCAGTTCTAGCGCTGTTGCCTGGGTATAACCCAGCCTACGACTTCATACCTGGATACACCGTACTGGCCGGCGCTGCTATAGCAATCGTTGGAGTATTATTCATCATAATGGGCTTCCTCTTCACAAAGAAGAAACGTGACTCTGTCACTGCCCGAATCGACACAAAGAAGTTGAGTGACACTCCACCACCGCCACCGCCACCAGACTAATCCTCACTGGATCCATCATTACACCTGAGCTCTTGGGCCACTCAGACCCTTGGGCTCTCGTTCTCTTTCTCTTTTTGGCCAATGTAGAAGCGATTTGGTCCATTCGCTTCGTCGCGCAAATCCTAATATGTGACCGAGATAGTTTCTCCCTAGGACAGACTACTGGATGGTGCACAGTCTAGATGAAGATTAATCTCGAATATCGTGATAGTCAATTCCACGAGTGTTCAGGACAGCCGACTACTGCCATTAGCTTGACCGTGGATGATTCACAGAAGAAACTGATTCTTGTGATACCAACTGGCGCTAGCATGATAGAGCGCAGAGCGGCAGAACGAAACGCTCGTGGTATTGAGAAGGTAGGATTTCAGACTGCGAAACACGGACGTGTTGGCCGCGGCTATGAACTCGTAATTGAAGGGCATGGCGGTGGACTTCCCGACCGTCTGACGCACTCACCACGTGAAGTATACTAGTATGGTAATTCTGTGAAACGTATGAATGGCCTTACTTAGTCTGAAAAGAAAACAATCAATGAGCGAAGAAAGACTCTGATCCGTGTAGGAGTGTAATTGACAATGTCGGACGAGAGAGCGAAAAAATGGGTTGAGGAATTACAGAGGGACACAACGCGCCAGTCTGCAGGAAAAATGCACCTTCAAGCTGCTGCTCAGGCAGAGCGTGTAGGTGACATAGCCACCATGGAACGCGAGTTCGTATTGGCTGCTCAAGCATTCGTTAAGTCTGCGGATGAATACAGAGCTGGTAGAAGCTATAAGAAGGCAGCACTGAATATGTGCGATGCTGGTGACGTGTTTTCAGAGTTGGGTGATGCCAACAAATCTGTCGCGGCATACCAGCGCGGAGCTGATGACCTCCTAGCCGCGTCATCTGAACACCTGTTGTGGGGTGACGATGCAGAGACCAGCAAAGGCACAGCCATTGCTATCGCTGCCTGCATGATCTACGTCATGATTGGCAAAGAGGCGGATGCGTTCTACAAGGCTCGTGGCTTTGCTGCAGAGAATGCGTCAAAAATCAGACTTCCTGCTGTTATCAGGTTGAGTCAGATTCCTCAAATGCTTGAGAATTCTATTCAGAGTGTGAATCTCGAGTCCTTTGCAGAGGCCGAGAACGCAGCTGTCACTGAACTCAAGTCCGCACTAGCGAACTCATCCGGTCAGGAGTTCTCCAAGTATGTCGATAGGGGGCTCGACATGGTTCGAGAGATATTGAGAGGAAAGCTGAAGGTACCCAAAATCTCATCACAATTAACAGTGCCCATTGATCTCACTTTCACAGAGAACTTCACAGTTCGTCTAAGTGTCAGAAACTCAGGTGATGGCGAGGCTTCGAATATGAAAATCGAATGGCACCTTGATGACGGACTGAGGTTCATATCCAGCGAAAAGATGAGGACGATTCCAAGACTTCCCGCTGGAGAAACCGTGAACCTAGATGTCACCCTTAGGGGTGCAGAAGCCCTTGGGGGGATGCGCGACTACTCTGTTGTAGTTCGAGGGTCCTATGAAGACAAGCTAAAGACAGTCTACAGTCTTCAGGCCGGCCCCACCCTGATTACGCTGAAGGATTTCAAGGAGAGTGAGAAGCTACTCCAGGACTCTGATGTCACCGGTGGAAGGGTCGGTTTCCTGCGAGCCTCAATCGAGGAGTCTGAATTCGAAGCACTACCCCTGCTTCGTGTCATCGATGGTCTGACTTCTTCTCTGAAGGAAAGCCGAGCTGAGGTACAGAGAGGTGAGCTGGACTCTGCAAAGGCGCGAATCCGTGTCATCAATGATGTTGTGGATCAGATTGATGCATTAGTTGGTGATGAAACCTTGGCCGAACAGGTAGCAGACGCAAAGCTTGCAGAGAAGAAGGCCTACGCTCTGCAGACATTGGTCCCAGTCTTTGACAAGGCAATAGCCTATGCGAGGAATCAGGAGAAGAAGGTGGAGGCTGAAGTGCCTCTCGCACGTACTGAGTGGGACTCTCTGGCAGGAAAGAAGAAGAGGATACTTCTGGCAGCTGGAAAGATCAAGTCAATAGCTAATGACATGAAGGGTAGACTCACAGCTCCTGAGCATCACGGTCTTCAGAACAGCATATCGGACCTACAAATGGAAGCAGAGAAGATACTTATTGACTCATTGCTCGTTGTTGGTGAGCGTCCGCCATCTCCGGAGAAGACTGAGATGGCCCTCGTCGTTGCTCGGTCAATTCGAAATGAGATCACTCAATTGATGGAATCAAAGAAGTCCGAACTGAAGTAGCCGGGACCTATCTCTTTGACATGAATCCTTCGAGTCGATTCATTGCTTCCTCAATCATGTCTGTTGGAGGAAGGAAGACACTTCGGAAGTGTCCCGTGCCATGTTCTGCCCCAAACCCTGATCCTGGCACGAACACTACGCCGGTTTCTTTGAGCACGTCCTTTACAAACTCAGTGTCATTAGGCCATCTCCCGCGGAGGTCAATCTTGGGCATGATGTAGAATGCCGCCTCGGGCAGTTTGGTTGAGATGGAGTCTATCCCATTGAGCCGCTTGTAGATGAGGTTTCTTCGAGTTCGCATCTTCTTCATTGTCGTTTTGAGGTGGCGACCGTCGCTACGCAGCGCAGCAATAGAAGCAATCTGGGCCGTAGCATTCAGACATATCCTGACACGCGCTTGACGAACCATTGCATCACGTAGAGGCTCGAGCTCTCCATTGCTATCGTGGAAGTATGCATACCCGACACGCCAGCCGGGTGCAAGGTACACCTTGCTGATACCGTTGAAGCCGACCACAGGAACATCTCCCGCAATTCGGACCATCGGGGTCTGCTGTTTGTCGTATGTGAGCTGATCATAGATTTCGTCTGAGATGAGAGGAAGACCATGCTCTCCTGCAATATCAACGATTTCTTTGAGGGTCTTCTCATCGTAGACTGACCCAGTAGGATTGTTGGGGTTGATGACAAGAATGCCCACGGTCCTATCTGTGATCTTCTTTCTTAGGTCGTCAGTGTCTGGATTCCAGTCTTCCTCCTCGACTGTTCGGTATGCTACCGGCTTTCCTCCGAAGAATTTGACATAGGAAATGTAGGGCGGGTAGCTGGGTCCCGGAACAAGAAGCTCTGCTCCGTCACTGACTAGAGCTCCGGTCAAGAACTGGATTGCTTCAGACACACCTGCTGTCACGATTATTCTGTTGGGGTCAATATCAATACCATTGACTCTCTTCTCCTTCTCCGCAGCTGCTCGTTTCAATTCCGGCTCACCATCAGAAGGAGAGTATCCATTCCATCCATCTTGGGCTGCCTTGCAGAGAGCATCTACCATGAACTGTGGTGTCTTCCAGTCATACGCAATGGGGTCTCCGATATTGAGGTAGAGTGGCTTCTTACCTGTCTGTTTCTCATACTGTTTGGCAATAACAACAATGTCTCGTATGGCATATTGTAGATTGGCTGCACGCGGAGTGATATTGAGTTTCATTTTTACCCCTGCGCGTTGTGCCGAGCATCCTACGTATATTGTTTACTATCAAACCAAGTAATTTGCAGAGTAAATGAAAGAATGTTTCCATTGAACGACATGCCACGAGGGTGCTGAAAGATTATCCATCCACTTGCCCAATTGATATTGAGCGAGCTACTTCTTGAGACGTTGAATGACTCTTTGATCCGATACATCTATCCTCAATCTGTATGATTCGATATCTTCTGACTCCACTCCTCATCACAGATTTCTTCGGGTCTATATCCCAATAAACGATAAACTGGGGCAAAGAACCCAATCGAAGATAGGATGACAATCAATATCCAGAGGTCTACACCTAGAAACACAGTTCCGAAAGCGCTTGAAAGTGGAGTATAGAGCACTAGCAGCGTGAGTACCAGGGAGAACATGACTGCGATGAATAGCGCTCTGGATTCGCGGATGTTTGTCCGCCAGACAGGATTCCATTCATCTCTGCAGTTCCATACCCATAATAGCTGGAACAACACCATGGCAGCAAAGGTCGCTGTTTGGGCTAGTCTGAGTGTCTCCTCATATTGAGGCAGTGTCCAGTCTATTGTAGGACCAGTGATTCCCGGAATGTTGCCAATACTGGACCAAAGAATGTACAAGTAGATGATGCTTGCCGCAAAGGTTGCTAGCAGACCCCCAATTAGAATCATCCTCATCATTCCGCTATCTAGCATACGGGATCCCGGCTTCCGAGGACAACGCTCCATGATGCCCTTGGGTGGTGGATCGAATCCAAGTGCTAGGGCCGGAGGACCGTCAGTGACCAAGTTGATCCAGAGTATCATCACTGGTGTTAAGGGTACAGGCAGTCCAATCATGACCATGATGAATACGAGCAGCACTTCACCAGTATTAGCAGATAGAAGAAACCTCACAAATTTGCGGATATTCGCATAGATCTCTCTTCCCACTTCTATCGCAGAGACTATAGTAGCGAAGTTATCGTCCGTCAAAATGAGGTCCGAAGCTTCCTTTGTTACACCTGCACCACGAATGCCCATCGAGATGCCAACATCCGCCATCTTTATCGCAGGAGCATCGTTCACTCCGTCACCAGTCATTGCTACTACTTGATTCTGGCTCCTCAATGTCTGAACGATTCGTAATTTATGTTCGGGTGCAACCCGGGCGAAAACATCTCGCTCTTTGACTGCCTTTTCGAGCTCCTCATCGCTCATTTCATTGAGTTCAGAGCCTGTAATTGCGCCAAGATCGGATCTCGACAGACCGACACTCCTTGCAATCGAACTAGCAGTGAGTGCGTGATCTCCAGTAATCATGATGGGTCGTATTCCAGCACTGCGGCATTTGGCTATGGCTTCAATTACCCCTTCTCGCGGAGGGTCTATCATTCCGACCAAACCGAGAAAGACAAGGTCACACTCGACTTTCTCTTCATCCCATTCGTCGGAAATTGAATCGAGTTTTTTGTATGCTATTGCCAGAACTCTCATTGCACAGCTAGCCATTGCTGAATTTGCTTCTAAAATGTCATCACGCTGTGCAGAATCCAATTGCATCTCATCTTGATGTACGAGGACTCCTGTGGCTCTCTCGAGTATTATTTCCGGTGCGCCCTTCGAAAAGGCCCAGACTTGTCCTTGGTCGTCGCGCCGGATTGTCGTCATCATCTTCCGTCTTGAATCAAAGGAGAACTCTGTGACTTCTTTATACTGAGAGCGCATCATCTCAAGGCTAAGCCCCGCCTTCTCCGCAGCAACAAGAAGCGCACCTTCTGTAGGATCACCTACGACTTTCCAGCTCGACTCATCATTAGGGTTTGATGATAACGTGGCTGTTGAGCATAGCTGACCTGCTTTCAACAGCATTTTCAGCTCATGGCTCTGTGCCAGATCAAATGAATCACGCATTTGAGTAAGTTCTACGCAGTTTCCAAGTGCTGGGGCATTGTAGAAATCTCCTTCTTTGGAGTATCCAGTCCCAGAGATAGTCACCTTGGCGGATGGAAGATGGATATACCTGACAGTCATCTCGTTCTTTGTTATAGTGCCTGTCTTGTCTGAGCAAATGACAGTAGTCGAACCAAGGGTTTCAACGCTAGGCAGTCGACGTACAATCGCATTTCTCTTTACCATCCGACTAACGCCGATTGCCAGTGTTACTGTCACCACCGCAGGGAGCCCTTCAGGGATTGCCGCGACTGCAACAGCAATTCCTACAAAGAGAGCCTCATTCCAATCATATGTTGCATTCACGAAAACAAGTGCCGCAAAAACCATGATTGAGAGGATGAGAACAACACCACCCAATCTCTTGCCCAGATCGTCCAAATCCAATTGCAAAGGCGTGAGTTCTTGTTTGCTCTCCTGTACTAATTGTGCTATCTTCCCGAATTCAGTCTTCATACCAGTGGAAGTAATCACTGCAGTACCTTTTCCTGAAGTCACGACTGAACCCTGAAAGACGAGGTTGAACATATCTCCGAGGTCTGGTTTCTCAGATGTTATTGCTTTGATACTCTTTTCGACTGCTAGCGATTCGCCTGTAAGCGCAGACTCATCTGTTGCCAATCCAGCAAGGGTTAGCAGACGGGCGTCAGCAGGTATGATATCTCCTGCTTCAAGAGAAACGACATCACCGGGAACAAGGTTTCGAGCTTCAAGCTCTGCCCATACACCATTACGCCTTGCGACAGCCATCGGAGCGGATAAGTCCTTCAACGCCTCCAATGCCTGTTCGGACCGATACTCCTGTACGAATCCAAAGACAGCGTTGATTATGACAATGGCTGAGATGACAATTGCATCGATATAGCTCTCCTCCTCGTGACTACTTTGCAACGCTACAGTTGCAATTGAAATGACTATTGCAAAAATGAGAATCAAGACCATTGGATTGGCAAATTGCTGAAGAAACATCCTCAGGGGGCTTACCCGACCTACTTCTTGGAGCTCATTAGGTCCATATTCAACAAGCCTCTGCTTGGCTTCTTCATCGCTCAAACCATCTGCGGACGTACCAAGATGCTTCAATACAGCCTCAGGTGTGTCTTTGAACCAATCCTTCTTTTCGCTCAACATCTAGCTTCTCAAATCCTGTGGGCTGCTGTTGCGATTCTCTGGTGATTTATTCCTTTCCAATTGTCCTATATTCCATTAGAACTCGTGAAAGGACGTACTGTTCAGTGAAGGAGTCACTGTCCCTTGGAAGGGTTGCAAGACAGGTCATAATGAGCAATCTTTTAGTTGGAGCAAGAAGGTTGTTCTCTAGACTGCTATCTCAGTAGATCTGCTCTCGATGATTCGCATTCTGAAATACGAATCAAATCGAGTAGCATCCTGAACTGAATACAGCATCAATTCGCACCATTTGAAAGAAGTCAAATGCGGGCTAGTATGCCTCACTCACCTCAATCTCTATGACACTGAGCTGGATGACTATGTTATTGCTTGGGTAGCCGCAAGGATTTGCATCTTTGTTGACCACTGCTACTCAGGAGGGCTCATACCGGAAATCCAAGCTCTCGGAAACCATGCCAAGGTGTACATGACAACGACATGCACCCAGAACTGGTATGGCTACGATGACTCAGTCCACAAGAATGGAGCGTGGACATATTACTTCCTTGAATACGGATTGATTAGCCACTTTGGAAGTAGCAGATCCACCACTATGGAGGCTTGCTTCAGTTATGCTCTGGCTGCCTATCCATATGGCGGCGGCGACACTCCACAACAATACGATGGAAACGCAAGCTCTGGTTTTACTCTCTAACTTCTTTAATATCTGAGGAAGGGAATCTCCTTCCTTCCTCTTCTTTTTCTTCCCATGATGAAAACAAGCCCTCTTACACTACAAAGAGCAGTAACCGAATGCTAAGAATCCAAATCTTGCCCTGTTAACAACTTGAAAATGAAGAGCAGCCATTTAGGCAAGTATGAACGAGTATACCTTTTCCATATACACTACTGATAAAAAACCGCACATCGAAACCATTCGAAGGGGAATGTCTGTCATCTATACTGGACTGGGTCAGAATATCACTGAGAATACAGGCATGTCAGAACTTGGTAAGCCGGTAAGAGTGTTTATGTGTAATAAAGAAGACGACATCGTCGGCGGATTAGTAGGAATAATGTTTGGAGGCTGGCTGTACGTTTCACTTTTGTGGATTGAGAAGTCCATAAGATGTAGCGGTTACGGAACCCGACTGATGAGGATAGCAGAAAAAGAGGCGGCTAAAGCAGGGTGCAAGCATGTTCATCTGGATACATATAGCTTTGAGGCAAGACCCTTTTATGAAAGACTCGGGTACGAGCTCTTTGCGACACTGGATGATTATCCGCCGGGACACTGCAAGTATTTCCTGAAGAAGCAACTAGTGCCCAGACTGTGATGATACGAGGCTATTTCGGGCCTCAATATGTGCATGCTCGTGGAGTGCCTCAAGAAGCATCTTCAGGTTTCTAGAGAACACTGGTAGATCCTTTCTTGCCGCTTCTGGCGTTGACACCTTCAGTTTCTCGCAGAGAGCTATTACCACATCGTCACTCTCAGCGCATTCAAGAATCGATGAAGTTTCTGATTCGGTCAAATTCCCAAGCTCAACTGCTCGTGATACGACTTCCTTGTTGGCAGGACATCTCAGCTGACAACGCAGACAGCCTATGAGCGCATTATGTACTCGTACCGGAATCCATCCGGGTATCTCTCCCGCAATCTCATTGTAGAGCGAAATGCATTTCTCGACATCAATCACAAAACACGCATCAGATATTGCGTGGGTCGGGCATTCACTGGTGCATATCTTGCAGCTCCTGCAAGACTCCATCAAACGAACATCTCCCCAATGGTCCTCTTTGAAAGTATGGTCTGTGAAGAATGCATAGAGCGAGAGCATGCTACCCATTCCTTCGACATAACAAATATTGTTCCTGCCATATTCAGCTAGACCGGAGCGAGCAGCAAGGTGTTTTAGGAACAGACTATTGCGTGCATCTTCAATCCTGTGTCCAGTTTGAGTAATAATCTTCTTGGAAATAGTTGTACGCAGTTGTTCTATGGTGAAATCCTGGACACGATAGTTAGGCGGAATGAGTATCTTGTGGAGGCGATCCTGGTAGTGCATATTTACACTGGCGAGAGGTACATAGACCGCGATTACAATGATGAATTCTGCTTCCTGAAAATCCCGGGGGAGTTTGAAACTCTTATTATCCACATATGATCTGAAGACCCTGTTATTACTGAATAAACCCTTTCTCCGAAGCTCATCCATATAGTCCTGCATGTCCTGCAGATGTTCAACGGATACCGTTCTATACTCGAAGGCATCATCCCGCAACAGAGATAGCTGGGCAAGGGAATGTCCACCATCTACCATGAACACATCTGCCGTCTCTCATTCCTTTTCAAGTATCTTGAGCAAGCAAGGGTTCTGCCTTTGTCTGATGAATCTGCTTGGAATGCTAATCTGTATCAAATGCACTGTAGACTCGATTTGACTAGAGGGGTTTCTTTGAATCGCAACAATACCGCTAATCTGTCAAGACCTGGCTAACTGAATGCAAGCCCGCATTTCTGACAAAACTTGGCGTCTTTTTCATTTACAGTACCGCACTTGGGGCACTTGCCTGAGTATCTGGACCAGAGCGTTACGAACCTCTCCTTGTCTGTACTCTGGATGAGTCTTCTTTGTACTAATGCATCAAGACCCTCAGAGAGAAGTTGTGTCGCCTCAGTTTTCATTAGCAGGTTTCCTGCCTGGCAGCTCTTAAGGAAAGTACCCTTCATTGTTTGGTCAAGGCGCAGCCAGTCATTCAGGCTTCCAATCAACACTTCATCAAGCTCCTGACTGATTGGTTTTCCTCTTGTGCTCAGTGAGATTTCGGTGTCTGGTGTGGAGCAGGGTGTTAGGACCTGATGCGAGCCGCTGTCGTATTTTGCGATAAAAACCTCGACATCTAGCAGTGTGAGGGGCATGAGTCCAATGATGGAATCGTTCTCAAGCGTCCATGCCATCAGGTCGAGATACTCTCTCTGAAGCAAAGTGATTCGTTCATCAACAAGCCGCTCACATCTTTCACACGCATCCTTTATGCGCGCATAGAGCTGATTGAGCTCTTGCGTCTTGTTCTCCATCTCTTTCTTTGTTTCTACAAGCCTTTGATTGCGTTCCTTGACCTGCAACTCATAGGCTGCTTCAATAGAGGTCTTCTGGGTTTCAGATTCCTTTGTGACGTCATGAAGACTCTTCAGCATTTTCTCAGATCTTTCATCCATGATTTTCAAAGGCTGGCTACTTCGCTGGATTTTGGAGGACAGAGTCTTCGCAAGTTCCCTGTAGATTGACACAGCACCTTCGATGTTGTCTTCCTCCTTGCCAATCCGTGTTCTTGCTGCGCGTATGCTGTCTATCATTTCATTGAAGAACATCTCAAGATCGTTTGCTGATCTTGAGAAGTCAGCAGTCATTGCACGCAGGTCCATCTTGGTCTTCTCTCGAAGATCATAGATTTGCTTGTCTCTGGTCTTGGCCGCGTCGCTGCTCTCCTGCCTTGTTCGTTCCTCCATGGTTCTAATGCGGACGTTTCCGCGTTCTCTCTCCACAGCTATGAGATTCTCAAGGACTTTCAGATGCCCTCCAAGTTTCTCGGTCATCACCTTCTTGATCGATTCGATTGCTTCGACTCGAAGTTTAGCCGACTTCTGCACTTCTCTGAACTCTTCAGTTCTCTTCAGAGCATCAGGTGAGTCAGCCTTCATGTCCAGCCGGTTTGGCTTGGCAGAGGGACTTGATTCGAAAATGAACTGGCCTGCACCTGCTAATGGGGACGGTGAGAACAGGTTTGCCAGCTGAACGGTTATGGTATCGGTCTTTTCTAACAATGCTTCGATTCTCTTAACAGCTGCTGGAACATCCTCGGGTTGTGGCACACCAGAAGTCACAATCTTTCGTATCTCTGTTGCACCCTTTGTGTCAGTGAACTTGAATTCCTGTCGTGAGCTGGCTGCGGCAGATAGCACAATGGATTTAGTTTCAGAGGTCTGGACTATCCAGAAAGGAATTGCTATTCTGCTTAGCATTGTGATTCGTTGATTCCGCTCTTTGCGCCCTTCTGCCAAAGCAAAGGCCACTGCAACAGTGGCAGTTTCAGGCTCTGGCTCTATTCTTGAGCCGAATTTGCGGAGTAAGAAGTTCATAGAGAGATTTCTGACCATAGAAAGCACGGACCCGATATTGTTCAGGTGTCATACCGTAGATATGCTTTTCCAAGATGGGCTCATTTCTAGGTTTAGGCCGAAATCCTCTGATACTTCTCAAGCTTCAATGAAAGAGAATAAAGGCATGAGCCACTGACAACAGATTGGGCAATTGTTGATGGATGAAGAGTCATTTCGCCTTTTTATGAAACGTGACAGTAAGTCTGAGAGCACGATTCGGGAAGCGCTCCTTCACTGGCGTTCTTTTGGTGAACATATGAAAGAGGGAGGAGCAGGCATCGACGCCGCGACGGAAAAGAATCTTGAGGAGTTCGCCTCAAATGTTGCAGATGAACGTGTCATAAGAAAAATGATGCATAGTCTCCATTACTGTTTCAAGTTCGTGGGAAGACAAAACATGGAAAAGAAGTGCATCGAGATACGCAGCCGATATCTGAAGCGAGAGCCACTCAAGTTGAAGGATTTCTTGGGCATTCCGACTGACGTAATTGGCAAGCTCAAAGATGCTGCATTACGAAACATGGACCAACTACTAGAAGCAGGTAGGACGGACAAGTTAAGGCGAGGCCTATCACAGGAGCTGGGGATTCCGCTCGATGTTGTTGTTGAACTGGTCAAGATGTCTGACCTTGCGAGAATCTTCGGTCTGAAAGCGATTCGCGCCCGGCTCTACCATGATGCTGGAGTCGACACGATCGAGAAGATGTCCTTGATGAATCCCGAAGCGCTAATCCGAGTGACAAGTGACTACGTCAAGAGGAGCAATTTCAATGGTATTCCTCCGACTCCCAAAGAGGCCGAGTTCACCATCAAGGAGGCAAAGAGAATGGCTAAGCTTGTGGAGTGGTGAGCAGTAGCAGCAAACCCTGAATACCATGAACTGGTAATGCACTATTAGTTGCTCGTATCTTCCGTTTCGCTTTCACTTGTTTCCGTTGAACGGGTCTGACTTCGTGAGGACCGAAGGGCATGTGCCAGGGGTATGACGATTGAATGCCTCAAGCCATCTACTGTAGATAGAGTCCTAAGTCCTCTGCCTGCTTGTGCCAGCATTGCATCCAAGACAGTTCTTTGGTCTGCCTCACCAGCCTCTCGTACTATCGCCAGGCGATGAATCGCATAGAGTCCTACAATAAAGGAAATCAGAAAGACAAAGTCCAAACCACGGATATCGATCAGACCAAAGTCGAATGAGAAACCAAGCCCCTGCCAGGCGAGACGGAAGGACAGGTAGCTGTCACTCAGTGAGTCTGCAATGATTCCGCCAGCGAGTGGTGCCATGACGGCTGCAATCGAGTTGACCACGCTCCACCCTGCAAGGTATGATGTGCTCTCTCCTCTAGGTGCAAGCTTCAGTGCCAGGTTGCCGTGAGCTAGATTGACTGCAGCCGCTGATAGACCCAGCATCACGTGAATCAGTATCAGAAGAGGCAGGGTAAGCATGTGAATTCCAGGCACTGTCGTGAAAGTCCAAAGAAGCATTCCTACAACATAGATTGGAGTTGTCACACGCAATACTGATTTGTTGCTGAACCTATCAGAGAGACGCCCCCACCACTGGTAGAAGAGCATACTAGTAACCTGTGATAAGACAGCCAGTCCAGTCACAATTGATAGTTCGTATCCAAGTACCTCTAGAAGATACACTGTGAAGAATGGACCCGCAAGTGTGACTGCAAAACTCCAAGCGGCTGAGAACATCATCAGTTTACGGAAATCTTCATTCTGAAATGGCCGTCGAAGAGTGTCCAAGAACTTCTGATTGAGGGATTCGATTATCATGCGAGGCTCAGGGATTGTGTAGATGAAGTAGACGCCAATCATGCCTGCTACCATACCAACAAAGAAAACAATCGAGTATGGCGCGAGAGATGCCGGTTCATTGCGTAACCATTGGTCGATTAGAACACCTCCGCCAAGAGTGGTGAGAATACCCACGAGTGCTTGGACAGCTAGCCGCTTTGAGAAGAATCGACCTAGTATCTCCTGAGGGATGAGGTCTTTCATCCATGAGTTCCATGCGGCGGCTGTCACAGCATTGAATACAGCATGAGACGTCACTCCGAACAACAATAGTAGAATGCCTGGAATCCCTGGTGTGACAAAGGGAATGAGAACCATGGCCATTATTGATAGACGGCTGACTGCTGAGAAAAGCACGCAGATTCTTCGGCGGATCCTGGTTCTTTCTATGAGTACGATTGATGGTATCTGGAGTAACTGTGCAAGAGGAGGGATTGCGGCGATGAGTCCGATCACCGCATTGGAGGCACCCAGGGCCACTGCGAAGGCAATCAGGAATATGCTCTCTGTCAAGGTCATCTTGATTTGGGATGTGATGCCATCTCTCACAACGGCATCTAATCCCTTCTTCAGACTCTCATCAGAGAGCGTGTCATGTACAGGGAACTCCAATCAGTTCACCACCTAGATTGATATTGTCGAAATCGCTTCACTGAGCTTCATTTTGGAATGCGTTGTCCATTTCAACCAATCGCTATTGCGGCGTGTTTCTTGAGTGGTCATTGTCGGCCAATCGGTTCAGGGGCAATGTCTACAGTCTTAGGGTGAATGTGTATTGATTATCTTCGATGCTTAGTCGGCTCTCGATTAGCTTTCCCGTTCGGTGTATGAAATTGATCATAGCAACATTCTTTGGATGAACATATGCAATGAATGCATTGACTCCCTTGCTTTTTGCAATACGCATCATCTGATTCAGAACAAATGTACCAATACCTCGGCCCTGGTACTCGTCTTTAATGAGCAATGCAAACTCGGCTTGATTCTTGCTTCTATTCAGTAGATATCTTCCCGCGCCAACGATTTTCTCGCGTTCTCCCTCTCCTCCATTTTCTGCCACTGCGACAAGGGAGATATCTGATTCTTGGTCGACTCGATAGAAATCCTGCAGTGTCTGCCGTCTAAGACTTCTCAGCGGCGTCAAGAATCTGAAGAAAATCGAGTCATCACTGAGACCGTAGAAGAGGTCCTTGATACGGTCACTGTCGTCGGGTCGGATCAACCGAACGCGAACACTGATCGGCCCATCTGGCATTTGGGCCTCAGTGATAGCTTCGTATTCAATCGGAAAGTAGGTGCCTCTGGCAAGGAATGGAACCTGATCCTCGAATACGTATTTCATCTCTTTGGCTGCTTCAAGTAATCCATTCCTGAAGTCCGGGTGCGCGATTGCGATGAGAGACAGTACTCTCTCGCGTATGGTCTTCCCTCGAAGCGAAGCGTGCCCATATTCCGTGATTATCACGTCCACGTCTCCCCTCGTTGTGACCACACCTGCACCCTCGCTCAGGTGGGCCACAATCTTTGATACAGTCCCCTGCAGTGCAGTGGACTTGACACAGATGATTGATTTTCCTCCCTCGGACCTCGATGCCCCCCGTATGAAGTCGACTTGTCCTCCAATACCGCTATAGAAGGCGTGCCCGATTGAGTCAGAGCATACCTGCCCGGTCAGGTCAACCTCCAGAGCAGAGTTGATTGCAACCATCTTTCGATTCTGGCAAATCACGGCTGGATCATTAACGTAAGAAGTCTCCCTGAACTCGAATAGCGGGTTACTATTCACAAAATCATAGAGCTTCTTGGTGCCCATCGCGAAGCTAGCTGTCACCTTGCCCTTGTTAATACTCTTCTTCTGGTTTGTTACCACACCACTTTCAATCAAGTCGATGATACTGTCACTGAAGGTTTCAGTATGAATACCTAAGTCTTGAACTCCAGAGTTGATTAGATTCTTTGTGACAGCTTTTGCTATTGTGCCAATTCCTACTTCGATGGTTGACTCATTCTCAATGAGTTTCGCAGCATATTCCCCAATTCGGTTCTTCCGCTCGCTCACTTCTGGTGTGTTGAACTCACGCAGCGGCTCTGTGAAGGGCACAAGATAGTCGAATTCCTTCACATGAATGAATGAGTCACCATAGGTCACGGGCATGCGCTCGTTAACTTGGGCAATCACCAGATCTGCATATTCTACTCCCGATTTTGTAATATCAACTGAAATGCCCAAGGAACAATAACCAAACTCGTCGGGTGGACTCACCTGTATCAGCGCCACATCCAGTGGTATTCTCTTTGTTCTAAACAGGAAAGGAATATCAGAGAGAGGCGCCGGTGTATAGTCTGCCCGGCCTTCAGCGACCGCACTACGAATGTTGTCAGAAACAAAGAAAGTATTGTGCCTAAATTGAGTTTGGAACTCGGGGTCTGCTGATGGCGTGTTCCCAATTGTGAGCAAGTGTACTATTTCATTGTCCGCCATCTCGCGGGCATTCTTGCTTAGTTCTTGAACGAGGTGGTAAGGAACTCCACAACCTGTCCCGAGAAGAATGCGTGTTCCTCTTCGGATCTTTGATATGGCAACCTTGGCTGAAACAACTTTGTCCTTGTACTTTTCGGTCCATTCCTCTTTGACGGCCATCTAGTACTCCACCATGCCGATGTAAACACTAGGCTCAGAATGATTTGAGCGTTTCGGGATACATTTGATGAGGAAACCATCTTTTGAATCAGGTTTCACTCCCTAATTTACACTCACAGCACTGATTCACTGCTATCCTCGTCATTTGAAAGAAGAGTTAAATCACGGACCAACTTGACCAGATGGACATAGGTCTGAAATCGTAACCTGCACATTTCATTCACAAGCGAATTCGGTGGCTAAAGGATTTGACAAAGCAAATAGGAATGCTCTGCGTTGGAGTCGGTTTCGTTGGAGGGGCTGCTCATGTTCCGTCATTCAGAAAGGTTGATGGATCAAGACTAGTCGGTGTGGTTGCTCGTAAAGGCCGGGAGAGCGAAGTGTACGCTAAGAGGCAACAGGAGAAACATGGCATTGAGATCTTCTATGACTATGACAAGGCTCTGAAGCATAGGAGAATAGATGGTGTTTGCATAGCCGTACCTACCCCACTTCACTTCGAATTCGCTGAGAAGGCAATAAGGGCCTGCAAACACGTCTATCTGGAGATGCCAGTGACTCCGAATATCGATGACATAAAGAAACTCAAAGAGATGGCAAGCAATGCAGGCGTGGTCGTTATGCCCGTACTCAACTTTCGTTTCACTCCCAACTACGTAAAGGCCAAGGAGCTCTTGGAGCAGGGTGCAATCGGCAGGCCCATGTGCTTGACATTCAGGGAATTCATTGCAGCAAAGGATCTTGCGGCTCAATGGCCGCAGGATTCATGGGCTTGGGATATTGAGAGGGCAGGTGGCTTCCCAGATTATACGCTCTCGGTATGGTCATTAGACATGTTCAGGTGGTTCTTTAAGACGGAAATTGAGGCGACCGAATGGTATCCAAACTATATGGAAATCGAAGGAATTAGTGATTTCAGAGGATACCAGACAGTGGGCATCATCAAGCTCAAGAATGGTGTCGTGGGTACAATACAGCTGGGATCAAGTGTTGCCGAGGGCATGGGTGAAAGCAGGTTTGAGGTTTTTGGCAGCAATGGAAAGGCCATTTACTGCTATTGGAACAACATAGTCAAACTGATAGGTGGAGCAGGTGAACCTAGAGTCTGGGAACTCCGATCGAAAGGCCCGGAGGTCTGGGGTCACAAGCAACTGGCCCAGCATTTCATCAATGTCTGTCTGGACAAGGAGAAGCCAGTCTGCACTCTTGATGATGCGATTGCTGCTCAAATTCATGCCAATAATATCCTGAAACACTGTTAGAGATACTCAAGAGGCCAGCGTGAGTCGTACAACGAAGGCTGCACGAATCTCTTCTCCCCATCAAGCTGCATCCATGCAGACCTCTACTGACCCCTGATGCTTCAGCTATCGTATAGCGCATTAGGTTCTTTGCAGCCAGTATTTAATTTCATAATTTCAGAATATCGAAATACCTATATTCATATGAAAGATATTCTAAATCTGGGACTCAAGATGAAATCTGATAGTCTGCGGACTGAATTCCTGCATGCGATGGGCGAAGCATACGAGAAGTACGGATACCCTGACTACTGCGGCTGGATTGAAGGATTGCTTCTTCTGGAACCTCGAGAATGGTCCCAGAGAGGAATTGCAGACCGTCTGCGCGAGCTGTTCCCGGCTTCCAAGTATCCTACATCAATATCGTCAGTGAATCGAGCTCTCAAAATGCTGGAGATTTACGGTGTTGTCGAGAAGGCGGGTTCGCGAAAGATGGGTTATAAGTATCGCCTTCTCTCTTCTTCAAGTCTAGTGGCTTCAATGTTGCGGCAGTTGACAGTCGTGAATCAGGAATACATGATGAAGATGGAGAGCCTTGCGTCACGAGATCAGAGGGGAGATTCAGATCTTGAGAGAGCCATCACCTATCAGATCAGTGTAGCTCGAGTATGGAATAGAGCAGTAGAAGACTTGCTTGAGGCAATATCTGAGGATACCGAGGAGCTAATCTGAATTGAAAAAAAGATCCATTATCATCATTGGAGCTGGTCTGGCCGGCCTTTCAACGGGAATCTATGCTCAGATGAACGGATATGATAGCAGTATTGTGGAACACCACTCGAAACCTGGAGGTCTAGCAGCTGCTTGGAGACGAGGAGAGTATCTGATAGATGGCGGGATACATTTCCTGATTGCTCATAAGCCCCCTAGTCCAATCTATGATGTCTACAGAGAGATTGGAGTCGATGTGCCTGAGTCAACTGTCGATATGATGAACTATCTGCGTTTTGTCGATGACACTGGTGAGAGAGAGGTGAACTTCACTTCAGATCTACAGCAGCTTGAACGTGACCTGATTGCCATTTCCCCTGAGGATGAAAAAGAGATACGGCAGTTCTTGAGAGAAGTAGATTGGATGAAGGGCTCGCCACTACTCACTGACCTGGGGATGAGTGCAGCCCCTCCTGAATTAAAGGGCCGATTCGATTCTCTGAAAGAGATGTGGCAGATGCGCGGATTCATGAAATATTTCTATGGCAAGTACAGCCGGCCGGCAGCAGAGTTCGCGAAGAATTTCCATAGTCAGTACTTGAGAACCATATTTGAGAACCTGTTCTCTCCGGATGGCCCAATCTGGTTTGTCATCATGATTCTGGCAACAGTTGGTGCTGGTCAGCTCGGACTTCTGAAGAGAGGCTGCCCCGGATTTGTCCTTCCCATTGAGCAAAAGTACAAGGATTTGGGAGGCAAGATTCGATACAACGCCACTGTCGATAAGATACTGGTCGAAGATGACAGAGCTGTTGGAGTGCTTCTCAGGGATGGAAGCCAACAAAGAGCAGATGTGGTTGTTTCCGCTGCTGACGGAAGAAATACGATATTCGGACTACTTGGCGGGAGATACGTTGACGACCGCATAAAGAAGGTATACAACACATGGAAGCAATATGAACCATCTGTTGTTGTCAGTCTGGGAGTAGCCCGTACATTCGAGCATGCTGCTCCTCTGAACATGTTTGTGCTGAAGGATTCCTTCATGCTCGGACAGAGAACCATCAAGTTTCTGCCACTTAGAGTATTCAATTACAGTGACGCATTCGCTCCGTCTGGAAAATCAGTGATTCAGGTTATGTTGGAAACAGACTGGGGCTATTGGGACAGACTCCACAGAGACAAGGACTCCTATGATGCGGAGAAACAACATGTGGCAGAGATGATCATTCAGCAACTTGAAACTGTATATCCTGGAATGAGGTCCCAGATAGAAATGGTAGATGTTGCCACACCGATAACGACATGGCGATACACCTTGAATCATCAGGGCTCCCCCATGGGTTGGTTGATGACCAAGGAAACACTCATGACGCGGCTACCCCGAAGACTACCAGGCCTGAACGATTTCTATATGGCAGGGCAATGGATTCTTCCTGGCGGTGGCGTACCTGGCTGTATCTATTCAGGTCGGAATGTCATTCAGCTTCTCTGCAAAGAAGAGAAGAGAGCGTTTCACTCAGGGGTCTAGTTGCCTTTTCATGATTCGCACCCACATGTCGACTAGGAGTCTTGCTAGAACAGAAGAGCAAGAAGTCCGAAATAGATGGAGCAAATGACCAGGTGCAGCAAGCCAAGCGGTATCACAGCACGGTTGAAATCTGACCAGCTCAATGGTCTTAGGTTCTTCTCACATATCGATACTACAACCATATTCGGCGCATCTCCGAAGGGCACGACATATCCTCCTGCATTGGTACCAGCGATAAGTGAGAGAGAGATCATAGGGTTGATTGCAGTAAGGTCTTTTGCTGCTGGAGCGAGCAGGATACCAACTGGCTTTGCATCCACAGGCGCCATGAGCCCTCCTGGTACGAAGATCATCACTGCAATGGCAACGAAGACATTTGTTTCTGAAAGCCATTGGAGACCAGCCCCAAGACCTGCAATCATGCCGGTTACGACGAGGCCCTGTACAACTCCCATCATGCCCATTAGGAAGAACACAGTATCCCACGAGAGGCGTCTGAGCAACTCCTTGGCTCTATCCCTTGATAGGATGAGGAGAGCTCCGGCCACGACAAGTGCTAGCATTGCGGTGTGCTCAGGCAACAGAATGAGGCCGAGGACCAACACGAGCAAACCAATTGAAGAAACGATAAAATCCTGCTTCGAACGGATTGCCACGTTTGGGTCTATGGCGAAGAGCTCCGTCATGTCTCGCTCCTGTCGGTCTTCAATTACCGCTCTGTACCTCTTCATCATGTATTGCATGGTAACAAGGAACAGGATGACCGATAGTGGTAACATCACAATAAACATGAGCCCAACATCGACCTGCGCAATATAGACAATGACCAGGTTCGTAACGGACCCGATTGGCGTGGGGAATGATGCTAATCCAGCGATTACGGCTTCCGTCATTAGATATGGTCTGAAATCGACATCGATGGCGTTACAGACTTCCACAGTGAAGGCGCTGACTATCAACATTGTAGGTAGTGGATCGAACAATAGAGATATGACAAAGACAAGAGCCATGAAGTAGTAGAAGATTTTTTTGGGATTCCCAAATGTTCGTAATGCCAAGATGATTGCAATATATTGAAAGAATCCTGAGGATCCTACCACGGATACAATAATCATCATGGCTGCAACGAAAAGTATGACGTCCCATCCCATCTCCAACAAATATGCATTAAATGGAATACCATCTAAGAAAAGGACGATTAAAGCGGAAACTCCGAAAGCCATTAGCGCTGTTGCTGTGTCGTTCGCACGTTCACTCATTATTAGGAGCAACGTGACGACGAAGACTGCCAGAACCAGCAGACCAGCAACTAGACTCATATGCCTCTCTCAAATCGTTGTAGTGCAGCTCATATTTAGGTATCTTGTTTAGTATATAGACTATCGAGCGGTTACGTCCCTAGCGCGCCCCATAGCATGATTGTCATCGGTTGACTAACATACCCCGGTACCTATGTATGAGCCGCTACTGGCATCCGTCAATCATCGTTCTTCTCTAGAAAAAGCAATATGGTGGAAAAGCAACATGACGCAATATTGAGTGAGGAAGAGAAATGCGAAATCAAACACAGTTTGCACTCTGTATCATCGGTGGTCTGTTACTACTTGGTACGAGCTATGCAGGTGGTGTCAGCACAATCGTGCTGATCTATCTATTCCTACATTCTCTGGTTGCGCTGGCTCCATTCTATCTTATCATTGATCTTGTCTTGTTCTTTCTTTGGATCATAGCGTGGCTAGGCGGACTAGCTGTAATAATCGGTGGCTATCTGCTGACCACTTCACATATTCGACTCGGCAAATTCATAATTGCTGTTGCAGCGGGATTCGGACTAATCAGTCTAATACTGGTGATTCTTTGGGTACTCCTGACATATGGGTGGGGTGGACTTGCTGTCCTGACATGGTTCCTCATGCATACGACCTGGGCCTTAGGTCTGATTCTGACGATAGTAGCAAGAAGTACAGCTCACTGATTTTCATCGTTTCCGAAAGGGGAATAGAGCGAGAGAATCGTCGTTTTCAGCGTAATCTGACTCGGAATCCTGGAGATGAACCTGCGAACAAGTCGAGGATGAGCTACCAGTAAGACGAATTTCGCCCCTATAATTCACTTACTGCCGTTGTTGCAAAGTTGCTAATCGTTTGAAATATAAAGCAGTAGAATCCAACTGCGTAGAAATCTACCTAGTTGGTGCGAAGATGAACAAACAGATCAAGTTGTTCCTTCCAACTCCTGCAAAGCTCACTCCAATTCAACTACTGATCATGATTCAGCTTCTTGAGTTTCCCAAGTATGGATACGAAATCCTTACTGACCTGAGAGGCGGATTCAAGGGATGCTGGGAGCCCAAGACTGGGACAATATATCCGGCTCTGCAGTCGCTTGAGAAGAAAGGATTCATTGCGTCCGACCTACTAAACGAAAAGACTCACTACAGTCTTACAAGACAAGGACGGTATATGGTAGATGAGATGAGCAATTATGTTGCAGAGTATCTCATGTTCAACTCACAATTCATTGAGTCAACAGTGAAGAGCTTGCCGGCAGACTTCACGCAGGATGTCTTCAGCAAGATACACGCTTTTGGAATTGATGAAATAATACCCGAAAGCCCCATCCTTGAAGCCATCGCCAGACTGTCTGATACCCCTCTTAAACGCACGTTTCTTGAGCAGCGTAGGCAGACACTCAAAAAGAAGCTGAAACTCGTGGACAGTTATTTGAGAAATCTAGATACTGAGGTGCCTTAATGAAAGAATATGATGTGATTATCGTCGGTGCTGGCCCTGGTGGTTCTACCGCCGCAAAAGAATCAGCTGAAAAAGGCCTGAAGACAATATTCTTCGAGCGTGGCCGAAAGCCCGGAGAAAAGAACTCCTCAGGATGCGGTCTCGGACCGAGAATGTGGCGAGATTTCGACATCATGAAAGAATTGACACCTGAGAAATGCCCATCGATGCGCGCTGGGGCAGCGGCTAGAAACTACTTTGTCAACAATGACGGGGATGTATCGGGCTACATCATGACCAAGCCTACTGATTCGGTGACCTATGAGCCCGCAAGAAGTTGGATCACAATGAACTGCTATCGAAGTGAATTTGATCCTTGGATTGCCCAGTTTGCAACTGCTGCGGGCGCTGAGTTGAAGACATCGACACTTGTTACTGGACTTCTGAAAGAACGGAATAGAGTTATTGGTGTGATTGATGAGCATGGCGAGAAATACAGGGGTCTTGTGATTGGAGCCGATGGTGTTGTTTCAATGGTTGCCAGAGAGAGTGGCTTGAGGCAACGATGGGAACAACAACAGGTCACAATCGTTCCTCAGTATGACTTTCAATGCTCTCCATCAAAGATTGATGATATCATGGGTGACGAAGCTCTTGCTGTCTGGTGGTCTGCCATTTTTCCTGCGTCCTATCAGGTATTCTTCCACGACGGTTTCCACATAGGTCTAGGTAACTGGATGACTTGGTGGGACAAGAATCCCATGTACTACCTGAACCAAGTTGTGAACTTGAAGTATTTCCAGCGACTGGCCCGAATCCTCGAAGCAAAGCCACGAGAGTTCCATGCACATCTGCTCCCGTGGCAAGGTAATCCTCACGATACGCATGATGACAATGTGATGCTGATTGGCGATGCTGGAGGGTTTCCATGTCCCCTAGAGGCTGAAGGCATCTATCCAGCCATGGTCACAGGTAGGGCAGCAATAGAGACCGCTGCTGAGGCGCTATCTGCGGGCGACACCTCAAAGGAATTCTTGGATCTATACGACAAGAAGTGGACAGCAACTTCAGTTGGCGAGGAGTTCAAGACAGGTCCTGAACTGGCAAGCATTTGGAGAGCCCTTCCATTCAGCCCACATGCTACTATGTCATGGTTTGTGCCTATGCTAATGGAGCTGATCGGGGGAATCATTGACTGGTCTGAACCTCATGCTGTACGAGTACGACAGATAGCAAGGAGGATGAAGCGATATCTCCCTCAAGCGATTCCTTTCATTATGAAAGAAGTCATTCCGCTGTTGACAGCAATCCTAGGAGAGGAGAAGATGACTCTCCTTACTGATCCTGGAAAGCTCATAGCAACGATGCCTGAGGTTGAAGAAGCCATGGCACTTGCTTTCATGGAGAGTGACAAGGAGGAGAGAAAGAATTGAATATAGACCACAAGAGTCTGATACCGAGAACGCCAGGCACGGGGAATTTCATCACTCTGGATAACAAGAAGTGCACACTGTGCGGGCGTTGCTTAGTCATATGTGTGATGAACCTTTGGAAAAAGCGCGGCAAGACTGTCCACTTAGTCGACGACTATGCTTCACAGTGTGTTGAGTGTGGCGCCTGCTACCAAGTATGCGAATCTGGGGCTATAGATTTCAGATATCCCCCGGGCGGTACGGGAATTGTCTGCGAACGAGGTTGATGAAACAGGCGGTTGATGCGATATGACAAAGGGCATGAAATCTGCAATGACCAAGATCGTCGGTCCTGACAATGTTTCTGATGACGAAGATACACTCGTGGAGTACTCTGGAGAATGCGTACCCTCACTCGTCGTATGGCCAAGGGTAACGGATGATGTAGCCAAAATTGTGCGATGGGCAAACAGGAACAGAGTTCCCCTTCTGCCTATTAGCTCTGGAGGACCTAGACTAAGAGATGCCTTATCGCCTCGGGTTTCTAACGCCATCATAGTGAATCTCAGCAGGATGAACAAGATTCTCCGTGTTGATCCTCAGAACAAGGTGGTGATGATCGGGCCTGGAGTGACATATGGTCAGCTTATTGATGTGCTCAAGAAGAACGGACTCAGGTCTTCTATGCCATTTCTCCCTGAGGCTTCAAAATCCGTTCTCTCATCATGCCTTGACAGAGAGCCAACCACAATGCCAAGATTTCATTGGGACTCTTCAGATCCGCTCCTGTGCACTGAAACGGTTTTTGGCACGGGAGATGTCCTGCGAACTGGCGCTGCTGCAGGACCTGGCAGTCTGGAAGAGCAATGGGCATCTGGACAGGCACAGAAGAATCCACAGGGACCATCGCAGTTTGATCCGTTCAGGATCGTTCAGGGCTCACAGGGCACCATTGGCATCGTGACATGGATCTCTATGAAGTGTGAAGTCCTTCCTGACGTCCACCGCATCTATCTCGCTGGAGCAGACGATTTGAACGATTTTCTGGACTTCAACTACGCGATACTGCGACGAAGACTGGCAGATGAGCACTTTATGCTGAACGGAGTCAATCTCGGTGCTGCCCTAGGAACCACCAAGCCCCTGTCCGGCTGGATTCTTGTTCTTGGCATAACTGGACATGGAATGATTGCGGAGGAAGAATTGCAGTATCGGACGGCAGATATTGTAGACATCGCGAAGGAAACCGGCGTGGAACTTGATGATGCTCTTAGTGGTATCAAAGGAACCAGTGTTCAGTCCCTCTTGGGCCGACCAAGTGATGCTATCTATTGGAAATTGCAGCCAAAGGGTCAGTGCCAGGAGATATTCTTCACAACCACTCTGGATAGGTGCCAAGAGTTCTATGAATCGTTCATGAATGTAGCAGGGGAGGTTGGATTTCCTCTCGACCAAATCGGCGTGCATATTCAGCCCATTGTGCAAGGAACCAATGTCCATTGTGGCTTTGATTTGTACTACAACCACAGGGATGAAGGTGCAGTAGAGAAGATGATGCTGCTATCAACGAAAGGTCAGCAGAAGTTCCTCTTTGAAGGAGCCTACTTCAGTAGACCATACGGGGCAATCACAGACGCAGTGTATGAGCGTGCTGCTCCTGGCACTGTAAGAGCCATGCGACAGGTGAAATCTATCTTCGACCCCAATCACATCTTGAATCCGGGGGCTCTCTGCTTCAAGGAGGCACCATGATGACTCTCAGCGACTATGAAGACATGATGGACAGCTGCGTGCGGTGCTCAATGTGCAAGTTCATCCCACAGCTCGCAATCCGGAGTAAGCGGTTCTCAAGCATCTGCCCGTCAATTGACTTCTATGACTTCCATGCATACTCTGGTGGGGGTCGGATGATCATGGCGAACGCGTACCATAAGGGTCGCGTCGAACTCACACCGGAGATGCTGGATGTCCTTTACAGGTGTACGAACTGCGGAGGCTGTGAGGTGTCGTGCAAGTGGGTCTACGACCTCGAGCCCAACGAGGCAATTCATGCCCTTCGTGTGGCTGCTGTTGAGGCTGGAGCCGGTCCCATGCCAAAGCACAAGAAATACATCAAGCTCATTGAACGAAAGAAGAATCCCTATGGAGAGGAGCCTCAGAACAGACCTCTATGGCTCACAAAGGATATCAAGTCGGATGAGTCATCTGATACTCTGTATTTTGTCGGTTGCACCGCTGCTTACCGACGAGAGGAGATTGCTGTTGCTACTGCCAAGATCCTGGACGCCGCAGGAGAAGGATTTCGTATCATGGGTTCAGATGAACAATGCTGCGGCTCGCCCGTGTATAGAGTCGGTGATGAGAAACGGGCCATTAGAATAATGGAGGAGAATATCGAGAGCTTCAAGCGTGCCGGAATAAAGCGAATCATCACGAGCTGCTCTGGCTGCTACAACATGTTCAAGATAGAGTACCCTCGATTTGTAGAGCATGACATCGAAGTTGTTCACACCTCTCAACTAATCGAGTCCCTTCTCAAGGATGGTAGGCTCAAACTCACGAAAGATGTGCCTATGAAGGTCACCTATCATGATCCATGTCATCTTGGCAGAATGGCTGAGCCCTACGAGAAGTGGGAGGGCGAAAAGATAGAGGTGCTTACTCTCGTATACATCTATGACCCACCAAAACCTGAACGTCGCGGTGCCAAAGGAGTCTATGACGCCCCTCGCAACGTGCTGAGGCAGATACCAGGCGTTGAGCTTGTGGAGATGGATCGAATCCGCGAGTATTCCTACTGCTGCGGTGCAGGCGGTGGGTGCAAATCTGCTTATCCTGATTTTGCACAAGCCACGGCAAATGAACGCGTGGAAGAGGCAGAGTCTACCGGAGCTGACGCCTTGGTTTCAGCATGTCCGTTTTGCGGCACGAACTTCCGAGACAGTCTGAAATCTCGCAACTCGTCAATGCAATACTTTGACCTGACTGAACTTGTACTACGAAGTATTGGAGGTGAGCAGTAGATGTTGGAAAAGAACGTCTATGACGCCCTTAAGAGAGTTGTAGGAGCGAGATATATCTCACAGGATCCCGCAGTGATGGATACCTATGGTTTCCAATGGTGCAATGAGATTGAGAGTGCTCAGCGAGGAGAAGAGCCACAGAGATTCGGAGTCCGTCCTTTGGCAGTACTTCTTCCTGCATCCACAGAAGAGGTGCAAGCGATTGTGAGATTGTGCAATAAGCACAATGTTGGCTTCAAGGCGCTGACAACTGGTATGGGCCCTTGGGCAGGACTCAGTATTCCTAGGTCAATTCAGATAGACATGAGAAGAATGAATCGCATCCTTGAAGTTGATGAGAGGAACATGTATGCTGTGATTGAGCCCTACGTCACGAACGCACAACTCCAGAGTGAGCTCCTCAAGTATGGTGTCATGCATCACGCACAAGGCGCAGGTCCGCAGACATCTCCCCTCGCCAGTCATACCTCTTTTGTCGGTCCGGGCTTTACTTCCCCCTACACCGGCTTTAGCGGGAGGAATGTTCTTGGTGTTGAATGGGTTCTTCCAACCGGGGATATACTCAGGCTTGGGTCCTTCGACTACAACGGCAAATGGTTTACGGGCGATGGTCCTGGATTCAGTCTGAGAGGCATCATGAGAGGTTGGCTTGGAACCTACGGAGGGCTTGGCGTGTTCACAAAGGCTGCAATCAGGCTGTTCTCATGGCCCGCACCGAAAGATTGGAAATGGGAGACAAGCGGCACAATTCCAAACTACGAATGGAAGGTTCCTCCCTACTGGAGATTATACGTTCTCAATTTTGAAGAGTGGAGCGAGTACCAAGCAGCTATGTATGAATTGAATGACCGGGAGGTATGCATGGTCGCTACTTCATCTGCACCAGAGGGTCTTGCGGCTCTCTTCACAAATACGAAGACAGAGGCAATCGAAGCCATCTTTGCAGGCCTCTTAGCACGGACGAGGAACTACATCGTCCTCCTAGTAGCTGCGCACACGGAACGAGAATTCGAGTTTCGGAAGAAGCTCGTCAAACTCATCCTAGAGAAGTATCGTGGAGACGACCTGATTGAAGAGGGTGTGATAACCCCAAGACCCATGCACTATGGCGAAACAGTAAGGAACATGTTAGGCCAGCATGCATTTCGCTTCTCTAACTGCTTCCAAAGCACTCATGGCGGGATGGACACTATCGCCATGGCTGTGCGGCTCGCTCATCTGAATCAACCAGTGAAACAGAAGTATATTGAGAAGGGCGTCATTGGCGATGATCGAGGACTTGGTATCTGGATTACGAGCTATGAGTCTGGACACATGGCACATATGGAGACCCCAACTGTGTATGATCCCACATCCGCGAAGTCATGCCTTGGCTATGCAGCATACCAAGACGAATGTAATCAAATGGATCTTGACCAAGCACTTGGCATGCCCTTCTTTATCGTAGGTGACAAAGTGCATGAGTTCTACGCAAAACGTACGATGAACTATCCTGATTGGTTGAGAAAAATCAAGGCTGCCTTTGACCCCAATGGGGTCTCAGATCCCAGCCACTACGTGAAAGGAGAGAAGAAACACAAATGACAGACAATATCAATCCGAATGTCAAAGAGGGATGGACTGGTCCCGGCAGAAGAGATGGAGTGATCAATCCCCTCCTACCTGGAGATGATGCCTTGCACATCGAGGTGGGCAAGAAGAATCAATTTGAGTGGTGGTATTTTGATGCCCATCTCGATGGAGGCTACACACTTGTTGCGTTCTTCTACGCAGCAAATCCGAATCCTGGTCTGGCCCAAGGCAAGATCGGTGTCGAGCTCGTTCTGCTCCGTCCAGATGGACGGAAGACACAGAGGTTCATCAAGTACAAGCAGTCCGATTTCTCAGCCTCACGTGAAAGGGCAGAGGTAGCAATAGCAGGCAACCACCTGGAGGTTGACTACTCTCAAGGGGACTTGCCAATATATCGAATTCATCTGGATGAGAAGGACCTTGCTTTTGACCTGACATACAAGAGCCTTGTAGCTGGCTGGAAACCGGGAACTGGTTTTTCGCACTTCGGAGACCTCGACTATTTTGCATGGGTTGTTCCTTTTGCCAGGGCGGAAGTGAGTGGTACTGTTCGTGATGGAGAAAAGACCATGCAGGTCTCTGGGGTTGGCTATCATGACCACAATTGGCTCAACTTTTCCTTTTCAAGCATAATCGAGTATTGGATGTGGGGACGAGTGTATTCGAAGAATTTCACAGTGTCATATGCCTTCATTCAGTGCAATCAGAAAGTGGACCGCCATGCTGTCAAAGTCCTTATGTTAGCAAAGGGTAGGGAAGTCATTCTGAGCTCCGGGGAGTATGACTTCAATCAAGAGAGCTTCGAATACAGCGAAGCGGCTGGCCATAGTTTTCCTAAAACGATCACTATCGCCGCCCCGGAAATGCTGAATGTTCGACTTGATGTTGCCAAGGTTCTCGAAGCAGAAAGTATGCTCAGCAATTTCAATGTCGCACTTAGGTTCATTGCCAAGAATATTCTCCACATGAAACCAGGCTACTTCAGATTGAGTTCTGATTTCAGGCTCAGAGTAACGCACAATGGCAAAAGCTATGAGGAAAACGGCAACGCGCTGCATGAAATAGTTACTTTCAAGCAGTTGGGTTCAAAATGAGCTGTATGCTATTTAGCTTTGATTGAGGCCAAGGTGTCGATACCTCTTTCCACTTCACGTGGGGATAGAACCTCACCTGTAAGAAGCTCATTTAGAATGCCAAGATGCTCGTCGTCAAGAACGTAGTCCTCGGTTTCAAGCACGTTCAATGTTGCACTATGATTCCAGTCTGCGTCAGCATCATCAATAGAGTGAAGAGTGACAACATGATACGGACCAGCACGTCCGACCATCAGTCTGACATTGCTGTAGGTCACCTCTCTCATCTCACTACCAACGTATCTCTTTGCGTATGCCTGAATTGCTGCAATGAAGGCGCCAAAGAGATCTGGATCGACTTGAATGTTATCAAGACCAATTGATGCTTGATTCATGCCACCTTCATCAAACACGATAATGCCCTTCATGTGCACGACTCCCTGTTGGTTCCGTTTAATGTCCTGATGATCTTCCAACTGGTCATAAGCATCAGGAGTCTGAATCCTGGAAATAAAATTGTAAACTGATTGCCTCCTAACTAAGAAGCGCTCCAACCTCACGCGCATATTTTCGCATCTGAGTGACGGCTAATCCCATTGATGTCAGGTCTCTTGCAGATCCCATCAACAGAAAATCTCCGGCATGTGAGAGAACAACAAAGCCTTGTTTGCCTCTGACAACAACCTCATAGAGTTCATCGAGACCGAGCTTACTTGCTGCCATGTCTCCGGTCATGAGTAATGCCGCACTCACTGCAGCCATCAAATCTGGATCTGCATCAGAGTCTTCAGTTGCAAAGTAGGCAAGTTTCACGCCTTGCTTACTGACAACTGCAATTGCATCTAGGTCGGCATAGTTCGTGAGCCCCATCAGCAGCTCCACTAGTTCTCTTTCCTTTGCTGGGTCAATTTGTGATGACATCGCTCTTTCCCTCTTATTGGATTTTGCTTCATAATACAGAATCATTTGGCAACCAATTTTTTGCCTTTCTTGGTCTTCGATTCAGTCGGTGCTCCTTCTCCTTCTGTTTCAGATTTGAAGAAGGTTATCAAATCACTGAGACGTTCCTTCATTTCAGCCTTAATAGGGCTCAAAATTGCATCAGGTGTTCCCTTTAGTAGTTCAATACCAAGCACTCTTCCATCTTTCACGATGACTCTTGGTATAAAACCTTCAGCCATGAAAGTTCCCTCAGGGGGATCTCTGACTTTCTCGATGCGCCTTTCGACTTTTTCCTGTCCAAATAATGTGGTCTTATGCTCTGCGACAGTGTACAGGTCGTTGTAGACGACTACGAGTTGCCTCTCATAGCCCTCTGGCGGATCCACGGTTTCCAATTCCCTAATCATCTCTGCAATCTCGCTCTGCGCAACTGCTGGTCTTGCAGAAGCGATAGGAGTCTGTGTGGATGGAGCCTTGATAGACGGGGCAGCTGCCTGAGGTCTTGGTGTTGGAATGGCTTCATGCATTGTTGAGGCTACTGGCTCAACCTTTGCCATTTCACGAATAGGCTTCGGCGGAGGTGCTGAGGCAGGCTCAGCGACAAGTTCTCTCTTAGGCTTAGGAGGTGCTGGGGGAGGCGCTTTTTCTCCAGGTTTCACTATTCTCGAAGCCGCTGTCGATCCATTCAATGCTGAGAAGAAAGTCGGCGGCTCCTCGCCTTCATCCAATGGGCGTACTTTGAAATTGAATCCATACTCGGTCCTGAGATTGGTGGCCACCCTAGCTCCAATGAATCTCACTCTCACACCTGCTTGGCTTCCTTTCCAGAGATAGATACTCTTAGTTTCGTCATCAACAACGCAAAGAACGAGTGTTGAATCTAGGCCGTCCTTTGACAGCTCTATTTCGTGAAGGGTTCCATCTTCCAGAACCTCGTAGCCTACTACCATAATCTATCACAACGCCATTGTTGAGCTTGTATCTTGCTGTGCGGCAACTCAGGACATATACCTTGTGTGTATTGCCAGCCTGCAATTTTATCATTGTTTATGCTATATGATTGTTATTGTGCTGGATATGCTGAGCAATTGGTTGGCATTTCCATCTTACAGTATCATAATCAGGGGCACAACTGGCCGGACATCCACGCACGCTTTTAATCATTCATTGAGAATAACTGCATCCTCCGACCTGAATGAGAACGATACAGGCATGTCCTCATTATCCCTCAATCTCTTCACGAGTGTCTCATCTTGTGAGAGTGCAACGATGTGCGCACCTTGGAAATCTAGAGTAATCTTGAAGGACCCTACTTGTGGAACTATTGAGATGACTCTTCCTGTCGCCGAGTCTGGTTCTATCTCACTTGATATTGTGATATCTTCTGGTTTGATGGTGAGTTTGAGAGTATCACCAGCTGTCAGACCTTCTCGTCCCTCTAGCATAATCCCATTGATGTCAATAAGCATCTTTCCATCTTCTCTCTTTTTGACGACACCCTGCAAGACATTTCCACTTCCGAGGAACTTTGCCACGAACTCAGTCGCAGGGCATTCATAGATTTCTTCAGGAGTTCCTACTTGGACCACCCTGCCATCTTGGATAATTGCCACTCGGTCTGATATTGCAAATGCTTCATCCTGACTATGCGTGACATAGATGGTTGTAATTCCCACTCTTTTCTGTATCCTCCTGATCTCAGTTTGAAGTCGTTCTCTGAGCTGAGGGTCAAGAGAAGAGAGTGGTTCATCAAGCAGGAGGAGAGCTGGTTCTTTTGCCAAAGCACGCGCTAGTGCGACTCTCTGGGCTTCGCCCCCGCTTATCTCGTTGATTCTCCTTTTCAACAAATGTCGAATCTCGAGCAAGTCCGCCAACTCCTCAACTCTTCTTACCGTCTTCTCATGAGGCCACTCAGCCATATCCGGTCCAAAGGCGATGTTCTCATAGACGGTCATGTTGGGGAACAATGCAACAGATTGAAAGACCATGCCAATGTTTCTCTCTCGTGTTGGCAGGCTAATGATATTCTTTGAATCGAAGAGAATACTACCCTTGTCCACTTCAATGAATCCCGCTATCATCCTGAGTGTGGTTGTCTTTCCCGTTCCACTGGGCCCGAGGAGAGTAATGAGCTCTCCATCCTTCACCAGCAGATCGATGGGCCCCACCCTAGTGCCATCTGCAAACACTCTCACCAGTCCTTTCAATTCGACGTTTACCATTTTAGTGCACCTCCGACACTTCCCTCAGAAACCTTTTCCATCGCAAGAAATGCCACTATGCAGGTGAACATTAGAATGAGTGCCGAGGCTCCGGCTTCTACGAAGTTCCTCACGGCCAGATTGCCATAGATGGCAACGGCTAGAGTGAAGTTCTGGGGGAGAGCAATGAAAAGGGTCGCTGACATCTCTCCGATTGCCATTGCAAATGCGAATGCAGCTCCGACAAGTATTCCCGGAGCTAAGAGCGGTAGTTCGACAAAGAAGAGCTTCTGAAGGCGCGAAGCACCAAGTGCATCCGCTTGTTCAATGAGAAGAGGATCAATATTCCTTAGAGAGATTTCGATTGATCTAGCAGTGAAGGGGAGCCCAATGATTGTCTGCGCCAGCACAATGATTGGCCAGGGATTGATGTTGAAACCCGTCGGAATCGCAATCGCAGTCATGAGTCCGTAGGCAATTGTGATTGAGGATATCCCAAGAGGAAGCAAGACCATCACTGAAGTAAAGGGGGATAGGAATCGTGTTTTTGAGCGGTGGGCATACGCAAGCGGAATTCCAAGTCCCACTGAAAGCAATGTAGCGAGGCCACTGTAATAGAGCGAATTGAGAAGAGGTCTGAGACCTCCTCCTACTTCCCAACTGAATACATAGAAGAATCCATCCAGTGTGTAGTGTTGAGTTTTTGGGTCAAATAACGAAGCCCTAAAGATGGAAGCGATTGGTCCCACAACCAGAATTAGCATTGCAGCGAAGTAGAGGATAATCATGATGACCTCAGTTTGTCTGTAACTACTGAGGTTCTTTGTCTTGATAGAAGATGTAGGACCTCGTGCTCCACCTGAGGACCTTCCTAATCGTGCGTACGCCAAAGCAAGAGTGAGTGTGAAGAGAATTTGGACTAGGACCAAGGAGCTTGCTTGTCCGAAATCTGCCCACCTAAAGGCATTCCAGATTTGAACCTCAATTGTCCTGTAGGAACCATGACCAAAGGCAAGAACTATCGGAAAGGACATGAAACAGAAGAGAAAAGTCAGAATCGCCGCTGCGATTAGTGAAGGCATGATGTGAGGGAGTGTTATTCGCCGGAAACGCTGTCTTGAGTTTGCTCCCAGCATTTCTGCAGCTTCCTCGATTTCTGGATTCATCCTCTCCATCGAAGCTGATACGAGAAGAATGACAAGAGGTGCATTGTAGAACGTATGCGCGAGTATGATTCCTGGAATGTCCGTAGCAAGATTGAGAACTGAAGTGTTTGATTGAAGAGCCCACATCAGAAAAGAGTCAATGACACCATACTGACCGAGCATCTGAAGAAAACCAACGACAACTACGATTGGCGGTAGAATAAACGGCGTTATTATCAGTGCTCGTACTATGTTCTTGCCCTTGAACTTCAATCGTGCCAGCAGCATGGCTCCCGGAAGTCCCACTAGGAGCGACATCGCAGTACTCAGAATCGCTTGGAACAATGTGAACTCTATGTATGGCCAATTGAACACGATTGTCTCCGTGAATGTCATTCCGGCTTCTGACGTGAAACCACGAAGGATCACTGTGATCACGGGATAGACAAGGAGAACCGCAAGCAAGACAAGCGGCGTGGCAAGTGCTATGTGAGCCCCTCTAATCTGTGGCGCCACTTGTTGTCCCTCTTAGCCTGGCATCATTACTGCATCATACTGCTGAAGCCAGTCCTGCAGATTCGTAGCAATCTCCGTGCTATTAAGAAGCGTGTTCAAAATGCTCATCTCATCAGGATGGATTGCATAATCATACACTGCAGGGAGAGTAATGTCGGGCCGAACAGGAAACATCCACTGGTTCAGTGCAATTTCCTGTTGCACAGTCACATTCAAGCAGTAGTCGATAAAGGCTCTCCCCAAGATTGGGTTGGGTCCGTTCTTGACTAGACCAATGCCCTCTACCTGCATCCATGCCCAGTGTTTGTTTTCATAGAACAATGATGCTATGGCAGTATCGGGAGCTGTCCCAAGGTCGTTTGCAGAATAGGCTGGATCAGTGCCATAGCTCACCAAGAGATGCTTTGTCGGATCTGAAGACCAGAGTGACCAGGCGTCTGTCCATCCCTCTTCTACATCAATATCATTCTCAACAGTATCCCACCAGGATGTCCAGTCCTCATGAAGGATTTCTTCGTAGACTGCAATCTGTGACAGCAAGAATGAAAGCCCTGGACTACTGAAATGTGGATCCTCCGTCACAAGTCCTGACGCGAACTCATGGGTGGCTAGGTCTGCGAATGTCAAGTTTGCAAGTTCCGGATGAGTTGTCGTATTGATTTTATTCATAGAGTAGATTAGTGTGACGAGCCCGAAATCAAAGGGTGTGAGGTAGTGCTCCGGGTCTAGCGCGGCAACGAGTGTTTCATTGATAAGACCGAGATTAGGTGAGATGTAGGGTTCTAGGACATTACGTGCTGTTTCCTGAAGTATCAGTATGTTATCTATCCCGATCACAACGTCAGCTATTGGATTTGCCGCTTCTGCGTTCAGTTTTGAAACTATGAAGTTTGCATCGCCACTAAGAATTACAAAATCGATGTCAATTCCATACTGCTCTTCAAATGGGGCAAAGGCTCGCTCGAGAACAGCTTCAGCTCCTTCATCTCCCCAATCCATGAAACTGCTATATGTGTAGACGACAAACCGCGGATGCCACCATGTCACGATGCCGTAGGCTGCGACAACGACGACGACTATCAGTGCCACTGCTGCAATGATCTTCTTTGGATTCCTGCGGACTGGGTACTCTGACACGCTCGCACGCTCCACTGGAGAGATTTGAAACAAAACGTTCTTATAACAGTTCTTATAACTCTGTTATAATTTTTCCCCTAGAGAGGAACCGAGCATGAGACCGCCGTGTGAGATTGTTCAGAGAGAGTTTCTTCCTGCTGTCAGGACCCAGCTAGCGAAAGCCCTCAAGATGAGAGGACTATCACAGATGGAAATATCCTCACGTCTGGAAGTCACCCAGGCAGCTGTCAGTAATTATCTGAACCAGAGCGATTCCGCTTCTGAGATGAGCAATGAAATTAGCAGATTGGTTCAGAAGTTGGCAGATATGATTCAAAATCCAGAGACGAAGGCTGATGCAGTTGTCAAAGAACTGTGCTCAAGCTGCATGTACTCAAGGCTTGGTTCTACCTTGTGCAAGATGCATCAGAATGCAGTGCATTCTCTCAAGATGGCGAATTGTCAAATCTGTTCGCAACTTCTAGGAAAGAGTGATGATGATCTTGTGGACCGAGCACATGTCATAAGCGACCTGCAAGATGCGCTACGGACTATCGAAGCCTCCACTTCCTTTGAGAGAATTGTGCCTCAGGTGCGTGCCAACCTCGTGGCATGCACACAAAATGCTTCGGGTGTTGAAGATGTAGCAGGAGTTCCGGGACGGATAGCTGTCATCAGCGGCCGCGCAGTTGCTCTCATCGGTCCACAATTCGGAGCATCGCGACATACTGCTGAAATACTGGTGAATGCTCGCGGCATATGGCCTAGGGTAAGGGCATGCATCTGCATAAGCGGCCGAGCCGAGGTCGTTAAGGCAGCAGTCAAGAACGGCTTCCGGGTTACGAGCATTGCAGACTCGGAGAGCGACGCAGCTAGGATTTTTGATAGTCTTAGGAAGCTCAGGAAGCGACTAGGTAGACTATCTGAATTTCCTGGGATTCATGTTCCCGGTGGATTTGGTATCGAACCCATTCTGTATCTCTTTGGACCCACTGCTCAGGAGCTCTCTGAGCTCTGCCTAGATGTGAGCAGTTTTGTATAAGCGTGAACTCGAGCGTGTCTTACATTGTTTTATTTTCAGTGTAACATAGAATGAATCCTCAACTACCTGAGGCGCTATACAATGGTCATGATACGTCAGGGTATGATGAAAGACTGCACGGACCTGCTTGAGGTCTATCAAGGAACTCGTTGGTTCTATAGGACAAAAGAAGGCGGCTACTCGACTGTCGAGCAGGTCAAAGATGAACATAGAGGCGCAGCATTTGAACGCTGGGGTTGGCTTGTGGCTGAGGACAGGGGATATGTTGTTGGCGAGATAGTCTTCCGCACAGAGAGAACGCCATCAGCAGGAAGGATAGGTATCATTAGGAATCTTGACGTCGATGTCAGGAACCAGAAGACTGGAATTGGCACCAAGCTGACAAATGCAGCTGAGTCTGCAATGAAGGATAGGAAGGTCGTGCGAGTGATTGCGACGACTCCACCGGCAGCATACAATTATTGGATGAAAGTGAAATACTTCGCACGTGGATCCATTGCCAATCTCACGCTTCCGCTGAATAGACTGCCTGAGAACAGAACAACCAAGATCAAGATGCTGACTCTGCGTGATTCAAACAAACTTCCGAACTCAATGAACTTCTCTCACCTATCTTACCCGGGGTCGCTAGCAGAGCTTGCCGCGCAGGTGGTCGATGGCAGACTCGCTGGAAAACTCCTGGAGTACTATCTCAAGGACCGCCTGATTGGAGTAGGTGTTGTGGCGAAACAAGATGACAAGACAGCAAGGTTTGTTGCTGACGTGACAAAGACAGGCATTGAGTACTCGGGTGCGGCAATCTCAAAGACTGCAAAGACCGCCTCTGCTTGGAAGGTCAAATCGGTGGTCACTTCGATACCAAATGATCAGATAAGAGTGTACTCTCCTTTAGCAAAATGGTCCTCTGAAATATCCACCGATATTCCTGTGACTAGGCTTCTGTAGAGCTACTCTGAACTGGTTCTTCCATCAAGAGAGGCAGTGCCCAGTTTGCGAAGGCGAAAGTACCTCCTATCGACCAAATGCTCGCCAAATTCACGTGCCAAACAAGGAAGGGTATTGCATTGATACCGAGTACTAGAAAGGCTCCACCAGTCACTAATGCAAACACTAGATCCATTATCAATACCGGTTTGAGCGGGTACCCCTTTGTTCTTCTATAGAGAGGTATGAATGCAGCCAAAGCGAGCAGGAATGCAAAACTGATAAGTTCCTCAATACGGATTGAAGCAAAACCAAAGCGTCGCGTAATCTCCGTTGCTTCGCCTTCCGGTGTAATCATCACAACTCTAACAGTGTGTTCTGTCTTGCTGTATGCGCCCATATCTATGTAGAAAGTGTATGTGCCAGAGCTGACATCCACCGTAAGATTCTGATATCCCGGTACGACGACGTCATCAACAAAGACGGACACATTGAGGGTGCTCCATGTGCTATCCACATTCACTGTAAAGGCTGCATATCCAATTGTCACTGCCGCTGTCGTGGCGAACTGCAGCGTTGGAGGCCCATGATTATCGATTACAAGAACCATAGTGAAATTCCAAGTGTGACCGAAGCCATCGTAGGCTCTGAGCGTCACATTGTAGGTTCCGTCAGCAAACTGAGTTGTATTGAAACTCACCGTGTTATAGCCGGATATCAGTGTCAGGTTGACGAAATCACTGGCCAGTACGTCATCAACATAGAGTGAAACTGTGACATTATTGTAGGGACTCATCACCCTGATACGGAATTCAGCAACTCCTGAGATAGACTCGTAGTTGGCAAGCCCCGAAATCCAGACACGTACATAGTCCAAGAAGAACAGATTCAGAGTCTTGTAAGTGGATTCTCCTTCACCAGTAATGGCCGTAATGCGAATCACATGAGCACCATTCTCATACCCTGACGTGTCGATGGAGTAATTGTTCGCACCAGGAAGAATCAAGGTTCTATTGAATTCCTTAGTGATAATACCATCTACAGTAATATTGAGGTACAATTGCGGATGCGTCGAAGTGATATTTAGCCAGAATGCAGTCAGACCAGTGACTGTGGTATCAGTCGCAGGTGCAAGAATGACTAGGACTGGTATTGCATGGTTATTTACGTCGAAAACAAGATGGTACGTTACACGTGCGTTCTCGCCTGTCACGTTGTATTCAAACAGCAATATGAAGTTCAAAGGGCCCTCTGCTAGCGCAAGGGTGTTTATTGAGATAATCTGAGCTTTGACACCGACATAGCTGTTATTGAATTGTGAGTATGGAATGATGCCATTAACGAATAGCGTGAAATTAAGTGGGTCGTACTCCGATCCGATTACAAGGGTAAGATTGAGGGTTCCTGCGACTATTGTCTGGTTAGCAGGGCTCTGGTGGCGGATTGTGATTGGTACTCCGTCATTGTCCACAATATACACGAGGTAGAATGCGTGTGAAAAGTGATTTGCCAGCACATCATATTGGAAGTAGAATGTGAAATTATCATAACCCTCTATGAGATTACTTGTGTCTGCGAGAACACTCACATTGCCTATGCCAATCAAAGACGGATTGTAGGATGTCAACGGCTGACCATCAACAAAGACCGTAAGATTCAGTTCACTGTAATCTGATGATATATTCAGATCAATACTGACGATTCCGCTGATTCTACTCCCGTTGGCCGGCGAGTACACTGAAACCTCTATGTTCGAGCCATCATTATCAACGAAGTAGAGCAGATAGACTGACTCCTTTTCTGAGAGGTTCTCAAATAGCACTGTGAAATTCAGCATTCCCTCTGTAAGTGTCGTCGTGTCAACTGTTACTGCCTGAGTCCAACTAGGACCTGCTGGAATGCTGGTGTGATCGTATGCCGGATAGATTGCACCCTCTATGAACAGAGTGAGGTTCAGTGTGGCAAAATCCGAGGTCATGTCTAATGAGATGTCGAATGTCCCTGAAACTGAACTACCAATCGCAGGACTTGAAAGTGTAGCTGTAATATTTGGAGAGTCATAGCCCGCTGTCCTGAGAATGTCGAGTTGAGCGCTCATCGGTTCGTTGTCCTGCGCCTTTGGTGTCAATGTCTGCACTTGGGTGCTACCCACTATCATGAATGCGACAAATATGAGCGCGAAGAGCCTACATGTACTTCTCATTCCGGTGCCTTCCTAAAATCCAATAATCACTTATCGGGCAGATGGGGGCAGAGAAATTGCACGGCTTTTAAGCCTAGCGCAAGTCACAGGGTTGTACAGCAACGCCTGTCGACATTAGCGGGGTTCGTCAGACTTTATATTGAAGATTCCGATTATCCCTGTCATCAGCAGATAGGCTCCCGCTAGCGGTAGAACGACCAGAAGCACACCCGCTCCACTGGCGAGGCTCACGACAATCGGATTACTCACCGAAATCGATACGCCTACAAGAATCGCACACGCCAATGACCATATCAGCATTGCCACTCCGACAGCAAATCTCTGAACATCTGTGAGTTCCTGTTGAGTACTCTCATTGTTGCCCATATCGAAATTATCCCTCAAATTCCCGTGCAATCAAGAGCATAAAAATGTTGTAGAGAGTTCTGTGAATCTGTGAGAATATGTAATGTTTTAAGACGCTCTGCTTACATCTATGCCATATCTCAATGGTGGAATGCACTGTATGACTCTCAACGATAATACAATTCCTGCCATCAAAATATGGTCGCCTTCTGAGAATCTTCCTGAGCGTATTCAGAAGTTGCGTAATCATTTCTACTCATTCAATACTAGGAAAGAGACGAACGAACCATATTCCTTCACGACAGGCACTGACTGGGATGAAGTCTATTCCATACATGATTGGGCGAATGAACCTGCACTCTATCCCTTCTTTCCATCCGTAAATCAGACCCTCAAGTCCATGGCCGTGAAGATTGAACTGCCTGAGGACTATTGGAGATATGGTCTCGCGAAACGTCGTGCCATATTCTTCCATGAAGTCATGACAAGGTACATGCCTACGCTGATTCTTGATGGTGAATTGATAGTGGGCTTCAATTTCAACACTGCATTATCGAGGTTTCTGAGCAAATCGCAAACCAAGGCCCGGAACAAAGAGATGAAGAAGTACTTCGAGGAGGCAAGCCGGCTGAATACGGTGGGAGTAGGGACTGCTTCAGCTGTACCCGGTCATCTGATCCCGAATTATGCGAAGGTAATGAAGATTGGGCTCCGGGGAATTGCTGAGGAGTATGAGGAGATTCTGAAACGTGACTTGACGCCAGAGCATCGGGAGTTCATTGAATCGCTTATCCTGAGCCTTCAGACAACAAGAGATGTCAGTTGTCGATATGCCAAGAAAGCTAGTGAGCTGGCCCGCGCTGAGCCAGACCCATCTAGAAGGGAGGAGCTGGAGCGGATTAGAGAGATATGCGGGAGAGTCCCCTGGGAAGCTCCCACATCATTCTGGGAGGCTCTGCAGTCTCTTTGGATTACTCACATGCTTGTCATGGCGGCCGAGTCTTACCCTGGTGCCGGTCTCTCTCATGGACGCTGGGATCAATACATGTATTCGTTCTACAAGAAGGACCTCGAATCTGGAGCCATGACTCGAGAGGAAGCAAAGGAACTAATGCAGTGCTATTGGTTGAAACATAACTACGTGTACGACTACCAAGGGCGTCTGGGTATCAATCAGGGAATTAACTCAAGTTTCGGACAGCTGATGACTCTCAGCGGCTGCGGACCCAATGGAGAGGACCTGACCAATGATCTGACTTGGCTAGCTCTGGAAGTCATTGAAGAAATGAATCTCTTTGAGCCAAAACCCAATGTCCGGCTTCACAGAAACACTCCTCAGAGTTTTCTTCTTCGAGTGGCTGAAATGGTTGCTAGGGCTCAGGGATCGCCGTTTCTGATGAACTTTGATGAGCACAGCATCAATGGTATGGTCTGGCAGGGTGTACCCCGTGAAGATGCGTGGGACTATGGTATCGTCGGCTGCCTCGAGAATACGATGCAGGGCAATGATCGGTCTGACACTGTCGATGTCAACTTCAATCTCGTCAAAGCAATTGAGCTTGCCTTGAATGATGGGAGGGACATGGCGACGGAGATCCAAATGGGGCTCAAGACTGGTGACCCTCGCACCTTCCTCACATACGAGCAATTCATTGATGCTGTCAAAATGCAGATTGTTGAGCTAATACGACTCCTGACACGATGCGGCAATATGGCTGACACCATTCGTGCCAAGTATCAACCGACGCCTTACCTCAGCGCACTCATGGATGGATGTGCTGAGCGTGGGAAGGATGTGAACGAAGGTGGTACCGACTGGAACTTCAATACGCTTGAGGGGATGGGAATCGCAACCCTTGCCGACTCCGTTGCTGCAGTCAAGAAGATCGTGTATGATGAGAAACGAGTCAGTATGGCAGAACTCCTTGAGGCAATCAAAGCCAACTATGAGGGATATGAAGAGCTCAGACAGCTTCTACGGTCAAAGGCGCCGAAATTCGGTAATGATGACGATTATGCTGACAGCATAGCCAGAGACCTCTCAATGTTTTGGGCAAAGGAGGCATTCAAACACAGCAACCCGTACACGGGCCGAAGGTTCCGTGCAGGTTACCTCTCTTGGAACTACTATGTTCCGCTAGCTCCACTTACCGCAGCAACTCCTGATGGCCGCAGACGTGGTGAGTTCATGTCGGGTGGGGTTGGAGCTGTCCAAGGAATGGATACAAAGGGTCCTACCGCTTCCATTCGATCTGTCGGAAAACTTGGCCTTGAAACCGTGCCCAACGGTGCAAGTCATACAATCACTCTCAGCCCTTCTATGGTCAAGACACCGGAACATGTAGAGAAGTTGGCTGCGCTCCTTAGAGCATACAATGAGGTCGGTGGGACTGCTCTTCAGATCAACGTTATTGATGGCCGGACTCTTCGGGATGCTCAGAAGAACCCTGACGCCTATTCGAACCTAATGATACGAGTGACTGGGTACAATGCCTTCTTCACACAGATAGGAAGAGAGCTTCAAGAAGAGATCATCAAGCGCACGGAGCACACACTCTGATGAGCACAACAGGCTTAGTGACCAATATCCAGCGGTGTTCCACTGAGGACGGTCCAGGGATTAGAACGACCGTATTCTTCAAGGGGTGCCCTTTGAAGTGCCTCTGGTGTCACAACGTTGAAGCCATTTCCCCCGATCCAATTCTTGTCTGGTATGCGGTGAAGTGTATTGGTGATGAGGCATGCGTTCGCGCATGTCCCGAGTCCGCACTCGAGCTTACACCTGACGGGATGAAGATTGATAGAGACCTGTGCGAATTATGTGGCACTTGCGAGGAGGCCTGTCCCACGGGGGCTATGAAGGTAATGGGGAAGTTATGGGCAGCTGAGGACCTGGTTCAAGAGCTGCTACGTGACAAGGTATTCTTCAATACATCAAATGGCGGTGTGACTCTCTCGGGAGGAGAGGCAACCTATCAACCTGATTTTGCAATTCAAGTGGCTTCAGGACTTCAGAAGAATGGCGTTCATGTAGCCCTAGACACCTGCGGCTATTGCAGCGAGAAGATCATGCGGAACATTCTTCCACATGTAGACATGATTCTGTACGATCTCAAGATCATGGACCACGAGAAGCACAAGGAGTACACTGGAGTCTCACTTGACCGTGTTCTCGGAAATGCATACATTGTAGCTAAGAGCGGAAAACCTGTGTGGATTCGAACGCCTGTGATTCCTGAACACACCGATGATGAAGAGAATATCCGCTCCATTGCTCGCTTCATTGTTGAGAACATGCCTAATGTAGAACGATATGACCTTCTTGCCTTCAACAAAATGTGTACAGAGAAGTACACACTTTTCGATATGGTCTATCCCCTTAAGGATGCAGAGTTAATGACTCAAGAATTCATGGAACGACTCGCCAGTATCGCCCGTGATGAGGGTGTGTCCAATGTTGCATGGTCGGGGATGACCAAACAATCGACGAGAGATGCGAAAGCTAGTGAACAGGAGGTACGATCTTGTGGTGACTGATGTACTTGACAAAGAACTCATTGATGCAATACAGGTTTTCCTGACACCAAAGTTCATGGTGACAAAGGACTCAGACAATGAACCCAATGTGGCTTTGGTGATGACTTGGACCATCTACGAAGGAAACACGCTTGTCTATGGCGATTTCATGACAGTGAAGAGTCGCGAGAATCTCAGCAAAGGAAATCGTCAGATGTCAATTCTCGTGTTTACGAGGCGATTGGACAGTTGGCTCATAAGAACAGAGTTCGAGTCATTTCATCGGAATGACGAGATTTACGAGTTCATTGCACAGACTCCACTGTTCCGATATAATCAATACACGAATGCCCGAGCTGCAGGTGTAGCTGAGGCAATTTCATCGAGTGAGAAGTTCGGCATCTCCAAGCTCTCAGTCCTCTTATGCTACATGAAGGCGAAGATGGCGAAGAGCAAGGTGCCTGCCGAGAAATCAGAAGAGGGAAATATGCCTCGAAATGTGTTCAAGGCCTTCTCTCAGATGGCTGCAGTCAAGGTACTCGCTTTTGTTGGTGATGATGGTTATCCCGTGGCCTTTCCAGAGTTTGGAATGCTTCCAGTGTCAACCAACACAATCGTTGTAAAACGTGGAGAAGAGAAACGAAGAGGTTTCTCACTTCATGACGGACAAAGGCTTGCAATCTCACTTGTCACTCTTGAACCAGCTGCGTTCCAACTGAAAGGCACCTTCCATGAGATTGATGCTTCGACAGGATACGTTCGATTGGACCGTGTCTATGCCTGCTCTCTCCCGCGACCTGGCGTGCGAGTGGACCTCCCTATGCTCGTTCCTGAAGGGTGAGTTGACCCGGGATTTTGCCACACCACAACCCTTTTTGTAGGCACATCCTGTAGAGCTGCCCGGTGTACTGTACTTGAAGACATGGGAGTTTACAGCAAAGGATGGTCGCCTAATTAGCGTTCGAACCGCGCAACGTGGTGATGCATCCTTCCTGCATGATGGATTCAAGGAGGTCGTTGATGAAGGCAGATGGCTGCCAACATTCTCTATCAACGCAAACATCACTGACTGGGTGCACTGGATTGACAAGACCAATCACACGCGGGAAGTATTGCTTGTGGCTTTCCTTGGGGAGGAATATGCGGGCCACCTCACTCTGCAACCTGAAGAATGGAATGCGTCACAGCATGTAGCAAAGCTCGGGATTATTGTGAGGAAGTCTTGCAGGTCTGTCGGTGTTGGACGCTCTCTGATGACGGTATCCGAAGATATCGCGTTTGAAAAGGACTACCTGAAGATTGTCCTCAGCACATTTGAGAGCAATACGGTCGCCATTGACCTCTACAAACGCTTGGGTTATCGTATCGTGGGCGTCAGAAAGAACCATTTCAACATGCCTAAGGGCTTTATAGACGAAGTGCTTATGGAGAAGGAACTATTGACACAATAGGCGGAGTGCACCATTATGTGGCGAAAGATTGTGGACTTCTTCCGAGACTCACCCCAGAGACTCCAGGTTGCGCAGGCTATTGTTCGACACGGATTCAGCGTTGATGGACCTGGCGATATAAGGTGTCGCGACGTTCGTATCCCCCTCCAGTGTCTTGGAAATGCTCTCGGAATAGATAGACGCACCGTACGAGCGACAACCGAAGACATCTGTTCTGACAATGATCTCTGCAAGTTCTTCAAGGAGCTCAGGCCAGCCGGCCCATCCTTGGAAGGTGTCCGCAGAGTCCTAGGATATGGGGTCACTACGATTCTGGTCGAATCACCTGAGAATCCAGGAATTCTGTCAGAGGTCGCTTCAATGATTGCGGGGTATGGAATTCCCATTCGTCAAGTCATTGCTGAAGATGTCGAAATCTATCCTGAACCCTGTCTGAAAGTCATAACTCAGAAACCTATGCCTGGCAGAGTCATAGAGAATCTGGCTGCCATTAAGGGCGTACGCAAAGTCATCATTGACAAATAGTCCTCCAACTAGTTGCCAAGCTCAAAGAAACATATCTGAAACGAGGAAAGGAGTGTTTTCTGGATGGATTCTGACTCGGATGCCCCTTCACTGTTGGATGATATCGCAACGCCTGCCACTGAATTTGGCCATGGCGGAATGTACCAAGTTGTGATGCTAGCAGTTTCTCTTAGTATCCTCGAGATAGGTTTCGGTTTTGTGGCTCCTGTGTTTCCTGTCTACATCACGGAGTTGGGGATGGGTGGGACAGAGCTTGGCGTCTTGGCCGCATCTTTTGCAGTGACCCGGATACTTCTTTCTGGTCCCCTTGGAGGACTCTCAGATAGAGTGGGTCGCAAGAGAATGCTTGTGTACTCGCTCTTGGGATTTGCCATCGCAAACGTGATCTACGCATTCGCACAAGATGCGGTGGTTATGGTTGCTGCACGCTCACTAGAGGGTGCTGTTTCTGCTGGCTTCTTTCCAGCTGCGAATGCTTTTGTTTCAGATATGACAACGCCCAAGAATCGCGGAACTGCCATGGGCTATCTCAGTACAGGGAGTATGGTTGGTTTTGTGGTGGGACCAGTCGTTGGCGGAGTGCTCGCTGAGTTCCTTGGAATCCGTCTGCCATTCATCGTCGCTGCTTTACTATCACTCTTCACAATGCTGGTACTTAGCGTCTTGATTCACGAGCCGAAACGGAAATCCATTAGCGAAATCGTGAAGGGAACCCGTATTCCATTGAAGCAGGTGTTGTTTCGTGCATACACCACCTATGGTGCGCTTGGTGTTGCCATGTTCGCGAATATGTTTGCAATTGGAGTATTAGAGGTAGCCTTCATGCTTGATGCTGTTACGCGGTTTGGCATCGGCCCGTTGGAGATTGGAGGCTTCTTCAGTGTGATTGGTGTATTCATGATCATTGGGAACATTGGATTTGGAAAGCTCTCGGACATAAAGGGCCGTAAGTGGCTCATAGTGACTGGGGCATTTGTTGGCACACTCTCTATGTTGCTGTTCGCCAATGCTACCAATACCATTACCTTCTACTTCGGAGCTGCCGTCTTGTCAACAGGCATGTCAATGCGTGGTCCTGCTATTCAAGCAATGATTGCTGATTTGACTGATCCAAAAGCCTATGGGAGCGTCATGGGTCTGTTCGGAGCAATAAGCAATAGCGCCTATGTCGTTAGTCCCACAATGAGTGGTTATCTCTTTGATCTTGATGGTAACGCGATTTCTGCTCTCCTTATTGCCGGAGGCGTTTCCCTCGCAGGTGGATTAGTGGCTGCAGTTGCACTTCCCGGTAGCAATGCTGCCACCGATGAACATCAGACTTCCAACCTTCCGGATGCATTCACAGAAGAGCGCATGGACGATTAGCAACGTCGGTGTCTTCTGCGGTTACGATAATCAGACAACTGTGGCTGCTACATAGGCAACAACACTCGTGCTGTCACCCGTGACGTCACCAGAGTTCGTGTACTTCAGTAGATTGAATCGCGTGGCACCACATTCATTCGCATAGACCATGGCGGCTGTAATTGGGCCAGCTCCGCAGATGCTGAGTCTATGACTCTGGACGAAGTTCAGGAATCCTTTTGGATCAAGGTATTCCAAGTACTCCATTGCTTGATTGTCCTTCTTCTTCGCACTCTCTGCAGACTCGAAATGCGTGAAGTCTGAACTAGCAATGACAAGAATATCGTCTTGTTCAGCCAAACTAGCTATGGTCTTTCCAATTGATTCGCAGACACTGTAAGATTGGTCGGTGATGCAGATTGGAATGAATCTGACTTCAGGACCAAACACATACTGCAGGAATGGAATCTGTACCTCAATGGAATGCTCACTGCTGTGGGCAATGCAGTCAATGGACGCATACTCGTCCTGCTCTACAACGGCTGCTCCGAGACCACTATCATACTTCGCCTTGCCAAGAGGAGTTACCCAGTCTTCGTTACAGACTGCGAGTCTTGCTCCCATCCCGGTGTGATTGGGTCCAAAGATCACAATATGGTCCGGTTTCCCATCCTGGAAAAGATTGAGATAGGTGTGAGCTGCTGGCATTCCTGAGTACATGTAGCCTGCATGTGGAGCAACAGCAGCCTTGATGTTTCTAGTCTTACCTGGTTCTCCCTCTGGCAGTCTTCCCGGACCGAGATTTCCTTTAAAGCAGCTCTCTATCCGTTTGATAAGCAGATCCTCTTTTCCTTCGTAGAATTTTCCCGCAACAACAGGCATTCTTGTCATTGGCTCTCCCGTGGAGTATGATAATCACTCCACGAGAAAAGCCTTTGGTCTACCCATCACTTCGCTTTCTTAGTGCCTTCTTGATGAATTTCGCAGAGGCTGTTATCTTCACCTGTTCTGTTGACTTGTTGGCCATATCCCGAATGCTCACCTCTCCATTCTGCACATCCCGCTCGCCAATGATCACGGTCCGTTTTGCATTCTTGATATCGGCCTCTTCAAGTGACTTCTTGAGAGGTCTATCCATTATATCAACCTCGCAGGCAATTCCTTGCTTGACTAGGTCTTCCTGAAGAGCCATTGCATATCGTACCATTGAGCGTTTCAGAGGAGCGATGTATACATCCAGCCCGGGAACAAGGTCCTTACCGATTCCCAGTGCCATGACCACCTCTATCATTCTGCCAATACCAAGAGAGATGCCAGTTGCAGGTGTGGAGGGTCCTCCAAACTTCTCAATCAGATGGTCGTATCGGCCGCCTCCAAGAATAGAACCAACGTCTGGCTCTCCGAGGTATCGACCTTCAAACACTGGGCCTGTGTAGTAGTCGAGACCTCTCGCCAATGACATGTCGAAGGCGGTGACATCTTTGACTCCGGCGTCTTCAAAGATTTCGGCCATGAGTACCAGCTCATCGACGCCTTCAATGCCTATTTTGGAGCCCGAAAGCAAATCCTTGAACTCATCTAGAGCTGCTACGCCAGAGCCCTTTATTGCTATGGCATCAAGCAGAAAGTCACTCTCTCTCTTTCCAATGCGTCTTGTCCTTAATTCTTCTAGAACACCATCTCGACCAATCTTGTCAAGCTTGTCAATTGCTCTGAAGCACTCGAAGGCGAGACTGTCGGGAATACCTGCCTTCTCTGTGAGTCCCTTCAGCACCTTTCGATTATTGATTTTGATGACATAGTCTTTTCCGAACACCCTTCTAAGGAATTCCAAGGCGACGAGAATTACCTCTGCATCTGCCGCAGGACTCGAAGCGCCAACTATGTCGACATCTGCTTGTTCGAACTCTCGATATCTTCCAGCCTGAGGTCTATCGTATCTCCAGGCCTTTCCCACAGCGTATCGCTTGAAGGGCTTTGGGAGATGAGGGTTCGTAGCCACTATTCTAGCAAGGGGCACTGTCAAGTCGAATCTCAGTCCGACTTCGCGTTCACCCTTATCTAAGAATTTGAAAGTCTCAGCTTCAACATCTTCTCCACCCTTTGCTGAGAGTGTTTCCCACAGTTCCATTACCGGAGAGTCTAGCGGCTCATAGCTGTATTTCTTGAAGACATCGACTGCTGTTTCAATGAGGTAGTCTCTAACCCTCATTTCGGGTCCGTAGAGGTCTCTCATACCTCGTACTGTTCTCATTTCACTCATCAGTGGTCCTCCAAAACTCATTCCGGTAACAGATGTAGGTAGCGGAAACATCATTGTAATCATCGACATTACCGATGAACAAATCCACCAACTATCGTATTTGTCACCGTAGTTCTCTCCATCCTGTTTGACTTTAAGTCTTGCGTTGAGCAGTCACTGGTGTTTCAGATGTAGCCCAAGATATGCAGTAACAAGTATATTGTCAGGAATGATGCAATGATGATGGAGTCTCTTGCAACAGTCTTCACTAATCCGGTTTCTCTATCAGCAAAATAGACATAGATCATCTTGTTTAACACTGCTACTATGGTTGCAATGACAATAGCGGCAGACGCCTCGGGATACAGCGCTGGATTGGTCATGAATATTGCTGCGGAGCTAGCAACCACCGCACCTGCTGATACTAGACCTCCGAAGAAGGCAGCAATGATAAGTCCTGTGCCACTGAATGTCTGGGTGAAGAACAATTGAACTAGGTATACTCCTGAGAAGATGGCTCCAAACCGCAGTGCCGGTCCAAGTTCAAAAGGTGAAACAAGCTTGATATCGTACAACGTCTTAGTTGCATTCTCTTCTGCTCTGGCTTCCTGAATCATTCGAAGCATGCTGATGAGTATCAGAATTACCATGACGCCAATGTAGAGTCTGAGGAGCCATAGAGTTCTGTCTATGATAAGCAGGATGAATCCGTTTCTCAGCGTCATAGATATATTTGCGAGGTTTGTAGCGACCGCAATCTTGCCCGCTCCGCGCCTTCCTTCTTTCACATAGAAGTCTGTCAGACTCGACACTGCTGCCTCACTATTAGCCAAACCTCCGAAAATGCCAAAGAAGTAGACTCCTTTGTCCTTGTATTTCTTGACCATCAAGTAGTTTGCGAACTTGACTGTCAGTAGTACAACAATCAGGAAATAGGCTTGGAATGCAGGGAACTCGATGACTCCCAGTTGGATTGTCTGGGGAACTAGGGGCCAAACGAAGAGGATTATTACGGCCAGCTCGACTGCGCTGATCATCTCATCTCGCGCAATGCCCTCGATTGCATGGGCGAGTTCCTCTTTGAAGCCCAAGACTAGAAACACTAGAAATGAAACTGTCATTGAGAAGATTGAGAGTATTCCAAAAGGCTGACCTGGGATGGGAACGTCATATCCGACGAGCACGCCAAGTACAAAGGACATTGAAAACACCAAGGGCGTTGTCAATCCTTTGCCCATGGTCCTGAATAGCTTGTAGTAGACCTGAGAAGCTACAAGGATGACCGAGATGGCTACACCGTAGATGAGAATGACAGGATTGTCTATCCAGACAGACATGTAGGCAGTCATAGTTCCCAAGAGGCTGTGCAGACCAAAAGTGCGTACACCTGCTGTCCTGCTCGCTTCTAGTTTTTTCTGCCGTTCAAGCCCGATAAGCGCCCCCACTGCGAACCCTAAGAGGGCTTTCATGATTAGGTCGGCACTTGCTAGAAGTTCCTGCAAACTCAATCACCACTAGGACTACTACTTGAGCGCCCATTCTCTTTTAAGGCGTCGTATGATGAATCAGATGGAAAGAGGGAAGGAGGATGGACTTAATCCAACTTCGTGTTCTTCAGCAAGACTGAGAGAGGTATGTCACTGTACTCGCCGGTAGGTAGAGTTCTTCGTACAGTCATTGGTAAGACCCCTGCCCGAAGCTCTTCCTCAGCGAATCCAAAGCGTCCCCTAGGAGCGGCAGGCACTTCGATCATGACTGGAGCTCCCATGGATATTTGGAGCGCACGCGCCCCGATAATCCGAGCCTTTTCGTACTTCGTTAGCCACTTCGGACCAATGGTGATTCCAAGGGCAGCTTTGTCCTCGTCATAACCAGTGACAAGGTTCTTTCGCTCTTCAGCCCGAGTTATTGCCTCTATCGGTGCTAGCTCATGTCGTTCGGGTTCAGGCTCTGGAGCCTTCTTCCTTTTTGACTTAGCCTTGCCGCTCAGTTCGACGGCTCCAGACTCGATTTTTTCGACAAGCGCGATGGCTTCAGTAATCACTGCTTCAGCCTTTGACTCGCTGAGGCCTGCTACTGCCTCTGCAAGCTTTTCCTTCTGAGCCTGAGCTACCTTTTCGATGGAGTCATAACCAGATTGCGCCAGCTTCTGAGCTGTCTTTGGTCCGACACCACTTATATTGCTCAGAAGAGAGGCTATCTCTTCTAGAGTAAGGTCCTCCTCAGTCTCGTTTTCGTCCTTTTCTGGGCCGTCTGACATGAGCAACACCCGATACTATTCCACGTTTGACTCTTTCTATTCGTCATCGCCGCCCTCATGGTCGCCGCCAGGGGCGCCACCGCCAGCACTGGGTGCTCCCTTTGAGCTGATGACATCATCGATCTTCAGTATCATCTGAGCAGCTTCAGATGCTGACATGATAATCTGCTTGTTGACTATTGCAGGCTCGATGACTTTTGCTTTCTTCATATCGCCAACCTTCATCAGGTTCATATTGATACCATGGTACATGTGACCCTCTGTGTGGCTCTTTCTCAGATTCACAATTACGTCAATGGGGTCCATCCCTGCGTTCTCAGCAAGAGTCGTTGGCAGTGATTCGATCGCATCCGCAAAGGCATTTGCAGCGTACTGCTCACGGCCCTCAAGAGTTGTTGCATACTCTCTGAGTTTCATGGAGATTTCTGCTGCAAGAGCGCCACCACCGTAGGTTATCTGTGGATGCTTGACAACATCAGCGACTACGTGGAGAGCATCATTGAGTGCACGGTCTACCTCATCAACAATGTGGTCAGTTCCACCCCTTACGAGAAGTGTTACGACACTTGATTTTGGAGTGCCCTCTATGAACAGCATCTTATCGTCGCCGACCGTTCTCTCTTCAACAAGCTTTGCCTTACCCAAGTCAGAAGAAGTGAGGTTCTGGATTTTTGACACAATTGCAGCTCCAGTTGTTTCATGAACTCTTTCAACGTCTGACTTCTTTATCCGTCGTACAGCCATGATTCCCTTCTTTGCCAAGAAGTGCTGAACGACATCGTCAATGCCCTTCTGGGCGATCACAACATTCGCACCAGACTGGACGATTTTGTCGACCATACTCTTTAGCATGCGTTCTTCTTCTTGGAGGAAACTCTGCATGCCACTTGGGTCTGTGATTGAGACCTTGGCAGTCAATTCCGTCTTCTCTATTTCCAGAGCTGACTCAAGCAGGAGTATCTTCGCGTTCTCCAATCTCTTTGGCATCCCAGCATGGATAATCTCCTTGTCAAGCACGAGTCCTTTGACCAGCTCGGTATGGTCTACAGACATTCCGACTTGTTTTTGCCGTGGAATATTCTCAACATCCAACTCCTCGCCCTCAGGCAAGTCTTTTCTGATAGCTAGTACTGCATCAACAACCAACTTGGCTAGTGGCTCACGGTAAGTAGATGCAAACTTGCTTGACATTGATGTCCTGGCTACGTCAATGAGAATCTTCCTGTAGTCGGCTGCTGCAGGATCCACAGTCTCTGCAACTGAATCAATTACCTCGAGTGCCTTGTTGGCTGCCTTTCGATAACCACTGATGATTGTCGTGGGGTGTATCTTCTGATCCAGTAATGTTTCTGCCTGTTTCAGAAGGTCGCCCGTCAGGATAGCCGCAGTAGTTGTGCCATCGCCGACTTCAGCATCCACTGTCTTGGCTACTTCAATAACCATCTTCGCAGCTGGATGGGCAACATCCATTTCCTTCAGTATTGTTGCGCCATCGTTGCTGACCGTCACATCTCCGAAGCTATCGACGAGCATCTTATCCATACCCTTTGGTCCAAGCGCGCTCTTCACAGCCTCAGCAATAACGATTGCAGCCATGATGTTGTTTCTCTGCGCATCACGACCGCGAGTTCTCTCGGTGTCTTCCTTCAGTACAATCACCGGTATTTGTTGACTCATTATCAGTTCCTCCATTCACTGGTCAGGTAGCACGAAGATTTCGCACTACCCTTGCCAGCTCAAATAAAAGTGTACAAGCGCTTCGCGTCTTTTGGCTTTAAAAACGTTACTTTCAAGCCGTGTTTCGACGAGTCATGAATGATTCGGAGATTGACCTACATTGACGTTACGATAGTCGAGGTTGACCGTAGCACACTACAGGCTATCGAACGACCGGACAAAGTTCCTATTTGATATTGACGGGGCGTGTGCTGAGAGCGTTGTTCTATCGACAGCACGGTGCAGACACTTCAATATTCGAATCACTCATATTCTTCATTCAAATAGATGGTGATTTTTGCATCCATATCTTCTATGAAAGAATTAGTAGCATTGATGCTACTTATCTTGATGTCCCGTAGTTTGTGCTCAATCCACATGATATCTGCCCCATCAAAATACAGGCGTAGATTGCTGTTCTCGCTCTCTATCTCAACAACTCCCTCACCTTTTAGTTGAACTTTTGGGTACTTATGTATGTCAATTATGAGGAACTTTCCGTCAAAAAACCCGCCTACTGGCATTTAGATCCCCTTACATGTTTGAATTGTCAACACATATCGTTGTCCATTCTTGAGAATATGGCTTCTGGTTTGGGTTGCCGCAGGACCACATTGTCATCTTTCTTGGCTCCGACTGCCTGTGAGATATGTGCACATTTGGCACGAGTAACATAGTATGTTTCGACATTGGTCTGAATCTGGATTTCGGGAAAGGTTTCAATGTTTGCTTGACCTTTCGAAATGACAAGGTCACTTTCGGCCACGCGGCGCAGGAACTTCTTGCCCACAAACTGAATTGGAACTCCATGCGCCCAAGCACCATTGTCCTCTATATCTGCCAAAACCTCAATCTCAGTTTCACGAACGTCTTCAACTGTTGCATCATTGATCATTGGTCTTCCTTTGACAATGAGAGTGGTTTTCCAACCTAGACTCCTAACCAAACGGAGCAAAGGAATGTCAAGAATCACTTCTCCCGCGTTGTCTGCTAAATACAGCAATTTTCCGTGCTTTGACTCCAGCGTCTTCCAGAGGTGTTCCGAGTCGTCAACAGCAAAACCCGTCTTCATTATGCCCTCGAATGTTTCAGTCAATCTTTCAAGGTCTGGTTTGTGACCTGCAGTATTGAAATCGATCACATTCCCAGTTATGGCTGAAGCCAGGCATGCACGGAGGCGAGCATATCCCTTCAAGCACCTTATACTCTCTTCAATTGCAGGCAGTGCCCTGAGTGCAGCTTTGGTACTGGCCCTTTTGATATCGACATAGGGGTCTCTTATGCCCGCTCGAGTATAGAGGTCCCGATAGATGCCGATGGACAGCTGAACTGGTGGTGTTTTCCGCGCGTAGCCTTCAGAAAGAGCCTTGAAGGCAAAAGCAAAGTACTTCGCCTGAGTATCGAAATCTTGTGCCAGGAGGGGCACCAGAATCTTGAGACTGCTCATGATGCATGGCGCGCAATCCGGGATGAGTGGAACTTCAATTGAATTCTTCATCATGCGTCTCATCCTGAGGAGCTGACTCTGCCTTGGCGACCATGAGATACGCATCTTCACCATCGCGATAGTAGCCGCGGAGAACACGACGAATCTCATATCCAAGTGACTCATATACGGAAACCGCTGATTCGTTGCTCTTTCGTACTTCAAGGAAGAACTCTGCAGCGCCATATTCCTCCATGGCATTCATGCCAGCTTTGATGATTGCAGTTCCAATTCCCTGATGCCTGACAGTGGGAATCACTGCGACAGAAACGATGTGTCCCCTCTTGACTGGCAACCGTCCAAATGATGAGATGCCTCTCTCAATCCTGCACATGATATAGCCTACGACTTTTCGGTCGAGCTCAGCGATAAGGAATGCCTTTGGAGCGTGGTAGTGCAAACCCAAGAAGAACTGGTCAGGATAGTTCTCAGGAAGACACTCTTTGTTGATGTGGACTACCTGCCTCATGTCATCGGTGACGAACTGCCGGATGCTGTAGGCCTCTGTCGTGTTTCTCACTCTCTGGTTTCTATTTCAAATCTGCGATTAGTACTTCTTTTATCAGTTATGAAAGGTTACATATCCCACAAGTTCTACTATCATAGACTGACTCAAACCTTATCTTGTAGCCTAATTGACTTCTGACCATGCCCGCTATAGTTATTGGAGGAACTCCTGGAACAGGCAAGACGAAGATTGCCAAGATTCTGGGAAGTAGACTGACTTGTCAAATTGTCTCACTTGGTGAACTTGCTGAACGGGAAGGATGCATCACTGCACAAGACAAAGCACGCGACACCGGTATCATCAATGAGGATTGCCTAGTGGAGGCCATCCTTGATGTTGTCGATGATAGGAGTAAGAGAATTATCATCGAAGGCCACTATGTTGATCTTGTTCCCTATGATTCAGTTGAGATTGCAGTCGTCTTGAGAACGCATCCACAGATCCTCAGAGAACGCCTTCTGGAACGTGGGTACTCAAAGGCGAAAGTAGATGAAAACGTAGAAGCTGAGGTCCTTGGAGTTTGCCAGCTGGATGCTCTTGATGCTTTTGGTGAAGACATGGTATATGAGATTGATACAACTAGTCTCAGTCCTCCCGAAGTGGCATCAAGGATAGAGGAGCTTCTCAAGTCTGAGACTGCTCCCATCCGCATCGACTGGATGGAAATGCTCGAGGAAGAAGGCAGACTGGATGACTTTCTGAGGGATTAGCTATTCTCTTTCTCGCATGTAAATTGCCAGTAGTGCAATGCCACCTGCAATGAACATGGAGAGTGGCACACCAGTCGCATAGAGGAGACCGGTCAATTCTGGTTGGGCTGAAACAGCGAAAGTCACTAGAAAATACACTGTGCCTCCGGCCATGAATAGCATCAATGAGGGAATAAGGGCAAGCCAAGTAGCTTTTGGAGTTCTGTAGGCAAAATAGCTGAGCACAATCATGAAAGACCCTGCTATCATTGGAAAGAGAAAGAAGACTCCCCACGTAATTAGGAATGCGTCAATGAAGGTGTTGAATCCTACTTCCGGAGGTACTCCTTCAAGCCGCGTCATTACTTGTAGGAAATTGCTCATGATTGCCATGATTCCGCTGAAAATCAGCATCATTGCAGGCCATCGATAGTTGAGAAGACCGAGACTTCGCTTTCGAAGCTGCTTTCGCAGTTCTTCTGCCTTTCTCTCTCTCTCAGACATTCTCTTCGATTCAATATGACGTTCACGTTTTGTGAGGCCATCGCCTGCTTGGTCAACATCTGCCTCCTCGTCAATCGCATCAACAATCTCTTCGGCCAAATCCGGGGATTCCTTGTCTTCGTGCATTCTGAGTCTTGATGAAGGGACAAGTTCTGTATTTAAGCATCAGTATCTAAGAGGCGCCTCCTTAGTGGCATCAAGTCTCTCCTCAATCTGTTTGACAGCTGGCATCTTCATTATATCTCCAACTCTATTGGCTATTCTTCTCTCCTTCAAGAGATTGCAGAGCGCAATAGAGTCGAACCGTTCTGGTAATGTTGTTGCCAGCGATTCCTCCAACCCATGGTCTTTGCAGAAGTAGAGCTCATAGACTATTGCATCAACAAGACGTTCGAAGTTGTTTCTACAATTCTCAAACCATGCATCATCTGCATGTGCATACAGATTTGTGAGTGCGTCGAATAGCGTTGCGTAGACATTAGGACGAGCAGGGATGACAAGAGGAAGATCATCCATGATGCCTGTGTTGAGGCAAGTTGTGAGCTGAGAGTAGTTCGTCAGATATCGCATGCATATGTACTGAACGAGTCGCGAATTCAGAATGAGTCCAACCACCTCTCCATCAATACCTCCATTGCTTGGAGCGATTCTTACGATTCCTCCACCATGAATGACGCCTGTCGGTTTCATTACGCATCTCGGATACCTGAGATTCTTGGTGGCAACCAGAAACCTGTTCTCAAACGACTCTGTCAACCTCTTGTCTCGCCTGAACCAATTGTCGGTATAGATTTGCCGCCGCGTGTCAATCCTGTATCTTCCGACACTTCTACCGCTTGTTATGTAAGGAATCTTGAATTCATTGGTTCTTACGTCACTGACATGTTCCTTTGGAATATCTCTGCCACGGTTAGCGGTGAGCATGTTTCGCTTTCCCTTTCTCAGAATCATTGAGAACAGAGGATCATGGTAGATAGAGAATATCCTGCTCCCCCTTAGTGCTTCGACTTCTACTCTATTGGATTGTTCATGACCAGGCCTTCGCGATTCAATCTCAATCTGAGTATGCAGGCAGTCATTGGTCGCCTCGCAGAAGAGGCTGACCATTTCAAGTGTTACACCTTCAAAGGGACTGCCTTCATCAACAATCTTCCATAGGCACATCTCATCAAGAAGGAATCTTCTAGTCTTACTGAACTGATTCACTCTAAGAATGCTATTCGGGACTAAGAGACCGAGATGACCGCCATTCTTCATGAGCGCTCTCGAACGGACAATAAAATGAGCTGCACAATTCCAGGAACCATCGCGTCCGCCTCCTACGTTGAAAGGGTAAGTGGTTTGGATGTGCTGTCGTTCGCAAGTATTCAGCAGATTTCCGTACGGAGGGTTGCCAAGAATAACATCAAATCCAGGTTCTTCAGAATGCATGACTTCACTGAACTCTGTGGGCCAATCAAATGCGGCTGCGTCATCAACGGCCTCTTTTGAGGCATGATTTGCAGAATCCGCCCCTTCGACGACACCGACAAGGCTGTTCCCTTGCCTTATTCTTGTCAAATCCCTTGCCTTGAGGATTGGCTCCTTGGCGACTTCCTGATTACTCCATGTCACAAGATTTCTCTTGCACGTGTCTACTGCCAGGTTGACTAGATCAACACCATAGAGTGAGTTTTTCACAATGTCGTATCGTTTCTCAGGCGCAGTCAGTACATCTCCTAGAGCAAATCTCACGGTATTCAACCAATCAGCGGCAGCGAGAAGGAATGCCCCGCCACCAACAGCTGGGTCTAGGATTCGTATGTCCTTCACGAGTTCCAATAGACGCATTTGCAAAGCTTGGTCCAACTCTGAGAGATTACTGACATCAGAGTTGAGTATGCCTCCCCTTCTAGCAAGCCATCTATTCAGAGTCTCATTAGCAATTAGGACAGCCAAGTCTTGAGGCGTGTAGAATGATCCAGTGCTCTTCTTCATCTTCCTAGAGCCTATGGGTTTCGTCTGCGACTGAGTGGAAGAGCTTGATTCTCTCATCATTCGTCTATCTTTCCTATTCCAGATTCCTTTCGCTAGGTTACTCGGGTCGTGCTGTATGACGGACTCGGCATGCCTGCGTCATTCAAACCAAAATACGCATGAACCACCCCTTTTTTATAGCTACGGTCCTCGAGATGCGTATGCGAAAGTTGTGGATTGCCTATGTTCTTTTGATTTTCTCGCTAGTGGCACCCCCTAGCATTGTGGACACATATGGAGCAGATAAACCGCAGCTTCTCAATCCTACTGCCCTCTCTGCGGACATGCAGCGCGTCTATGGTGTCAATCTTGCACCGGATATCTATGGCGAGGTTTCTCAGACGAATTACCAGAATTATATACAAGAGCTTACTTCGATGGGTCCCAGATACATTATGACCTATGGCGAAATACTTGGTAGTGCAAATGAGGCGGCGCGAAATTGGATAGTCGATAAACTGACGACGCTGTCCAACAACCGAATTGAGGTCAGTCTCGTTGGAAACTATAGGAATGTCGTGGGTCTCTTGCCTGGCTACTTGCCAGATGAGGACCTTCCTGTCTTTGTTGTATCTGCGCACTATGACACTGTGGATAATTGCCCTGGTGCAAATGATGACGGAAGCGGTGTTGCTGCAGTACTGGAACTAGCTCGTGTGATGTCCATGCACGAATGGCCTCTAGACATCTTTTTCATTGCCTTCAACGGGGACCACGCACGCTATGATTTGCAGGGTAGCGGTGCTGTCGCGAACGCGTTCGCTGCTGAGGGAATTGAAATCCTCGCACTCTACAATGTTGATACTATTCTCTGCATAAACAGATATGCTGCACCTGATGAGCGTGTGCTCCTAGCCTACAACCAGGGATCTGACAGCATCTACCACTTGGCTCGCTATTGGGCAGAACTGGCAAAATCCATGTCCAATATCTATGGCCTGGATGCAGTTGGCGTTCTTTCATCGAATCAGTTTACATACTGGGAGTCCTCAGATCATTACAAGTTCATCGAGAGGGGATATTCAGGGTCGCTCTGCGTCTTCGAATCGGGGAACATGTATGATTCAGCGTATCGGACGAACAGGGATGTCTATGATCGAAGCGATTACCGCTACTACATAGGCGCGGAAACAACTGGTTTCATTGGAGCGAGTATCGCTTTCACGATGGGGCGTGCGTTTGGTCAGAAGACGCTAATTGCTGAATCATCCATCATCAATTCTCACCTGACATCTGAGTATCGTTTTCCGATTAGCACCTCAACCACCATCAACATCACTTCAAGGTGGTATGGCGGTGGCGCGAACTTCACACTCTATGATCCGAGTGGCAACATCTTGAACACGTCTCTCCAGACCGATGGGCATCCATGGACTCCAACTCAGTTATTCTCAACCCCTGTCACGCAGAAGGGTCTGTACAAGCTTGCGATATTGAATGTACACTCAGAGAGCATAGGTACGGATATCTACATCGAATTTGATGCTGACCTCAACAATAATGGAATTTACGATAGTCAGGAGTACTGGCTCTCCACAGGGCTCTTTGGACTCGATACAGATAACGATTCGATTAGTGACGCCATGGAAATAGTCTACGGCACCGATTCGGAAGACGCTGATTCGGATGGTGACACGTTGCCTGATGCCTGGGAGCTTGAGAGAGGACTGAATCCGACTGACATTTCTGATGCGAATGGAGACCTCGATGGGGATTCATTAACGAATGCGCAAGAATACTACTATGGCACTGACGCCTTCGATACTGACTCAGACTCGGATGGAATGCCGGACTATTGGGAAGTGTCGTACGGCCTAGATCCACTGCTTGATGATGCAAACGAGAATCCTGACAATGATCGTTATACCAACCTTCAGGAGTATGAGCGAGGCTCTGACCCCAATGGAACCGAGGTCGAACCCATTCCATTGATTTGGATAGCCATTCCTTCAGCAGCAGTTGTCCTACTGGGAATCGGGGTCTATATTGTCCGACGTGAATGGAGATATCAATGAGAGTAGGTGCATAGCTCCAGTCAACCGGCCAACCATTGTTGAGCCTCTCAATACGAGAGTTTTCTTGGCTTCGGAATGTGCCCTCTATGATTGTGGAGCAGGCTATCTCGGTACTGATCCGAATACTCCTTTTGAAATGGAGTACTTCCGACCCAGATACATTACACCGGTGAGAAGAAGGAAGAGTGTTAGGATGAAGAAGAACGAGTTTGGCAAGAAAACAATCACTGCAAACAAGAACCCGAATGTCAGTTGTGCCCATGGCCAGCTAGAGTGTTTCTTTATTGCACCTGATAGAATCCTCGAATCGTGACCGTTGAGGTCACCTGGACGTTGAGATACTACTATTCCAAGATAGAGTTCGTTGATTGTTAATGAGTCAGGAGCACTATGGAATGCAAATGAAAGAACGAGGGCCATGAGCAAGAATGCCAGCCTAGGGTAACTCGTCACCAATGTCAAAAGCGATCCAATCGCCGCCAAGACAAGAACAATCAATAGAAACAGCACAAAGGGTCTTTCATTGATAGCGGCTCCGATACCAGTTTCCATTTTGTCGCATCCATCGGATTAGACAGAATTCTATAGGATATGCAATTGTCTTGAGTGCCCACCTCGCTCTTGCCTTCGATACTCCTGCTCATCTCTTTGGCCGGAGCCATCAAGTCAATCCGGCGTTTTGCTTCATAGAATGTGATACACCCTACTCCCAAAATCAGGAAATCGATGAACACCATTACAGACCCCTGTATTTGATTTGACTGAGCCCAACTAAACCTAATCCTGTTTCATATCTTACCTTAACGTCGATTTTGATGACTTCCTCAACTCTCCCATGCATGGTCGGGAATCACTCGCAGAATCGGCAAATCCTTAAGATCCTCTGCACAGATACGCATCTAGGGATTTCGAGTGAGTTTCGATGAAGAGAAGGCGCTTACGTGCCCTAAGTGCGGAAAACTAGTTCCTGCTGGAAAAGCATATTGCGGATTTTGTGGCACGCAAGTATCTAGACTATCACCAAGTCCAACCTCTATTGAATTGGTAGGCGGGAGCACGCCTACCCAACAATACCCACCTTATGAAAGAAAACTGTCGATGTTTGAGAGAATCACGAAATTGCTGACATCGCCAGATGAATCGATGAACGATATTGGTCTAGCTCCGGACTATAGTGGGGTTATAGTTCTGTTTGCTGTCTGGACTATTCTCTCAGTAATTGGTGCAATGATTGGGCTTTCAAAAATGCAGTTTGTTGGTACGTATGGCTCTCAAGTGACTTTTGGGGTTATGTCAGCTGTTACACTTGCAATGGTCTTTGTACCAGTTGTTCTGATTATCAGATGGCTGGTCAAATCATACTTGATCCGATATCTTTGTGGTAGCAGTTCTTGGGATTTTCGAGCAGCCGCGTCAGTGACAGGCTATGCGTACATACCCAATATTGTGGTCAGTTTCATTGGGCTATTCGTTACTTGGATGTTCTTTCCATCTATTGTTATTGACACAACCGATCTTGAGCAGGCTCTCTTAGAGTTGCAGTCGTTCGAAGCTCAAACTCTGTGGATTTCAATTGACCTTAATACTGTCCTTGCACTCATCGCACTGATTTGGAAATCCTATCTAGGAAGTTTCGGAGCAGACTCTGGAACACACAGAAAGTGTGAAAGAGGCTCTGCCTTAGGTCACTTCTTGATGATTGGCAGCGTCGGAGTGCTAATCAATCTTGTAGCCGTATTCATATGATAATGAACAGATACTGAGAGTCTATCTATTTACAGACAGAAGCACTCTGGTATAATGTAGAGCTGTCAGAGTTTCTGAGAGGAAAAAAGGATCGAAGGGGCTGGAGTACCGACTCCAACCCTTCAGTGTTTTTATCCTGCTTTGGTTCCACAGTTGGGACAGAACTTCGCGCCTTGGAGAGCTGTGCCGCAGTTCGGGCAGAACTTGGCTCCTGCTGGTGCTCCGCCGCCCCCGCCTTGCTGTTGTCCCCCTGCGCCCATCATACCTGCAGCTGACCCCATGAAGCCCATGCCTGCGCCAAAGCCAGCACCTGGGCTCTTACCGAGAGATTCAGCTGAAGACTTGACAGTTTCTGAACCCAGCATCTGCGCTCCGCTCACTCCACCGGTCTTCATGAAGAAGAGTCGTTCACGATACTTCTCTGTAGTATCAATCCCTTCAAACTTCAGGTCTACAAGCTCTAGACCGATTCTCTCGAAGTTCATGCGGACTTGGGTCTTGACCTTAAGTGAGGTTTCATCAAGTTGTGTAAAGACTGCCTGCAGGTCGTAGTGAGCGAACTCATCGATGATTCGTTCGTTCATGAATGAGCGCAGGAAATCATTGACTTTCTGTGTCGTGAATGCATTCTGATTCGAAACAACCTCGGTCACGAAAACCTTTGGCTCTTTGACTCGGAACCAGAAATTACCGTGAAACATGAGCGGGGCAAGATCGCTGGTCTGTCCCCTTCCACCGTATTTGCCTTGGAATTGGGAGCGTGAAATGAAGATACAGGTGGCCTCAAAGACGTCACCCTTGACCTTCTTCTGCAGCCAACCAACAAGGCCAGGCATACTACTAGTGGTCAGTTTGTGGCGGCCCGCAAGGAAAGTATCCAAAGCTTTGCCATCTCTGTAGAAGATAGCGGCTTGGTTTTCCAATACGATGAGTTGCGAGCCCCAATCGATTCTGTTGTCTGGATATTTCCAGACGACGTGATCAGGACTGGCATTAGTCCATTCAATTGCATCTGCCATAAGAACACCCGTTTTTTTCGAGTTCTAATTCGATACAGGTGTCATAGGTTTTAAACATTGACATGGTATGTTCAAACGGCTTCTGTTCGGTCAGAACCGCTATTTGCACCGCAGGGCAGAATCATTATCATCAAATAAGGCCCGCAGCTGCAAAAACGTTGCTTTTGCTCCTAAGGGTCAAGTTATTAGAGCACCGTCATCGAGAGCTATTGTGCACCACTTTGACTGATGATGACGCCACTGGCCACTCAATGAACGAGAAAGAGGCAGAGAGCACTCGACCACCTGTGAGAGCTTTCAACCCTTTGGTAAACTATCTTTTCTATACAATCGCAGTGCTCGCAGCTTACGTACTGTATTACTACTTCGGATTTCCTGCAGTCATCGCTATGATGCTATTCTTTGTCATTCGATTGATACGTGACACTGCGCGTGTTGTCAAGACCTACGAGTACAAGTTCGCGCGACAGGCAGCAGTAGCAAATCTCGTGTATTCCATGACCTTCTTCACGATTCTCGTCGTCAATGGTTTGGCTATCTCTCAGACCGGTGTTCCTGTTTTTCTTCCGGATTTTCAAGACCTGACATCATGGACTCCAATCTTCATTATGGGTGGTGTATTCGGGATGTCGAACATCAAACGTATGTGGGGTCCACTTCCTACTGCCTAAGTCTCAAATGACATCAAATCCTCAGCCAAGCGTACATCTGCTCCACTCCGAGACCCTACAATTTCCGTCACCTTATGGCCATTCCTTGCCACCTCTGGGGAGAGATGCGTTAGAACTACGCTTGAGGGCGATACTTCCTCAACTATCAGTGCCAATTCACTGGGAGCAGTATGTACTCCCTGGGGATGCTGTCCGTCCAACCAGTTACACTCATGAATGAGAATGTCTGTACTCTTCGCGAATCTATTCAGTTCTTGAGACGGTGCGGTATCTGACGAGTAAACAAGTGTTTCACCATCCGCTTGCACTTTGAAGGCTCTCGTGTCCATAGCGCCATGAATCGTAGGATGATTGTAAATTGCGGTTCTTCCTACTTTGATAACATCATTCTCACTGAGCTTCGATGCTTGAATCTCAAATTTGCCTATGAGGTAGGGAGATGCAACATCTCGAATTCCTCTGAACCAATCGAGAATGAAGGGGGGACCGTACACCTTGAGAGGTTGCTCTGATTTTGTCAGCCATAGGCTCTGGCACAAGGTCAAGAAATCTGAGCAATGGTCAATGTGAAAGTGACTAATGAAGACAGAGCTGATTTTTCTAAGATCAATCTCAAGCTGGGTAAGTCTATGTAGAACTCCTGAGCCAATATCAAGTAGTATCTTATCCTCGCCCGACTCAACGAGTATGCCTGATTGCACTCTCTCTCGATCAGGGTATGAAGTGCCTGTACCCAGCATAGTAATCTTCATCGTTCTCACCTTGTCATAAAAGGAATACCAATTCGCGCTTTCGTCCCACGAAAAGCAACACGCATTTATGCTAGTTTAAATCTGTTTCACTTCAACATTTCTAACCTTCTGGTTAAGAGTGGAGAGTGAAAGTTTGGTTAAAGAAGAATTCGACTGGAAAACGTTGATTCAATACATGTCAGCTATTGCATTGGCACTATTCTTTCTAATCTACCTGCCTTGGACATATCTGTCAGCGGCAGTGCTTGCTGATCCAGTACTGACATGGGTTTACTACTTTACTCTAGTAATCGGGCTATTATTCCCGATGTACTATGCAATCGGAAAAGAGAATATGGCCTGGTTCTGCCTAGGCCTAGCTCTAATCCTGGATTCAATACTGTGGATGGTGGTACAAGCAGCACAGGCAGCTGCAGCAGCAATGTTCCTAATTGTGGGTGTGTTGTTCTTCATTGCTCCGTTCCTCGAGAACAGAATGAAGAACTGGGACCTCATCAAGAACATCTTTCACTTCCTGAAAGGTCTGTTCATTGTGCTGGGTGTTGCCCTCTATGCGAACTTCGATTTGAATGCAATGATTGGAACAACAAGTGCTAACCATGTCATGCCCCCGTTCATCTACATGGGCGGCGGCATAATGGTAGTGTTCGGAGTATGCCTCTTAGTGTACGGGCTCTTTAACATCCTCAAGATGTACCTGGGTGACAAAATAGGTGGCTTCTTTGGGGACCTGGCGAAGATTTTCTATATGCTAATGGTTTTGGTGTTCCTTCTCGGGATCACCTACAACATTGTCTACTACGCACCATATGGAATCCTCCTCAACTATTGGGCCTATGCAGGACCATCTGCATCTATTGACTTCTTCAGAAACATGTCTGTCCTTGGTACAACGAATCTTGGAGCCATACTTCTGATCATGCTTTTCATCTATGGTATGGGCAAGATAGCCAAGAAATTCGAACAATAGCCTTTTGCAATAACTGGGAAGGAGGGATTCCTCCTTTCCTTTCTCTTTCTTTTCAGTTTCAAGTCATTGACAAGACTGCTACAACATTGAACAGACGAAAGTAGTATGACATTGTTGTTTGGTTTCTACAATCACCCATTGGCACATCCGTCGCTTTGAGGAAGCTGCCAGTTTTGTGGGTTTGTTTCGTGATATTGGGTACTCATTCAGAGCGAACGACTTACATGCCCATGTAACAGGATAACCTATGAGGCAACCGAGTTGTCCATGCGAAGTGCACGCAAGTTGGCCAGGATTTTTCGGAAGTATGATTTGGCAGTCAAGGAACTTCAAGTGGGTTTTGGAGTCGCTTCTCCGGAGAAGCCATACGTCGTCATCGACCGCACATCATATCCTGGCGTTGAAGCTCATCTTTTCACAATCGCCGATGCTGCCCTCTGGAATGCCCAGTTCACTTCAGACCGTGATGTACTTCTCAGCCACTCAATAATCAACCATGAGGCCAATGAGCAAGCAGACTCCATTGACTCAAGCATTCAAGCATGGAGTAAGCTCACCTCTGTTCTATCTTCTATCATGGACTGCATGAAGTTCTACAAGGAGAGTATTGCTCTCGGCCAGTATGGGACAGTGATATGGGGCCAGTACGCGACTGAATGGCATCGCGAACTATGGGAATCAAGAATCCACGAATTTGTGCCACCGAGTGAGTTCATTGATTATGTCGACACCTCGATTCGGCCTCACATAACGGAACTAAATGGTCTCGGCTTTGCGACAGTAGAGAGTTGCTCAGGAATGCTGATAGACCATCCTGACCGAGAGCCCTATAGACCCTATGTGATGTTTGATGAGAGAAGCTATCTTGGTGCCGCTCCTCACTTCTTCACTCTCGGTGATATGGCTGGTTGGGAAACTATGTACGCGCCTCACGGGTTTGATGTCTATATCCGTGTCTTTTCTGCTGACGACATTGAGGCAGCTTGGGAGCGATTGCTCATCAACGCTAGAATACTTGGTCCTTTACTCTCTCTGCATAGGAAATCTAGTGGCCGTATCAGCTAATTATAGCAGGTACATGAGAGCTTCTCCGAATCGATATCTGATACTCAACCAAGAGTGATGCTCCTACATTTCAAGGATTATGACTTGCATGAAGTTGATTTCGGGACTGGTTTAATCTTAGCGTGTCTCCTATGGCAACCACGAAGAGGATGATATCTAAAGTCAGCAGTCCCTTCACGAGAGGGAGTTCTTGCAGCAGAAACCTTGAGAGTGATAGCATGGCATTGAGTACAAGGAGTGATGTGATGAACCCGATTAGTATCGTTATGTAGAACGAGATTGATGGTCTGTCATCTGCTGATGAGAATTTCCTCAGTACGCCATAGAGAAGATAACCGACAAGTAACATGAATTCCGCACCAATTGTGACTTCAAATAGACTGACCTGCATACGCTGTCATCTCAACAGATAGTACTCGTTTTGAATGTAATAGGCTCTTTCGGTATAGGAGAATTCAGCAAGTTCCGCTTTCTACCAATGCTGGGATCCAAGTATGCAGGTCTAGTCGTATTGCTCAGTCTTATAGAACAATCATCTGCTCTCTATGCAAGGAGTTGTTCAAGTAGATGAAGGACGTCTGCAGGGAGCCGGCCGGGCCGCGTTCCTATGTCGAAGACTTGATCGTAAAGAAGCCTTCACATAGTTTCACGTCCATAACGCGCAGCTTCCTCTCTTCAACAAGTTGCAGGGAGTTGAAATGCCCTCGATGTGGGAGTCTATTGAATTTCTCTGATGGAGTGGAATGGGTTGGTCCTGACTCATTCACATGTAAGTCCTGTGAACGACTGATCAACATTACACTCATTCGACGTGCTCTTCGAGAGCTTGGTGTCGAATAGGCTCTGCTATCTCTGGATAGTGCCCTTCAATCTATTCCTAGAAAAGAAGTGATACTCCGGGGGAGACCCCCCGGAATAACAACATCAACTAATCTTGGTAACCCTTCATGTAGCCTTCTCGCTGATTCCATTTCTCTTCGAAGCGTTGCATGATGGTCCACATGCGATAGGTGTAATCCCAAGCACCATCGAATTTACCTTGATTCATATGGTCCTGAAATTCCTCAGCTACATTGTTGATATCTCCGACGTCGTCAAGAAGCGTCGCGTCAAACTCGTACAGCTTGTCGAGTTCTCCTTCATTGATCTTCTCCTTAGAGCCCCATGCCGCATAGCCATAGTCAGCGTAACGGATTGAACTCTCCATCTTATCAGTGAGATTGAGCATCCTGTCGAATGTCTCCCAGGTCTTGCTGAGATTGTAGTCGACTACCATCATCTGCAGCTTCTCTAGCTTCTGTTTGACAAGACGGAGCTGGTCTGCGAGGAATTCACGGAGGACTTTGTCAGCGGCGCGCCTCTCGTTCTTCTCCTGATATCCGTGCCATCCAGGGATGTAGTGGGTTATCTTTCCGATAAGCCCGCCCTTGATGTCTTTGCCTGCTTTCTTTCTAACTCGCTCGGCGATGGGATCTATTTTTTTGCCCATGCTATTGATTCTCCTAATGTATTCGCAACCCCTGGCATGACAATTGGGGTTGACTTAGTTGGACACTATACTTGAGTCCTTAAAAAACATGTTACCGGAGAGTTCGCCTATTCTCTGCCCAAGATTGACGTTCTCCAGTGGCTTGCTCGCTGACAAAGCGGCGCTTAAATATGCATGAATCTTCTCAGAATGTCATGAACAAGGCAGGAATTATCCGCAAACTGGATTGGACTATCAAACCCGAGAAGATTCAGACCATTGCAGACAGAGCGATTGCAAGTGCAAAGCGGGCATTAAATAAAATCTCGAAGACGCCTCGCGGTCAAGTAACTATCTCGACACTTCAAGCCTTTGAAGAAGTGATTGGTGTTCTGCGGGAAAAACTCGACCCTCTGGCATTCATGAAAAATGTGTCAGTAGATAAGTTTCAACGAGATATCGCTGATGATGTCGAAAAGCAGCTAAGGAAATTCATGAATGAAATCTGGGGTCGCAAGGATCTCTATGATGTCATAGTTCGCCTTGAACCGACCATGAAGACCTTTGGAATTGAGGAGCAGGCTCTGCTGAAACGAACACTCGACGAGTTTAGGCACCGAGGAGCGGCATTGAATGAGGATGCGCGCAAGGAGTTTCTCGAGATATCGAACAATATCAGTATACTTGAGTCCGATTACAATCGAGTTCTCAATGAAGTAACAACTACGGTCCCCCTGACGAAGGAGGAGCTTGAAGGTGTTCCCCCTGATATTTATGAGAGCCTGGAGAAGCATGGGAAGAGCTACAAAGTCCCGCTCGATTACCCGTTCTTCGTGCCTGTCAGAACCTATGCAAAGAATCCTGAAACAAGAAAGAAGATGACGATAGCCTTCAACAATCGTGGTGGGAAGCAAAACAGTGAACGTCTTGCTGATGCTCTTGCATTGAGAGACCGAAAGGCAAAACTAGCAGGCTTCTCGAACTTCGCTGAGTATAGTATTAGCATAAAGATGGCGAAGACTCCAACACGCGTATTTGAGTTCATGAGTGACCTCAAGGAGAAACTCATCCCGCTGGGCCACAAGGAGATTGAAAACCTAAAGCGCCTCAAAGCAAAGGAGCTGGGCATTCAGGTTGATAGTGTCGCGCTTGAAGTATGGGATTTGTTTTATTATCACGAGGCGCTAATGAAAGAGAGATTCTCTGTGGATCAGAACGAGATTAAGAAGTACTTTCCCATGGAAAGAGTCGTAGCAGGAGTTCTAGAAATCTATCAGACAGTTCTCAATCTCGAATTCATCGAATCTGAAACTCCGAATGGTTGGTATGAGGATGTCCGCGAGTTCAAGGTCGTTGACAAGGTCAATGGGGATACTAAGGGTGTGTTCTACCTTGACCTCTATCCTCGCGAGGGGAAGTACAAGCACTTTGCAGTGTTCGATTTGACGAGTCGTCGTATACAGGACGGTGAGGTTCTCCTTCCAGTAGCATCAATGGTTGCGAACTTCCAAAAGCCAACAAAGAGTCGACCATCGCTCTTGACGCATCCCGAGGTTGAAACCTTTTTCCACGAGTTCGGCCATCTAATGCACGTCATGTCAAATAGCGCAAGCTATTCCAGCTTTGGCCTTGATGGTGTGCTGCCTGACTTCATCGAAACACCCTCGATGATGTTTGAGAACTGGGCCTGGAAGGAGGGGACACTCTCGCTCCTTTCGGGTCACTTCGAAGACTCTCGCAAGAAGCTGCCCTCCGGGCTGCTAAAGAAACTCATCGATGCAAAACTGCTCGACATAAGCCTACTTCAGCTACGGCAGGTCTTCTACTCACTCATAGACATGTTCTATCACACTGAAGTACCAGATGACCCTACGACAGAGTGGTTCAAGATGTTCCAAGAGATTACGCTTTTCACGCATCCTACTGATACTGTACCAGAAGCATCATTTGGGCACCTCATGGGTGGGTACGAAGCAGGCTACTACGGATACCTGTGGTCGAAAGTCTATGCAGAGGATATGTTCACGAAGTTCGAAGAAAACGGTGTCATGGATGAGAAGACTGGCTATGAGTATCGAGTGAAAATCCTGGCTCCCGGAGGAAGTAGAGATCCGGATGAACTCGTGCGGGACTTTCTGGGTCGTGAATCAAATAGTGATGCATTCATGGAGTCACTTGGCATAACCGGCGAAAAATGAGAAAGTGTTGTAGGGCACTTTAGAATATGCCCCACACTCTCCAGCATTCGCATAAATCGTCTACCAGAGTTGGTACTGCCTCTTAACGAAACCTTCCCATACATGTGGCAGCTTTGCAATCACTTCCTCAGTGATTGACTCAACAGATTTCGTTACTTTCTTAAGATTGCAGTCGCCGAAAATCTCTACATTGACTGCCTGTGGCTCAGTGATTGGAGCTCCGATCTTGCTCACAATATAGCAGTAGACTTGTGCTAGGTCAGGGTGTTCTTTGTACACCCTCTCTGTTATTTCTCTCGCTGTCACATTGTATGTCTTGCCTACGTGTGACACGGGATTCTTTCCAGCTGCAGCCTCTAGGGTCATTGGCCTATAGGGTGTAATGAGACCATTCGCGCGATTACCTCGGCCTACCTGTCCATCATCGCCATGTTCGGCTGAGGTGCCGGTGACTGTGAGATAGAATAGGTTGTCTTCTGGACTGTCTGCAGTATTGACGCTGACTTCAACATCCATGTCCGTGATTTTGACAGCGAGGTCTGAAACAAGGTCACGAATGCCCTGCATGACATTGGCATACTCGCTCCTGTCTTTGGTTTCACTGGATATTATCGCCGCTGCGACCTGAACATGTACCTTGTCCTCTAGTCGTGTGCTCATGACCTTGATGTCCTCACCGATTTGAGGCCATTCTCTCTTCACCTTCTCGCTGTTTAGCATCTGTTCTGTTTCCAGAGTGATTAACTCGGTAGGTGAGAATGGAGCAAAGCCAACACCAAAGCTTGTATCGTTTGCTCGCGGCACTCCAGTTTCAAGGTCGAAGTTGCCGACTAGGTCTGTGGAGCCAGCACGTATCTTGTAGTCAATAATGACATCCGAGTTCACGTCCAGGTGCGGAAGATCTTTGCTCAGCCACTCTCTGGTGTGCTCCACCGCGAATTTCCCTACGGGCACTTGTCGTGTGTAGTCTTTGCCGACGACATCAACAGCTCGGCCGCTTAGCAGGATGTATATTGGCTCAATAACGTCTCCTCCCCCAAACTTGGTGATGGATTGTCCTCCGACGAGTAGAACCTTGTCCACGTTGTGATGCTGCACCTGACCAAAAGTTTCCATGTAGTACTCACTGAGGCGTACTGAAAGCTCTTCGGCGGCCTTGTCGCAGAGTGTGTCAGGGTGTCCTTTTCCCTTACGTTCTACAATCTCGACCGGGAGCTTGTCAACACTAGGCCCGTATCCTGCTGTGACTCTCAAATTGCGCATGATAATCAACTCACTGTTCCTTGTGCCGCAGAACGAAAAGCATATAAAAATTTTCATTCGTAATTCTTGCAAGTAATACTGGATGTAATACCTATTACTCACAGGAATATGAAGGATGATGATGACTGCCGACGAGCTCTCGAAGATGAGACGTGAAGTGAGAATGACACAGGCGGATCTTGCAGAAGAAGTAGGAGTTTCGCAATCATATATCGCCCGTCTTGAACGTGGTTCACTCGATCCAAAACTATCTGTCGTCAGCAGGATTGTCGATGTACTTGTCAGCCGCCAAAGCAAGACCTGTGCAGATATCATGACGCCTGACCCCAAGACTGTTGATGCAAGAGACCAGGCCTCTCAGGCAGTGGGCCTTATGCAGGAATACAACTTCTCGCAGGTGCCAGTTCTCAGAGGCACTCAGCTTGTGGGACTTGTGACCGAACGTGACATCATTCGGAATCTTCAGCACAACATGGACGAACTCTCAGTCCAAGCAGTAATGAGTCCGGAGAGCGTACCAATTATCGACGAGAGTACCCCTGTGGACGTTATCACCCCGCTCTTTCAGACCTATCAGGCGATATTGATTCACAATCAGGGGCGTATCCGCGGCATCATCACTCGTTCTGACCTTCTTAAACTCACGCATAAACCCTAGTCAAGGCAGTTGGATGTTTGCGAGTATCCTCTCATCATTTGTGCCCCCGCAGAATATCTTATATGCGATAGAGTGAAAATTCACTCGGAGTAGATAGCTAAGTGCCGAATTACCTGGACTCACTTGATGATCTCCGTGATGGACTTGATACATTCATCGAGAAATGGTCAAACATCCAGAGGAAATCTGTGAAGGCGATTCAGGCGGTCACGAACACAATCATGCAGATTGAGCACTTGGATGGGCCGCTGGGCAAGCTTGAGGGCTTTCAAAACCTTAGAGAGAACTGCAAAGGCATTCTGTTAGTAACTCTGTATGATAATCTGGTTCCCTCTTTTGAAACCTCGATAAGAGAGTTCACTAAACTTATGCACATGTTTGAGAACTTGAGGCACTCCTCATCTACGATTCAGACGCTCACGGAGTCCATGCGCGGCGACATTGAGGACTCACCAGAACTCGATGATCTTGTTGGCTTTCTCGATCTCATAATGATAAGTATCCGTGATATCCTCAACATGTACGAGCAGGAGTTTCTTGTTAAACTGACTATATTCAGAGACTTCGAGGAAGGCGCTATCGATATCGGCATAGTGAGCAACTATCTCACAATCTGGGTTGTTGAGCCGAATATCGAACCCAGTGCTCGTGACAAGCTCCTCAAGGATCTCGATGAACACGTTGAGCTATTACGGGATGTCTTCATGGGGAAGACTGGAATTAGAATGCCGGATGCCTACAAGAAAGCCGAACTCTGAGGCCAGTAGTGCTCTAGTATGCCGCGGCGAGAATTGTCTCCACTCTGTGTTTCTTACAGCGAGTGGAATTCCAGTTCTGCTATGAAAGAAGCTGCCCGAGAATGCCACCACCACGCTTAATTACGATGAGAGATTGTTCGACACGACTGGCTCTGTGATAGCAGTTCATCCAAGGAGACTGTCATATTGAGTGATGAGAACGATGAAATGGTAGTCACGCCCTATGAAGTTCGCGGAAAGCTCGACTACGACCGCCTCATTCAGATGTTCGGTACCCAGCGTATAGACAAGAAACTGAAGGAGAAGCTTTTCAAAGTGGCTGGCGGGCGGCACTTTATGCTCGAGCGCGACTTGTTCTTCTCACATAGAGACCTAGACTGGATTTTGGATGAACATGTCAAGAGGAATCCGTTCATAATCTATACTGGAAGAGGACCCAGCGGCCACACTCATATCGGTCATCTTGTTCCTTGGATATTCACCAAATGGCTGCAGGACAGAGTGAAGACACGACTATACTTCCAGATGACAAATGATGAGAAGTACTTCTTCAACAGTAATCTCAGCCTTGGCGATGTTAAACGGTATACATACGAGAACACCTTGGATCTATTGGCGCTCGGATTCGAACCTGAGGACACGTACATCATTCAGGACATCGAACACATTGATATGTTGTATGAGATTGCTGTTGAGGTTGCTCGAAAAGTGACCTTCTCGACAGTAAAAGCGACTTTCGGTTTTGATAATAGTACGAACATCGGTTCCATCTGGCATCCTGCGATACAAGCTGTTCCGGCCTTTCTGCACTCATGGATCTATGGCAAGAACGTGCCCTGCCTCATTCCGTGTGCGATTGACCAAGATCCATTCTGGAGGGTGACTAGAGATATCGCGGAAAAGCTCGGATACTACAAGCCTGCGACCATCCAATGCATGTTTGTTCCAGGTCTAAAAGAGGGAGGCAAGATGTCTGCCTCTGATGAGATGTCTGTCATCTACACCACTGACACGTCAAGAATGGCGAAGAAGAAGGTTATGGCTGCTTTTACAGGAGGGCGCGCCACGGTCGAAGAGCAGCGCAAACTCGGAGCTAATCCAGACATCTGCAGTGTATTCAAATGGTACAAGTTCATTTTCGTACCTGACGACGCTAAGCTCGCTGAAATCGAACGCACATGCAGATCTGGTGAATTGCTCTGTGGCCCCTGCAAGCAGTTTCTGGCTCCCCTAATGGTAGACTTCCTTGAAAAACATCAGGCTGCCCGAGAGGAGGTCAAAGACAGAGTGGATGAATTCTCAGTTGCCAGACTTCGCGATGAAATCCGCAGATGAAATTGGCTAGACGGGCAAACAAGTTGTCGATGCCCTTCCTCTGAATGTTTGCGAACTATCAAAACACTGCAAATCACTCTCGAGGGCCAACCACCATAACGCTAAATAGAATTCACCTACATTGCTCTTCTATACACAGACTCGGAGAGTTTGACTATGGGTTCTGAAGCACAAACAGCGGACATGTTCAAGTGTCCTGTCTGTAACGGCAATGTAAAAACGGGACCTGATGATGTTGTTATTACTTGTAACTATTGTGGGAATACGAGCACAATAGAGGGAAAGGCTATTGGCGACCACTTGATGGAGCCTGCCATAGGCGCTGATGAGCGAATACGGGGCTTCCAAGGCTTTCTTGACAAGAATAAGGGTATGAATAAGTCCTTGGTCAAGAATGTTCAAGTCGTCGAGAACCGATTGATCTACGTACCAGTATGGACTGCGAAGGTCAAAGCTGATTCTTACTACAAGGGATACAAGACCGTTCAGGTTCCCGTTCAAAAGACTAGGACTGTTAGAGATTCTAACGGCCATACTAGGACTGAGACTTATACTGACTACGAAACAGGCTACGTACCTGTTCAGTCTGAACTTCACACAGATACTAATGAGCCAATGCTTGCAAGAAAGGGCGCTCGTTTCTATGGGCTTGAGGAATTCTTGGGAACTATTAAGATTGAGAATACAGTTCCCTATAATTTTGAGAAGATCAAGGATCTTGATCCCATGATTCTCAATGCTGAGATAGGTCAGGAAGAATTCGAGAAGGCGATTCATGGACGGGTCGCTGATAATCATCGTGCTCAGGCAGGAAGTGGCCTGGCAGAGCTGTTTGATTGTCGCACTACTACTAGTGTGAGAGGAACCACATACCTCCAGGCTCCGTTCACCATGGTTCGCTACAAGTTCCAGGGCGATCTCTACAAAGCTGCTATCGATGGCAACTCTGGCAGGGTGCTTATGGGCGAAATACCAATCGCACGAGGTCAGCGGGCAATGTGGACAGTTCTCGGCCTGATTGGAATTATTCTTGCAGGAGTAGGAACGCAGTTCTTGTATCAAAATCTCATTGTTCCTACTGAACCTGTTATGGACATGTGGACTGCTATCGGAGCTGTACTGGCAATCCTTGGCATTGTAATGACCGCGCTTGGGTTCAGGGTGTTGATTATGACCCAACGCACTAAGAAGGGGTGATCAAAATGGTGAAGTGTGCTTTTTGCGATGCAAGTTTTGAGACCGGTCCTGGCGATGTGCTCCTTGTGTGCCCGTACTGCGGAACAGCGCAGACAACCGAGGGTACCAAGTTCAAAGACCATTATATGATACGAGTCCATTTCAAACAGAACGAGGCTCAAACAACCCTCTTGGATTGGGTTTCAAAGCAGCTCGGCGCTCCAGCTGATCTACCCACTACTGCAACGTTCGTTGAGAATCAACAGGTGTGGTATCCCTTCTGGATAAGCAGAGTTGATGCGCGCACCGACTATCAGGGAATGGGTCGAGATGCGACATTTCATGATGAATGGATGCAGCGACCAGGTGCCTATAAACGGATCAACTTCTTCTGGAAACCGGAGTCCGGTCAGTTCACACGAAGGCATGAGATTAACATTGCCGGAGTGAAGAACATCGACCCCGATATCCGTGGCCATCCGATTCCGACTCGTGCAAAGGAGTACTTCAGCCATGCTCACGCAGAGGAGTTCGCTGGAAGAGTCCTTCATAGTAATATGACTGAGGAAAATGCAAAGGCCGCAGCACGTCAGGAAGCAATGGACCGACAGACAAAGCTAGTTCTACAAGAAGTAAGCAAGATTGAGTCTAGGAAGGATGATATCAATGTTGGCGAGACCTTCTTGATTCATGTTCCTGTTTGGGAATTGACCTACAGATACGGCAACAAGAAATACAAAGCCTCCGTATCTGCTGCCACAGGATACGTGATTGAAAGTCAGTTTCCACGGTCGATGAGCTATAGGGCTGGCGGCATCGGAGTCGGTCTGCTTATGCTCATGATAGGTGCGGGGCTCTTTTTAATTGCATTGAGTCAGCTCGATGTGCTTGAGATAGGTCTGCTGGACGAGCTACTAGATCGTCTCGAAGAGTTGCTTGGATCAGAACCGCAACTTCAGGGTGGCGGTCTTATATCGGGCGGGATGCTGGCAATCCTTGGCCTTTTGTTGATGTACAAGGGAGCCTCCAGAAAACAGGCAAAAGAGAGTGTGTAGGCTTCTCCTACACCTTCCCTCTTTTTTCATTCTTCATATCTATTACGCGGGGAGCTATTCTCCACTATCTTAAATGCTCCTCCGAGGCTATCAATCAGAGAATTCTCGCTGGCCCAAACTGAGAAGTCCGGAGCCAATAGCGATTTGAGAACCATGAGCGCATTCTCTCTTGAATCGAGTTCGACCTGACTTGATTCAAGGGCAATCTTAACGCCTTCTCGTACAGGCCATGGACCAAGTATGCCATTACTGCTATTTCGAGCAAAATGGAATATGGTCAGATGTGCCTTCTCCTCTCTTTTCACCAAGTTCTGATAGACTGAGAATCTTGCGTGATCCGCAAACACAGCGGTCTTGGAGTCCATTGTGAGATTCTTCACGCCTTCAAGGCTCGCACCTCGCTCGAATCCGTTCTGAGTTCGCTCAATTCTCAAGTAGTCAACCTGAGGTCCTCCCGGTTGTTCAAGGATGATGAAGTTCTCATTGAACAGCTCTGAAGAACTAAGCTTATAGGAAGAAACGCCCGGCTTGTCTGACAGTTCAGTAAGACATCTACTGACGAATGCGTCTATGACTGCCTTGTACGCCCAGCGTGTGGGAACGAGTCTTCTACTATCCAGCCTTCCAAGTAGTCCAACTGACATGAATCGTGCCACTTGATCGAGTGAGTACTCGTAGTCAAACAGCTTCCATGCTGCCTCTGATGCCGGAATGTCCTGCTCTGTCACTCTCTTGGCTACTCTACTGACCTCTGGCTCAGATATGATCTCAAGCGATTTCACGAATACTGCAGAGCCTGCAGGAAGTTGACCTCCGAGTGGATGTAGGTCTCTCGGGGGCAGGACTGTTGCCTTAGTGTCGATTGCAACAGGACTGACTGAGAGAGCTATTGTCTGCAGAGTATCTACAGAGTCCTTAGGTTCCATTGTCCTAGCATCAATAGGCATAGTGAATCGAAACAGTCGTTTTCTCATTGAAAGAATGGCGTCCCTATCCAGACCGCGCCAAGACTCCGGATAGTCATAGATTGAGAGCCACTCTGAAGGTTCTGTGGTGGCAAGCACACCTGCCGATAGGATAGGGTATTTTGCAGCTTCAACATTCAGACCTGGTGGTGTGAATGCGGTGATATGCCTGTCTGACACTGTTTGTGCTAGTTGCATTTGAGCCATCTGTGCCTGGCCGATTGTCATGTAGCCTATACCCCTGGGTGAAGGTGGACCTGCTAAACAGAGGAATTCTCGGCCTAAGTTGCTTCTCTCAGGCTGCTCTACATTTCAACGGACTTGAATGGCCCTGAGAGAGGTACCCGAAAGTATGTCCATCTGAGAAAACACATATACTTGTCAGGTATCCGAAACATGCGAGGTTGGTGGACACAATTAGTCAGACTGATTCAGACCAATCAGTGGTTGTGACAACGACCAATCTCCTTCTGAGGTTCATGAATCGACATCTGGATGCAATAATCCTAGGAGTCGTCGCTCTTGTTTCTACGGCCCTCTCCTGCATTCATTATTTGGCGACAATGTTGTCCATTGCATCTCCTGGCCTCACCCTTGATGATTCTTGGATTCACGTTCAATTTGCTAGGACGATCTATGAAGGTACACCGTGGGAATACTCCCCTGGGTACCCGTCGACTGGGTCCACTAGCCCACTCTGGTCCCTTATTCTCTCATCCATCTTCTGGTTCACCACAGAACCATCTGGAGTTATCTGGGGAGTATACCTACTCTCGATTGTATTCTATGTTGGCTCGACGTACCTTGCAGGGTACATTGTGGCAACCTATCTGGAACATGTTAGTTGGGGCATAGTTGCCTCTATCGCATTTGTACTCGTGCCTAGAAACACTTGGCTCATGCTCTCGGGCATGGAGACCCCTCTCTTTGTCTTTGTCTTACTTCTTTCAATTGCGATACTCGACAAAGAGGATACGAAATATGATCTTGCCCTTGGCATTCTTGCAGGGCTGGCATTCCTTTCAAGGCCAGAAGGGATCATCGTGGTCTTCTGCATTCCTCTTCGATTGTTGATATTAGCGCTAAAGGGCAGAGTGACCCGAATTCGATTTGGCCTGTTCCTTCTCTCGGGTGTCATTGCCTTAGCAGTAGCTGCACCCTGGATACTTCATTGTCTAAGTGTAACTGGCTATCCATTACCCGATACATTCTATGCCAAAGTTCATGCTCCTACTGCCTCCGAGATTGAAGCTTGGGACATCTTCTGGACGTACTTTGTGCAGGAGTTGCCTTTTCTCCCGGTTGCTGCCTTTCTTGGAATCATCCTAATTCCAAAGGGTCGCCCATTCGCTTGGCTACTGCCCGTTTCATTGACTGTACTCTATAGGCTTTCAACACCCTATGCGGCGCTCATCAACAACAATCGTTACCTATTACCAGTGTTTGACCTTTTTCTCATTGCAGCGATTGCTTCTGTGGCCATACTCCTCAGAATAGTCTTCACCGCTCTCTTGGAGATTCGTGATTCAGTATCACTCAACCATCTATGCGTCTTCGTTGTTGCTGTGCTGATCATCGTACCGATGGTTCCGAGCTATTCTTTCCAAGCTACATTCTATGGCAAGGCTGCAGGAAACATCAATGACATGCAGGTCGAGATTGGTCTATGGCTTAATGAGAACACTCCCCCTGATGCCGTGTTCGCAACACATGACGCTGGTGCATTGCGATACTTCTCCAACAGAACCATGATTGACCACGCGGGATTGGTGAGTCCGGACATCGTACATGGTAACATGACTGATTTCGAGAAGATCCAGTACCTACATGACCGGGGATGCAACTACGTTGTCTTCTTTCCTGACTTGTTTAGGTATTACTTTCGGTATCTGCCGGTCAGCTCATACGAGATTGAATTTACTGTACATCTAGAAGAGAATGTCATATGCGGTCGGGACACAATGTCGGTCTACCGGATTTACTGGGAGCACACCGACTTCGACTAAGGCCAACAGTGCAAGTATATCGCTGACGGTTTTCGGGACCTTGAATTGAGTCGATTTCATGTGCCGAAGATTCTCTTCTTCACTTTCTCGACTAGTTGTTGATATAGCTCCAGAGGGTTCTTGATGTCGCCGAATCCTCCTGTGAATGAGTCTTTGCTACCTCCGCCATTACCCCCTAGTTCTATGACCGGCTCCTGAATGTAGAAGGATGCATTCTTGGGCATACTGTTGGTCCAGAGGATGAGACTGGATTTGGGACCCGGAGCAAACAAGAGGGTCACAGAGCGTTCATTCTCAGGCAGCTGTTTCATAATGTTCCGCAAACTACTGGCATCCAATCCCGGCAGATACTCATGCCAGAACCGAATAGATCCAATCTGCTCCCTATGCGGTCCATCAATCAACAGCTGTACGATCTCTTGCAGCAACTCCTCATGCGCCATCTGTAGTCCTTTCGCCTTGTCCAAGACGGCTCCCAGTTGTTCCAGTTCGAATGGGTATGAGTACTTTCTGACCAGTGCTGCATTGTACACGCCGGACAGAGATTCCACAGCTGTCGAACCTGAAAGGAACTCTATGTGTGTGTCCTTATCTCTACTCTTGACATCGGTCACCTTGAAGACACGAATCTCGCGGGTATTTGTGACATGAATACCAGCACATGCAGAGCTATCAAGGTCTCCAACCCTGACGATTCGAATTATGTCATGTTTGGAGGTCACTCCCTCTCTTGCTCTCACGGACTCATCGAGGTCGCTTGCAGAAGTGACTTCCGACTTCACTGGAATTGCCAGTTCAATGTGCCTCTGCACCTGCGACTCGGCCTCAAGAATGTTCTCAATTGATAGGGAACCTCCTTTAAGCTCTACAGCACCACGGTTTCCATCAATCCAGATTCTGCCAAGCTCGATGTTAGGATGCTTCTTCTTCAGAGTCCCAACAAACAGGTGTTCTGAAGTGTGATTGCTCATCATAGCTCCTCGCCACACCATGTCAATGGTAAGGACTGCATTCACTTTGAATGGAGGAATCTGTTTCATCTGAAGCAAGGTGACATTATCCTGTAGCACTGTGTCTATGAACTCGTAGGTCATTCCGTCGATCTCAATGCAGCCTCTATCGCCAGCTTGTCCTCCACCAGAGGGCTTCACTACATTCTCAAGTATCTTGACATAGGTGTAGCCATTTGCTTCGATGATTGAATCAATGGTAATATCAAAGCTTTCTCTGAGTGGATCATCCCAGTAGTAAGGTTGTTCTGTCATATTCGCCGTCACCATTGTTGCACTCTAATGATGTGCTCTTCTTGATTTGGTCGTACCTGAAAAGGATTAGTCCTTGAGCCGAAAGCGATATAGCGGAAGTTCTCCCTCATTTCAGTGCTTAGAGGACAATGAGGCTAGGATAGATGTTCAAGTTTCTGAAGTCTGACCCTACAAAGAAAGCCAAGAAATACGTCGAGAAGGCTCTGATTGAGATTGAGGAGGGTTTTCCCCAATATGCCAGTGTGGAGTTTGAGAAGGCAGCAAGACTGTTTCTTGAAGAAGATGAGATGGATTTTGCTGTGAAGTACTTTCGCGAAGCAGCATTTACTGCCCTCGAGTCTAACGACCACACCAGATGTGCTGAGATGAAAATACTGGCTGCTGAATGCCTAAACATGGAGGGTCGATATGATGAGGGCGGTGGACTGTATTCTGAGTCCTCCGACCATCTATACCGCGAAAAGAAACTGCGTGCATCCAACCGATCGATTGGGATGGCTGTCATAGGCTATCTTGGTGCAAGAAACTACGAGACTGCAACAAACCTGTTGAAGAAGGCAGAGAAGAGAGTTGGTGAATTATCAGGGAAGACTGATCCCATATATGACCTGGCAGAATCGTGCGTGGAAATTCTTTGCGAGGGAGCTGATGTTTCCAGGGAGAGTTTCGAGAAGGTTGCACGAAGCGCAAAAGCAACGGCACCTGAGCAGTCACTCGTGGAGTTCGTGGTTGGTTCCGTCAGGCTTGCACTTGACACAGAGATAACCCTCAGCTGGGCAGGTCAGGAAATGAATGAAGTACCCGTGAAGACTCCAATCGAATTGGAATTGCAGTTCAAATGTGCTACTCAAGTAAGAATAGTTGATCATCGAGTATCTCTCTCTAATAGTGTCATCATGAAGAGAGAACCAGAGTTCTCATCAATCCCTTCAAAGAACGAGTCCTGGCTGATTGAGTTCACTCCCGTTCTGAGTGGTTCAGGAACTATCGGCCCTTATACAGTGACTCTAGAAGGTGAAAAGGTCCTTCTCCATAAGCACAGTAACAAGGTCGAGTTCATGATCGCACGAGCACCATCTGACTTGGACTTGAAGGTGTCGCCAGAGAGAGTATCCTGCTCTCTCGGAGACGAGGCCATCATTGAAGTGAATCTGAAGAATGTAGGAGACGGCCCAGCCGATAACATTGTAATCACAACGAATCTGTCCGAGGGTCTTGAAATCTCCCTAGGTAACAAAGAGAAGACAATCCACTTTCTTGGTAGTGGGGAAACAATGCACTTTCAGATCTTTGTGAGAGCCATCAAGCAAGGTGAGGAGCTAGTTACGATCAAAGCAGTGGATGGCAGAATTGGTCAAGAGGTTGCCAAGACGGCTCTTGTCCGAGTTGGGTAAGACCCTACGACTGACGACGCTTCCTCTGTATCTCTTCCCTGATACTGAGACAAGCACCCATGACTTCTTGGATGGCTTCTTCTTCCTTGAAGATCTTGAGAAGGTCGTCTGCTTCCTCAAGCCTATTCTGAGCAAGATTTTCACTAAAGGCCAAGAGCGTTTCCAGCCAGTCCCAAGTCGTCCTTCCAATGATCTTCTTTGCCTTCTCGATTCTCTCTTTGGCCTTGTCCATTCTCTCGATGGTGGCAAAGGCCATGGCTGCAAGTGAGAGATCAATCACGGCGCGTTCTGCGTTTCCATTGTCGATGGCTTTCTCAGCTGCCTTGTCATAGAGGTTGCCCATGTTTTGGGCGCATGTCAAGAAGTACTCGCGGTTTCCTATCCTGTGACACGAAAAGGCTGCCCAGAGATATGCCTGAGCGGCTGTTTCTGTCATCCTCTCAAGCAGGGCTTCCTTTGCAGCATTCTCATACAATGTCAGAGCAGTGGCAAAGTCACTCGTTTGCCTATATTGAGTGGCTGCCTCAAGGTAGGCTGTTGCGGCAGCCTTGTGATCATCATTCTCAACACGGTCCTCAGCATACATATGGTAATACTCTGCAGCCTTCTTGGTCATCTCGAGTGCACGATCGAGATAGCAACTTGCAGCCTGTTTGAATTGGTTCGCGGCTTGGTAGTAGTTGTTATTCTCCAAGAATTCATTGGCGAGCCGTTCCCATTGTGTGCAATCGTCTTCCATATATCTCGACCTCGAAACACCAGAATCTCATATAGACTATGCTGGACTGGTTGTAAATAGGTAATTGTGCTGCACAAATATGTTTCTAGGGCGAACAGCGGTCTAGATGGGAACTATATTTTCCAGCAAGAACCTAGAAAGAAGAATGACGGAGGTGCTGTCAATGGCTGAATACAGAGTGAAATTCAGTACAACCGGCTGACTTTGACATTGGATTTGTTTCTGACCACTTCAAGAGAAAGAGCAAACTGAAAGACTCTACGACTAGAGCAGATAATATGTCATTCTACCTAGGCGCCTCGGGGAAAACCATCCGAGCTAGCCGCGGTTCCAGGTATCGGGTACCAGCCAATGCCTGAGTAGTCATCCCAGATATTTCCGATACTGACTCCGTCGTCCCACTGATTCATACTCCCATCATCTTCAGCATTGCCATCCATGTTGCCTGCGAACCTATTCGAGTGGATCACCCAGTTTCTGCAACCTACATCAATATGAACTCCAAGTTTATTTTCAGTTACATTGCAGTTTTTGAGGGTGCAGTTATAGGAGAATTGGGACCAGAGTCCTAGTTCATTGTAGGATATCCTGTTGCTCTCAATGATTGATTCATTGGAGCCTACGATAGTGATGCCATAGGTGTTGTTAGAAACTGTATTCCCTCTTATGATTGGACGTTGAGAGACGCTTGAATTGATCCCACAGCCACTAGTACTCACAAGACAGTCCTGTACTACTACATCACTGCAATCAAAGAACTCTATACCTGATATTCCTCCTTCAGTCCTGCATCTTTCTATGCTCGCATTATGACAATTCCTTAGATAGAATGCCATCCCCCAGTAATATGCAGTCGTCTTGAGTTCACAATCTCGAATAATGAATGACGCTTCAACATTCCTGATATCGATGCAAATGCCTTCTTCTACCATGCTCAGATTTTGAATGACATATGGATATTCCGCCGTTCCATTACCGGGCACTGAATACTCCATGGTATAGTTCTGGAACTCACCATCACCATCGATATGTATGGCATCATCAATATCGAGAATTGGAGATGTAGGGCCATCACCTGAATCATTTTGGTTTTCAGTGTTTGTCATTAGAACATAGGAAAACGCAGCAGCAGATACCAGAACGACTACAAGAAAAAGCCCTACCATCTTGTTTGTACTCCCCGGTGCATTGGCCAAGACTAATCACCTTCCCCAATGGCTTACATAGATGCAGCATTCTCACATTAATCTACTTCTAGACGCAGATACACATCGAATTCAAAGAAAAAGAGTAAGGAGGTTTCTAAATACCTCTCCGAAGCCCGGCCTTCTCTACTTGCTTGTCTCATCAAGTATCTCTTTTGCTCTCTCAACCTTCACATTCTTTTCCTCGACGAGTTTCTTAGCAATGATATCAACTTGCTCTCCACGAGCTCCTGCCGTAGCCGCCACATTGCGTGCGTGAAGCGCCATATGTCCCTTCTGAATGCCCTCAGAAGCCAATGCGCGGAGTGCAGCCAAGTTCTGTGCGAGTCCGACACTAGCAATGACATGTCCCAATTCGAGTGCTGTCTTCACACCGAGTATTTTCACGCATGCCCGTGCAACAGGATGTACCTTTGTCGCACCGCCAACAAGACCCACTGCCATTGGAAGCTCAATCGAACCCACCAAGTTCCCATCTGCGTCCTTCTCATATTTCGTGAGAGACCGGTATCCGTCTACAGCGGCGTAACTGTGAGCTCCCGCTTCAATCGCACGAAAGTCGTTGCCAGTGGCTATCACGACTGCATCAATCCCATTCATGATGCCCTTGTTATGTGTCGCACATCTGTAGGGATCTGCCTCCGCAAAAGCCCAGGCAGCAATGATATCATTGACGACGTCCTCTCCGCCGAGCATCTCCTTATCGAAGGTTGCCCTAGCACGGACAAGTCTATACTCCGCAAGATTCGAGAGTATCCTGAGGATCACTCTTCCACCTGTCAACTTCTCTATTCGTGGAGCCAGTGCTTCAGCCATTGTATTGACTGCATTCGCACCCATGGCATCGCGCGTGTCGATGATCAGCTCTGTGATGAGCATCACACCCACTGATGTATCGATGATGCGGACTCTGAGGTCTCTTGCCCCTCCTCCAAAACGGACTAGTATGGGATCCTGCTCGTTTGCCAGTTGCAGCAACTCATCCTTCGCTTCAATGACTCTGTTCTTCGCAGCATAGGGCGTGCGCACTTCTACTGCCTGTATCTGAGCAATCATCAGCGGCCCTGTGTCTGTCGCTGTGAATCCTCCGAGGTCTCTTGCCATTCTTGCCGCATTGCTCGCGGCTGCCACAACAGATGGTTCTTCGAGAGCCATGGGTATCAAGTAGTCTTTTCCGTCGACCTTGAAATTGGTTGCTATTCCGAGAGGCAGGGTCATGGCTCCTACTACATTCTCAATCATATGGTCAAGGATCTCCAGGTCTACCTTTCCAGGATCAATAAGCGGTCCAAGGTCCTCCTCACCAATCCCGGTGACTTTCATGAGCATCTTCACGCGTTCCTTACGTGACAGTTTATAGAATCCTGACATCTTCGAGTCTTCGACCATCATAAGACCTCGGCAGCTTTGATACTCATCATCGACTTTTCCATAAAAGACTGTTCCTATTATGATGAATAGCAATCAGCTAGAGCAATCAACCATAGGGTTTATTTCACAACCATTGAACGTTGCAGCTTGGATGAATAGCATGAGTTCAGAGCGTGATTTCGGTGAAACTATCACTGGCTTAGCCAAGAAACGGGGATTCTTCTGGGGCCCCTCTCCAGAGATCTATGGAGGCAGCTCTGGATTCTATGACTTAGGTCCACTCGGCAAGCTGCTGAAGAACCGTCTTGAGAGCATTATCCGCTCGTCATTTGTAAGGGCGAATTTCTGGGAGGTCGAATGCCCTACAGTATCTCAGGCTGCAGTCTGGAAAGCCTCTGGACATCTAGATGGATTCGTCGACCCCGTCACCCAATGCACAAAGTGTGGACAGATCTATCGCGCCGATAATCTGATTGAGGAACAATCTCCCGGTGCAAGGATTGCAGGACAGTCACTGGATGAACTCACGGAGAGCATCAAGAGACTCGACGTAGTCTGCCCATCATGCAGGAGTCCTTTGGGGCCAGTAGAACCGTTCAATCTCATGATGAAGACAAGACTCGGTCTTGACCAAGATGCGTACTTGAGACCAGAGACCGCTACAACGACCTACTTGCTCTTCAGACGCCTCTTGACCTTCTTCCGGGATAAACTCCCAATGTCTGTCTTTCAAATCGGCAAGGCGTACCGCAATGAGATCTCACCCCGGCAGGGTATGCTGCGCCTGCGCGAGTTTACCCAAACCGAGGGTCAAATCTTCATACTCGAGGAGGATGAGAAGTCCTGGTCGCAGTTTGACGAGATTAAGGATAATATGCTGCCGCTTCTCCCTTACGCTATTCAACAGAAGGGCGATAATGTGCCCCTCAAGATGAAGTTGTCCGAGGCAATCAAGAAGAATCACTTTCGGAACCCCGCCTATGCATGGTGTGTCAATCTTGCCTACTCCATCTTTCGAAGCATGGGCTTTACAGAGGAAAAGATGCGCCTCAGGCAGCATTCCCCTGCCGAGCGCGCTCACTATGCAAAGGATGCATGGGACGTAGAGGTCCTCACAAAGAGCTTTGGCTGGGTGGAGTGTTGCGGTATCCACGACCGAGGCAACTACGACCTCACCAGACATCAGGAGTTCTCCAAGGAGAAGCTGAGTGTCACTGTTGACAAGCAACTTGTTGTCCCTAATGTGCTCGAGATTGCCTTCGGTATCGAGAGACCCCTCTTCTGCCTAATTGACAATTCATTCCAGCCTGAGAGCGAGGCTCGCGACACAGATTGGCTGAGGTTTCCCCCAGAAGTGGCTCCCATTCAGGTCGCTGTTTTTCCTCTGATGGGCAAGGATGAACTTCTTGGACCAGCTAGAGAGATCTATATTGCACTTATGGACTCGGGGTTCATTGTGCAGTTCGATGTTGGCGGGTCGATAGGTAAGAGGTACAGGCGTCAAGATGAGGTAGGTACTCCCTTCTGCGTCACCATTGATTATACAACAGTCGAGGATGGCACGGTCACCATCAGAGAACGTGACTCAATGGAGCAGATCAGAGTGCACAAGGATGAGCTGCCACAAGTGCTAAGAAAACTCGTTCGCGGACTAATGCTCTTCAGTTCATTGAAGTAGACTCCATGGTATGAAATACCATAAGTCTACAAGACAATCCGTCTTCGAAATACTCCGTAGCTATCTGTTGCTCCAGAGGACGGAGCTGCAATCACTAACTGATCAGAAGATGAGTTCCTTCTTCATCACGACTTTTCCCTTTGCAGTTGGTACACCTTCTTCCTCGCAATTCTTACGTCTTCCAGCAGCTCCAGCTTCATCTCCACCAAAACTGCCATCTTCTTTCACAACACGATGACAGGCAACGACAGGAAAGAGTGGATTCCTGTGCAGTGAGTGCGCCACAGCGCGATAGGCCTTGGGTTTTCCAATCATCTTTGCGACCCTGCCATAGGTACTGACCTTTCCTCTCGGGATCCTGAATGTCGCCGCATACACCATGCTGTCGAACACGGTATAACCCGGTATCTCGAGTGTTGCTCGCTTCACATTCTCTTCTGTCCTAATCTTACTGAGGTCCATTCCTTTGTTCTCCAAGTTGTTGAATGGAACTCCCTCGAGCATGATGAATATGGGTGTTTCACTCAGCGCAACCGAGTAAGCATATTGTTGGAAAAACAGGGTTTCTTGAGAAAGAGAGATAAGGCTGATGGTCTATCAGAGAAGCAATAGAGGGTGTTAGATGAGCGAGAGCAATGAACCCATCACAATAAAGAGCATCCTAGTAGCAGTCGATGGATCTGCGTATGCAGAAAAGGCAGTACGCTACGCCTGTGCCATGGGGCCTCCATTGGGCGCAGAGCTCATTCTGCTTCATGTTGTTCCAATGGTCGTTTCAGCAACGCCGTACCACGACACAGTCACAGACCAGCCCTTTGTTTCCCTTCAAAATCTTGGTGAGGACATTCTGGAGAGAGCCAAGAAGATTGCAGCAAGCTGTGGATGCGAAGTCATTGATCTGCTATCTCACGGAGACCCCGCATCTCAAATCATCGACATTGCAAGCGAGAGGGGCATTGGCATGATTATCATGGGCTCAAGAGGTGTGAGTGGGTTGAAGCGTCTTTTCACTGGATCTATCAGTGACAAGGTTTCTAAGAATGCGTCGTGCCCTGTGATGATTGTTCGCTAGTCAATCTCGCTTAGCTTCATGAGGAATGTTGGCGGTTGCAACGCGCTCATGAGTACGGACTCTCTGTGGATATTGGCACGTCTAACATCACGCTTCATCTTGTCCGGCTGTCCGACATTCAGGTGGTGTTCGAGCTTGTCGTACCCAATCCACAGACACAATTTGGTGCCGACATCATCTCTCGAGTAACTTATTCAGTTCGTAAGAGAGAGAATGCTCAACAACTTACAGCTCTCATCCGTGCCGCCGTTCAAGATGGACACTCTGCGATACTCAAACAGCTTCAGCTTGACCCAGCTACTATCAGGAAGGTCATCATTGTTGGCAATACAGTGATGCACCATTTATTCTTTGACCTCTCTGTTTCATCCTTGGCGAAGGCACCTTACACTGCGGATGCTACGGCACCTGTTCACATGCCTGCTGCAGATATTGGTTTCACAGTCCTGCAGGATGCAGAATGCTACTCTCCTCCCATTGTCGAGTCTTTCATTGGGGCTGATGCGCCTGCGATGATGCTAGCTGCTGGATTCTTGGAACCGCGAACGAATTGCATCGCGATGGACATCGGTACCAATACAGAGATTGCGGTCAAGTCTACAGAGGGCGTCTGGATTGCATCAGCTGCTTCGGGCCCCGCCTTCGAGGCTATGTCAATGCAGTGCGGTATGCCTGGCGAGAGTGGTGCGATAAGCACTGTGCAGATTGACCAAGGTACGCTGCGACCCAAATGCAAGACTATTGGAGGAGAGAAGCCGCGTGGCGTCTGCGGCACGGGAGCGATATCAGCTCTAGCAGCAATGCTGGATAGGAACATTATACTCCCCAGAGGCTCATTCAATAGGAACCTCAATTCAAGATGGCTCTCTCTCGATAGCAGTACTGCATACTACATTCTCGTCGACAATACGGCTTCAGCCAGCGGCCGACAAATCGTTATGTCCCAGCCTGATGTCCGAATGCTCCAACAGTCTAAGGCTGCAATTCGAGGAGTCATAGGGCTGCTCCTTCATAAGGCTAGACTGGATGCTGAACAAGTCGAAACCCTCTATATCACTGGTGTGTTCGGCTCCGACCTGCGAATAGAGGATGCATGCAGAATCGGCATGCTTCCAAGATTTCCCAATGCGACTATCACCCAGCATAGTCGGGGCGCTATTGATGGAGCGGACCTACTAATGATTCCGGAGAATCGAAAAAAGACAGAACAGCTGGTAACTCATCTCACGTACATCGAGATGGCTGGGAACCCAGCCTTCGAATCTCGATACTTGGCTTCTCTCCTCTTTCCAGCTCAGTAGATGAGGCTCTCGAGGTCGAAGACTTCACCAGCCCGCATCCTCGTAGATGAAAGGGGGCGTCCGTCCTTGGAACGTACCATGGGGATGATTATAATGTGAAATCTGCGCAGTCCATTATCTATCCTTAGCTGGTTGATGTCAAAGGCATTCTTGACGACACCAATCTCATCGGACACTATCAGTGCATCGAGCTCTTCCAGGGTGTCGCCTCCACCTTCCTTTGTCTCAATCGGAAAAACAGATGCTCTGCGGATATCACACTCGGCTTTGAGAAACTCTTCCAACTTTCTGTATCGTTCCGCATAGGACTGAATGCAGTCTTTATCGGCCTTCAGGCTCAGCATCTTGTCTGTAGTCAAGCCAATTGCCACATGGCGACCTAGCTTGAATGCTGTGCGCATAATATGCTTGTGTCCCTCATGCAACCTGTCAAAGGTTCCTGCAAAGACGACCTTGTTGTACAGCCAATGGCCGCCTCGCAGAGCTTACACTCTCCTCGACTCGATGATGCCTGCCTCAGTGAAGTCCTTGACAATACTGAGGAGCTCGCCGGAATCGAGTTTACCAAACTGGAGGCACAGCATGTCCCAGATGTCTTCCAACTGTGTCCAGCCCTTAGCCATGTTAAGCATTTCATCGAATCTTTCCCATGAGTGTTCATCCTTGTGTCGCATCTCAGCGTACCTTGCAGCCTTCTCACCAAGTCTGAGCAATAGAAATGAGGGGCTTAATGCATAGGGGTAGATGCGTTTGACTTCCACACCGAAACTATCGGTGTCAAGAACAATCTGGTCCTCCTGCATCGCTTTAAGGCCGACCTCTGCACATGCTCCTTCGTACGCTTTTCTAGCTATGACCATTTCAGTAGTATAGGTCATCTGTAGACTCGTCTTCAGTGCCTGTCTGATTGATTCTTGTTCGCTGATCAGTGACCACTCACTGGCTGCCTTGTCCAGTGTTGCTTGTCCCAAATTGTGAACCATTTCAAGCCATTTGAGAACCCGTGGATAGAGTTTCTCAGGATTTCCAAGGCAACGAGAGAGCTCTATCACTCCGTTGATCAGGACCTTGTCCATGAGTTCAACGAATTCGTTACGGCACTCTGTCAGGATGGCCTCCTCGTAGACGTGCTTTGGTAGCACCATGGATAGTGCCGACAGTACAGCGATTCTTGTCACGTAGGCCATCTGTCTTGTGTCAATCTTGTCGATAGTGTCAGTTGATGTGTGATAGAACCTGTCTGGATCTTGGTTCAGCATCACCGCTGGAATACCAACCGTACTATCGGTGAGCATGAAGTGGTCGCTTCCGGCTTCATAGATTTCATACTTGTACGGTAGGGGCGTCATGGTGCCGCCCTGTGTTCTATCATCTTTTCTTGCCGCTTCTTTCTTGAGCCAGTGCAAGACCACATTATTCAGAGTGGTTGGCAGTGAAAAAGGTGTCCTGAAGAGACACAGAGTTGAACCAGATTTGGCCGGATCTGCACCGACCATATCCAGGTTAATCATCCCTATGCAACGTTTCAGGATTTCCTTCTCTCTGTCGATGAAATAGATTGTCCCTGACCACTCTGGTACCCAGAGGAATCTGATAGAGTAAGCAGGCTTTGGAATCTTGCCCTCATTGACCAGTTGAGAGATGACTCTGAGGGCTTCCATCAATGCGCCACTGCCAGAGGCGTTATCGTTGGCGCCGGGTTTGGGATGGCAAACATGTGCTGCAAGCCAGACCTCCTTTGAACTGTCCTGTCCGGGAATCAGTGCTGAGAGAACCTCAGTCTTCCCCTCCGTCAGACTTGCATTGACTTTTGCCTTGACTTTCACAGTCTTGCCTTCTTCAATCCAAGATTTCAGTTTCAAACCATCTGCTTGTGTAAGCGAGAACCCGAACCGTGTCTTGCTGCTCTCGTTTCCAGTTGGCCAGATTGCATCGTAGCGTCTAAGACTAGCAATCTCATCCTTCGATGATGGCGGCACAAATGTGAGCAAACCTGCCGCACCATACTTAATGCATGCCACTCTGTGGACCTGCGTTGCCATGCCCTCTGTGAGAACTATCTTGCCCTTCACACTCTTGCCCTTGTAGTCCTCTGGCTTCAGTCCTTTCCCAATGTAGCAGACCTCTGCCTCAATATCTGCAGATGTTGAGTGTGCAATCAATGAGATTGGCTCAGCAGCAAAGTCTGCCAGCGTTTTTTCCTCTGGCTCGATGAGGCTAAGTCTTCCATATCTTGGTTCCCAACCAAGAACAGCCTCCCATGTTCCGATAAGCGACTTTCCATCTGCAGGATACTCATAGAGCTTGACTCCGACATTCGTCATTTTTTCGATTTCATTCTTCAGATACAGTATGGCATCATGCAGGCCTGGGCTTGCTTGAATTCTATGGAACAAGGCTATTGACGATACGTATTCCTTTGCTCGAATTCCTGACACCGTATCAACAATCGCCTTGACAATCTCTTCTGGCAGCATAGTTCTCACTCACACCGGAAGAATGTGTGAGACTCTAACATAAGTAGTATGCGTCTTGGTCAATACTATATAAAGAACAAAAAAAATCGCCGGAGGCAATGCCCCACCTCCAGCTTCTTGTGATAAAAACGAAACCTATAGGGCACCTGCAGGTGCTGGTGAAGGTGCAATTGAGGTAAGGGGCACAGGCGCCGCTGGAGCTCTTGCTCCCAACTTTGCATCGAGCATCAGGAGCCCTTGGATATTGTCACCAATCATCACGAGCTGGTCGCGGATTTCCATTGTGTTTTTCTCTTCCTCAGTCTGCTCATTGTAGAACCAGGTAAGCATTGTCTGTGCTGATCTGTCCCTTAATCTATCGGCTATGTCGCCAATCGTGTAGATTCTCACTGTTACGACCTGTTCATGTTTGTAAGCTGTTTCGAAGACATCAAGAGGTGACTTCCACTCTGTCTGTGGACCGTTTATCGCCTTCATGGTTACGCGGCCACCTCGTTCAACGATGTGTCTGTAGAATCTCATTGCATGATTGTATTCTTCGTCAATCTGCACTTCAATCCAATGACCCATTCCTGGCAATTTGTGTTCCTCAAGCCAGGCTGCCATTGACAGATAGATGTAGGCACTATAGAGTTCGTAATTGAGTTGGTCGCTAATTGCGTCTGCTAGTTCTTTTGAAATCTCCATTTTATGCACCTTGATTCACGGCGATTCTTTCCCGCGGGTTGATTTGGTTCACAATAGCTAATTGACTCATCTTTAGACTCTCGGTACGACAAAGAACTACTGTGAATTATATGGAAACAGCACGCGAGTCCGTGCAACGAACCTTTTTTTGATTGAAGTTGAAATGTTTCTCTTCATAGGACACCGGAGTGTATTCATCTATGCCGGACTTGACAATACTTACGATTGTGTTTGAGTTCCTGCCCCCACTGATTGTCACATTCGTTTACCTTCTCTTCTTTGGGAAGAGAAAGAGCAGGCTCATTGAATCGTTCATCATTCTGATGTACGCCAAAACAGTCACATGGTTCCTTCTTACAATAGCAAGACAGGATGTTTCAGTCTCAGCGGGGTTCGACTCTGTCGTGGACACATCCACACTTTCGTGGCTGCTGCTGATTGATATGCTATCGCAGTTCTTTGTGTCCCTGCAGGAATACCTGACCTGGATAATGGTGTCCTTCATCGCTGTCCTGTTTGGTATGCTTGTCCTGGCAACTAAGCTCACTCTCCAGGATCCTCTAAAGATGGTCTTTAGGAATTTCATAAAGAGAGTCGTGAAAAGAGAACCGGAGAGCGATGGTTACTCTGGACTTCGCGACCGATTGAACAACATAACCTTCGAAGGTCTTGAAGCCAATCCTCTCAACCCAGAAGTGCAGGCAAAGACGTGGCGACAGGCATCGAAGGACTATGTCATCATTGGACTTGCGACGCTTGTACCTTCAATAAGTGTGTATGCAGGCGGCCTCGATAGTTATATTGTTGCTGTGACCGATCCGGCACATTATGTGGCCTCTTCCAACTACCTGATAGGCGTTCTGATATTCCTGACATGGATCTATCGATTCGGATATCCAGCTTCGAATAGAATCGCAAAGGCGGCAGGTCTCCATTTGGGTCAACGTGACCTTGGCGCTGAGATGATGCACGGAGTCCTAGGCTGGTTCTTCAGGCTCAATATTCTCCTGACACTCTACATCTTTGCAGGTCAAGCAATTGACCTTCTGAGTCGTGATTTGGAGAATGCTACAGAGATCTTGCTAGGCTACTACACCTACGGACTCATGCTTGCCGCGCCCCCGATACTTTTCGCTGTCATTGTACTGCCCTATGCAGAGGACTTCTCCGCCATCTTCTACAAGCGTGTATTCGATGGTATAAAGGACGCAGGTTCCAAGATTCGTCAGAGCGATAAGAAGGCTATCATGAATAACTGTATAGCTGCCTTGGTAACTGGGCTAGTGGTCATCGGAGCATTCATCGGCGCAGTCTTTGCATCAACACTCAATTACGCGACGCAGAGCTTCTTTGCGTATGGGCTGTTCACTGATAATCGATTCCGCTTTCTACCTGGAAGTGTTGATGGTGTTGTATCATACATTCTCGAGCAAGTGACTACCCCCACAAGTTTCTATCCGGGAGCCTCGGTTCCAAGGAACAACATTTCCCTTCTAGCTCCTTCAACTTGGACCATTCTCATGTTGGCTATCCCCTTTGCTGCGATGCTGCTAATTGGCGTGCTTGGGTACTTCATGAGGGGAAAGGCAAAGGGTGGTTCCGAATCGTTTGCCCTTCTTTCGGGGGCTTTGGTTTCAATAGCAACGTACTTTGCTTTGCCGCAGATGGACTACATAATCGGAGTATCAGTTACTCCTGCGACTTATGTAGGAGAGGCGTTCTACAGACTCAGGCCTATTCCATACGTTCCCGGTCCGGAAGAGTGGCTTTGGAGGTATGCTTCTCAGTTCGTCATAAGTCTCCCCATGTACATCTTCACGGCGCTGTTCATACTCTACTTCTTCGAGTATCGGACGAAGTGGAAGGAAACGACAGGAGAAGCAGCAAGCTCGCTCCTCAATGTTCAGAAACGTGACGTTGTTGACTCAGCACTCATGTTCGTAAGCGGATTGGTGATTTCCATCATTGGGGTGTACATATTCGCCTTGATACTGCAGAATCCGGGCTTTGTCAAGTACATTCTGGAAGTGCTGTTTGCAAAGATAGGTAATCCTGACGGGCTTGAAGGCGTGCTGCCTCCTCCTGTCGCACCTCTATCGCTGTTGGACCCCGGCAGATGGTTCGTAATAATCGCTGAGCACAATATTGTTCGAACCCTCCTTATGCTCATCATTGGACCTGTCTTCTGGTCGGCAGTGCTCTGGTTCGTCGGTGCAAAGAAGACGAAGGGTGAGGAAGACCTTGGTCTAGCAAGTATTGTAGGACTCGTACTCCTTGCAGCTATCTCCATTCTTCTTACACAATTTGATGCCAAGAATGGTGTCTTCAATCCCACCCATCCGGTTTGGGGATTCACAGCGCAGTTGGGTCTAAGATCACTACTTGTCTTTGGAGTTCCAGTATTGATTATACTGGTCGTTATGGGAGTCCGCTACATCCAAGGCAAGGGAGTTGGTGCATGGTGGTTCCCTCTCTTCATCTTCGTCTTTGCAATCGAGTACTTCGTATATGATGATCAATTCACACTGATTGCCATCATTGTACTTCCTGCCCTCATAGCTGGAGCATATAGACTGCTATATCGAAGGGCCGAGGATGTCCGCACGGAACGCTTTCCGATCACCTATATTCGGTTCAGTTTCATGGGCGTGGCAATTGCAGAGGTATTATCCACAGCCTTGATTGTAGGTGGTCTCTCAGTTATCGAACTGACAATCATCGATGGCACCATCTGGGAATTCCTGAAAAGTACCATACCTCACGCAATCATCGAGATTCCCATATTCCTGCTGGCTGCTGCCCTCTCAATACGCGTTGCCAGAGGTCTCAGTAAGACAGTACAGTCAAAGGATTGGAACCTCCTGCCGGCTCAGACTAGGTCACTTCTTGGCGATACGCGTACCTGGCGGGCATTCGCCATTGTCGCATTCTTCTTGATTCTCGCAGCAGTCATTGAAGCATATGTGACTCCAATCATTATGCATATGTTCTAGATTCCCTCGGAGAATCAGTCGACGAGCGGTTATGCTCCCGTTCGTCGTCTTCATTTCTTTAAATCGAATGTTTCTTCTCTTTCTTGTCCTAATTCAATCAACGTAGCCTTATATTCAGACATCCGGATAGTTATGGGAAGCGCCGCTATTTGATACGCAACTGTTTCAACCAATGTCTAACACATTGTCGAAATGTTGCTTACTCGATGCACGTCCCCGTGCTGTTTTGGCAGAACCGCGGCTTTCTCGAGAACTGAAACCAGAGGTCTACAAGATGAAATTTGCCACGAAAGTAATCTCCCTTGTTGCTCTATGCCTGTTTGCAGCATCACTCTTCATTGGTGCTCCCACGGTTCCTGCACAGAACTCAGAAGAGAATTCTCTTTTCTCCAATTCGCAGGCTACCAGACCGGAGAGCACGCTTGCTGATTATCCATTTAACTTCACACAGGTGAGCTGGGATCAACAGGTCATAAATGAACAACGAGAAGAAGAATGGAATTCAACAGGATATAGATTCGGCCCCACTGTCAACTGGCACACACGCAATGCCACAAACAGTGCGATCATCGCTTGGGATCAGGAGATTCCACTCGGTTCATGGGTCGACTTCATCGTTGAGATACCGTATACTGCACTGAGCGGGCAGATTCCATTTGCTGTGGCCATCATGGGTTCATACTACAATCTGTCAAGGATGGTAGATGGCAAGATGTCCAGCGCGGATAAGGCTGCTTATGGCGTGATGGCTCTCTACTACGTTTCCGAGAACAAGTGGGAAACCTACTCCAGCAAGGTGATAGACGTGCCGGAGGCGCCGCCTTCAAGCCTACCTGAAAACTTCACTCTCTCCGATATATTTGGACCGATGGTGGAGCCATTTGTTGAAATTGATGATATTGGTTCAAGATACACAGCTGGTGCAGAGGCCTATTGGGGACGATTCAGACTACTGTTCAACTCGAGTACATTACCTGGTTTCTACATGTTCAATGCGATAGCTATGGATACGAATTTCCAGCAGCTTGCACAGAGCCAACAGACTCAACAGAGTGGTTGCTTATTGGGTCTGAACCTTAATGAGATTGTCAATAGCGCTTTTGGAGGATACTACGTAGTATCACGACTCGGTGATGATGGTGAAATACTCTATACAGCCAATCGTGGGGTTGATTTCAACATCACGATGACAGTCAGCAATGCGACGCTCATGGACAACGCCACAATTCACATGTCAGCACCCTCGAATATCAAAATACAACGCTGGGTCTATGGCCCCTACAAAGAAACCCATGTCCGCAATGGAGCTTGGGAATGGAGTCAAGCAGCAGGTACATACATTTGGAACGCCAGTGTTGAAGTGACTTGGTCTGAACCCAAAGAGGGCTATCACTGGGAGGAAACATACACATGGCTGAATATGGGCAAGGAATATTTCTTCTATTACCCGTTCGGCGAAGGATCCGGAATTCGTCAGACCTGGCCGGAGTATGCAATTTCATATGATTTCGAATCCTCGAACTGGATGTACCATGCTCTGTACCACTACGATAACTACACATGGATTGGCGACAGCTGGGAGTACACCAGCTGGCAGGAGTACGAATCTTGGTCTCCCGCTTTTCCAACGCCCTTCATACTCAATGAGACTACAAGCGGTGTCTACATCAACACAACATCAGGCGAATTGGTAGTGACCTTTAGAGGTCACATAAACGAAGAAATGCTGCCTTCAGGAAGTGAGAACGGTCAAACTCTCCACTTCTCTGAGCGTCTATACACTCTTGATGGTCAGCAACTTGTGAACTTCGTCAACTTACCTATTGCATCACCTCAACAAGCTCTTGACTATGAGGACTTAAGAGAACTTGCAGTCGACAGTCCTGTCTCAGTAGTCAGGCTCACTCATGAGGGCAAACCATACAATCCAAGCTGGATATTTCAGGCAGATATTGGTGACACATTCACTGTCACATCAAGACTACAAGGAGGCATTGACTATGCTGATGATATTGATGGTATCGTGTTCATCATGCACGGTCATCAGGAGCGCTGGGGTAGGGAAGTAGATCTTGAGTGGTCGCAATACTCTGACGTACAGATACAGGTCAAAGTAAGTCCAATAGGCACCATAGAAGTGAATGTCTACAACTATACTGTGAGAACATCTTGGGGTCTCGGCGAGCACTACGAGTGGATTAACAAGGAAATAGCTCCTGGAATCTGGCAGCCCGAGAAAATCCTCATTACGGACTACTTCTGGCAAGAACGAATCTGGGACTTTGTTGCTAATGACTGGACCGACCAGCATTATCCCATGCAATCTCTGCGTGCAAAGATGCCCGTTAGCTGCCTGATTGCTGGTAATGTTTCGTACTCAATCATCGGAAATGACCTGAAAGTGTCGTTTGACATCACGCCTGAGCCTAGTATGCCAGCGCTTGAATGGTGGTGGGAGTACTTCTACGGAAACCTCACCTGGGTCACAGACTATGAGTCCGGTTGGGGCAGCCACACTGTCCTTGGCTGGACAGAAGACACTGCATATCACTATTGGAATGGAACTCAGATAGTCTACGTCGAGCAGCCCTTTAAGGCACGCGTCTTCCACAATACTCAGACTGATGAAGTGTATGAGCGCAGAAGCGTTCCCTTTGTCATGATTGCTGGCACGCCTGTATGGCTTAAGAGCTATGTCTTCGGCGACAAGGACTATACATACGAGACTCTAATTCGTGAGGAATATGATTACGTTCTTGAGGACTATAGGCATTTCATTAGACTGGTCAATGGCACTGAGCTAGAGGTCTTTGGCGACCAGACTGTGCCTCTGTACAATGTCACTCTGGCTAACGGCACTTGGTTCTTCTCATTCCAATCCGATCCGTATTACATTGGCGCGATGGATATGTACTCCATGATTGCAGATGATGGTTCATTCATCGTCATGATATGGCCTGAATGGAGCGGATACACATCCGTAAGAGTTGGTGTAGTTCCAGTTGCAAAGGTTGACTATACATGCATGACCTATGCCGCACCGCTCTATCCCTATGAACCATTCAATACTAAGCCACTCTACATGATTGGCTGGCCTGAATACGTTGGATATGACCATTGGATTATTCGTCTCAATGGAACTTTGGAACCTCTGGATGTATGGAGGTGTACGGAACCAGGTTTTGAAAACCTCTATATGTACTTCAACCCACACGATGGACGACACTATTTGTTCGAGTGGCCACGGGAGTTGATGAGATGTGGCGGAGCATACTCCGACGTGTTCATTCCTTACTATCTGACTCGACTCTTTGCATATGTCACTGTTGGAGGAACTAACTACCCAATACCGAAGGCAGGAGAGCCTATGAGTGGATGGTACGACCTGGATTGGATTATCCGTAACAGATACTCCCAAGAAATAGCGTACATTAATGGCTCTGCATATGTGGCAAAGAAGATTCTCGACATGTTCGCCCCTGATCCCCTCAATGTTGGATATGACTACGCCTACCAAGTCTATCAAGTGAATGTATCCAGTACGTTGTACAATCTGACTGACTGGGGCAAGGCACCTTACCATTTCATGAACTACGACATTTATTCCGACCAAATGCCATGGGTGACCAGAGCCAACGGGTCGCTGTTCATTTCTGAAGTGCTTCATAACGATTGGACGGTGGCTGTGGGTCATAGAAATCCTGCAACACTGGAGTTCGAGGTCACAGATTGGCTGAATCTCGTAACAGGCGACTATAGTGGGGACTACTACTCAAGTCAGATTCACTCATATAACAGCACGGGCAGTTATGCATATGTTATGACTGAATTGGGGGAGGAGTTCTATAGCAACTCAACCTGGCGCGCAGTCTTTCACAACATCACGCTATCCAATGGAACGTTCTTCTATTCAAGAATGGACCATCCCCAGATGTGGCCCACTGACTTGTCCAACTATGAAATAGACACATACTATATGATTGACATCTATGGTGCCTATCAGTGGTGGCATGGATGGGATGAGTTATCCTCTCAGGTCATCATGATTGAGAATGTCACGGGAACCATGGATAATGGGTCCTTCTGGTTCCAGGCAATGTCTGTTCCCGTCATACGATACAATGTGACTGATTGGAGATGGGATGGCTCGATATGGTATGAGGAAGTCCATGAGGAGAATAGTGTGTGGGGAGAATACTACTTCTTCCTTCAGGCAATGAATGGAACAAAGTATGAGATCATCCCGCTATCCTATACGCCAGAGAGCTACCGCTATAACTTTCCATCATGGAACTTCACGTATGGTGAAGCAGTGTACAACATCACTGGAAGATCTGATATGATCTACAAGGCATATCGCTTCGAGGGGTACTCTCAGAAGCTTGACTATGCTCCACTGCCTGCATCCATCATCCGTGAACAAGACAGAATCGTGACTGGTGCTCCGAAATCTGGTCTATGGGGTATTGACCTTTGGACTGTCGAACCTGATACTGGCGCACTCGACCTGGATGGAGACCTAGACACAAAAGATGACCAGTACTTCGTTAGGGAATTCCATTCATCAACCGACTGGTATAACATAACTCACGAGTATCTGGATGTTACAATTCTCTGGGATCCTGATAACAGCACATGGGCGGACGAGTTCCTTATGCACTCTTTTACAGGCATTGTCACCTTCAATTGGACATGCTCATGGGAAGACAGCTACATCTGGACCAAGGCGTCATCAGGTCAAACCCTGACACCTGCAGAGTTAGATGTAGTCAAAGAAACGCTCCTTGATGAATGGGGCAATTCACGACCAGGCTATTGGGGCATTGCATGGCTTGCCCAAAACTTCACCTCCGATGACCTAGTCCAGAAGGCGACTAAGGAGGGATGGGAATGGGCAGTCGACAATTCTCGGGAATGGAGTTGGTTGTGGTGGGAGCTTGACGAGCACTATAGCACTGATGTCAGCAATGGCACATATAGCGAACTAATGGACATCAATCTAGCCTACCAATACGCAGGAATGTTTGCTTGGCAGGATGAGAACGATGACAACTTCATGAATGTGTCAGCGGAAAGCCTAAGCGACTCCGAGATGACGCATTACTGGATGCCTGTCGATGTAGAATCAGTGAGTTTCGTCACTCCTGGCGAGGCCTTTGGCAACTACAACCCAACTGACTCCATCTACCTCGGCGTCAATGAAACAGTTGATTTCGGAGTGACCTTTGAGAATGTTACGGGCATTGTCTACCCATTCGGAGCGTTCTCCTACTGGGATTGGTACGTTGGTCAGTACTATGGATCTGACTTTGCCAGCTTCAGTGAGCGACCCACAAAGTGTGCAGTGGACGAGTTTTCTCTTGCTGTGCACTTCACAGGAATTGTGAATGAGACTGGTTCTAACATTGCAGAAGTGAAGTTTGATATTTCCGTAGGCCAGTGGGGTCTTGATACACCTGGCGGAACCGATGTTCTCGAAGGAATGAGTCTAGCTGTATCCTTCTTTAGCGACCTCTCAATAGTTACATGTGGTGGAGGCGGCTGTGCACTTGCCACGTATATCGGCGATTATGGACAGATTCTCGATAACGAAGTGGCGAGTGCATCCAGCAACTTCACTATGACCTCTGGCATAAGTAGTGTCGCAATGATGAGCCTTGGTGGCGCTCCGTATTCTTGGTCAAAGAATGCATCTCAAACTTGCATAGTGGACGCGCAGTCTGTTCCACTCTCTGCGCTCAGTGCCATCTACGTGTCTGGAAGTGGAGGTACTGCAACATCATTCTCAGTCACCTCTGAGCAGTTCTACACTTTGATTGGTTTCAAGTGGTGGGACGGTTGGGCCGTGACGGTGGACCCAGTGTTTGTGGGCTACATCTCGCATGGCACTACTGATACTGACGCACCAGCTATTGGCACAGTCACTCATGTACCTCTCAAGGTAACTGGAGTAGATAACGCCCATATTGAAGCCATAGTCACTGACAGTGGCGGCTCGGAGTTGGCAGGAGTGAAGGTCCACGACATTGATAACAACGAGAACTATAGCATGACTCACAATGAGGGGCTTGGTCGTTGGGTAGTGAATATCCCACGAACTCAAGATGGCCGGTACACCTTCAACTATCAGATCATTGCAAGTGATAATGCAGGAAACGTGGGAGTCTCAGCGCCAAGGGCATTCCCATTCAGGGATAACATTGCTCCTACTATCGCCACTCTGACGTGGGAGAACAGTACTGATGGGTTAGGCAATGAAGTCGCTGTCATATCAACTCAAGTAGCTGACACAGGTGGGTCTGGCATTGACCAGGTCATTCTGACGTACTCGAATGCCTCTGGTTACTTCAATGTGACAATGACTCTTGATGCTGGCTACTACGAAGGAGTAATACCCAATCATGCACCTTCGACCACAGTCAGTTTCTGGGTGACAGTTACTGATATCGATGACAACTTCTTCGAGGGCGCAGTGAATCTCTTCACTTTCTCCAGTGGTGGACTGCCCGATACGTACGGCCCATCAATGTCATTGATTGCGCACGATCCTGCGAGCCCAAGTCCCACTGACACTGTTACTGTGTCTGCAACCGTTGTTGATCCGTCTGGCATTGACTATGTCACTCTCCAGTACAGGATTGGCACCGGAGCTTGGGCGAATGTAACAATGGCCGCAGATGGAACCACATGGTCTGGTGCCATCCCTGCACAAGCTGATGGTGCAAGCATTACATACAGACTAGTGGCAATGGATAGTCTAGGCAATGAAGCAATCTCTGGTGAGTTCTCGTACACAGTCGTGGAACCCATAGTCACGACAACGACCACGACAACAACCACGACAACGGGCACAGGGACTGGCACAATCCTTGGAGACTCAATGTTTGTAATCATCGCGGCAATTGGCGGTCTCCTAGTCGTAGTCATCATCCTTGTTGCTCTGAGAAAGCGAAGCTAGAACTGCAGTGAGCGGGTTCTGGACCCGCTTCTCTCCTTTTTCAATCTTGATAATAGAGCTGACGATGTACTGCTCACTCTTTGAAAAGCTCGTCCTTCATCTTCTCGAAAAAGAATTTCGTGGCTGCAATATGTGCTTCGTAGATACAGTTGAAGAGATCGTATGAGATACCTGTCACCGGTACTGCACTTCTCAGCATTAGGCAGCTCTTCTTGTCAATTCCGAAGTTCACCTCTACAAGAGATGCATTTGCTCTCAGTAGTTTCTCGTAGACGTTCTCTTTTTCCTTGGCTTGCAGGGTTTCAAGGTTCATCAGTCGAGTTGTTAGCGTAATCCAGTCCTTGCCAGGAAAGACCTCGATGACCTTTGTTTCTACATGCCTCTGCGGACGAACGCTGAACGTCTTGCGTCCATGTTCCTCAAAATCGATCTCCAGTCTCTTGAGGTACTCTTTGGCAATGAACCACGTCGTGCTCATCGGAATCCCTTCCTGCATCCCGGCATGTCCACTGGTCTGCTTGACGCAAGTGTTTCTTTGGCCTGAACATCTATCAACAAATCCTAGTAAAAGCCTTCGCTTTTTGGTTCCTGATGTATTCCTAAGCACTACTATGATGATACCGCATGATATCCCATTCACACTGCAAGATTCGCATATTCACGAGGGCAGTTCTTGAATGAAGCAGAGTGGCAAGTCTCAGCTGCTCACCGTTTCATCATCGCGAAGGCTCTGATTGTATTGTTCGCCTCATCGACTGCCATCTTTCATATAGTCAGACTCCCTTATCAGTCTGTGCAGTTTCCTACGGGCTGGACACCATTGAGTCTCTGAGTCGCCTTCTCCCAGACACTGCATCAGGGCTGCACTTCGAGTCGGCAGAACGAAGATGCTACTTCAGTCCATGTCTTGCTCTGAATCTCTTGATCGCTTCAGGCCCCATCCTTCCCACGCTGCGATCGATGTCCTCTTTCATTATCTTGAGCATAGAAGGCCTGCCATGACAGCAGTTATACTTGTTCTTCGTTTTGGACAGGTCCAGAAGCATATTTCTCATCTGTTCTACCTCTAGTGGTTGACCCGCACGTATGGCGGAATGACAGGCTGTGATCTTTACCAAGTCATCTACGAACGTTTCACGAGCCTGATGATTCCCAAGGTCAATGATTCTATCAACTAGGGACATGAGCTCCTTTTCAGAGGCTATTCTACCGAATATCTCTGGAAGCGTAGAGATGGCAATATCGTTTCCACCGAAGCTGCTTATTGTGTAGCCAATCTCATTCAAGATGTCCACAATCTCTAGGATTTGTTCTGCATCCTTCTGATTCAGGTTCAAGACAAAAGGCTGGAGAAGCTCCTGCACAGCAACAGTTCCATCATTCACATCCTTTCGCAGTCGCTCATACAGTATCCTCTCATGCGCTGCATGCTGATCAACAATCAGGAGGCCGTCATCGAACTCGAGCAGGATGTAGAGGTTGTGAATCTGTCCAACGATTCTGAAGACGCCTCCGAGAAATTCGACATCAGCTGATTCCTGCAGATCTTCATTCAAAGCTCCGAGTACTCTCTGCTCGATCACTGGAATCGCTGCCAGCTGATTTATGGGCTTCATAGTATCCCGAGAGGTTGCAGCCAGTCCTCTGTCAATGCTGCTCTCAACAGGTTCGCCAAATACCGCTTCAAGGGCTATGGGCTCATCTTTGGAATGCCCTTTTCCTAGGGCATCGAGCGTTGCCTTCCTGACTGCTGCGCAGACCTGGTCCATATCGAGAATTCTTACTTCTCTCTTTGTTGGGTGCACATTGACATCTACTTTTGAGAGGTCAGTTGTGATATCCAGAGCGCAGATGGGATACTGGCTCTTCATCAAAGTGGTGGAGTATGCAGACTCAACAGCATGGCTCAGCTTCTCATCAGATATGGGTCTCTTGACTACAGAGAAATACTCTCGAGACCTGTTGCCTCGTGAAATGGGGGGTCGCGCGACAAAACCTGAGATGCGCAATTCGTTCATTGAGAACTCAACATCGACAAGTGCCTTGGCAATCTCATGACCCCACAGCATCGCAATCCTATTACTCGCATTCTGGTTTGGAGGACATTCGATGATGATCTTTCCATCCCTTACGAGCCGGAATCCGACATCTGGGCGAATAGCTGCGTGTTTCATGATCGCCTCTTGGATTCTCTGTGACTCTGTCTTTGCATCTGCGAGATGTTTCCTCCTTGCCGCAACATTCCTGAACAGCTCTCCGACCTCGACTGTGGTCCCCCTTGGTCTTGAAACCTCCTGGTATGTTGGCTTGGTCCCAAACTTGGATACAACAAGTGTTCCCGTTTCTTCTTCATCAGTCTGGGTTGTGATTCTAATATCGGCAACGGATGCAATGCTTGCCAGAGCTTCGCCCCTGAAGCCATAGGTGGTAATCTCTTCAAGGTCCTTCTTTGTTCTAATCTTGCTTGTCGAATAGCGCTGGAGGCAGATCTTGCAGTCATCCTTGAGAATGCCGCTTCCATTGTCTGACACCGTGATCTTTTTGATGCCTCCCTCCTCTATCACAGCCTCAATCAAATCTGCTTCAGCATCAAGTGAGTTCTCTATCAGTTCCTTCACAATAGAGGCCGGATTCTCAATGACCTCGCCAGCCGAGATCAGGGACACAAGGTCCTTGGTCAGAGCTCTGACCTTG
>CAYHAA010000004.1:0-199207 GCA_964354495.1 uncultured archaeon | reverse complement strand
CCCTTGACAGACTTGACCTTCAGCCTCACGATGCCGTCATTGAGAGCAATGATGTTTCCCCTCTTGACATCCTTTGGCAGGCTCTTGTATGAGATGGACACTCTGGTCTCGTCTCCAACAAAGTCCTCAATGGAGAGGGTGAATTCATTCCCAGAGACGAGTGTAACAGGTGCCTTCATCTCACCGATTCGTATCTTAGGTCCCTGCAGGTCGAAGAGAATCGGTATAGTCTCATCGATTGACCGTATCGTCTCAAAGACGCTCTTCACTGTCGCATGGTCGCCATGGGAGAGGTTGAGACGAGCCACGTCCATGCCCTCCTCTATCATCCTTGTGAGCACAGCCTTCGAGCTGGATGCCGGACCAATAGTACATACAATCTTGGAATTGGGCGTATCAAAGACCATCAGTCATTCCACCTGCTATCCTGTCTGAACATGCAGGCCATAATAGAGCTTATCCTCTGAACGTGTATGTCATTTGCAGGTCGCATCCACATACATGAGCATAGATTAAAGAAGCTACAGAGTTTCTCAGATTCAGCAGTATGATTATGCTGTTCTGGTGACCAAGATGGTAGAGATTACGAAGATCCATGCTATCGAGATTCTTGATTCACGTGGAAACCCAACTCTGATGACCAAGGTGGTGCTATCCAACGGCGCGATAGGTACTGCCAGAGTTCCCAGTGGCGCTTCGACAGGCACAAATGAGGCAGTGGAGCTTCGTGATGGCGGCAAGCGGTACGGCGGCAAGGGCGTTACGCGTGCAGTGAAGCATGTCAACACCACTATTGCTGAGGCAATGGTTACCGTGAACCCACTCTCACAGGATGCTGTTGATAAAGCGCTCTTGGCCATTGACCCGAGCAAGGGGAAGGGGAAAGTTGGAGCCAATTCCATTCTCTCGGTCTCTATGGCTACTGCTGTTGCAGCGGCATCGTACCTCAAGATGGAGCCTTTCGAGTATCTGAGGACAAAGGTGATTGGAAAGCCGGTCAAGTACCTACAACCGGTTCCTATGTCCAATGTCATCAACGGCGGTGCGCATGCTGGGAACGACCTGACAATCCAAGAGTTCATGATTCTACCAGTGGGCCCCAAGAGTTATCCCGAGGGTCTCAGGTGCATAAGTGAGGTCTATCAGACCCTTGGAAAGATGATGATTAAGAAATATGGCAGGATGGCCAAACATGTCGGCGACGAAGGTGGTTTCTGCGGCTTTGGTCTGAAGTCCACCGCTGATGCGTTTGATGCGATTGTTGGGGCCATTGAGGAGGCTGGGTACAGACCGAAGAAGGATGTGGTGCTGGGTATTGATGCAGCTGCAAGTTCATTCTTCGAAGAAGGCAAGTATACGATAGACGGAAAGCAGCTTAAGCCATCAGAGCTTCTCGAGTTCTATACTGATCTGGAGAAGACCTATCCACTCTCAACCGTGGAGGACCCCTTCCATGAGGAGGCCTTTGAAGACTTCTCCGCCTACGTCAAGCGCACGAAGACACAGGTGGTCACTGATGACCTGACTGTTTCCAACCCTGAGATTGTCAAACATGCAATCGAGGAGCGAGCAGGCACAGCCCTTCTCCTGAAGGTGAACCAGATTGGAACTATCACCGAAGCGATTGAGGCTGCCCGGCTTGCGAACGAGGCTGGATGGGCTGTTGTGGTCAGCCACAGAAGCGGAGAGACCGGTGACACCTTCATATCTGACCTCTCAGTTGCCCTCTCCAACGGGCAAATCAAGACTGGCGCACCAGCACGGAGTGACAGAGTAGAGAAGTACAACAGGTTGCTCGAGATTTACGACCTTCTAGGCGGTGAGTGTGGTTATCCAAGCTCAGAGTACAAGATTGCCTGGAGGAGATACTAGTCTATGAGTGGCAAACGCAAGGCAGTCTTCGTTGTCATGGATGGCCTAGGCGACCGTCCCACTCCTGAACTTGGTGGCAAGACTCCCCTTCAGGTTGCAAAGATACCCACCCTAGACCGGTTGGCAAGGGAGGGTCAGAATGCTCTGATAGATGTCATCGGACCTGGAATCACTCCTGGCTCTGACACTGCACATCTCGCCTTATTCGGATATGACCCTCATGGCAGTTATCCCGGTCGAGGGCCTCTTGAGGTCCTTGGTTCGGGACTTGAATCAAGACCTGGAGACATTGCATTCCGGTCCAATTTTGCGAGTGTGGACTCAAAGATGGTCGTGACCGACAGAAGGGCCGGTCGCTTCTTTACCCCTGAGGAACAGGCAGCCCTGCAGACGGCAATCGATGGGATTAAGATCGACGATGTCCAAGTTTGCTTTCTTCCCACCGTGGAACACAGGGGTGCTCTTGTACTTCGAGGTCCTGGTCTCTACCCGGACATCACTGATGTCGACCCCCACGAGGAAGGAAAGAAGATTCTCACATGTAAAGCTCTCAGTCCTGAGTCACAGAAGACTGCTGATATCGTCAACAAACTGATGATTGAAGCTAATCGACGGATGAAGGACTTACCTCTGAACAAGGAGCGAAAGAAGCGTTGCGCGCCTCTAGCTAATGCGATACTGCTCAGAGGACCCGGGCGTCATGGTGAGATTCCCACGCTAAAAGACAAGTACGGAATCAAGGCAGCAGTCATTGCTGGCGGCGCTCTCTATATTGGCACCGCGAAGTATGTTGGCATGGAGCATGTCCCAGTGGAGGGACAGACTGGTACCATTGACACCAACTTCCACAATATTGCCATGAAGGCCATCGAGTGCATCAAGTCCGGCTATGATTACATCTTCGTACATATCAAGGCAACAGACAATGCCAGCCACGATGGCAACGCAAAAGAGAAGATTCTAGCAATCGAGCGTACGGACGCTCTGGTTGGAGAGATATTGAAGGCTGTCGGTGACAAGATAGTAATTGCAGTGACCGGAGATCACTCATCCCCTGTGACTGTGAAGGAGCACTCCTGTGACCCAGTTCCTCTCGTCCTATGGGCCGACTTCATGCGTCCTGATTCAGTGGAACGATTCTCTGAGATTGATGCCGCAATGGGTGGTCTGGGTACTATCCGTGGAATGGATGTTCTGCCCCTGCTTCTTGGGTACTCTGGCTATATCGGCAAATACGGCGCATAGACAGGTCCTGAGCACCTCCCAGTTCTAGGAGGTGGATCATTGAGGCAGTGTCGAATCTAGCATCGACTATTCAATGCCTGCCTTTCCGATTCCCCTATACTCAAAGCCCTTCGCAGTCACAACTTCCTCATTGTAGACATTTCGTCCATCTACAAATGTAGGTGTACGCATGAGTTTTCGAAGGCTATCAAAATCGAGTTTGAAGTAGTCCTTGTGCTTCGTCACCAGAGCGAGACAGTCTGAGTTCTTGGCTGCCTTTCGAAGGTCGCGTTCAATCACATGAGGTCCAAAGTCCCACTCTCGGACGTATGGGTCATGCAGGACCACTTTCGCTCCCTTCTCCTCTAGGGCTGCAATGAATGCGGCCGCGGGAGTGTTTCTCGTGTCATCAGCGTTCTCAAGGTACGCTACACCAAGGACTGTGACTGTCGCACCCTTGATTGATTTCCCCCTCTTCTTGAGGGCATCTTCCACTAGGAGTGCCATATGTACTGGCATATGATTATTGATCTCCCGCGCCAGTGTGATGAATCGCGGCTCCATCTTATGGAATCCATATTTGTTGAGACCATATCTTAGGAGCCAGCTATCCTTCGGTAGGCAATGCCCTCCAACCCCAGCTCCCGGGATGTGCATCATTCTGCTGGGAAGTTCGTTTACGAGTTCGATGATCTCATAGACATTGACCCCCAGGTTCTCACAGACCAGAGCCATCTCGTTAGCAAAGGCAATGTTCACGTCCCTGTAAGCATTCTCGATGGTCTTCGAGAGCTCCGCGGTGAGAACATCGGTCACGTGGATCTTTGCCTTCACGACTTTCGAGTACATCTCCTCGGCGCGCTTAGCGCTCTTGGGTGTGATTCCTCCAACGATTCTGGGCAAGTTCACAATGTTATGAATGAGCTTCCCCGGCATGACACGTTCGTAGGCAAATGCAAGGTCGAAGTCCTTGCCGCCTGTCATTCCAGACTGCTCCTCGATTATCTTCTGGACTATGTTCTGAGTGGTTCCTGGCGCAACAGTGGACTCTACCACCACAAGGGTGCCTCTCTGGAGTCGCTCTCCGATCTGTTTGCATACTTCCTTGAGAGAGTCGTACTGCGGGATATGGTCTGCGTCCGTAGGAGTCTGCACATCGATGAGGATGACCTCTGAATCTTTCAGCACCTCAACATCATCAGTTGCCCTGAATGTACCCTTCTTCACAACCCGTGCTACGAGTTCATTCAGTCCTGGTTCATCTCCTTCAAAGGGAGACTTGCCTGCATTCAAATGGTCGATCTTCCAGCCTGACCTTTTCGAGCGTCTCTGGAGTCCTGTGACCTGAAACCCATCCACATCTGCAAGGAGTGCTGCACAGGGAATCCCCACATATCCTAGACCGACGACAGTAATCTTGGTGACCATTTTACCACACACTTGAGGCTCCGAGCCTTGTATTGAGTGTGGGCCCACTTTTGCTCATGTAAAAAAGTTACCCACAAGCAGGAAATGTACTACTTCACATCCACAACTGAGTCCACTCTATCGACAGAGCTACGCACGAAGTCCATGTCTCCAATGGTCATTTCGATTGCTGACTCCGGACAGACTTCGACGCAACGGCCACACCCTCTGCACTGGTCACTGATCACTGAGCGGCCATCAACCAGTGCAATCGCATTTACGAAGCAGACTCCTTCAGTACAGGTTCCACAGCCAACGCAGGCATCAGTGACCCTTACATCGACCCCTGGCATCTTTGTGACCTTCCTGCCAATCTCTGATTTCAGGTCAGGCAGTATCTTCCATAGACAACAGCACGGGCAGCAATTACACACCGTCAGGAGCTTGTCACCAGGTGACACTCCGAGCCATGTTGCATCGAGCTTGTTTCGACCGATGAGGTGAACAAGCCCGGCATCGCGGCACTTATTCAGATACTCGTGAGCCTCCTCTTTGGTCACTTCACGGCCCAGTTTTGGATTGATGTCCTTTGCAGCCTCTCCAAGAAACAAGCAGCCGTACTCGATGGGGTAGTCTTTGCACTTGGAGGCATCACGGCAGATACAGAAGTTCATGATCCAGTGAAAGGTTGCTTTGTCGATGAAGTGGTGTATAATCTCTGATGGGAGAGCTATCTCCTCAGGTTTCTCCAGTGTCTTCCCAATCTGAATAGTCTTCTGGACGACACTGTCCTTTGGAAGGTACATGATATCATCGCCATCGAAGAGCATCTTGTCGATTGCTCTTCCCAACAGGGGCGCCTTGGTCATCTTGGCGATGAGCCTTCTACCGGGGAACGTCTTTTTCAACAGCCAAACAAACCTGAGAGAACGTGCCATAGCTCTCCACCATGTTCCCTACTTGATATTGTTATCGACTGAGAGCAGATGGACCGTTGAGTCATACTCTTAACTATGCGAATTCCAATCCAAGGTTGATGACCGCACGAGAGATTCTACTCCTTGGAAACCCTCAGCTGTACAAGGTATCAGAAGATGTCAAGCAGTCCGAACTTGAGTCACTGAGACCCATTATACAAGATCTTCATGACACCATGATGGCCTTTCGGATCCGATACGGTGCCGGACGAGCGATTGCAGCACCTCAAATTGGTGTCATGAAGCGGCTAATCTACATGCACATTGACAAGCCTACAGTCTTCATCAACCCTGTCTTGAAGAATCTGAGTGGTGCGATGTTTGAAGTATGGGATGACTGCATGAGCTTCCCTGATCTTCTTGTGCGAGTACTGCGGCATCGTTCCTGTACTATCGAGTACAGGGATGAGCACTGGCACCGACAGTCAAAGGAACTAGCAGATGATCTCTCCGAGCTTCTTCAGCATGAGTTCGACCATCTGAATGGCATTCTTGCGGTCTCGAGAGCCATGGATGAACACTCCTATGCTCTTCGTTCTCAGCGTCATTATCTAGAAAGCTCATGAAACGTTAGGCTCATATGGGTGAAACGGAATCCGATAGACTTAGGACCAACGAGGTGGACTACATGAAACTTCTCCGAATGATCATTGTACTTGCTGTGATAGCCGCAGTCATTGTGGCTGTCTTCAGTACTGTGTACGGATGGCTGCTCGGCCAGAGTATCAACATCAGTATGTACAACGCGAAGGCTGGTGTCAACTTCTGGGACACTTGGACGCTTCAGAACAACGTCTTCACAGCCTCCCTGTTTCTGGCAATCCTCAGTAGCCTTGTTACCCTCTGGTCCCGGTCTACTTTTCTCTCCTTCGTAACTGCGGTCTCACAGGCGGGTCCCGTGCTCAAGAAGCTGGACAACAGGACCGCCCTGATTTGGAGGTTTCTTGAGTTTGGTGGATTCTTTCTCTTCTATGTATCGACAGGAGGGTACTCGATCACAGGGCAGAATGTTGCTTTTCTCACGATGTTGGTAGTAGATGGTTCTATCTCGATATCCCCCGGCCAGCTCACCACACTGTTTGTGCTTCCCTTTGCTCCCGGCACCTCCGCAGACTCCATTATGTCACTCATTCCTGCGATGGAGGCCTATCAGTTGTACCTCGGTCTAATTGCGACGCTGGTCATTGCCACCGCTGCGCGGCTCATCCTCAGTATCATCACAGACCTGATGTTGCAGCGCCGGGATATCTTCGTGGTTGTTTCAAAGGGCCTTCTTGTTGCTGCACTCGCACTCGTCATTGAGATACTTGGAGTACCAATGTGGACAGTGAATGCGGGAACCTGGATGACATATCTTGCCATGATTATTGCCCTAGGAGCCTGTCTCTTTGGGTCATTTGCCTTTATGGTGATTCGTGTCCGTTCTGGTGACGTACGGCAGCGCTTGAAGTCAAAGATTGCTTCACTAGAGGGTGACCTTGCTAGACTCCAGGGTGAGCTTCTCTCTCTCCGCCAGGAGTACGAGTCTGGTGCCTCCACAGCTGATGAGTACAGAACGCGTGTTGGTAATCTCATGGAGGATCGCACTCACATTGCAGGCGAGCTCAGGCGGCTCAAGATTGAACGGATGCTGCCCATTGGAGGGTCTCCGCGCAACTTCGCCATTCTGTCCGTCGTCCTTATTGCCCTTGTTGTGCTGCTTCCGGTGACCCAGGCTTTCTACTACGGAATTCAGATGAATGGCGACAAGTATGTGGACTGGAGGTTCAATCTGGAGACCACTAAGGAGATTGATATCACAAACTGGGCTGCGGGCCTCAACAACCTCGAGATTAAGTCGATTGATGCCCTGACATCGAATGCCACTCCTGAGAGCGAGATTGCGTATCTGACTACTGTCCGCCAATGGGATCAGACTGCTAGTTATCTGCGGATGCGTAATCAGATAGGAGCTAACTGGATGCAGTTGGCAGACTCCGATATCGTATTCTTGAAGGGCCATGAGTATTGGCTGGCTCCGCTCACATTCGAGACAAGTGCCACAAGAACCAATTTCATCAACGAGTTCATCATCTACACGCATACAGAGGGGATGATCATTCTTGATGCATTCAGCGGGGAGATTGTGGAAGACGCCAATTATATCGCCTTGCTCAATAGAACAGAAGAGGTCGGCTTCTACTATGGAGAGGGCAATGGCTTCAGAGACAACGTGTTCGTGAATGTTCCCAATTTTGAAGAGGTTGGAAACAAATCATTTGCTGGTTCACCCGACTACACGCTCAGGGGTTTTGAGTCATTCTTCTATCTCTTTTCTATGGGTCCTGAGGCATGGTCATACCTCGGTCGAGATATGGATATTCTTATGGAGAGGGATGCTCTCTCAAGAGTAGAATCCATAATGCTTCAGGGGCTGTCGGTTGACTCCGATCCGTATATTGTGGTCGACCCCAATGGTGGAATAAGCTATGCGATGTCGATTTACATTGACTATCACTTGTCCACTGGCTACGCCCATGAGCACTATATGCGATTCCTAGGACTGGTCCTTGTTGATGTAGAGACCGGTGAACTGGAGTTCTACGAGTCGCCTGTCACGGGTGAAGACATCTTCTTGGATGCGACCTACAAGAGCTATTATGACTGGAAAGTGACCCCTGACTGGCTTCAGTCGCAGATGAAGTGGCCTGAGGACCTCTACGAGCGCCAGCTTGACATAGCGTACATCTACCATGTTGATAATCCAAATACTTGGCTTGATGGTGTCGATTTTCATCAGAAGCCCGACGACTCTGATACTCGTTACGTTCTCATGAACATCGAGGGCGAGGAACGCTTCATTGCATACCACAACGCAGAGTTCAAGATTGCATCCTCCGCACTATCCGCACACAATCTGGCCGGCGTCTATATCATGGGCTGTGGTAATCAGCGGTTCGGTGAATTCACGTTCTATCGGGCTGGAGAGAGTGGTGCCTCCAGTTGGCTGGGTCCGATAGCTGCCCAACAGGCCTTTGAGACCAATGATGCGGTCAGGACGCAACTCCAACTGTGGGGTGCACACCGCTATGGGAACAGACTATTGTATCATCTTGGCGGTGACCTATTCTTCATCGTTCCTGTCTTCCTAGAGGTGGAGACGTCCACGGACAGGGTCATCCAGAAACTCGGCGGAGTGGGCCTTGTTGATGCTAGGACGGGGGAACGAGTGGAGCTTGGTTCGAATGTTATCGAAGCCTACTACAAGATGTTCGGGCTCCTGAACCAGAGTACGATAGAGGAAGGCGAAGTCGGATTCGAATCCGTCATGTTCAGTCCGGTGACAATAGACTCCGGGGGTTTCACGAGCCTAGTGACCCTCATGCGCAATAACGATAATGTCAGTCGTCACCTGTACCTTGATGTTGTTGTACCACCTTCAGGGAACTTCTCACTCCTCTGGCATGGCTCTACGGTCACACCCATCATCACAGCCTCAAATACGACATACACGTTGGACATTGGAGACCTTGGGGCTGGAGACCTCTATGGAACATCGCCAAAGATGGCGGTGTACCTGCCAGAAGGCCTGATAGTTGCACAATACATTGTGCAGGTCGTTCTGAGAACTGAGGAAGGTGTGGTCGACCAGTTCAACCTCATCATCACAGTCACAATGTAAGCTTGCGGGCTCTATACCACCGAATGGTCTTCCGGAGCCCGCTGAGCAGTCCAGTTTCGGGATTGAAGTCTAGTATCTTCTGGGCTCTCTCGATGCTGCCTATGCTGTCCTTGACATCGCCAGCCCTGGGACTGACATGAACGATCTTGGACTTAGTACCTTTGACATTCCTCTTGATAGATTGCGCCAGATCAGCTATTGAGATAGACTCAGTTCCTGAAAGATTCAATATCATGCCCTCTGCACTTGGCTTTTCAGCGGCTTGCAGGGTCGCCAATACTACATCATCCACGTAGACAAAACTTCGAGTCTGTTCTCCGGTTCCCTCAATCGTTATGGGTCTATTTCCGAGTGCCTGATTGATGAAGATTGAGATCACTCCGCTATACTCGGAGCATACCTGTCTCGGTCCAAAGACATTGAAGTATCTGAGAATTGTGCCTCCGATACCATAGGATGTGCTATAGGATTGGAGATAGAGCTCTCCCGCCATCTTGGATGCTGCATACGGACTGAGTGGAGTGCAGGGAAATTCCTCGCGGACTGGCATCGATTCTGGGTCGCCATAGACTGCTGCGCTCGAGCTAAAGACGATTCTCCGCGCGTCTGACCTGCGTGCCATCTCAAAGACATTGAGTGTGCCTGCGACATTTACTCTATTGACGAAGATGGGGTCCTCTAAGGACTGCTTCACTGATGAGACTGCGGCAAGATGGAATACCGTATCCACTTTCTCCTTGACTCTATTGATCAAGCTATCATCTGAGACATCCGCCTCAATCAGTTGGAACTGTCTACTCTTAATGGCCTCTGCAAGATTCTCTCTACTTCCAGTTCTGAAGTTGTCAATCCCTATTACGTCGTATCCTCTGGAGAGGAGAAGATCTACAAGATTGCTCCCGATGAATCCAGCTGCTCCTGTCACAATCACTGTGCCTGTCATTTCTTCTTTCGACATAGGCTAGAGTCACCTTGTAACTCTTTCTCTCCATCGTCTTTATCTATTTTATATTGTGTGACCATTTGAACAAGTCATGCATTTTGTGTATATTGTCGAAACTGTGGATGGAACCTACTACACTGGGATGACCAATAATCTTGCCCGTCGGTTCAGCGAGCACGTGTCAGACAGCTCCCGTTCTGCAGCCTATCTCCGCATGCATAGGCCCGCATATGTTGTGTACATCACTGAGTGCAAGAACCGGAGTGATGCCATGAGGCTCGAACAACGGCTCAAGAACGACCATGCCTTCAAGATGGAGTGTATAGGCCCTCGACGGTCCATCCTAGAGGTCATCGAAACAGAGCTGTCCTACAAGTAGCCGTTCTCGATGCCTTCATATCATGGATGCTATCCTCTGAGAAGACACGTGTCCGCCATGACTGAACTCGTCTTAGCCATTGATGCAGGAACGACCGGTGTCCGCTCCATGTTCTTTGGCAAGTCCGGGACTGTCGTTGCGAAGGCCTATGCAGAGTATGAGTCACTTTTTCCCCACCCCTCTTGGGTCGAGCAGAGGTCTGAGAGCTGGTGGGAGAAGGCCTGTCTGACAATCCAGCAGTGCATCAGACAAAACAACATCAGTCCTGAGCATATTGTGGGCATCAGTGTCACAAACCAGCGTGAGACAGTTGTCCCAATTGATGGGAATGGGAAGCCATTACGAAATGCTATCGTCTGGCAGGACCGACGCACGATACCACAGTGTGACTGGATACGGAAACAGATCACTCCTGCTCAGGTGTACGCTGTGACAGGGCTCACTATCGACCCGTATTTCACTGCACCCAAGTTGCTCTGGATTCGTGCGCATGAAAAGCCCGTTTTCGATGCCACAGATAGATTCCTTCTGGTGCATGATTACCTCATCTATCGACTATCAGGACAACTTGTCACAGACTATTCGAATGCAAGCAGGACACTTCTCTTAGATGTTAGGTCAGGTGCTTGGTCAGACACAATGCTGAACACTCTCGACATCCCAATTGAGAAGCTTCCTAGGCCGGTTGAGTCTGGTTCCCTTGTGGGCGAGCTCACAGATGTTGCAGCAAGAGAGACTGGCCTGAGGCCAGGAACTCCTATAGTGGCTGGTGGCGGCGATCAGCAGTGCGCAGCCTTGGGAGTCGGTGTGGTCCGTGAGGGCATGATAAAGTCAACCACGGGAACTGGCACATTCCTGCTTGCCCACTCAAAGACTGTCCGTCTTGATCCCGCAATGAGAGTCCTCTGTAGTCGTCACGTTGTTCCCAATGCCTATGTCGTGGAGGCGAGCATGTTCACGACCGGGTCCGCTCTGAGGTGGTTCCGTGATAATCTTGGGAGCGAGGAGATGGCGATTGCCGATGAGAAGAGCGTCAACCCCTATGATGTCCTCACTGCTGAAGCCGACGAAATTGCTCCTGGATCAGAAGGTGTTATTCACATTCCGCACTTCGTTGGTGCAGGAGCGCCAAACTGGAATCCCCGTGCTAGGGGCATCTTTGCTGGTCTTGCTCTGGGCCATACTCGTGCTCATCTGATTCGTGCCATTCTCGAGGGGGTCTCCTACGAAATCCGAACCAATGTTGAAGTGATGCGAGAGCTCGGCCTTCCCTCAAAGGAAGTTCGGGTGACTGGAGGGGCTGCTCGAAGCGAGGTATGGATGCAGATTCAGGCAGATGTCTTGCGGACTCCGGTCATTCGGACCAAGATGGACGAGGCAACTGCAGTTGGCGCAGCAATACTTGCATTCAAGGGGATTGGCGTTTTCAAGTCAGTCGTCAAGGCGTCTGAAGAGATGGTAGATACTCTACCGCCGCTGAATCCGAGAGCGGAAACCCTTGATGTCTACAAGAGGGGCTTTGAGGCCTTCAAAGCGCTCTACGGGGCAGTATCCAAGATCAAGTGGACTGAAGACTAGTCTGCGTAGACTGCAATCTTGTTGCTCTGGTCAAATACAAGAATCTTGCCAAGCGGATCTGCAGAGACCCATTCATCGATCACGGACTGTGGATCATCTGTCTTCTCAAGATGAACTGATTCCACGGTGTTCCTGTCAAGATCCGTGAACATTCTAATTCTGGCAACCCGCTTCATGAGCTCTGCAAACTTGTAGGCCTTATGCTCGTATAGATGGTATGTTCCGCTGATGGAGGCTATCACATCATCAAGGGGCGCCTTGAGCTTGTTGTAGAAGTTCTCAATCGCCTCTTCTGGAGCCACACCCTCTCGACACTCGGCTAGGAAGAGTATCTCCCCTTTGTCAGCAACTGCGTTCTTGGTCAGCTCAATGGCCCTCTGAGCATTATAGAGGCTCTTGTCCTCTGGGTAACCGCCCGGTGAAACAATGATTCTCGGACATGGTGTGACCCTGAAGCTTGCTGTTTCGTCAAGATACTCCATAGCTGCTGCCGTGACGGGTTCTACTTCCCCTGCGTCTGCCCAGGTCACCTTTCTGCTGCTTGATACAACTGCAAGCACGAATACCTTGCTCTTTTTGGCAATCATTCCCATCGCTTCTCTCATATCATCAGCCAGAGGGTTATCACGTCGTGTTGGGTCTGGATGGAAGGGGTGTATTCCAAATGTGGACCTCGGGTCGAGCGCCATGGAATGGTTTGCCTCAACTGTCTTGAAGGAACAGACTCCTGGCAGGAAGTTCTTGACAACGTTCGAATACCCTGCAAAGTAGTGCGCCTTCATGTCTGATAGACTGACATAGACATCGTGCCCCGCAGCTGCGGAGTCGATGATGACGGGAGTTCCCCTACTCGTCTTTCCTAGATTGACGACATTCTTGGCATGGCAATCATGTATGAGGATGTCATACTTGGCTAGTTTGCAGTCCTTTGCTGCCTTCCGGATCATCTCCACTATTGCATGATTGGTGGGATGATCCACCTCATGTGTACCGGTAGTGATGATGAACTGGACTTGCGCAGCTCCAACGAGCCGAGGGACAATTGAGTTGATCATTGCCTGATACGGTGCGTTTCGTGTATGGTCCTCAACAAGAACGCACACACTCTTCTTTTTCGCCAGTTCTGAGAGCTTTTTGCCATGCGGGTTGTCAAGGACTCGTTTCAGTTCCTGCATCTCATCTGAAATAGGATGAAGCTGCTTTGGTTCAATCTTCCCACCGAAATTGGAGTCAGGGATGTGCAGCTCGAGTTTCTTACTACCGTAATTCACTGAAATATTCACTATGTTCCCTCATGTCTGAGGCGCTATTTCCTCACGAAAGACACTCAATATTCGTATTTAATCATGACCAAAACGGATATTCGAAACTCCTGTCCTCAGTTCAGGCATGAACGAGTCTCCCAGCGGCTTTGGAGGAGTGGGTCCTTGGATTGCAGTTGCCTCAGAGCTTCCATGCTCTGTGGTCGCTCTTCTATTGGTCGGTCAGATTCTGGGGCAATCGATTGCAGGCCCCTCAGGGGCAACATGGGGCGCTATTCTGGGATCTCTCTTTGGATTTGCCTTCGGAGTGTATAGTGTCTTTAAGACAATTGAGTACCTTGAGCGCATCGACCAGAAACAGACTGAACGACCTAAGTACATGCCTCCAATGGAAGAGATACTTGAGGATGTTGTCTTCGATATTGATGAGGAGTCTTCCGAGTGAACTAGTCAGTGAACTCGGAGTCGTCTGCATCAAGGACCTCGATGATTACCTTTGTCGCACTTCTTCCCACTCCGGCAACGATGATCTGAATGAGCAGCGCAATGAAGAACGCGCCCAGTGCGAGACCGAACACTCTGAGCGAGATGGAGTGGTAAGATGCAGCCCAGGCCACGAGGTAGTTTGTGTCAATCAGATACCACGCATAGAATCCTGTAATGCCCATCAGCGCAACAAGGAGTCCATATAGGATGACCACCGCTTTCACTCTTGGCGTGTCCATTCGAACCTCTTCAATTCCTGGACCGACCACTGCGTCGCCAATCCTCCTTGAGAATCTGACGAATGCACTTATTGCAGCCAAAAACACAACCAGTGCTATTATGCTTCCAAAAAGGAGTGCTAGTATCTGCAAGTCTTCTGATAGGGCGAAGTAGACATCTCCTATGACATAGGCTGCTAGTGCACCTACCATTATTATGACTGCTATTATCTGAACAACGAAGGTGATTGTTGCAGAGTTCCTGAATACACTACCAAGATTGACATAGTCTTCAGGCCTGTGCGTTGATACTCCACTCTCTGTCATAATGACCAGTGAACCTGTGAGCAGTTCATTATTTGAACTCTTCTACAAAGAGCGCTGCTTTGCGCGTTCGCCACTTTTATATCGTGCCTGTATTGTCAGCACATCAGTCTTCATCAGATTGAGAATCGACAGGAAATATTGCGATGTCGTCAGGAGCTGCTAGAGAGTATGGTTTTGTCAATGCGCGGATTCGAGGCATGAAGTCTCGATTTCTGACGATTGGCACATATGAGAGTCTACTCCAAGCTAGCAGTTATCCGGATTTCATCAAGATACTGTCAGGGACCTACTACGGGTCTATCATGAGTAAACACTCGCAGACTTCAGTCCCAAGTCTTGACGAGCTTGGTCTCATTCTCTCTCAGGATTTTGCTGATGTGAGCTCGAGTCTGTCGCGATCGCTGACTGGAAAAGTACAGCACTTTGTGGATGCCTATCTGGAGATGTTTTTCGCAGAGAGTATCAAGTCAATCCTTCGGGGTCTCCATGTTGGCCTTGAAAAGGATGAGATTCTGAGGTTCTCAGTTCCCACATCTCCGGTACAGGCAGCCCTCTTCCAGACGCTCGTGGACTCTGGCTCGATTCAGCGAATGATTGACCTTCTTCCTCAGTGGGATCTGAAGGTTGCACTTCTTACGCGCGTTCCAAGTTATCAGGAGTTCGACTCGACAGCACCTCTTGAGGTTGCCGTCGAGGAGTGGTATCTTCGGAATATGCTTGAGGCACTAAAGGGATTTTCAGATGATGAGCAAGACCGAGTTCTTGACATCATCGATTCCAGAGTGACTCTTAGAAGTGTTCTGACCGGGCTTCGAGCTGTATTGCTTCAGCTAAAACCTCGCGCCTTGGAGCTATCGCTTGTAAGGTTTTCCCGGACACGTGAACTCACAGAGTCTATTCTGAATGCGCGAACATGGAGGGAAGTGCTTGCGAAACTCGATTCCACACGGTTTGCACAGCTAGGAGGTCGCCTTGCAAGGCTCTATGAGGACACCAATGATTTGGGAAACGTAGAACTAGCCATTGAGGACTACATAGCTCAGGGAATCAAAAGACTAATGACTGCCTTTCCATTTCATCTGGGCACAATCATTGGATTCTTTAGTCTCAAACAATATGAGATTCGTAATATTCGATCCATTGCAGTTGGGATTGAACGAGGCGAGTCTGCCGAAACAATAAGACGAATGATAACAATCTTGTGAGAGTTGGAGGAAAATCAAATGAGAATCGACAATCGCGTTGCAAGTCTGGTCTTGTTCAGCTTGGGTGCAATAGTGACAGCTCTAGGAGTATTGCTACTAGCTATAATTGATGGATCAGCTTCTTTGAGCGCATTACGAGTAGTCCCTGACACAGGCTTTGAGATGCTTCAAGTTATCTCGGATGCCGGTCTGGCCATCATGGGTCTTGCGATTGGAGCGGGCTTAGCTCTGGGTCTAGCCGGTGTCGGCGCTGGCCTGGGAATGGGAACTGCTTCAGCAGCAGCTCTCGGAGCAATCACGGAAAAGCCAGAGACCTTCGGCAAGAGTATTCTCTACGTTGTCTTCATTGAGGCTGTGGCTATTTACGGATTCGTCATTGCTTTTCTTCTGATAGGACTCATTAGTACAGTTCTTGCTTAGAAAAGACTGACACTGAGTAGTAGAGGTGGATCTTCCACACTCTACTTCTTATCATCAGTCTTGAATAGAACACTGGCAATCTCAACTCTCGCTTTGTTTTCCAAGCGTTCTAGTCTTGCCTCAAATGTGTTGTCCACAAGGCGTTTTGAGTCTGGTGTCCTGATAATGAGACCGCCTTTGGATCGAACGTTCTCCTTTGAGATGGACATCTTAGTCTTCTTCTTAGTTTCTTTTGAAACAGCTGTCTCAATCTCTGCCAAGTCAAGATAGGCTGCGTGATTCTTTGGTAGGACCAACTCAAGAGCGTCTCCGTGGAGGGCTATTCCTCCGTCAATTGCCAGTCTTGCGAGCACTCTCTTGTATTCTGCCTTGCCTACAATGCTGTCTAGTTTCTGTATGGTTGTGCTGAGCACATCTTTAATCAATGCTTCTTTCGAGTTGAGAAGTTGATACTTGGACTTGAGTTTGGCACTTGCTTCATACCTGGACAGCTCTGATTTAGCTTGAAGTTCTGCTTTCTTCGTGATTACATCAGCAGCCTCACTTGCCCTTCTCTCAGCCTCCTCGAGCTTGAGGCGTTTATGCCTCTCTGCTTCTTGGATTATCTCATTCTCTTTCTCTGTCGTCTTTGTATTGATGATGTCGATGATATTGGAGATTCCGCTCATATCTCTAGGCCTCCTCTATCAATATCTTCAGTGCCGCTTCTGATGCCTTGGCCTTCTTCTTCTCGGCGTTCTTGCGAAGGACGTCAATCTTCTGCTGGGCGTCGCTGAGGACTGCTGCCTCTATCTCTCCTTTCTTTCCTTCAATCCCAGAGAGTGTTTTCGTGGCCTTCTTCTTTGCATCATGTTCAGCCTTTGCTATAAGGGCATTGGCCTCTTTGTCTGCCTCTTCCTGTATACTACGAGCCCACTTTTCTGCCTCCTCTATCCTACCTCGGGCTGCTTTTTCACTCTTATTGATTTGGTCTATGTCTTCATGGGCTGCGCACAAGGGTCAAATCTCCAGACATCGTATTGTGAGTTCTGCTGACCAAACCCTAGATAAACATTGACCTGTCACAAAGGGTATTTATTGAGGCTTGAGCGAGCCAACACTCACGCAGCCCTGCGTTTTGTAAGCGCGGCTGTGACTATGGTGATGACAATGGGTCTCCTGAGTCCTGAGAAGATGATTGTTGCAAAGGTGGTGTCCCATAGAGACCTAGAGCGCCGTGTCTTGCTCGCCCTCGAAGAGTTTGGGTCTTTCGAGTTCATTGACGTACGACGCCAAGCCGGTCTTGCTGAAGCAAAGAGGACTCAAGAAGAGGAGACCGCGTTCAGCTTGCTGGATCGACTGCAGAAGATTGTCAGTACGCTCGAGCTCTCTCAAGAGGGACGTTCAGGCAAAGTCCTGGAGATCGATGACTCGACAATTCAGAACTCCCTCAAGATTGCATCCGAAGTGATCGATGCGGTTGAGAGCGAGGCCCTTGAGCTTGACACTGGGCTCATTGTTGCTCGAACTGAGTCAGAACGTCAGAATGGAATCAAGGCTGTTGCCACCTCTCTGAAACCTCTTGGAATCGACCCGAGCCTCATTCGTACCACAGAATTCACGTTCACGACTGCAGGACTGGTCCCATCAGGGAGGCAAGATGAACTCGAGTGGAGCCTCAAAGAGGTGACCGAAGGCGCCTTCACTCTCAGTACATACTCCTTGAAAAGCGGTGCCTATGCCTGCGTCATTACAGTCCCGGTCGAGCTCAAAGATGCTGTAGAGAGAATCCTCACTGCTCTGGAGTTCGAGGCATTCACAATTCCGGAGGGTGAGAGTGGCAGACCTGAGCAGATTGTTGAAGATGCAGACCAGCGAGTGCAGCAGCTGGAGGAAGAGATTGAGAACCTGACTCAGAGAAAGAAGACTATTGCTCGTGAGTGGGGCCGCAGAATTCTTGGTGGATGGGAAGCTCTTGATGTTGAGAGAAGACGGATTGAGGTCAAAAGATATATTGTGTACACAGACCAGTCCATCAAGATGTGGGGCTGGATTCCAGAGAGCAGGGAGTCCCAGTTGGAACCGATTCTTCGCGCCAGCGTGGGTGCAGCTCTGGAAGTGACCTTTGACAAGCCCGAATTCGCAGATCATGAAGCACCGACCTGTCTTTCGAACCCCTCCTTCATGGCACCCACCGAGGATGTTGTGAAGTCATTTGGTGTTCCCTCCCGGCACGATCTTGACCCAACCAAAATCATGTGGCTAACATTTCCAATCATCTTTGGTCTTGTCTTTGCTGATGCAGGTCAGGGTCCTCTAATAATACTCATTGGACTGATCGCTTTGCGGGCCAAGAGGAAGGGTCAGAGCTGGGGTGCAATTATGGGATATGTCCAGAATGGAGCTGAGGGGCTGATTATGATGGGAATCGCTGCAACGATTGGCGGGTTCTTATTCGGCAGCTTCTTCGGCGCTGAGACCGTCATCGAACCACTCTGGCAGACGTTTGCTCATACAATTGATGGTGTGAAGAATCCCTACAGAGACTCACACATGTTGAAGCTCTCAATCGAGGTTGGCGCGATTCATCTCTCTCTGGGAATCGTTCTCAATCTCTATAACAAGTTGAAGCACAAGAGCTACAAAGAAGCTATCGCTGCTGCCTCATATCTTATTCTCTACATTGGCTTTGTCAACCTGCTATTTGGAGTGAGTTACAACAGTGTTGGTAAGTGGTTCAGTACAACAGACAATGTGTATCTCTGGATACCGATTGCAGGTATAGGATATGGAACAGGCAATAATGGAGTATATCCTGCCTTGCCGCTCTCTCCCATGGTCTTCTCAATAGCATTCTTCATCATTCCTTTTGCCATCATGGCTGTTGCTTCTATGTTGACTGGAATGGAAGGTATGGTAGCTTTCCTAGAACATGCAATTGGCATGATCAGTCACACTGTCAGCTATGCTCGTATCTTCGCCCTGAACACGGTCCATGTCATTCTGAGCTCCGTATTCATCGAGATGTTGCCTGCGGTGGTCATAATCACATTCCCTGCCTTGGAGTTGTTTGGGGTGGAGATTATTCCTCATGAGTTCATTGTTGAAGGGGAGCATGTGCCTGCCAGCCTCCCATTGCTGGGTGCCATCATGGGCACATTCATTGTGGGGCTTCTGGAGGGTCTGCTAGGGTTCATGCACACTCTGAGGCTCCACTATGTTGAATGGTTCAGTAAGTTCTACCATGCAGGCGGTGTCGAGTTCATGCCCTTCCGGGCAAGACGTATCCATACGATCCAAATGAAAATCGAGTCAGCACAACCCGTCTACGCCTATCAATAGCAGTCATCTACTGACTACTCGTCGCAAGGTACAGAGCTGCAAGCTCAGAATTCCCTTTCTGGGTGGGTTCTTGGTCCTGGTCCATCCGTTGTCTATTATCCCAGATGCTGCGTGCTAGCAAGTCCGTGGTCTTTGCCTTCCCATCCACAGTCTGTGCTGACTGAGCATCGCCGACCTGCTGGAATACCTGTGCCGCAACAGTGTAATTACCTACTGCTTCTCTCAGCTGGTCATTGGCTTCGGTATAGTGGATTTTGGCCTTGGACTTCTCTCCCTTCCGAAACATGTACTCTGCCATGAAGTCGCTCTTTGCTCCCTCTAGTCTCGAGAGGTCTCCTCTGAACTTCATGACTACTCCCTGAAGCTGTTTCACCTGAGTCTCAACATTGTTCTTGTTTCGAATCTCAGCACCCTTGACACTATTCAGTTCATTTGCTGCCGCCTCAAAGGATGCGACAGTCTGCTTGATCTTGTTGATAGTGTCATCATGCGTTTCCATGGCGCCTTCAACGGGATCCTCTTCTTCAAGAATAGCAAGTTCGTCTTTTAGCTTCTCAAAGGCATTCACACGTTCAATCTGTGCTCGGAATGCCCATTGGTCAGATTGACGCGAATAGACCTGCGCCTCTGAGGCAAATGCTGTGGCGAGTGCCAGTTTGCCAAGGTCCTTCAGCTCTTCACAGTTCTGGTCTTCCCCAATCACCTTGTAGTAGGACGCCGCCTCTTCTGCATGGAGATTCTCCAGAATCCGAGAGAGAATAAACTTGACACCATGCTGCAATTGAGAGCTGAGCTGGAACTGTATCATGTACTTGATATTGTTCAGAAGAGCCAGCGTCTTGTTCCTCAACTTGCCGACTTCCTCATCTTCGGGTTCTAGGCTGAGGAGAATTCCCAAAGTATTGAGAGCCTCTCTGATGGAATCCAATGAGTCTGCAGGTTTCTTACTCATTAGACCCCCAGCCTCGTCCAGGGCCTTGCTGATATCTTGAATCAGGCCTGTCTTTCGCAAGTCCTTGGCAAAGTCGATTTGATCGATGATTCCACTGATGTCATCACCTTTCTTCTTCAGGAGGCCCTCAACAAAAGTGAATGTCTTGAGCTCCTCCTTGATTGCACCTTCTAGCTCTCTTGTCTTTTCCAGTTTTTCGGCTTTGTTGAGATTCTTGAAGATCTCCTTCAGTGCGTCCTTCGATGCTGTCTTGTTGTTGTATCTGATGAGCTCGGTGAGACTCTGCACCAATGCCTCCGCACTGCAGAATAAGCTCAGCGCCTTCTTTTGTTCTTTGTCGAATTTGGATTGTTCAGCATTTGGATGAAGTGCGATGACCTCTCTGAAACATTTCTCAGCTCTCCCAAAGGCCTCTGAGGCGACCAAATAGAGCTTGGCTGCATCCTCCAGGTTACCGGCTCTCATTTGCGCATCTGCAATGTCGGTATAGGTCATTGCAAGATAGACCTCACTCAGACCTGCTGTATTGCTCTTCCACGACTTCATTGTTGAAACTTTTTCTCTGTATTCCCGGATCTTTGAGAAGAGTGGTATGGCCTCATTGTACAGATCGGTGGCCTGTTCAAAGATGAAGGAGCTGAGAATGTCTCTCCAGATTAATTCATCAAACGGATTGAAGGCCTGTCGAAATGTGCTCTCTTGACCAATCAATTCGTTTAGGAACTCGTCATAGAATTCAGCCTCAGCGCTCTTGTTATTTCCAAGAATTGATGTGAACTCCGCGTCGTTCTCTTCATATGATTCTTTCAAGAGATTGTACGCCTGAGAGCCAAGGGCGACCCTCCGAAGTTTCTGTGTTCCGTCCACCTTCTGTGGAATTGCTGAGAAGGGTTTCTCAAGCATTGTGTACACTCGCGCAAGGTACTTTGACGCACTACGATGCTTGTCATCATGTTCGTTCTCTACGAATGGTCCACTTGCAGCAGCTGCCTGATGCAGCCATGCCAGGACCTTTGCCATCCATACATCTCCCAGATTTTTTTGGTTCTCTGCAGTGAGCTCCTCGACTGCAGTCTCGAGCTGTTGCTTCACTTCCCCCTCAGATTCTGCTATCCGGTTCCTCAGGTAGGCCATGTCGAAGTCTCCCATCATGACCTGCTCACCGAATGCTGCTACACTATCATATAGTTCCGTGAATGCATCGTGCATGGCAATACGATCTTTCTCAAGGCCTTCCTCATCATCAATATCATGAAGAGCAAAGTCCCTCACAGCATCCTGCGCCTTTAGGTTCAGTTCAAACAACGTACTTGTGTAGACTGTAGCGTCTTCGATAGGCGTGCTATCTGTCTTCTCGGAGCCGGGTAGAGCATTGGCCAATCATGGGTCCTCCTAGATGAGTCTTGCCCATGCGTGAATAGCTTAGCACTTACTTAAGAGTACTTACGCCAAACGAAAGTAGCGCCTACTGTCTTCTGAGTCATATCTGATGACTTACCATGAGCAATAGCACGCTCTCCTCTTTTGAGAGGGAAAACTCTTACCCTGAAGCAGTCCTGAAACGACAGTCATAGATTAGTCTTCAGCTGGTCGGAATCGAATCAACCGACCATCTCTATACTTGACAATCTGGCCATCATCAGCCAGCTTATTCAGTACCTCACTTGTGCGCGTCCTCGACTTTCCCCATCTTTTTGCAAGTTCTGTCGTAGTGAGACCTTGCTCAGCATTGTTCAGTAGAGTGAGAAGTCTGTTCCAGCTCACGTCACCCTCAAGCGTGTTGGATTTGTTGGTGAATATGCTGTACTGCCCGCCTTCATATGGTGAGGCTCCGCCACTCAACTCCAGCTGGTTTGTGAGCTCAATGACTGTATTCTTGAGACTGTAGACAGTCTTCTTGAGTTCTCGAACCTCTTTCTCAAGCGTTTCAAAATCGTGGTTGTTGGACACTCCATCCTCTCCTTATCTGGCTTTCACATGGTCCTCTCTAAACTCGATGTAGTTTCTCCGCTTCTTCTTCTTCTCGAAGATCTCTTTGACTTCCATGACCTCAAAGTCAATCTCCTGACATGGTCGGTAGTTCCCCATCTCATCGAGGTCTGTACATTCTCTAGCACCATCGCTCTCTAAAACATTCGATCCATTCTCGTTATGAACCATATCCCTTCGCTTTAGAGAGTAACCCTTGTGCGATGAAACTGTCAGATCGTAATCAGCATCTTTCGCCCGAAGGATGTCTTCAATGATTTCCTTGGCGTTCTTCATACACGGGTCCCGCTTGTGCCGATAAGTCATCAATATCAACAACCGTCGACAATAATCGACAACAAGCTAGACGGAATGGGCGCACTTAAGGCTTTGTTTCCTGTCGAACTGACTCTGAAGATTTGTACTCCTCTTGCTCTATCATACTACGTGCAAATGTCATATACCCTGTATGTCCGACCATCCACGTGGTTGGTCGGGTCTTGTTCTCTCTGACCATGATCTCCCGCTCAAAGATTTCTAGCGTCTTAATCATGCCCCACTTTCCATCACGAGCCAAGGCAGTGCATGTCTTCATGACCTGTTCAATCGTAGGACTGTAGCTTGCTAGGTGATGACTCGGTTTAAGCACTCTATGCGCCTCATCGACGACTTCCCATGGTGTTGCCAAGTCCAGCACGACGGCATCGATATCCTCTTCCTTGATGCCCTGAAGAATATCTTGGTTGTATTGGGTGACATTCTCAGTCAGTCCGAATTTCTCCAGATTCTTCCTTGCTCCCTGGAACATGTCTTCTCGAATCTCATAGGTGTAGACATGGCCTGTCGGACCCACAGCTCGTGCCAGCATACCGGTGAGTGCAGCTGAGCCTGTACCGGCCTCGACAACGCGTGAACCTGCACCAATACCTGCCTCAACAAGGATTGTGCCCGCGTCTTTTGGGTAGATGATCTGCGTGTTTCGGCCCATAGATATCTGAATATCAGTTGGGCTTGGTCTGTGCACCTGGAAGACAACACCCGAGTGGCTCACAGTCCTGATACCGTAGGGCTTGCCAATGATGTCGTCGTACTTGATGAGTCCCTTATTTGAGTGGAAGCTCTCTCCAGCCTGGACTTTGCGAATCCAATTTCGCTTTGCATCAAGAAATATGTAGACAAAACTTCCGTCCTGAATCAGGTCTTGCATGACTGGCTCTCTAATCGGATTGCGTTTTGAGTCTTGCTGAAACTACCATTTCCATTGGAAGACTGTAACATTAATAGTTACCAGTCTGAATCGAGATTGTCATTCACGAGTAGGACTTGAAAGGCGAATGATTTTACTAGATAATTGTAGGAACGGGTATGTTACTGCGGACACATTCTCATAGGAATCCACATTCTTGGATTCTGGGTACGAATCGCGCGTCAAGACACTATCAAGCCAAGCTTTATCCGAGGTCAAGACAGAGTCGTCAGGAGGTGCACAGTTGAACGAACCGGGAAATCCAGACACGCCAGAAGAAGAAGATCCCGAGAGTCGGCGAGATTCAGATAGACCAATTGACCTACTTCCAAAGTCCGTATTACCATACCATCCACGCGTAGGTGACCTTCTCGACCTGCACATCGACCTCAGCGTTGGAGTAGTCCTTGGCCGTTCCGAGTCATTCCATCGAAAATACCACTCTGTCGGTCTGGGTATGATAGGAGGTATCACAGAGACCTCCGATGATGTTCTGACCTCCCTCATGGGGATGCCAGTGAAGCTTGACCTCATGAAACCTCATGTCATGTTTGTTGCAGGAAAGAGGGGATCAGGTAAGAGCTATACGCTGGGAATCATTGCTGAAGAACTTGCCCTAGCCATGGAGCGTCGAGAGATTGAGGTTGCTGCAGTCATTGTGGACACAGTAGATGTCTTTCGACAGATGGTCGATCCAAATGACGAGCAGGCAGATATTCTCAAGAAGTGGGGCTATGAGGCAAAGGGATTCCCAGTGAATGTCTACATCCCTCGGAGGACATACGTTGGACTCCCTGATGAGGTGAAGAAAAAAGCTCGTCTCTTTCCATTGTCCATTGGACCCCGAGAGCTCTCCGTTTCAGATTGGGGATATGTGCTGGAGAAAGGCGGCACACTCAGTACTGCCATGGAGAACCTGATAGCTGAGACCTTGGACGCTGTGCGAAAGGGATACACTCTCGAGTCTGGAGAGCATGTGCAGCTCAAGCGGGATTTCAGCATCACAGATATGATCAGCTGTGTCGAGTCCAATCCAACCATTGTTGAGTTCTACAAGCCTGCCTCAAGAACTGCTATTATCCAGAGGCTAAGGCGTGCAGATAGACTAGGAGTCTTCAATCCTGGCGGCACAAGCGCTCAGGATCTATCTGTTGCAGGGCAAATCACAGTCATTGATGTTGCACCTCTTGGTTCAGATGCTGAAGCCGTGCTCGCGATTCTGACAAACATGTTATGCCGTCAAGTCCTGACCTATCGAATGGCCTGGACTGATGAAGGTACCAGTGCACGGGAAGAACTGCCTCCCACGTGGCTAATCATTGATGAGGCACACACACTTGTGCCACGGTCAGGAGCCACCCCTGCCAAGGATGCGATTGTAGGCTATGCAAAGCTTGGACGAAGGTTTGGCTGTAGTCTTGTCCTGTGCACACAGCAACCGTCAGCAGTCTCAGATGAAGCAATCTCACAGGCAGATATCATCATCTCACACTCACTGTCCCATGATGATGACATTAGAGCTCTACAACATCGAGCTCCAGCTGTGATGCCAGAGCAGTTCCGTGACAAGGCGTTCATCAGCGGTCTTCCGCAAGGCGTTGCCCTAGTCTTCGATCAGGCCACTGAGAACAGGCGCGGTTTCATCATACAAGTCCGTCCGCGGCTCTCACAACATGGTGGCACAGATCGACTATCGGGTCTCTTTGAAGCTGTCAATCTCCTAATGCCAGAGGAGACTCCCGCGGAAACAACGCCGTCCGAAGAGGACAAGGTGGCTGAGCCGACTGAGGAATCAGAGGAGCAGTACGAGGGCTCGGAAGAGGCCTTTGCTGAGGAGTTGCCAGAGGTGCCTCGACCTCCCCTGAAGTTGAGCAAAGAGGACTGGCTGCTTCTCGATGAGTGGATGCGAGACTACGTCAAGACCCTCTTTGATCACCAGAAGCAGGGCTTCTCCATCACCGATGAACCATCGCCTCGCCTTGAGGAACCTGTCATCACAGATGAGGTCATACCTTCCGAAGTTGAGATTGAAGCAATCAGAATCTCTGACTTTGACTCTTCAAAGGTACTCGTGAAGGCATTTGGCCCGGTTTCGAAGGACCTTCTCTCGAAGGCAATAACAAGGAAGGTTCTGTATAGTTCGGCATCCCATGGTTTTCTCTTCTCTTCAGAGCATGACATTCGAGATACCATTGTTGTGAACCGCGAAGATGGTGATGCGTCACGTCTCATCAGTTTCGCTGCAGGTGCAATAGGCTCTACCGGGGTAGAGATTGAGCAGATGATTCATGAAGATGGTTTCACTTTTGTCTGCTATCGAAGAGAGGGTGTTCGCATAGTGTTTTCGATTGCCACTAGCCAGTCGCTATTGAGCTTGCCAATTGTCATTGTTGGTGCCAGCCGAAAGTCAGTCATCTCCATTGCTGACAAGATACGAGCTGCCCTTCATGCCTCTGGCTGAATGAGCAATGCAGTTTATCATAATGCTTGTTCTTATAAGGATAGGAACGAAATACGAATCGGTGCGCGAGAGAAATGAGCAGTGATAGTATTCGACCCCCTGTGAACATGAAGATAGCTTCTATGATTGATCTGGTAAGAATGCTTGTCTCTTGGTCGCAGAGAGAACGACCTGCGAGTATGCTATATTTCGAACACAAGGGGAAGCATATCTATGGGACCCTGATCTCCAATCATGGATACTATGAGATGTATGGATTGCCTCTCTGGGTTCATGCAGAGGGTGACGGACCCCCGAAGGGCAACTTCATTGCGTATAAGGGCAGACCAAAAGAGACTATCGAGTTTGTTGACACGTTTGCGGAGTCCGAACCGATGACGGTCTTTCTCCCCATCATTCGGCTCACCAAGAAATTCGATATAATTAATATGTAGTCAGTATTGAGGCACTTCAGTACAGCCACTCTATAATCTTAGTAAAGCTCTCTTGGAGAGGCTCTGAGATAGCTTGCGATTGCGAGCGCCGCATAGACAATGAATGCCAACAGGATTACCGAGGTCTTCAGGAAGAAGTCAGTCCTATTGAAGAGCTCAACTACGAGAAACAGTCCGATAACAATGATGTTAGTCGCTCCGCCCATTGTGCTGTCTCTCTTGACCCTGAGAACTATCTTAACTAGGACCATGATGGATACTATTACAAGAGAAATCCAGTTGATGTAGTCCTGAAAGAGGAATGAGAGCCCCAGAAAAGGGACGACTCCAAGAGGTGTTGGTATTGGCGGTAGGTAAATCACCAGGAATATGGAGAAGATGATGAGTTCTCCCAGTCTTATCCAAATTGTCGGCGTCTTTGTGTACACTTCCCCATAGAGCCCTCTATCATACTCCTGAGCACCATAGTAGATGAAATAGACAGGGGCACCAAAGCTGAGGGCATTCACGAGACACTGCGCAACACCATATGTGACATCCAGCCAGAAATCAGTCCATGTCTGGAGAATCGTGTTCCATACGACCATATAGCCAGGAATGAACACAAACATCACGAGTGCTGGAAGTATGATGAGCGCCAGTGCCACGATGATGCCAAGGAAAGCAGCTGGCTTGCCACCTCCCAGCTTACCAAGGCCAATGAGACGAAACACATGCACAGCAACAACGAGTCCTTCTATAATCGCGATAACAGGTGTGGCCATGGGCAGTACGAACAACATCAGGACAAAGAGAGCATTTGCTCCATAGAACATTCTCCATCTGAGAGGAACTGCGGTGATGGTTTCATCCATGATATGGGCAGTATTTGCTAGCCTGTACCGCTGGTAATAGATTGTGCCCACCCAGGGCAAAGAGAAGACGATAGGTGCTGCAAGATAGTGAAAAAGCAGATTAAAGAACGAATCAGCAAAGGGCATCATCTGCGGGATGAATAGCATCAGCAAGAAGAAATAGATAGGACCGGCTATGGCAATCAATACAACAGTCAGCCTTGACATCAACCAATCTGGACTCAATCTTGCTTCTCCGTTCTTTCAAATGGCGGAGTCTGATATAAGTTTGCGTCGCCGGTACGTGCAGAATCCAGCGAACGAGAATTTATTTGGAAGCGCCTCATAGGAATTGGTAACACTCTGAAGTACTGAGCATTCATTGGAATATGGGAGTGAACCACGTGTACAAGCGAAAGCTCACAGCCACAAGTTTCGTGAAGAAGAGCAAATTGATTGTCGGTCTGGATCTGGTCGCGAATATGACCGGCAAAGATGCTGCTGGCATAAAGGCTGAGAAGGACCGATTAGAGAAGGAGGCACTGCGTCTTATCTCACAGACTGCAGAACATGCAGTTGCGTTCAAGATAAACCGACACCTCGTCCTACCTCTTGGAGTCTATGATGCCATTCCACGATTGGTCGATAAGATCCATGCTGAGGGTCTGACAGCAATCATTGACTGCAAATTGAACGATGTCGAGAACACAAACAGGGTGATTACGAAATACTATTTTGATGCTGGTTTCGATGCAATCATTGTCAGTCCTTTCATTGGGATGGAAGGCGGTCTCGACAGTGTGTTTGAAGCGGCGACCAATCGAAAACGAGGCGTCATCACTCTCTGCTACATGTCGCATGCTGGTGCGAAGGATGGTTATGGCCTGACCGTGGCTGCTGATGAGAGGTCACGAAAACCTGAACCGCTCTATCTGCGCTTTGCACGTCAAGCCCGGCTCTGGGACGTAGACGGTGTCATTGTGGGTGCCACCTATCCTGAGAAAATTCGGGAAGTCAAGGCAGTACTCGGAGATGAGATACCCATCATGTGCCCGGGCGTCGGTGCTCAGGGCGGCAGTGCCCGTGATGCAATTGAAGCGGGTGCGAACTTCATCATTGCAGCACGATCCATCGTCGAGGCTCCTGACCCGGCAGCTGCTGCCGCTGCTCTAGCCGCCGAAACTCGTTAGTTCGTTTCATGATTCAGGTGTAGTGTACATGTGTTGATTGGACGACCACTTCCGTACATCATGGCTCGAAAGAGAGCGTCTGGAAGACTACTTCGTTAGAAACGATTAAAGGATGACGCTCTCTATTCATGTACAGAAGTGTTCATGCTTCTCCGCAGTATCGTGATCAATTCTCTTGGTGAGAGCCTATGGCAAAAGATAACTGCTACGGTTTTGCAACCTGGACTTCTTTTGTTGAGGAATCTCAAATACGTGCGCTTCTCAAATACAAGGTCAAGTACTATTTTGCTGGCGGAAAGCCCGGGATCATCCCTACTGACATCTTCGCTGACATCATGGCTGAATTGAGTGTCATGTATAAAAAAGACCCACAGATGGCTCTGGATGATCTGAACTACGGTCCAACGGGTGGCCAACCATGGTTCCTCAAGACGCTAGCCCGTCGACTGTGCAAGGTCCGCAAGATACCTATTGATTGCGAAACCCAATGGGAACAAGTATCCATTACCAATGGGTCGCAGCAGGCGCTCTATGCCCTGTTGGACACAATGATAGATCCCGGCGATGTCATTATCACACCGGCTCCCGCATACCTCGGATTTCTTGTTCCTGCTGTGAAGCTTGGTGCAAGAGTGATTACTGTGCCCACCGACAACAAAGGAATCATCCCGGAGTTTGTTGAACGAGCTATTCACCTCTCGAAGATCAAATTTGGTAAGAATCCTGACTTGCTCTATGTTGTTCCTGACAGCGACAATCCGAAGGGAACAACTCTGCCTATGAATAGACGTAGAGCTCTATTCGATATCTGTGAGAACCATAACATCCTCGTTATTGAAGACGCTGCTTATGCTGAGATTCAGTTCAAAGACAATCCCAAGGCCATCAAGACCCTCGACAAGGACAACTCTCGAATTGCTTACCTTGGGACAAGTAGTAAGGAGGCAGCTGTCTTGAGAGTTGGGTATTCAGTATTGCCAGATAATGTCAGAGAGCAGGTTCTCAAAGACAAGGGTTACCTTGACCTGTGTACTGCGACGTTTGCCCAACGTATCCTTGATGAGTACTACAACAAACATATCGACGATGCCATGAGAGTTGCCATTCCATTGTATAGAAAGAGGTGTGCGGCAATGGCAAAGGCAATAGACGACTCATTTCCAGCCGGGACGCGCAGCGACCCGACCGGAGGTTTCTTCATCTGGTGGCAGAGCGAGAATCCTGACTTCAACTCAAGTGAGTTCATGCAAGATGTAGCAATGCCCAATGAAGTGCTCTATGTACCTGGAGGCCCCTTCTATCCTATCACTGGACATAAGCTCACAGCTGATGGTAATGACCTGGAGTCAAGTGTGCCAGAAGGCAATACTATGCGACTTGGCTTCTGCTATGCTCCTCCTGATATCATATCTGAAGGAATTACGCGACTTGGGCATCTATTGTCGAAAGAGCTTGGTTAGACCCGTACTGGAACTCCTGTGTTTGTGCCCAATCATAATGAGAAATTGATGAAGATGGTGCCGCCAATCTTCATCTGACCAAGGTATGCACGGCTATAAGGGCCAAAGAGATCACTGAAGCCTGAATTGATGGCCCACTCGATCCATGACCATGAAGACTCTTGTCCTAGTTTGCCCTCGGCGAACTGGCCAAAGGCCCAACTAAGATATCGTTCTAGATCCATCTTGAGGCCAAGATGAGTGGCTGCTTCTTCTCTTGAATTGTCAGCAACTATTGGCTCTATTCCTCTGAGTCTGTTATTGAGTTCGGCGTGACTCTCCAGTATCAGACTCTCGAGGTTCTCAAGTTCCTGATTCATCTCATCAACTTGGTTCTTCTTTCTGTATTTCGAGACTTTCCCCATGATATTGAACAAGTCCCTTCTCTGAAGGACTGGCATCTCTCTCTCTTCGAGTGACTTTGCCAATTGCTCATTCCAGGGCGTATTGAAGTAGACTCTGGGATACTTGACGAACATTGGGAACGGAGCCGAAATCGCTCGCGCACTGGGTATCACCTGTGCATAGTATGCTGTTTCACCAGGACCACCGACGTGGGTGACGGTCGGTATTATTGAGTCGATTGCAAGTTGTCTAGAGTCCACGCGTAGCGAGATACTCCGAGCAATATCACCGAGATATGGTGTATCTGCGGATGTTTCAATCTCAATCTTCTCAGAGCAGGACGGGCAGGTTCCAGTGAGAAGCGCAGTTGTCCCTCTGTCCTCATAGTGAAGTTCTGTCCTTGCTTTATTGCAGGTTTCTCCGGGACAATCATAGAAGAATGGCACGTAATCAGTTCCTCTGAAACCAATTCCAGGGTTGTATCCTTTCTCCTCGATCAGTGTGGTCACTTCATTGAACGTGGCCAAGAATCTCTCCCGGTTCTCACGAGCCAGAAGGAACTCCAGGCCCTCGACAAGAAGGTCTCTGATACCCTCAGAAGATGCTAAGAGCAGTGGGATGCCCAAATCGCCTTCTATATTGAACAGCCTGCCCAGTGTTCGTGCTGCCCATTCTGCCAGAGTTGTGGAGTTGGTGTAACTCCAACGAAGAATCGACAAGGCCTGCTCAAGCCGCTCATCTAGAAGCGTTCTAGAAGGTCCCTCTAGTGCTTTGAACATCGGCCTGTAAGTTGTTCTGATATCGTCCTCAACCTGATTGTACCAGTCTCTCGCTGGTAGGGGAAGCACACTCACTGGTGAGTTCTCATAGCCCTGAGGCACTGGGATGCTCACGAGTGTGCACTCTGAACCCAGTACAGGTAGACGGATATTCGTGAGTTCTGGCTGAACAACGTCATAGTCCGCAAGACAGAAGAAGGGTGCAAGGTCAAGTCCTCTCTCAGCGCATAGACTGGCAAGTCGTTTTGCTGTTGCTGCCTTGTTCAGGACATACACAGGACCCCCCAGAACCACAGTCTGGTGTGCTGACTCAATGGCTCCGTTCTTCAGAGACCTGATACTGGACCTGGTGTCTTCTGTGAGGCATCCAAGGTCCCGATTTGAGGAGATGAGAGTTCTCTCAAGAAGCTTCATTCGTTCGTCAATATGCCAGAGAGTCTTCTCATACTTCTTCATGAGCTCTGGCACTCGATTACATATCCCATTCATTGTGAGCGGCGGACTATCATACAGTATCTGAGCGAGCTTAGTGTCTTTCCCTTTCCAGATGAAGTCGTGATACACATCATAGACGCTCGGCTTCACGATATACGTCCTCCTCAACGTTTGACGACTTCGTTGAACACATTCTCGTACATAGGAACAATCTTGTTGGAGTCAAAAGTATTGACACGTTGTCGACCTGCCTTTGCCAGTCTCTTTCTTTCGCCCTCATTCTCAAGGAGGTGAAGAATTGCCTGTGCAAACTCCTCCTGCTCGAAGCCCTTCGTGACAATTCCATCTTTGTCTGCACGAACGAGCTCAGGAATTCCGCCTGCAGGTGTTGTGATTACAGGAAGGCTGCATGCCATGGCCTCCAAGAGCGTGAGAGGCATTCCCTCAAGTGTCGAATTGAGCAAGAAGATGTCAGAGGAACACATGATTTCCTGCATGTTGCTTTTCACACCCAAGAGATGTACATTGTCACATAGTTTCAAGTCCTCTATTCGTCGCTCGACATCAATACGTGTGGGTCCATCACCTGCGATTACGAGTCTTGCATTTGGATTATGGTCTACGACAGTGCGCATGATCTCGACAAGTTCAACGACACGTTTGACCTTTCGAAAATTAGAGGCATGCAGCAGTATTTTGTCCTCTGGTTCTATCTCAAAGGCATCCTCCTCCTTCCGAACCGATACGCACCCTCTCTCTACAACAAGCCTGATTCCCAGGACCTTGGAGAACTGCGTTGTATCAATAAAGTTCGGGATGACATGAATATCCCTCTTGATTCCAAGCCCTTTGTGCGCTTTGTCTGCTAGGAATTGGGAGACAGCAGTCACAGCATCAGCCTTCTCCACAGTGTGCTGGACAACTGGCTTGTATGCAGGATCCTGACCCAGTGTATGCACATCGGAGCCATGAAGTGTGACCACATAGGGAATCCCATTGATTTCACGTGCCATATATGCCGCCATCGCATGAGGAATCGCATAGTGCGCATGGATGAGGTCCAACTCCGCATCCTTAGCAACCTTGACGATTTTTGATGTGAGCGCCATAGTATAGGGTGGTCCAATCGTGTCAAACAGAGGATAATCAAAGCTGTCCACAAGGTCGACGTGGACACCCTCTGTCTGCTGCCACATCAATGAGAAGGGTCTCTGATAGGTGATGAAGTGGATTATGTGCCCTTTGTTCGCCAGGTGTTGGCCAAGTCGGGTTGCAACATGACCGCTACCACCAAATGAAGGGTAGAGATTCACACCAATTCGCATAGCCATACCTTCTGACTGGTCTATTCCTGTTGCCCTTTAAGGCACTTGGTCTGCACAATCGAACATGCCAAACCTTGATTAGATACTGAAAGAACACGCACATATGAGCTCTGTCCTTGTTGTGGTTGCACACCCGGATGACGAGAGTCTGGGTGCCGGCGGTACGATACGAAAACATGCTGACATGGGGACTCCTGTTGACGTGCACTGTATGACGGGCAACGAAATAAGGAACGCCGAAATGAAGTCTGCATGTGCCCAGCTTGGTGTGCGGAACCTCTATCTAAGCGAGCGCGATGACTTTGCCATTGACATGAGCCTTCGAAATGAGGTCGTCGGAGCCATTCTCAAATCGCGTCCGAAGATAGTGATTACTCATTTCTCTGGAGACTACAATGTGAATCATCAACATTGTGCACAGATAGTCTTCGATGCTGTTGAATGGGCATCCCACACAACACTCTTTGACGATGCACACCGCGTTGAACGAATCTACAACATGGAGATCAACACTCTGATCTCCCGACCTCATGTGTATGTTGATATTTCAAATTCATATGACTATGCTTTCAACGCAATCAAAGAACACAAGTCACAGATTGAGAAAGCCGATCTCTTTTATGAAAAGCTCTACGATGCGAGAACACGCCTTCGTGGAGTCCAGTCGAAATGCGAACGCGCTGAGGCCTTTTCAATCACCCTGCCTGAACATGCTGGACCTTTCTACAGAGAAAACAGCGTTGAAAGCCTCATGTGATGCAGCTGGCCGTTATGGTTAGTCTGCCTTTCTCTTTCTGGCGGCTAGAAGTTGTTTGAGTTCTCCCATCATGCTCATGCCCCCTCCTGGTGAGGGCGGTGGAGCTGTTGGGGCTCTTGCCATGCCAGCAATTGGTTGTCCTCCGGCTGCTGAGGGTCCTGCTGATATGGTTGCGCCACCAGAAACGCGGTTCGAGAGAGAATCAATCCTTGATTCCAGGGCACTGACCTGCGATTGGAGCTGAGTTGTCGTTGCTTGTAGACTACTGATGGCTTCAGTTAGCTTGGTGGTGATGATACTAACAACTTCCCCGAGCTGGCGAATCTTCTGTGTATTTGGATCCTGAAGTGCCCACTCGAACTCCCCCATCACGGCATCTTCAAGTTCCTTTTTTTCTTTGCTCATTGGTCTAGCTCCATCAACTGTCTGAAGAGGTCGCGGAATCCGCTATAAATCTTGTCTGCATTATTGATGTGAATCTTGTCATATCGATTTGACTGTCTTCTCAACAGCACGCTTCACTACGCTCAATACTTTCTTGACCAGCGCCTCTGTGGGGCCCTCACAGGTGATTCTTATCACCGGTTCTGTACCTGACGGTCGTACTAGGACCCATCCCTCTTTTAGAGTGATCCCAATGCCGTCCACAGTTAGGACCTGCACGACATTCTCTAGTGCCTTCGGGAGCATGTTTGCAAGAGCATCCATTACTTGTGCCTTTTTCTCATTTGGACAGTTCAGTTTGGCCTTCATCAGAGGATATGCTGGAATACCTGAAATGAGCTCTCCAAAACTCTTTCCTGTTCTTGCCATTTTTTCAAGAATCTTGCAGGCTGCAAGAAAAGGCTCCGGGGCAAGGTGCAACTCTGGGAGAATGAACACCCCACAGGCTTCGCCCCCCATGACTGCATCAGTCTCCCTTACTTTGATTGCAACTTGGATGTCCCCCACAGGTGTTCGAACTGTCTTGCCGCCTCTTCTCTTGACGGTCTCGTCAAGTACCAGTGAGCTATCCACAGTGGTGACCAAGGTTCCCCCCTTCGTAGTTCCAAGATAGTCTTGAGCGAGAAGCGCAATCGTTCTATCTCCTCTGACTACCTCGCCCTTCTCAGTCACAAACACCACTCTATCAGCGTCACCATCGTGAGCAATGCCAAGGTCTGCACGAATGTCTTTCACCATCTGAATGAGGTCACCAAGGGAGCTCTCATCTGGTTCAGAGATTCGTCCTGGAAAGTGTCCGTCGGGCTGACTGTTAATTGTGACGACCTTGCCAGCAAGTTTCTGCATGAGATATGGCGTGAGAACACATGCTGCGCCGTTACCTGGGTCGACTACTATTGTGAATGCCTTCGACCTTATCAGGCCTGCATCACATCTTGCTAGGATTGCCTCGATGTGCTCTTCAACAGCGGTCTCTGTTCTGAGTTCCTTTCCCAGTTGATCCCAAGGTGCGACCTTGAATTTCTTCGATACGTAGATCTGCTCAATCTTCTCTTCCTCCTCGGGTGTGAAGCCCATACTGCTCTTAGACCAGAATTTTACCCCCGTATACTCTGGTGGGTTGTGCGATGCAGTCACCATGACGCCTGCATCGAGTTCTCTGTTCATCGCTGTGAATGCCAGCGTGGGTGTTGGGATGATGCCTGTTCGAACTACGTTCACTCCTGTAGAGAGCAGACCCGCAGAGAATGCATCTGCGACCATGAGTCCCGTAGTTCTCGTGTCTCTTGCTAGGAGGACTGTTCCTCCTCCAAGCAGGGTTCCGAGTGCCTTTCCTAAGTTCAAAGCCATTTCAAGGTCGAACTCTTTTCCATAGACCTTTCGCACGCCCGTTGTTCCGAAGAGTCTGTCCGCCATTGAACTCACAGTCGCCATGTCTGTATACTCTGGAGAAAAAGATACCTGAACAATATACTGTGCAACGAAATTGGGTTTTCATGTGGATATCACTCATTCTCGCCCATGCCGTACTTCCGTCACGGAGAGTTGCAGCTGCACTATATTGATGTTGATAGGCGGCAAAATCCATCATGAGGCATCCCTCTCGTCTTCGTCCATGGTGCAGAATCATCTCACATATCTTGGGCTCTGCAGCTAAGAGAATTCTCCTGCACAAACAGGACGAAGCAATCGACCTCTCGGGGCATGGAAAGCCTGATAATCTAAATGGGGATATGTCTATAGACCGTGGCTATTCCTCAGAGATCGCCGCTCTTATTGAGCATCTCAGGTTGACTGACTTCATCCTTGTTGGCCACTCCATGGGAGGCGGTGCTGCAATGTGCTACTGCCCAGATGCTCAATCAATCCTTCCCAAGGCACCTGTACCTGTTGACACCTCTCCTGTTCTTGAGCTCTCGAAGCTGGCGCCGGGTTTCGCAAGGGAAGCAATTGAGGATGGATTATCTCTGTTCAAAAACCAGTCCTATGAGGACTACACTGAAAGCCACGGACTAAAGGAACTTGAGAATCGGATACGCAGGGCAAACCCAGGCGTGCTCCAACATGACCTTAGTGTCTGTAACAGGTTCAATATCGCAGACAGGGTCAAAGACATAAGGATTCCCACGCTTGTTCTTGTAGGCGAGCATGATAACATCACACCACCTGTCGTCGCTGAGGCGCTTAAGAACGAACTCCCGCAGGCTGATATCGCCATTGCCCGCGAGGCTCATCACGAGCCAATGATTGAGCCGCCTGAAGAGTTCAATAGACTGCTGCGCAAATTCATCGCTTGGATTGAAGGCAAGCACTAGCCGTACCTGATTTTGTCAGTTGGGATGCAGTGCAAGACTGCCCACAGATAGTCCGCATCGGAAAGCTTATAAAGTAATTCACTATTGTTAATATACATCATTTTAAGGTGATAATCGTGAAGAACATCGTAGAAACAGCTATGGCTGCTGGTAGCTTCAAGACTCTCTTGAAGGCCGCCGAGGCAGCAGGTCTTGTAGATACTCTGAAGAGCAAGGGTCCGTTCACAGTCTTTGCACCGACTGATGAAGCATTTGCCAAGCTCCCAAAGGGCACAGTAGAGTCCCTTCTAAAGGACAAAGCCAAGTTGACAGCAATCCTGACCTACCACGTGGTGCCAGGCAAGGTCATGTCCAAGGATGTTATGAAGTTGAAAACGGCCAAGACAGTCCAAGGACAGGAAATCAGGATTGACACTAAGGCTGGAGTTAAAGTCGATAACGCGAAGGTTGTTAAGGCCGATATCGAGGCCAGCAATGGCGTCATCCACATCATCGATGCTGTGATTCTGCCGAAGTAGTTTCGCAGCTCGAACACCCAACCAGGGCCACTCGGCCCTGTGTAGGTTTTTTCTCTGTTTTATCCTCTTATGTCCCTGACGAGTCATATTAGATTCTTTTGAAATTGGCACGACAGAATCTTCGCATTCGCCATGGCTTGCATGACTGCAGTGTTTGATGTTGAGGAAGTTGAGAATACGATTGGTAAGCTTTTTTCGTGAATGCAGATAGAGGAAACTCCGCGTTATTGAATAGAATCATGTCGTGTTGATTATCCTATCTAGGTCCCTTGGTGCAATACATCGCGAAACCTTATTAGTGCCATCAGTAACTTAGGCTTCGAATGCGCAACCACTGTTTAGGCCGATGGACTGCATGGGGATCTTTCATGAATACACACGAAGACTGTTCATATGTCGATATCGTAGCCACGTATGCATTCCACCTCGGTTACACAGCTGGAGGACTGCCGTATGAGTAGCACCTATGACTTCTTGTTCAAAATCGTGGTTCTAGGAGAAGGCGCAGTGGGCAAGACAGCTATAGTCACCCGCTTTTCTCACGGATTCTTCAGGACTGATTACAAGACTACCATTGGCTCCCAGTTTGCTGTCAAGAATGTTGAAATCATAAAGTCGGAGCGCGAAAAGGTGACTGTGAAACTGCAGATCTGGGATGTTGCTGGACAGTCTCGGTTTCAGATTCTGAGGCCCATGTACTATAGGGGTTCGAGCGGTGGTGTACTTGTCTATGATGTGACGAGACGAAGGACCTTCATCGTGCTTCAAGAATGGCTAGAGGAACTTCACAAGGCGCTTGGAAAGGACATACCGCTGATTCTAGTAGCGAACAAGACCGATCTTCCCGACCGCGTGGTTGAACCATCTGAAGGGCGCGAATTCGCAGACAGCCGCAACATGCCATACGTCGAGTCGAGTGCGAAGACTGGAGAGGGAATCATCGATATCTTTGAGCAGCTTGCAAGGGTCCTCGTCGCCAATCGTGAGCAGAAGGAAACGTAGCTCCGCCATCTCTGACTTGGGGCGTGTCTTCACTTTTACCGGAGAGCTAATTCATATCAGTAGGAATGATTGACGTGACGTGCAACAATGACGGACCCTGATGAATACTATCCCGTAAACACCATCCCCGCACTCGCCTGGGCACTGGACCTGTACTTCAAGGCTGGAGGCGCTTTCAAGGAAGGCGGTGTGGTCGAGCTTGTGTTTCCTGCTGGCAATCACAAGGAAGTCATGAGAAAAAAGGGAGAGCATGAGAATATCCTCTGGATGTCAAAGAAGAATCTCTATGTGAGAGCTCGGTGCAATTATGATAAGGGCTGCAGCTTCAACTCTGAGAGAATCGACGGGGGAAACAGAGAGGCTCTGAAAGGTCTGTCATGGGACCAAGCAAATGACCGTGCCTTCTTCATCGCTGTGCGAAAGTGGTTGATTCGGTTGAAGTTCGACTTTGTCACTCTCATCCGTGCTCTGAATACAATGTGCGACAGACGGATTGAGTTACCACTGACGACTAAGTATGGTCGCTCGTTCAAGAAGTTCGATGAATATCGCAAGAACAAGTGGCCCGAAGACGCAACACCCGACAACAGGGATAGATTTCTCGAAGAGGTTCTCGTTCGGGTGTCTTTCTGGATACAATCTGCAGCCCAAGTCAACGCTCTCAAGGACTGAACACAACTACTTTAGAGGTGGGTTGTCTTATTAATGATGCAGGAGTCTTGCAGCTGTGTTGTACCTTGGTCTTCTTGTCAATCCGATTGCGGGGATGGGTGGTCGTGTCGGCCTCAAAGGGACTGATGGTGTTGTTGAAGAGGCAATTAGCCGTGGAGCGACTCCTGTGGCACCAGCTCGAGCAATGGAATTCTTACAGGCTCTGGCTCCCCTTGTCCAAGGTAATCCAAGACTGGATCTGATTGTCTGCCCTCTCCAGATGGGAGAGGATATGAGCCAAGAGGTGGGCCTAGAGCATAAAGTGGTTGATCTTGAGATAAGTGATATGACCAGCTCCGAGGACACGCGTCAGTGCACTCTTGCGCTCTACAAGGCGGGAGTTCGTCTCTTGGTCTTTGTTGGAGGCGACGGAACAGCACGCGACATCCTAGATGCAATTATGGCGGAAGGCCTCGATGATCTTCTCGTTCTAGGTGTCCCATCTGGAGTGAAGATGTACAGCGGTATCTTCGTTGTGAACCCTGCGGATGCAGCAGAGGTCGTTAAGCTTGTTCTTGACGGAGGGGCAGGCACCGCAGATTTTGAGATTATGGACGCTGATGAGGAGGCATATCGTGAGGACCGTTTCGTCATCCGCCTCTATGGCTACATGAAGGGACCATCAGTTCCAGCAAGATTCCAGGGAGCCAAACAAGCCAGTCCTGAGACCATCGATGAGCACGAGGCACAGGAGGCCATTGCCAACTATATCATTGACCAGATGGTTCCTCAAGGAACCTATATCCTGGGACCCGGCACTACAGTGAAGACAGTGACTGATTTCTTGGGTGTCAAGAAGACAATCCTTGGAGTTGATGTCTATCAAAGAGGAATCATGCACCATGATGTGAGCGAGACCCAGATTATCGAGTTGGTCGATGACTTCAGTAAGACGTGGATCATTGTATCTCCCATTGGGCATCAGGGAATGCTTTTTGGTCGTGGTAATCAGCAGATCAGCCCTGGCATCATCGAACGTGTTGGTCGTGAGCATATCATTGTGATCTCAACACTCTCAAAGCTCAAAGGAATTGAGAGTGAGACTCTCAAGGTGGACACTGGAGACTCACTGGTAGATGAAGTGCTGAGAGGATACATCAGAGTGATTACAGACTACAATGAGGTACGACTAGTTCGCGTGGAATAGGGGATGACTGGATGATTGTCTTACTTACTGATTTTGGTGAGTCTGAGTATGTGGGTTTGATGAAGGGTGTCATTCTCAGCATCGACATTGATGCACACATAGTTGATCTTACACACTCAATCTCTCCACAGTCTGTACGTGAAGCTGCCTGGGTCCTGCTCAAGTCCTACAAGTACTTCCCCAAGCGATCAATCTTCGTGTGTGTTGTGGATCCCGGCGTAGGAACCGGACGGGATGCTGTTCTAATAGAAACTGCAGAGTATGTACTCATTGGCCCAGACAACGGTCTATTCTCTCCTACAATAAGAGAGGAATCAGTAAAACAGGTCTACAGCATCAGACTCGGTTCCGCTGTTTCGAGAACATTCCATGGTCGAGATGTCTTCGCGGTGGCAGCAGGCCAATATCACTCAGGAATTGCTGCGAATGACATTGGGTCTACCAAGAACGGGCTAGATGTTCCCCTGTCATTCCACTTGAAGGGAAGAACTGGTGAAGTGGTTCGTATTGACGGATTCGGAAATATTGTGACTAACATACCCCCCAAGGACTCTGAAAGTCTGAGGGTGACTTGCAGTTCAAACCAGCTCAGATTACCAGTTGTCGAGACCTACGCTGAGGGTCCTGCTACTGGACTTTTTCTGATTGTTGGAAGTTATGGAACATACGAGATTGCTTCACAGAACCAGAGGGCGATCGATCATTTGTCAGTGGCAATTGGAGAAACAATATCGATTGAATAATGACAGAGTCAAAAGTCAACCATCGGGGAGCATCGAAGGCTCGAGGTCAATCTTTAATTCAAATATGAGTCCGTACTAGAAACGGAGCGGCTGCGATGTACTATGCACTTGCTGAAACAAGCTTCGGTCATGTGGGTATTGTACACAGAGACCCGCGCCGACCTGGAGTAGTCCGCATTCTACTTCCGCGGTCTCGCAAGGAAGTTCTCGCCGAAATCAACACGAGGTTTCCGGGGGCTGAAGCTGGTGCCTCTGACTCGATAGAGTCTCTCATCACTATGTTGGTGAGGTATTTTGACGGTACTCAAGTTACATTCCCTGTAGAACCACTGGACACCTCAATCTGCTATCCCTTCCAGCTCAAGGTCATCATGGCAGAATGGTCGATACCGTTTGGACACGTAGCATCTTACAGCTGGGTGGCTAAACAGGTGGGCTCTAATGCCTTCAGAGCAGTTGGAAATGCTCTTGCCCGGAATCCATTCCCCATAGTTATTCCATGTCATCGGGCGATAAGGACTGACAGGACTCTAGGAGGTTTCCAAGGAGGCCTTGCTATGAAGCGCAGGATTCTAGAGATGGAAGGAGTTCGATTTGACTCTCGTGGAAGGGTGCAGCCTGAGTTTGTCCTCAAATGAAGACGCTAACACTGAGAGCCACTGTATATATGGTGGTTTGACCAATTGGATTCTGGTTTAGGACATGACTGTGGAGAAAAGTAAGAAGCGCATAATTGCAGTGGACCATGGGACTTCTGCAATGAAGGTTGCCCTCACTGACACTTGCGGAGAGGTTCTGGCCTTCGAGTCTGAGGATACACCACTCTATCTCTCACCTGGTGGTGGTGCTGAGCAAGATCCTGATGAGTGGTGGGCCGCCTTTGTCAAAGCCACACGGCGCCTTCTAGACAAGAATCCTAAAGCAAGAGAAGATATAGTGGGTATCTGCGTTTCAAGCCAGTGGTCTGGAACGGTAGCTGTTGACTCAAGCGGTCGTCACCTGATGAATGCGATTATCTGGATGGACACCAGGGGGGAGCCCTACATCAGGAAGAAGAATCAAGGAATCATCAATGTACAGGGCTACGGAATCCTGAATATTGCACGGTGGTTGCGTTCCACTGGTGGGCTCCCTGCGAAGAGTGGAAAGGACTCAATTGCTCATATTCTCTTTCTGAAGAATGAACGGCCGGAGATCTATGATTCTACTTTCAAGTTTCTAGAACCGAAAGACTACCTGAATCTCAGACTAACCGGGGAGTTTGCAGCCTCCTATGACTCCATCATGCTTCATTGGGTCACCGATATTCGCGATATCAACAATGTGCACTACAACAACGGCTTGATTCGGAAGATGGGTGTCGCTAAGGATAAGCTGCCAAGACTAGTGAGTTCCGTAGACATCTTGGGCATCGTGAAGCCCGAGGTCGCTCGAGAGCTTGGAATTCCTGCTGACACGAAAGTAGTCGTTGGCTCTCCTGATCTGCAATCTGCAGTCATGGGATCGGGTGCAGTACGTGACTTTGAAGGCCACATCTATATTGGCACAAGCAGCTGGATAACTTGCCATGTGCCATTCAAGAAGACTGACATCTCCCACAACATGGCTTCTGTACCATCTTCTGTCCCTGGGAAGTACTTTCTAGCGAATGAGCAGGAAACCGCTGGCGCGTGCCTGAGGTTTCTCCGAGACAATGTCTTCTTTGGTGATGATCCAACCCGACTCAATAATCCGGAGGTCTTCCGGGAGTTCGACAAGATAGTGGAGCAAGTACCTCCAGGTAGTAATGGGCTCATCTTTACCCCCTGGCTATTCGGTGAACGAACTCCAGTTGAGGACCATACAATTCGAGGCGGGCTCCATAACATCTCTCTATCCTCGAAGCGAAATGAAATCATCCGTGCTGTGTTTGAGGGTGTCGCCTACAACTCCAAGTGGCTGTTTGACCTCGTCGAGAGATTCATCAAACGCAAGATGGACCCAATCAACATGATTGGCGGGGGTGCGCAGTCAAACGTCTGGTGCCAAATCTATGCTGATGTCCTGAATAGAACTGTCAGACAGGTGAAAGATCCTATCATGGCAAATGCAAGAGGAGCTGCATTCATTGCCACCGTAGGACTGGGTCTCTGCAAGTCTGATGATATCCCAAGTCTTGTGCAGTATTCGAATATCTTTCATCCAAATCCTGAGAACTGCAAGATCTATGGCAGACTCTACAGTGAGTTCATCAATATCTACAAGACCAACAAGGCGATGTATCATCGCCTGAACAAATAGAGAATGGCAGCATAGCGAAGGGCAGATTTTGCGTGATGGAATTCTCCTCACTTACAGTGTACATTCTATCTAGCAGATACATGGACAGTCCCCCGAGATGGTGATTCCCAGTCAGTACTGAGTAGTCTTTGACTGGAATACCGATTCCCGTAAATGCCCGCTGACCCATAAGAATTAATCCCACAAGTTCTCAGCATCGAATATTCGGCAGGAGGCTGTGCCCAGAAATGCAGGTAGATATCTTCACAGTTTTCGTTGATTTCATCAAGTATCTTCTCCCAGATGCATTTGACGACTATGCTGGACTGATAGCCTCGCTTCCAGTCTTTGTGCTAATCTACGTGTTCTACCTCATCGTGATCCGTTCTGTCATGCTCACATTTAGGAGAGTTGGGATGCCAAGGGAAGCATCAAGTGGGATAATCTTCGTCGTGAGACTCTTCTTCTTCGCATTTTCTCTCCTATTCCTGCTTGCTTATGCAGGTAATGTCGTTTCAGCGTATATTGTCGCAGGTGGAGCCCTCATAGGAGCATTCATTGGTCTGGCTTTCTCAAAAGCTCTTCAGAACATCGTCAGTGGTTTCTACGTACTGGTGGCGAGACCGTTTCGAGTCGGTGACTATGTCCGGATGGGCGACTCGGAAGGTATCGTAGTAGAAATCACGCTGAACTATACACGGCTTCTCAGACCTGATCATACTCGCCAGATTATCCCCAACTCAACAACTATTGACCAACGGCTCACAAATTTCCGGGTGCGTGTTGATGACTACTTTGAGGAGCGAGGAATGGAACTCAATCATGATGTTTTTGACCTAGATGGCGAGGAGGACACGAGGTTTCGTGACGCAGTACGCAAGCTGAAGTCTCTTCTGAAGGGAGACGAGGTGCACAGATACACATTCGATATCGAACTAGAGAAAACATGTTCGCAATCAGAAGCCAAGGCATACTTCACCAAGGTCTGTCAGAAATGGGAAGAGTCATTTATCCTGCCCCCAGAGTTCTTTTTCTGGAGCAGTGCCGCCACAACCATTACCTATCGATTTGCATTCGTGGTAATCGATCCGAAGGAGATCTTCACGAAGGGCCAAGACTTCAAGGCTGAGTTGTCTCAGTTCTCGACAAGATGAAGGCCCATTCACGCGCTCACGGTGACTAGGTGTAGTACCGACGTAGAATTCTCAGGGCTCTCAATGTAATCCATTTTGAAGGTGCATTCTTCTTCTCGATATCGCAGCGCATCTTTCCGTTGTACGTGTTCTTCAGGTCCCATGTTCCTGAAGCATTCCTGCTGCCTATTATCAAGTCAACAGATTCCTGCATTCTCTTATCACGAGTCCCAAGCTCGGTCAACACATCCAGCACTTCTAATATATCTGACTGATAGAAAAGAGGAAATCCAAACTTCTTCCATCCAGCTTTCTCCTTCCTACTTCCATCAGGATTGCGCAGGTATCTGTAAATCTGGTTTTCAAGAAGAATCTCGGCCTCCTGATTGATAATCCGGTTCAGATCTGATGACCTGCTCTCTCTTGGAATACGTGCTAGTGCTTTGAGGACCTTCACTCCTCCCATATAACAGTTCGTTGGAAAGACCCTGCTCTTGTCAATGGGATATGAGCGGCACTTCCAGCCTCCGACATCATCAGAGTGATATTCAATTTGAAAGTCTATCAGTCTCTTTGTTCGGGGGTCGTTGAGATAGCCAAAATACACAAGGTAGTACAGAATATTACCATCGATACAACACCCATCGTTCACTATACTCTCTCTGCCCTTCTCGGACTTTGGCAAAACGATAAGAAAGTGACCTGAGTCCCTCTGGAAATTGAAGATGTAGTCAATTGCCCTCTCAATCTGGGGAGTTCTCTTCATCCCGAGCTCCGCCAGTATGAGTAACGTGTGCGTACTCGCAGTGTATTTTGGTCGGTACATATCGTCGGGACTATCCCAGTACCCCTCATTCTTCTGAGCTTTGAGAATTGACTTCACGCAGGGCGCAGCTATAACGGCTTCTTGGGCTTCTTTCACCTCAGAGCTCCTTACAGATTTGTCCATCAGATGCTGAAGAGTCCAATACCGGACACTAGGGTCTTTGGGTTCAAGAAGCCAGTCAAGCACATCCTGACTGGCGTATTTCTTCCAAGACATAATGATTCCAAGAGTAATCAATCGTATTAAGTTCTAGGTCGTACCTGACTGCTGACTATTGCTGACTACCATACCCAAGACAACTCTCATACCGGCCGTAGCTCCAATGCCAGGCTCTTCTTGTCTGGTGTCTTCTCATTCTATTCCTCGTCCAACTGTGTGTACCTAGTAGACTTCTGGACTGGTTGAGCCAGGTATGTTCCTGATTTGGTCAAAAGATGCTGCGTCTGAGTAGTAGGAGATAGAACGGCCTCTTCAGCAGAGTCTTGCGAGTTGGTGCCAAAATACCTTAAAAAGTACGTTGAGCACCGGACTAGCAAAGTGAGGATTCGCGTACGCTCATTTGTGCATACCATCTACATCTAGGGAGGATCGAAGAGAATGAAGACCCACATCGCTGCCACTGTTCTTGTTCTGATTGTGTTCGTATTCCCGATTCCACTTGTGCCCTTGAATATGGTTCCGACTAAGCAATACGAGGCTGAGTCTTGCACGCTTGACCTTCACGCCATAGCTCGGGAATTTGGCGGATTGGCGCTCGTTATGGCGCAGCTCAGAGCCCCGCCTCGGGCTGAGGTGCTTGAAGAGATGAATGCCCTCGGAATCAGGTTCACGCTTGGCTCTCCAGAGGACAGCAGGATTGGTGCCTTCTATCTGATCGAGGGTGCTCCTGAAGCGCTCGCAGAGCTCAGGAATCGGGGCTTGATTGAGGATATGAAGTCGCAGACATCTGCGCGTCATATCTACACCACCAGAGATGTATCGATTCCAGAGATCAGTGCAGATGATGTTTGGAAGACCGTCGATTCTCTGGACCGCAACGTGACAGGAGAAGGAATTCTGATAGCGGACCTTGACTCAGGGGTGGATTGGAGGCATCCTGACCTATGGTTCCCGGGAACGGTTGAGTATAGCTGGATCGACCTACTGCCGGATGCTGTGCCAACAAATGGAAGTGACTATGTAGATCTGAACAACGACTCTATAGGTACTGCTAACGAAACTATGCGCATCATCGATCTGGACGGGAACGGCGCGTACGATGTTAAGACTGACTGGCTCTGGGTAGATAATGTCAGTCAAGACGGAGTCCCCCAGATTGGGGAGCCGTTCTTCGTGTCGAGCGACCCTGACGATAGTGGCTTACTGGAGCTTGGCGAGAAACTCGTCATGCTTACGACGCCAAAGACTAAGTACATAGTGCAGAAGGATGTCGGAACACGTGAGATTGTTTCGTGGGATTCTAGCAACCTGACATCGAGCACTCATGTTGACTATGATGGTCATGGGACTGCAGTTTCAGGCATTCTGCTTGGCGGTCAGATTGGGTACCGCCAATACGTAGGCGTTGCACCCTCGGCTGAGCTGATGATGATAAGAGTCATTGCCAGTGACAACTCATGGCTCACGATGGAGGCCGCCTTGGCTTGGGCCTTCAATCACGGCGCAGACGTCATTCTGACAGAGATAGGCTCATGGACCTATCAGTATCTGGACGGCAGCTCAGGCGCAGAAACCGCCATTGACACGATTGTAGCGTCGGGTGTTCCAGTCTTGTCACCGAGCGGCAACTTGGGCGGCAAGACCAAGCATGCGCTCTTCACAGCTCAAGCCAACACGGCTAGAGCTATTGACTTCTCTATTCCTCAACCTGATGGTGAAGTGTTCTTCACAGATATCAACAACGTGTACATAACGGTGCTCTCAAGGAATGTGACAAACTTCTGGTCCTGCAATTTCAGTCTAGTATTCAACCTCAATTCCTGGGGCGGCCCTCCAGTATGGACTCTCTATCTGCACCCGAATGCGGGCTACATGAACTTCGCAGGCCCTGGCGATGTGCTGATGTCGCCGTGGGGTTCTCTCACCGTCAAGTCCTTCATATCGGTTTCTAGCCGCTCGACCAGCATGTTGGGGATATGGATCTCTGGAACTGGGCTTCCCACTACAAACGCAGCCCCGTGGCATCAGTTCAATGTGACCGCACCCCAAGTTACTACTTTCCACGCTTACATATCGGATGACAAGACATCTTGGACCGGGGGTGCCGTATGGAAGAGCGACGTCAGCAATGACTATCTAATCTGCTGGCCTTCTACTGCTGACTCCGCCCTCAGTGTTGCAAGCTATCGAACACGCAACCTAGTGAGCGCCGAGGTGGTCGGTAATATTGCCAGTTTCTCATCCCGAGGACCGAGAATAGACGAGGTGCTGAAGCAGGGTATTGCAGCACCAGGCGGGTTTGATATTATATCAGACTATACTTCAGCCTCAGGCTGGTCAAACTGGTACAATGCTTTTGGTGTTTTGCAGTTCTCTGCAAGGTATGCCAGCTATCGTCTCTTCAGCGGCACTTCCGCATCAGGTCCTCACGTAGCGGGCTGTGCCGCGTTGTTGCTACAGGTGAATGCATCAGCCGGATCGGATGTCGCGTCGATTATCGAGTCGAGTGCTGCGAGCGACGGTTTCACGGGTGTAGTACCCAACAAGATCTGGGGATACGGTAAACTGGATACATTCGCGGCTATTTCGACATTCGATCTTGAGAGTCCGGTAATCCACGGCCTTAAGCGGTCACCGATTCAGGTTGAGTATTACCAGCAGACCGTGTTCGAGGCGAACGTCTCCGACATGTTTCTTGATTCTGTCTTCCTGAAGTATGAAGTTGGAGGATGGACAAGTCCCACCTACGTTGGCATGTCCCTGCAACCGTCTGGCAACTACAGTGTGCAGATAGGTCCATTTGCATTCTCCTCCGATGTCTATTACAGTGTATACGCCAATGACACCTCATCGCGTGATGCGGAAACAACTGTTTCGAATTTCACAGTGAGCGACTCAGTCGAGCCATGGATTGGCAATGCCTACCGGAACGCAACGACCCCTGGAGCCGGTCATGCGGTACTGGTATCAGTCGATGCCACTGAGCCCCCCTCAGCCTCCGGTATCGACTCTGTATATCTGAACTATAGCTCGGACGACTGGGGCACATTCACAGTAGTCCTGTTGTCCAAGTCCGGGGGCACCTACTCAGGCGTGATACCCGGCTTCACTGTCAGTACGACAATCAGGTACATCTTCTACGCGAATGACACCGCTGGGAATCTGAACATGACCAGTGAGATATCGTACACTACAGTTGCTGCAGAAGAGAATCCGCCGAACATCGACGTGCCTGTGCAAGACCCGTTGAGCCCCAATTCGACGGAAACTGTACTCGTACGGGTGAATGTCACAGATGACACCGCGGTGGACACCGTAATCCTATCCTACTTCAATGGCACATATTGGTTCAATGTCACGATGAGTCTGTTAGGTGGCGAGTATCAAGCCGTAATACCGGCCCTCCCTGCAGAGACAGAAGTCGATTATCGCATCTATGCAGTCGATACACTTGGCAACTGGGCAGTGACCTCGACATACAGCTACGCCATACAATCAGGGACTACCACGACAACAACCCCGACGACAGGCACAACGACCACAACTTCGATACCAGGCAACTTTCTGCTCCTGGCAGTGCTCGGCCTTGTGATTGTCCTTGCCATCCTATGTGTGGTTTCCGGACGGAAACGGGCTCATTGAGCTCAAGGGACTCATCCCAAATCGGCGATATCGGTTGAGATGCTCTCATATGAAAAACTCGTATGGCACTGAGCGACTACTGTAGGGACCACGACATGAAGCAGCTAGCCTCGTTCAATCTGCAGCCGGGCGAATGAGGCTGCGTTACCGAGGCTCTCACTCTCTTTGTCCGACTCACTAGTCCTTCCAAGGGACTATCTCGTCATCTCGGTTGTCTAGAGTCTTTTGGACAAACTCTGCATCTGCAAGCAGTGCCCTGCCTATTCCGACAAGATCACATAGATTCCTCTTGATGATTCTCCTTGCGAACTCTGCGTCTCTTACCATACCCACGCCTATGACTGGAATTTTCACCCCCTGCTTGATATTCGAAGCGCATGGAATACAGGAGTCATAGGGAAAACCACGCAAGAATGCCGGTATAGTCTTCTCGCTGAAGACTGAAGGAATCCCGGGATTGTATGTGGCGTCAACGACACACGAGATATGCAACGCATCAACTCCCGCATGTTCGATGATTCGTGCAATCTTCACTGCTTCAACTATTGTGATTCCGTTCACGGCATTTTCAATTCCATTCATGCGAAAGATTATGGGGTATCTGCCAAGATTTCTGCGAATAGCTTTGATGACATCGACCGCGAATTTTGCTCTCTTCTCAATTGCTCCCCCAAAGTCATCAACCCTACGGTTCGTGTATGAGGAAAGAAATGCGCTTAGAAGATAGAAGTGGGCGCCATGGATCTCCACCCCGTCGAATCCAGCCTCTTGTGCTCGCCGGGCTGCATCCACAAACTTGCCTTTGATGTCTTCGATCTCACTTACGGTCAAGACCTCTGGTACTTTGCCCTTCATAACTGGGACTGCTGACGGACCGACATATCGTGTTGCGATATGGGATTTTGGTCCTGCGTGATTTATCTGGATGAATGCACGTGCTCCGTGTTTCTTGATGCCTTCTGCAAGTGCTGATAGACCGGGAATTACTCTATCATCATGGATTCCGATATTCCGCTTCATAATGCCGTGTTCCCAGTCAATTGCCGCCGCCTCCACAATGATGAGTCCCACTCCTCCCCTACTCCTTGCAGCATAGTGCTCTATCAGCTCAGGTGTGACGAATCCCTCATCCGTTGCTAGATTTCGCACCATTGGTGGCATTACCGTTCTATTGCGAACGCTCAACCTTCCAACCGTGATAGGATCTGCAAGGTCTGGCATTTTGATACCAAGTCCGGCACATGCTTCCTCTGAGCAAGTTCAGCTACAAATCTGCTCCGGTCTTTCCTGTTCCCCATGACTCCATGGCGATCTTAAGCTCTTCATGCCCTTCTTCCTTTGCATACCTGCTCACGGGAATATCCTGCATCTTAGCTTCAATTGCTTGCCTAAACGCAATAGCCCCTGCACGAGGACCTTTTGGATGAGCATGAATCCCTGCCCCCGATCCGATTACGATATCTGGACCTAGGTCGTTGATGACTTCTTCAACATGTCCCGGGCTAATCCCACCACTTGGCATTGGAGCTGTCTGTTCGATATTGTGAAGGGGCATGACCATATCATGCGCGATATTGAGGAACCGCTCCTTGAGAATCGGTGCTTTTCCATAGGGAGCAGGAAAGACTGTGATGTCGGCCCCACAAATCCTTGGCAGTTTTCCGGTGATAATGTTTGAGGAGATACCGACGATAGGTGAATAGGACATGGCACCTGTGATATCCATGTGTGCAAGAACTGGGACCTTGGGAGACAAGTCCTCACATACATGGAGGAAGGCAGCGTAGCCCACCGCAAGAAAGTTGATCATCAGTCCATTAGCGCCCAGCTCAATAGCTCGATCCGCATTCTCAAACATCTGAGGCAATTTATCAGTAATATTGACTGTATAGAGTGTCTTCTCGCCCTTCTCAGAGTCTGCACGGTCAAGAGCTTCCATGAATCGCGGAATTCGCTCCTCGATGGTGTTGAAAGCGGGGTTTGCCAGGAGCTCATCATCCTTAATGATGTCCGCTCCTCCCACAGCTGCCTCGTAGGCAAGGTCTGCGCCCATTTGACAGGAGGGGTAGACACATGGTTTGATCATATTGTTCAGAAGTGGTCTCTTCTTGACCTTCAGGAGCTTCCTGAGGCCCGTGATTCCAAACTTGGGACCTTTGAATCCTTTAAGCCAGCTCTTTGGAAACTTCATGTCAAGACACTTGATTCTCCCGTAGAGGGAGATATTGCCAACCACGGTGCTGAGAAGCATGGGAATCTGCTGGCCGAAGTTCTCCCAGGGAAAGGCTACCTGCATGATGTACTCCCTTCTCTCTAGGTCTTTGGGAAGGCTGTATTCGTACTGAGGAACCTCATAGACTCCGATTACCTTCGCGACGTGTCTCTTTCGGACCTCTGGAGTTTCTCCGGGAACGATTGTCCAAGTCCCAGTGCTCTGTTCGACTGCTGCCGCCCAAGCCATCTCCCTTGCATCAAGGAACGGTGGAAGTCCGACGTAGTACGTACTAATGATATACTTCTCTTCATCAATTGCATCTGGTAATGCATCCGGTAGTGCATCAAGTGGAAGTCTGTCCATGATAATCGACCGACTTACTAACTGCGCACACCGTCTTATGTTCTTTTGGAGAAGCACAGGAACACAGAAGGATGTGTGTCATGGTCACCATCTCCTGTGCGGGTGTGGTTCGCCAGAGAGCTTGTTTTATCAATGTGCATTGCATCGTGGAAACATCGGACAACTAGAGCCGGGAACTGATGACAATGATTCCGATTACAGAGGTTGCCAAGAAAGCAGGTATCGAAGAGAGGTTCTTAGAATTCTATGGGAAATATATGGCCAAGATTGACCTGAACATCCGCAAAGAGCTTGGGACCCGGAAGGGCAAACTGATACTCGTAACAGCAACCACCCCGACGCCCGCTGGCGAAGGCAAGACGACGAACACGATTGGTCTCTCAATGGCTCTGAATGCGCTTGGCCATAATGCCGTCGCAGCGCTGCGGCAGCCGTCGCTGGGTCCTGTCTTTGGCGTGAAAGGAGGTGCTGCAGGCGGTGGAAAATCCAAGCTAGAACCATTCGAACAGGTGAACCTCTTTCTTACAGGAGATTTTCCTGCAGTTTCAGCAGCCCACAACCTCTTGTCGGCAATGATTGACAACTACATTCACCACGATCATCAGCCTGAGATTGATATACGTCGAACCTACTGGCCGAGAAATGTTGACATGAATGACAGAGCACTAAGAAAGGTGATAGTCGGCCTCGGAGGCAGATACGATGGAATGCCGCGGGAGGATTCATTCATCATCACCTCTGCATCAGAGGTCATGGCCATCCTCGGGCTATCCATGGACTATCGCGATTTGAAGACACGTCTTGGAAACATTCTGATAGGTAGGTCTCAGCAGTCGAAGGAGATGTATGCTAGGGACCTGAAGGCTCATGGGGCAATGGCAGTGCTTCTTCGTGATGCACTCAAACCGAACCTAGTCCAGACCTGCGAGGGAACCCCTGCAATCATGCACACTGGACCCTTCGCAAATATCGCTCATGGTACAAGCTCCGTCATCTCAACTGACATTGCACTACGGCTCTTTGATTATGTCATCATCGAAACTGGCTTTGGCGCTGACCTTGGAGCAGAGAAATTCCTCAACATCGTCACACGTATTGGCAATTTCAAGGTGGATGCCTGTGTTGTAATCACCACGATACGCGCACTCAAGTTCCATGGAAGCGACGTGCTGGAGCAAGGGTTTCCCAACCTTGAGAAACACGTTGAGAATATGCGCAATTTTGGAGTTCCTGTCATAGTTGCGGTCAACCGATTCCCGAATGATACTGATGAGGAGATTGATCTTATTCGGAAACACTGCTCGATGAAAGGCGTTAGAGTGGAAGTATCGGAGGTCTATGCCAAAGGCAGTGCAGGAGGGCTAGACTTAGCTCGGGCAGTCATTGAAACCTTGGAGAAGCAACCTGCTGATCCAATCAAGTATACATATGATTTGAAGGACCCTATCAAGACCAAAATACAGAAAGTCGCGCAGCAAATCTATGGTGCTCGGGATGTAGATTACACAAGCGATGCCCGAGGTGTTATTGCTTCTCTCGAGAAGCGAGGATATGGAAAACTGCCAATCTGCATTGCAAAGACACAGTTCAGTCTGTCTGACAACAAGGGATTGCCAGGAAGACCTGATTGCTTTGATGTGGAAGTAGTCGGCGCTGATGTCAACAGTGGCGCTGGATTTGTTGTTATCCACATGGGTGACATCAATCTGATGCCCGGACTACCTGAAGCACCTGCCGCAGAACAGATGGATGTAGATGATGGAGGCAACATCAGTGGAGTATTCTAGTAGGTGAGTCATGTGTCGGAGGATGAACAGAAACCAATCTGCGATGATCACGTCATCATGGGAAAGAGGCTCGCAAAACGCCTTCGTGCGCAGGTCAAGAAAGAGGTGGAACAAGTCATAGAGAAGCATGGCATCGCTCCCAAACTCGTCACAGTGATTGTCGGAGAGGACGAGGGGTCCCAGATGTACGTTCGAATGAAGCGCAAGGCGTGCAGTGAAGCTGGTATTCTCTCCGATCACAACGACTTGCCTGTGAAGACCACCCAGAGAGATCTACTATCTCTCATAGACCAACTCAACAAGGACCGTACGGTTCACTGCATTCTTGTCCAACTCCCTCTCCCAGACCACATCAACGAGAAGACGATCATTGGAGCTATCAGCCCGTTGAAGGATGTGGATGGTTTTTCTCCAACGAACATCTATAATCTGTTCTATGGTAGCGAAGTCCTAAGTTCTGCAACGCCCCATGGTATTGTCACGATTCTGGACCATATTGGCATGAAGGACCTCTCGGGAAAACACGTTGTTGTTGTCAATCGGTCAATGATAGTAGGGAAGCCGCTCATCTTCCTGCTTCTGAACAGAAATGCCACCGTGACTGTGTGTCACTCGCGCACGGCCGATCTGGCTAATTTCACTAGGCAGGCTGATGTCCTAATCACGGCCATTGGTCGCAGGAAGTCAGAGGGAGCTCCCTTCTTCATCACTGCTGACATGATAAAGGAGGATGCAGTCGTCATCGATGTTGCATCACCCCACGGAGATGTTGATTTTAAGCATGTCAAGGAAAAGGCATTGTGCATCTCCCCGGTCCCTGGCGGCGTTGGCCCCATGACAATCGCCATGCTTCTGCGGAATGTACTAGACGCTTATTCTGCTCAAGTGGCGAAGTGACCCATTTATTGGTACAAGGAACACTCTCCCAAATGCTTTTCTACATGCTCGCTCCGAGCGGTCCTCGGTGAATGGTGTGAAAGTTATCGAGTGTGTGCCAAATTTCTCGGAAGGCCGCAGAAAGGAAGTCATTGATGCTATCGCTGAGGCCATAGAGAGCATTGAAGGTGTCCGCCTGCTTGATATTGAATCTGACCCGGACCACAATCGCTCAGTCTTCACCTTTATTGGTGAGCCTCAAAGCGTGAAAGCCGCCGCACTGAAAGCTGCTGATGTTGCGGTTGAGAGGATTGACCTGACCAAACACCAAGGTGCGCATCCACGGATGGGTGCTGTCGATGTTGTGCCTTTCATACCACTGCATGGAACAACAGTGGGTGAATGTATCGAGCTCTCGAAGGAGTTTGCTGCTGAGTTCTCGAAGAAGCATAGTGTACCTGTCTACCTCTACTCAAAGGCTGCAACTCGGCCTGACCGGGTTAATCTTCCAAATATACGTGAGGGCGAATTCGAAGGGCTCAGAGACCTGATTGGCAAGGACCCGTCGAGGACACCTGACTATGGTCCAAATAAGATTCACCCAACAGCTGGTGCGACAGCCACTGGCTCACGGAACTTTCTTGTGGCCATCAATTTCAATTTGAGTACGACCAATCTCTCAGTCGCAAAAGCATGTGCTGATGCAATTCGAGGAACAACCGGCGGTTTTGTCAACGTGCAGGCGATAGCCCTTGACCTTCCCACCAAGAACTGCGTGCAAGTCTCGGTCAACCTCACTCACCCAAGACAGACAAAGATTCATCAGGTACTAGAAGTAGTCCGAAACGAGGCTCGCAGATTCGGTGCGACAGTTGTTGAAACCGAAATCGTTGGGATGGTCCCTCTCTTTGCACTTCTTGATGCTCTCACGTACTATCTCCAACCTGAGAAGCTGGAGGAGTCAATGATACTCGACCTGTACTATCTGAGTGGAGCGCAGGATCCGACAAAGAAGACCTTCACGGAGATGTCCCTAATCGAGTTCGGTAATGAGGTCCGAAGGGCAAGTGCCACTCCCGGTGGCGGTAGCGTTGCTGCTGCTATGGGATCCTTTGGAGCTGGACTTGTGTGCATGGTTGCTGGTCTGTCACTAGCAGAAAGAAAGTTCGCTGGAGTGAAGGAGGAGATGCTTTCGCACCGTCATGCCTGCGAATATGATCGAGGTATCCTACAGGACCTCATTGAAAAGGACTCTGCGGCATTCGATATCGTGATGAATACGTTCAGGATGCCTGAGGGCACTGCTGCTGAGAAGAAGGCAAAGGCTGATGCCACGGAGAAGGCTACAATCCATGCTGCTGAGATGCCTCTGACTACCATGCGCCAGTCTCTTGATGCCCTAGGTCATGCAAGACTCATCGCTGAGAAGGGCAACATCAACACTATCACTGATGCTGGCGTTGCATCCCACGCATTGATGGCTGCCATTGAGGGGGCCGCCTTGAACGTTCGCATCAATCTTGGAAACATTAAGACCAAGAGTTTTGTCGAAAAAACTACTAGAGAGGTCGAGAAGATACTTGCAGATGGCCGAAGACTCAAGGAAGAGGTGCTTGGGATTGTCGAGGCTCGCATGAAGCAGCTTGCTGAAGGCAAATAGATCATCGATTGATGCTTCTGAGGGAGGCACCTCTGCTCAACTCCACGATGTATGTCTTTCCGCCTGCATATTCAATTGCAGATGCCACTTCTTTCTCTTGCCCATTGCAGTAGGCCATCATCGTTCCTCCACCCCCGCTCCCGTTTATCTTACATCCCAAGGCACCCGCGCTCAACGATGCCTCTATCATCCTCTCTATCTTCGGTGTGGATCTATCCAGCCCATCTCTCAGTATCTCCTGATGCTCTGTTAACATTCTTCCTATTTCGTGTGGCTCAGGATTCCTATTTCTGAGCAGTCTAAGAGCTCGACAGGTAAGGTCTCTGTTTCGTAGTGTTGCCTCAGCCATTCTTCTCTCTCTACTTAAGGGCTGCTTGCTCAATTCATAGACTTCATTCACAGAGGTAGCCCTTCTATTGAAGGATTGGATCTTACCTGAGATGGCTTCATACTCCCTCTCTACTGTGCTTCTGATGAATCGAAGGTCTCCCACAGTATCTTTCTTTTTCTCACAGGAGTCGCCGATGACGATAGATGCCAGTCTTGCTGGCAGTCTGGTCACATGTCCGTTCTCCATGTTGACATGTATGACTCCACCAAAGGCTGAAGCATAATGGTCCATGGTTCCCCCACTCTCTCCGAATTCTGCAACCTCTGCCTCGTAGGCTGTCAATGCAATGGCCTTTTCAGTCATGGTTGAGCCTGCCATCTTTGCTATAGTCAGTACTGCTCCTACAGTCATAGCTGAGGAACTAGAGAGACCGGCTCCCATCGGAATATTCCCCCTCACCTGAAGACTCCATCCTCTGTTTGGCCGAATTCCGTGTCGTGCCATAACATTGAAGGCACTTCTGAAATAGTCACGTCGGTTTCGGTATGAGATCTCAGAGTCCAGTGTGAATGCATCTTCTTTGCCAAGATCGATATAGGTAATGTGAATGACATCGTCATCTCTTGGCTCTGCAGTTATGTCGATCTCCATGCTAATCGCAGCCGCGATTACATCCAGCCCCAGATAGTCACTATGCTCTCCAAAAAGACACACTCTTCCTGGTGCTCTGACACGGAATGGAGGCTCGCTCATCAATAATCGCCTCAGGTCAGGCTCCTGACCCAAGAGTTCTGCCTTCTTTCAACGGTGAATCCAAACCTCTTATACATCTTGATAGCCTCGGTCTGTGTGAGACCAGAGTCAACAAAGGCGAACTTGAAGCCTGCTTCTCTCATTGTCTTCATGACTCTGTAGAACATAGTACTTCCAATTCCCTGATTCCTGAATTGAGGGAGTATACCTGCAATACCGATACGGCCATCCTTGTAATAGTCCATCTCCCCAACGACCTCTCCATTAATCTCAGCCACAAAGACCGTGTGTCCGAGGCTGCCCTCAATGAATCTAATATTCCAGTCTAGTGTGCCACACTCATCACACCACCATACGTTGTTTTGATGAATCTCCGTAATGATTGGTGCGTCGTGCACCACTGCCCTTCTGAACATCATGTCTTGGTTGAGGGAGTCTGGAGATGTGAGCGCATCTAACTTCAAAGATTCGTAGACACTACTGTTAGCTAGCGGATACTCCTCAGAGAATGGAGGATAGTAGAAGGCGTCATACTGTGAAAACCCTAGCTTCTGAAACAGCCTCTCTCCAGCCACGTTGTCACTGAAGGTCAAAGCAGTTGCAAATTTCACAATACCATGGTACTCCTTGAGTAGGTTCTCAGTGAGGAAGGATCCAACTCCCTTTCTCTGATAAGCTGGCAGGACAGCAATATTCGTCTGGTCCAAGTCCCATTTTCGTGCAGGCATGAACTGAAGCACTGGAACGTCCTCTTTTCCCCTCTCGACTTCAATTCGCACCTGAGCATATCCGACGATCTTTCCCTGTGACTCCACGACCCATAGTGTGTTCGTCACTGGCGCGAGCCATGCCAGAACCTCCTCCGCACAGGCACGTCGGTACTGATAGATGACCGGGAGAGAGTCAATGAAAGCAGCGTATCCACTGTTGTGAATTGTGGCAATTGTTGCCTCATCTCCAGGTCGGTATTGTCGGACCTGCATACTTGTGGTTCAGACTCCCGATGACATGAACTTATCCAATACTACTAGTCCTTTTCAATCGCCAACCGTATAGCTGTTTCAATGTCTTCAGGTGTCACTCCCGGAGACTCGATGTTGTATTCACTATAGGCCGATTTGATGCGATTGATGATTGCATCGCCTTCAATAGACGTGCCAATGACTTTCTTTTCAAGTTGCGAGATAGCCTCATTTGGTAACATGAAGAAGTCACCACTGACAGTAATCGCATTCACCTTGTCATCGACTCTCTCTATAGTGGCTCTGATGAGACCTCCTGGAGCCTTGTGGTTGGCTGTTCCCACGCTTGTCGTTGCAGATATTCTCACAGTCTTTGCATCAGTGAGCCGCTGTCCTTGCCTCCAATGGAGCCATTCATCTGAGAGATATTTCGGTCGCAGCTGTGCCATTCTCCCTCTCTCCCATCTTGTGAGTTTGCCACGATTGAGTTCAATATCGAGGGTTTCCTCATAGAGCCTGATAAGGTCCTCTTTGACCTCTTTCCGGTCTGGCATTGACCCGGTTTCCAAGAGAATCGTCGTCATCCGCTCACGGAGACTCTTTGCAACCTTGTCTCTGAACTTCTCATCCGGAACTCTCAGGACCTTCACCATCATATCGAAATTAAAATCCAAGATCAGGTTACCTGTGAGGATTCGGGCATCGCCAACATCTCCTGCGCCATTTCCTGATATCTTCTTTCCGTTTGCAATGAGATCATTCACGGGTTTGAACTCTGCCTCAATTCCTAGATTCCTGTATGCCTGAACTGGAGCCAACAAGAACTTTCGATAGTAGTCGTCAATCCTCTTAGGGGTTGTTGGACTGTCAATTCTACCAATCAGCTGATAGAACATCTGACCATCATCAAGATAGACCCCGCCTCCGCCGATGACCCGTCGAGTGAACACAATGTTATTCTCTCTGCAGAACTTGGTATCGATGTCCAGCTCTATCTCCTGAAAATAGCCCAGACTTACCAATGGTTTGGCCGGCCAACAGATTATCAGGGTGTTCTCAGACTCTCCCTCTGTGATTCCTTGAGCAACCATATCGTAGATGATCTGTGTCTGTAGCGGATCGATTGCGCCAATATCCAGAAGTCTCCAGCTTTCGAGCGGCATGATTTGAAACCCGTCTTCTGGTTCTTATAATGATTTCCGAACAACAAACACCAGTTCAATGCCAAGGCATAAATCACTTTGAGAAACCCCAACAACAGATACTGATGATAGAAGCAGTTGCATTGACAAAACAGTTCAGCGAATTTGTCGCTGTCGATGGCCTCTCATTTCAGGTGAGCCCGGGTGAGATTTACGGACTGCTCGGGCCAAATGGATCGGGCAAATCCACCACCATGAAGATGCTACTCGGCCTTCTCAAGCCTACCGCAGGGACCGCGCGCATTAATGGATTTGATGTTCAACAACACACAGTGGAGGCAAAGCGGTCCATGGGCTACGTCCCTGAAGAACCGGTTTTGCCCGAGCGATTGACAGGATGGGAGTATATCAACTACGTCAGCGATATTTGGAGAGTCGCTCGAGGCTCTGAGCGGGACAAGGAGATTGATGATCTCCTGACACTCCTAGACATCAAAGACGCCAGTGATGACCTGATTGAGACCTATTCCAAGGGAATGTCCAGAAAAATCAGCTTGGTGGCTGCGTTGATTCACAGTCCGAAGATTCTGATTCTTGATGAAGTCCAGGCAGGGATTGACCCTCGTGGTGCCGCGACAATTAAAGAGATTCTTGTTGGTCTGAGGGATAGAGGAAACACCATACTCATGAGTACTCATATTCTTGAGATAGCCGAACGCATGTGTGGCCGTATTGGGATCATCGATCACGGAAAAATGATTGCTGAGGGCACAATGGACGAGCTCCGAACGAAGGCAAAAGGCCAGCAGTCTCTTGAGGCCATCTTTCTCGACCTTACGGGCGGACCTGACATGCAGAAGATTGCAGAGTTCTTGGGTGAGTAGTCTTGCTCGAAGACCTCCTGATTCTCATCAGGCACGACCTTGGTAGCATTCTACGGGTCAGAAATGTAAAGGGATTGAGATCAAAGAAACGTAGTCTGTTCAGGAGTTCCTTACGTTATGTGGCTGCAATCACTTTTGCAGTAGTCGCTTTTTGGGGTATTGTTTCCATGGTAAAGGTTCTTGGGTGGAGTTTCTTCCGGTCTGCAATCATCAATGGTATTGACTTTGGAGCGACACTGTTCAATTTCATCGTAATCGTTTCCTTCATGGGTTCAATCGCAGTCAGTGTTTCGACTGTGGCGAATTCCTCGAAAATGGAGTATCTCATGTGCATGCCCGTGTCCCTCAGGACCCTGTTTCTAGAGAAGACAATAGTCGTGATTTTCTACAATGCCCTGATCTATTTGGTCATCGGAACACCCATAGTCATTGGACTAGCAGTATCATCAACAGCTCCACTCGCACTGCTATCCATTCCCGTGTTTCTCGTGATGCTTATTGTAAATATCACTCTGGGCGTCGCTCTTGGTGGCCTCATTGGATTGACCATATCACGATTCCTTGCAGGTCGGCGGAGGCTCAAGCAGATTGGGTGGTTCTTGGGAACTTCGGTGTCGATCATGATCGGTACACTCTACTATTACTCTCTTTTCGCATCTGACTCTGGTCTAGAGGGCTTCTTTGCAGTGATTCTTCAGTTCGCCCAGCAGATAGGGTTGTCTTCTGACTTCAGCCCCGGCGGCGCAATGAATGCAGTCACTATCAGACCAATTGTGAATCTACCCATCAATCTGGTCGATATTCTGCTTGCTGTTCTCTTCATGCTGATATCAATAATGCTGATCTATGCAAACGCTATCGTGAGTGAAACAGCACATTATAGTGGTTGGCTTGCAAGTGGCTCCAAGAGGTCATCCAAGACTGAGGTAAAGATCACTCACACTGTCTGGAACCCATCAGATCTCCCACTATTGAAGATGAGTACGACCACCAGTGTTTCAATGTGGTACAACACGACCTCCGTCAGACGTGAGGGACGGGTCTTGGCGAACTATCTTGTGGGCCCGATGCGAACAGTTCTCTGGTTCTTTTTGATCTTCTTGGCACCTGGCGGAAATCTGGCAGGATTTGCTCCGTTCATCATCATCTCTGCCATGATTCCGTTCGCAGTCTCCTATGGCGTGTATTTTGCAGGCTATGAGTTGGTCTATGAGGGAAAGAACTTGATGAATCTGCAGCTCGCCCCGGCGAGTCTTACTGACTATGTCAAAGGCAAGGTCTTCAGCGCTGTTCCATTCACAGCGATTGCCACAGGGATTGCTTCTGTCCTTGTCCTCTTTGTTCAACCCTCACTCTGGATCTATATCCCTGCAGTCATCATCTCTAGCATCTTTCTCACATTGGCATCAGGAGGCATTGCATCCTACTCTGCCGCTACCGGCGGTGACTTCAAGGCCCAGAGAAATATAACTAGGCAACGAGGTGCAGCCGTACAGATGCCCATCAGAGGTACGTGGGCGATGGCTCGAGCTCATCTTCTGCCTAATATGATCGGATTTGTGGGCGTTGGTGCCATCTTAGGACTTGGTATCCTCTTGAGTCCAATATTCAGCTATCTTGTAATGCCCCTGTTCGCCCTGATTTGCATTCAGATCATGCGTTCCTACATAGGAAAATCCGGTCGCAAACTTCAGACCATCGAGGCATCAGATTATCTCTAGTTAGACCTTGACTTTGCCAACGATAATCCCTTCAGGGACCAGTATATCACAGTCAAAGTAGAGTCCAATCATATTGCTCTCAATGACGACCTTTGAGAAATCATCATGAGGTCCGTTCTTGAACTCGACTGCTACCTCACCAGAACGCCCTTTCTTTATGTCGTACTTGAGATATGCGGCGGTGACTACCGCTAGATCATGTCCTTTGCCTGTTACACTAGGAATGATCTTGATGTTGATATTTGGACCGCTGTCAATCCACTCTCCATCATCGTTCAGTGTGCATTTCGCCTTGAGAATTGTCACACCATCCCTTCGTGTCGTGGCAACTAGAGTGTCCTTCTTCCAGTCCAGCGATATCTTCGCGCGTTTGCGTGGATATCCCCAGATCTCCCTGCCTGCAGCCTGAGCAACGTCTGTGTCGACATAGTTGTAGCAGAAGTAGACACCGACCTCCTCCTCCTTTGTCTTGGGATTATCGAACATGCATTGGACAAGCATGCCTGACTCCATGAATGTACCCGCCTCTTTGCACGGTTGTTCCGCGAAGAGAAGTCCCGCAAGCGGCATCTGTGATGGCCTAAGAGGCTCGGGGAGTAGAGCCCGCACCGACTCTTCTGTCGGGTTGAATAATGCTAGGAAGAGCTTTGCATCTACATAGTGATACGGCGGTCCTGGATATAGTGGCGACAATAGTGGTGTACTAGTTTCCTCTTTCACGCGCTTCACCATAAGTCCGGTAAAACAACCCGCCTCTTGAATGTGTCGAGCCCTAGATGGCAGTGTTTTGGTCATCGTAGGATAGGTTGACCTACTTTACAGATTGACTCTCTTGAAGATGGCTGGCCATACAAAGATTCCTGTGAGTGCTATCAGCATGTATCTTATGGCACGCGGCCAGATCGCGTCAGTTCCGGGAATTAGCCCCAGTACCACCATCACTCCCACGACGAGTACTAGACCAATGATGACCCGAAGCACGAGTCTCCATTTCTTCCCGTCATGTGGCTCAGCGGAGAAGTTGACGAATCTATTCTCTAGAACAAGTCCGAGAGCTAGTCCCATCGTCAGACCTCCCAATGCACCGAAATTGTCATTTGGTGGTTCGGGGAGAAGTGAGGCAATCAGGGTCATCACAAATCCTATGGCGACCAGTCCCAACAAGAGGTAGTCTTGTCTGTATCGTGAGAGGAACCGCCGTGCTGGTTTCTCGAGATAGACGAACGCTAGTATGGTTACTATTCCTACTCCCCATCCTAGCAGGATGTCCCCAAGGAAGTGAACGCCAAGGTACACTCTAGAGATACCGACAAGAAGTGTGAGCACGATTGCGATAAGAGTCACCCACCACTTTCTGACTCTTGTCGCGAACCATCCATAGAGTGTTATTGACGACTGAGCGTGTCCACTGGGTGTGCTGTAGTTCGTCGGTTCTTGTCCGGAATACCAGTTACTCGGGGGTGGTCTCTCATTGGCGATGAAATACTTCAGCCAGTAATTCGAGAGTATTGCCACCACTAGGATGTAGGTTGCCAAGATAGCTTCTTTCTTGTTCACAGCCCAATACAAGACAAGCATCAACCCGATGAAGACAAGTTCGCTACCGAGTTCTGTGATGATACTAAAGAATCCACCAAAACCTGGCAAGATATCTTGGAAAACATCAGTAAGTCCCGGGTCAAAGACCATGGTATCAATCTCCTTGCAATCAGGTGCCATATTGAAGTTTCGTAGGAGAAAAGGATGTCTGTTCCCTGAGGAAACCTTAAAGTCGGGGACTCTGCCTCTGGAGAACCGAGGTCTGATTGATGGTCCTTGAGAGTCTAGAACCCAAACCAGTATGGGAAATCTTTGAAAAGGTCTTCATTGCGACTCCCCGTGAGTCTAAGAAAGAAGAGAGAATACGAGCCAAACTGAAGTCTTGGATTTCTGAGCGTGCCAAATCCTTGGGCATCCAACTGACTATCTCTGAGGACGCTGCTGGCAATCTTTTCATGAAACGGGCTCCATCAAGAGGACTAGAGTCTGCACCAGCACTTCTTCTCCAGGGGCATATGGACATGGTCTGTGAGACCAATCGTAAGGGCGGCTTCGACTTCAATACCAATCCTATTCCAGTGCGTATTCAAGATAACGGAGAATGGGTTGATGCAGATGGTACTACTCTCGGTGCTGACAATGGAATTGGTGTCGCGTTGGGATTAGCACTGCTACTGGATCCAAAGGTGAAGTCAGGGCGCCTAGAACTACTCATTACTGTCGATGAGGAGACTGGTCTGGTGGGCGCTTTTGCACTTGAGCCCAAGGCTCTGGGGATCAAGAGCAATCTCCTGATCAACGTTGACTCTGAGAAACTGGGCGTAATCACTATTGGCTCTGCAGGCGGCGGAGATACTACACTTACAAAGAACCTGAGAGTGAACAAGGTCACTGGAAAAGCTGCCTTCTATCAACTTGAGATTACGGGGCTTCTTGGTGGACACTCAGGTGTGGACATCCATGAACATCGTGCGAATGCCAACAAGATTGCTGCAAGAATGATGACCGGCCTCGTCAAGGAGTTGAATGTTCACCTCTGTGAATGGAATGGTGGAAGCAAGCACAATGCCATCGCACGAGAATCGAGAGTGAAGTTTGCAGTGGAGCCAGGCAAAGCAGTTCGCGCTGAACAGATACTCGAACAGGTCAGATCTGAGATTCTATCATATTACAAGATTGCTGCAAAGGGATTAAGACCTCTTGAGCCAGATATTTCTATCAAATGGAGTAAGGCCAGCCCTGTGCCCGCATTCTCCCTAGATGAATCGAAAAAGATCATCACATCGATTAACGTCATTCCTCATGGGCCAATCCAGTTCTCGCCTCATGTTGAAGGCCTCGTAGAGACCTCGAACAATATGGCCATTATCAAGACAGAGGGCGCATCGATTGAAGTTCTTCTCAGTACGAGAAGCAGTGTTGATGCAGAGCTAGAAGTCGTGAGAGCTCAGCTCTCTGATATTGGCTCCTTGTCTGGTTGGGATGTGACTCAGAAGCCTATGTACCCTGGATGGAATCCTGAGCCCAATAGCTCGTTTCTCAAATTCATCCGTGAGCGTTACGAGGTTGCGGCCAAGACCAAAGTGAAGATTGAAGCAATCCATGCTGGTCTCGAATGTGGCATCATTGGTGCGAAGATACCTGGTCTTCAGATGGTGTCCATTGGGCCAACAGCACAGAATTCGCATACCCCCGATGAACGCGTCAAGATATCTGACATCGCCATACTCTATGACTTGCTCAGGAGTATCGCCGAAGATCTACCGAATGCTCAAGTCTGAGCCAAGCCTATGTCATGGTCTCAAGACCAAGTACCTTCAGCCTTTTCTTTGAGGGTCTTCCAGTCTTTCTACTCCAGCCCCGTGTTTCATACCATTTGTCGAGATGCTCATCAATGTCAGGAACGTGTCCCTCTGTGGCTCCCTCAAGTGGTTTCGAGATCATCTTCGGAAGGATTTCATTCTTGGGACTATATCCAAGCTTAAGGTTGAGAAGCCTCATCATCGTGAATATCCTCTCACCCGTCATCACAACCTCCTCTGTAGAGATGTCCCATCCAGTGACCAGATGCAGAAGCTTAGTCAACTTGGCTCCATCAAGTGGATAGAAGTTGCATATCACAGCCGAGTTCGTCATGCACCTAAAGTCCTGATGCTTTGCCACAAGATCTGCCTCGTTCGCGAATCTGTCCACACTTTCAATTCCGAAAGCCTCGTTGGGCTGTCCCATTTGGACATTGTACATATCAGCAGCCATATGGCATGCACCCCGTGGCGAAGTGGCATATCCTGCAGCCAGGCCAGAGAAACCTCTTGGGTCGTGCTGTGGTAGTTCAAGTCCGTTGACCTGTGCTGCCAGTTCTGCTACACCGAATCTCTCTCCGAACTGAAGACTTCCTTCTGCCATCACATCGCCGATACCCTCTCTCTTCGCAATCTTAGCCATGAGTGCGAGAGCAGAGTCAACCTCTCCCCACTCCGGACTGATGCCATCCAGATCCTTGGCTGTAATCTTCCCCTCTTTGAAAAGATAGTAAGCAAAGGCAATGGTGTTCCCTCCGGAAATCGTATCAATACCGTATAGGTCAAGCATCATATTTGCATATGCCACAGCCTCTGCATTGTTGTTCAATAGAAGAGAACCCATGGTCCCGGTGACCTCTAGCTCAGGCCCCGAGAACTTCTCCATCTTGTACTTGCCCTCTGGTATCTCCACAACTCGCCCGCAGCCTATAGGGCATCGGAAGCATGCAGTCTTGCCAACGAGGATAGTTTCCTTGACGCTGGTGCCACTGAGGTTGTAGGTATCAAAACCAGCAACGGTGTAGTAACCTGCTGGAAAGGAGCCATACATGAGACTTGCCATGTCTGTATATCCGGCTGTCCCAAGGTCTGAGTACATTCGGAACGTTGGATCTTCCTTGCTATCCGTGTTCATCTCTGTCGCATACTTGCGGAGCTCCTCATCATCTGCAACTGGTATTTTCCTATCAGACCCATGGATCACGATAGCCTTGAGCTTCTTTGAACCCATCACTGCACCTAACCCTGTCCTGCCAGCTGCCCGGTGATGGTCGACTATGATACTTGCATACTTGACGAGGTTCTCTCCAGCGATACCAATTCTTGCTATGCCTGCCACTCTGTGGCCGGTTTCTTCCTTAAGTTCATTCCATACCTGTTCTGTGTCCTTCCCCCAGAGATGCCGCGCATCGCGTATCTCAACATCAGAGTCTTCAACTAGCAGGTAACATGGCTCCTTGGAAGAACCTGTGATGACAATACCATCATATCCTGCGAATTTCAGGTCCGCTCCAAAATGCCCGCCAACTGTGCTGTATCCGAGAAGCCCCGTCTTCGGAGACCTTGCGCAAAAGGTCGACTTCCCACTTGTCGGGACAGCTGTGCCCGTAAAGGGGCCTGTCATGAAGATTAGGGGATTCTCAGGTCCCAGTGGGTCAGTGTTGGAGTCAATCATATCGTATAGAAGACGGGTACCGAGTCCCGCGCCTCCTATGAACTGTCTCATGAGTCTCTTGTTGAGCGATTTGACCGTTGTAGCACCATTAGTCAGATTCGCATGGAGTATTCTTCCTCTATAGCCGACCAATCTTTCTGCCTCCCTCAGAAATCTATGACCTTCCCGTCATACATGTATTCATAGATCTTCCGAATTTCATTGCTGTCAGTATTGCGTGGATTCATCGTGAGGCTAGAGTCCATCATTGCAAACTCGACAAGCTTCTCGAGCCCGGCCTTGAAGTCCTTCTTCTTGACGCCTGCCTCACTGAAACTTCTAGGACAACCAACCTCACCCATGAGGTCTCGAATGGCCTCCGCATACTTCATTGATGCCTTCACACCATCTTTGAGTGTGATGCCTATCATTCTTGCCAGCTCGGCATACTGTGATGCGCACTGATTATTATCAGTGCAATTGAACTCAATCGTGTACGGAAGCGCCATTCCTACGGAGAGCCCATGATGCAATCTCAAGACAGATCCCATACTGTGACCAAGCGAATGAGCAAGAGCTACCTGTGAGTTGCCGAAAGACATACCTGCAAGGCACGCTGCAACGAGCATCTTCTCTCGAGCCTCCAGATTCGTGAGATCTGCGACCGATATTGGCAGCCATTTGAAGACCATTTTCACGGCCTGCAACGAGCATCCGTCAGAGAAGTCGTTCTTCCACACCGAGATGTAACCTTCGGTTGCATGAACCAATGCATCCAATCCTGTGTACGCTGTCAGTTCCTTGGGAAGACCAACGACAAAGGAAGGATCGAGGATTGCAATGTCCGGGACGAATTCAGGATTTATCGTGGCAAATTTGCGACCGGTTTCATCATCTCGAATCACTATTGCCTTCGTTGCTTCGGATCCTGTTCCTGCAGTAGTTGGAATACAGACAAGCCTTGCCTTGGCTCTCAGACCGAGTATATCAAAGGGAGTCAGCGCCTCGAGTTGAACACCGGGTTTCTCGTAGAGTGCCCAAGCTGCCTTTGCTGTATCCATCGCGCTGCCTCCTCCAATGGCTATGATCCAGTCTGGACCAAATTGCTTCATTGCTTCAGCAGCTTCCTTAACAGTCGAAACCTTTGGATCTGGCACTACACCATCCCAGATTGCAGTCGACCATTGCTTCTCACCGAGAATATCCGAGACCTTCTCAGCAAGGCCTAGCCCATTAACAACCCTGTCAGTGATGATAATTGCTTTCTTTCCTTGAATGAGTTCAAGTTCGCTAAGCGCATCATCACCGAATACAATCTTCGGTACAGAAAACCACCATACCAATTCTAATTCGCCTCCGAACACAAGATAACACAATCAATATGGTCCGGGCAGTAGTAGTCCCCCCTCTTATTTGCTCTGCCCGGCGTCATTTATCGTCGAAGGACACTCTTCGGGACAGTTTCCAGTGTTTCAGAAGCCTCTTTGATTATCCTCTCTATGAGCTCCTTAGTTGTGGGTATATCGTTGATACGTCCCGTGACCTCTCCTCCAAACATGAGGGCTGTGTCCGATTTTGCGTCAATCAGGTCGTCGAACCCTGAGCGCTCTAGCTTCAGGATTTCCTCATTGGAATCAAGAGGTTCGCCTAGATAGAACGTCGGGATATCACTCAGCGTGCGTCTAACGATAGCCTCTGCCCTGGCATTGCGAAGGAACCGCATTGGACCGAAGAGACCTCTTCCAACAAGCGTCCGACGTTCTTCTCTCTCAATGATTGCCTCCTTCCACATTGGCTCAAAGTCACTCTCCTTAGTGGCTATCAGGCGAGTACCCATCTGGATACCCACTGCGCCAAGACAAAGTGCCGCAGCAAGAGAGGCACCATCACAGAATCCGCCTGCTCCGACGACAGGTGTCTTCACTGCTTTACTGACCGCAGGAACCAAGACCATGGAATGTACTGGTTCCCATGAGACATGAGCTCCACCCTCATGGCCTGAGGCAACGATGATATCAGCTCCTGCCTGTTCTGCTTTCTTTGCGTGATAGACAGAGGGCACAACATGTACCCAGATGAAGCCCTCCTGCTTGAGTATAGACCATGGCTTTGGATTTCCGGCCGAGGTCACGATGACCCGCAGTGAGCGCTCTGTGTCAGAGTCTGACTTGCATGACTCTATCGTCTGCTTGACGAACATCTCTGATGCAAGCATGAACTCTGAGGCGACAGGAATGTTCACCCCAAAAACACCACCTGAGGCCCGTGTCCCCTTCGTGACAGCATCAATCGACTTCTGCAGTATCACAGCTGGTGGGTCAGTTCCAAAGAGACGTATTGCGTCTATTGGTGCTGCGTCTGGGAGCATTGTTGCTGCCATCCCTATACTGCTAATGATCCCCAACGCACCTACATTGGCAACAGCAATTGCCAGTGATTCTGTCTTGTATGGACCCATCCCACCCTGCATGATGGGGTGCTTGATTCCGACTATGTCACAGAGTTTCGTGTGCAGCATAGCGCGTTCCTCTGTAAAACGAAATTACTCATCCAAGAACTTCGTTGGGATCTCTCTCGTGGTCGCCACCAGCTCCAAGGCCGCCTTTGTGTAACGCATGACTTTGCCCATGTCGCCATCAAGCTTGAACTTGCGAGCCATGATTCCTTTTATCGGATCGATCTTGCCATCAAAAAGCAGCTTCCAGTTCTTCAGAGGTCCTGCATACACAAACTCAGCTTTGTCACCAGGTTTTGCCATTCTAGCTGACCTGCACTTGCCATGCCACAGGTCGATGTAGAACCTGACGGTTTCTTTGATAGCAGCGCCATCTGCGTCTATCTGAAAGACAAAGTCTCCTTCCCAGGTCTTGGCTGCATCTTCATACCTTGCGTTCTTGTTCAATGCCACAACGTACTGTGCTATCCACTCATCCGAGGGGAATACAAGTTTCTCAGTCATCAAGAGTTTCTCCAGTGACGGACAATGAGAATGGTGAGAGAAAAGGATTCCGACTCATCGTTCCTCCAGCTGCTTCTGTCAATCATTTGCGCTGTTTCAGGAAGTATTCTGGATCAACCACTCGGAGATTTAAATCTGCAGCCATCTTCTTACCATAGTCAAGTTGTCCGATGGTTTTCAATGAATGCGAATCACTACCTAGGGTGAAGATGCAGCCATATTCCTTGGCTCGCTCGAAGAAACGAGTATGCTCAGACATGTACTTCTCATTAAGTTCAATGGCGACTCCTGCCTCAGCTAGAACTCGAGCTGCGATATCACCGTCCTCCTCCCTAAAGGAGGAGAGGAATCCATCCCAATGCCCAAGGATATCGAATTGCTTCTTCTTCACAACGTTTGAGAGAGTGGATGCCCACTGAGTGGAGTCCGAGGCCCAGTGAAACGAACCGATGACGATATCGAACTGCCCTAATCCTCCAGCCACTGGGGCAAGGCTTCCATCTGATTGAATATCTACCTCAGTACAGTCGAGGACTTCTAGTGCGGGATATTCTGATTTTGCTGTTTCAATCTCTCTACGCCTGCTCACAATGATGTTCTTCCCTCCCTGACGTGACCCCAACGAGGGCCAGAAGTGATCTGCAAAGGCTATTGTTTCAAGGCTGAGCGTATTTGCCCGGCTGACGATTTCATGAATTCTTGCTGTCCCATCAGAGTAGTCTGAGTGAATGTGCAAATCGTAGTGTGTGTTCCGCATCTTGTATCATTGCCAAACGAAGCATGATTTAACTCAACCTCTTGTCTTTGCTCGTCCTGTGTCGTGAAACCTTCACTCTCATGTACTACTTGGCGATTGGAGAATTCAGTCTTCAGAGACTTTGGAGCCTCTCATTGCTCCGCAATGCTCGGATCACAATTGGAGGTGTCAATGATTGAACTCCACAGTAGCCGCATTCGCGGACAGAGTAATGCATAAATCGTTGACTTTCGACCAAATGCAGAGCTCACCAGAAGCTGCGCGTGTTGGGATAGTGGAATGCGTGGACGAGCTGGACAAGAAGATAATGGCCGAGCTGCAGAGCAATTGCAGGGTCAGCTATCAAGGACTGTCTCGTAGCTACGGTATATCGGCCAATGCGATTCGCAGACGTATCCTGCATCTCGAGGAGACCGGAGAGATTGCAGGCTATAGCATCTATCTCTCTCCAGCAATGATGGGTGCGGAACGTCTGTTCGCTCTACTCTCATCTGATGGCACAAGAGATGAATTCGAACTGGTTGATGAGATTGGTTCACATCGCAATATCCTAGCTGCAGCGGCATACTCAAACGGTACCTACGCATTGGTTGGGGAATATCGAGATCCTGAGGAACTTCTCGATATAGGTTCATTCTTGCGAAAATTGGATAGCATTGAAGCTGTTGAACTGCATCCTGTTCTAGCACCTCGCGGAACTGCGATAGAGCTCTCTGCTTTGCACCTTCGAGTTCTAAAACCACTACTGGAAGACCCCCGCATGTCTGTTGTGGAGATTGCTGAGAAGAGCGATCTTACTGCACGTCGTGTCAGAAGGTTGCTTGATCAATTAGAGACCAGCGGAGCTATAAGGTTCAGAGCACTTCTCGAACTTGGAGCAGCATCAAGCATCCCGTTCATCGCTAAAATCACTTGGAATGAGAAGAAGACAACCTATCTGCCAATTCTTGAATGGATTGAAAAGACGTATCCTTTGGTGCATTGGGAGTCCTATGTTTCTGCATCTGAGCCAGTCCTTTACTCATTGCTCGCAGCTCAGAACCTCACAGAGGCTGTGAAGTTCACACGTGAGATTCGAAATCATTCTCCTGTGAAGGGTGTTATAGCGCTTTTTGGCGGGCATCACAAGTTCTTTGCTCACTATCGTCGCAGCATACTCCGAGAAATGGTTGAATCCATTAACTGACCTGAACCCGCACAATTAGCCATGTCTCCTCCCTCAAATGGCTCCATATTCAATGACTGTGATTGGCTATAACGGAACGTTTGATGTTTGGCTTTTATCAAACACTTTATAAGCAATTGCGTCCAAGTTTGATACATGTCAAACGTTTGGTACGTAACAAGCCGAAACGTTTGATGAACCTTTCAACGGTGTATACAATGTCTACAACATACAAAACAATCATCAAAGACATGAAGACGAGCCTCAAGCTAGCCTGGGGAGGTGCTTTGAGCTACTTCCTAGCGAACTTGGGCATGTTGATTGTCGTTGCTATTCTTGGGCTACTAATCGCAATTCCAGTTGCTGCTATTGCATATTTGGCGTTTGCACCTTTCTATGTGTTTAGCGTGGATGCTCTAGCAGAATGGGCGCTTGATAATTTCTTTGTCTGGGGCTCTGCTGTTGTCCTGGTGGGGATATTCATTGTGTCCCTGCTCATGGTCGTCACTGGATCCATCTACGGAATGAGCCATGATCTTGTGACCAAGGGCGATACCCGGGCTGAGGCAGCTTTCTCCTATCTCCGACGCAAGTTCCTTACCTTCATGAGCACAGGTGCGATGCTCGCTATCATTGTTCTGCTGCCCCCAGTTGTTGTCTGGGGTCTTACATCCTATGCCTTGGATCACGTCATCACTACGGCAGTCGCCGCACTACTGGCTGTCTTCGGCTTTGTGTGGATCTTCATCACTGGTGGTCTGACTTCCATGGTATTTCCAGCTGTTGTGAGCGGTAAGGGTGTCCAGGCAGCATTCAAGGAGTCCTTCTCTCTTGCTTCCGGATATTTCGATCGTATCTTCGGACTCATGAGCGCCATTGTGCTCCTGCTTGCAGCTACCTTCGGTCCTGTTGTCCTCCTAGGGTTCGTCGCGCCAGCACTCTTCGCGCCACCTATGATCCCGCCTATGATGATGGCCTTCATTCCAGCTCTTGCAGCTGTGGGAATCTGGACAGTTGTTTCAGTCTTCCTCTGGCTCCTCCTCTTCCTACCCATGGTGAGGATTGGCTGGGTCCGGGTCTATCAGGAACTCACTGGCGGCACGATTGCAGCACAGAGTGTAGTCGACATGCCCATTGTGTAGGTGTGATGAACTTGAGAGTGTCTTTGGGGGTAACTTCAAGACACTCTCTCCCTATCTTCTTAGGTGTGAGTGAAAAATGAAAAACGCGAGCTTTCATACAATTGTTGAAGACTTGAGGGTCAGCTTCAAGTTTGCACTACGGAATCTCATCTCTTACGTCCTCGCGCTGCTCGGTGTAATCATCATCTCAGCCATTCTGCTGGTTTTCGTCGCGGCGATGATCTTCATTCCGCTTTTCTTCGTGAGTGGTGGTTTGGAGGCATTCATTGCATTGTTCGAGTCATTCGGTACCATGACTGAGGCAGGATTCACCAACATCGCTGTCGGAGGTCTCCTGATAGCGCTTCCTCTTCTGGCTCCTTTCTTCGTCGCCATTGGTGCGATGTTCGGTATGGGCCGTGAAATCGTAGAGAGTGAAGGGACAAGTGTTGAGGGTGTATTCACTTGGTACAAGAAGAAATTTTTCTCGCTTGCCGGGGGTGGCATACTGCTTTTCCTGATCGTTGTCGGTCCGCTGATACTCATCCTCTTAGCGGGGAGTGTCATCTTCGGAGTCGAGTTCTTTAGCTTCATGATTATTGGTGTCAGTCCAGTCAGTTACATGTATCCAGTCATTGGAGTACTGCTGACAATCTGGGTTGTAGTTAGTACGGGCCTTCTCTCGATGTTGTTTCCAGCTATAATAGATGGGCACTCCGTGCTTGACGCTACTAGAGAATCAATAAAGATGAGTATCCAGTACTTTGACAGAGTCTTCGGGGTCTGGATAGCCTTCGTGGTCATCCTAGGTGCATGCCTCTTGCCACTCACTGGGTTTCCATGGATTCTTGGTGCACCTTGGCCATGGATAGTTCTACTTTCGGTCCTTGCTATTCCGGCCATTCTGATTCTAATCTTTGTATACTTGCCAGCTCTAACGATTGGACTCACGAGGGTCTACATGATTTTGACTGCTGACGATGATTACGAAACCACTCCCCAGGAAGATGGGACTGGTCCTAGCTTCATAGGGGGTTTATAGAATATGGTGGGCTCCAAGAATAAGCATAGAGTCAAGGATATGGAGGTCATCGAAGACAAGAAGCTGATTCAGCTTCTGATGGAGCCGACTAGAGCGAAGATAATCTTTGACTATCTTGTCAAAGATGCGATGACTGTGAAACAGCTCGCAGACGTGACACGCAAAAATCCTGGTACAATACTGCATCACATTCAGAAATTGAAAGAAGTAGGTCTTGTCTTTGAGGAACGAACCGAGCAGACACAGACTGGCATTGTCCAGAGATATTATCGGGCTTCTGCACGAGAATATCGCATGGGCATCAGCGAGATGGTGCAGGCCACCGGGGATGATGCAACAAAGCGCCTGAGGTCCATGATAACAAGCCTCTCAGTCTATGGTATAGACATTCCAGAGCGTCAGATTGGCGAGGCTGTGGACTTGTTGACGGCACTGATCGATAGGGAGAACGAGATCAGCTCTAGTAACCTTATCGTGAACGAGGATGAGCATGATGAGCTTTCATCCTCGGATAGAGGCGACGCTTCGCGAATCATGCGCCGCTTTGCTTTGGAAGAAGATTCGCAATACAGAGAACTGCGGGATAAATGGCATAGTTTTCTGCGGTTTCACAGAACAGGTGTTAGAAATGAGTAATTATCAAAGAAATCCGAGTATGGTCGGATGTATTCTTGCAGTTCTAGTGATTGGTGCTGTTACTGTAGGTTTTTTGGCCTACTATGGAACTAGCTACTTCAACTGGAACTTCAACCCGGCGACTACAGACTTCTCCTTCGGGGCGGAAGTAGGCGCCACTAATGAAACTGTAGCTCTCGATGTCAACGTAGCAGCAGGCAGTATTTCCATAGTCTTCGTCGACAACGAGTCATTGCTGTACGAAATCCAAATGGAAATTCAAAACTCCACCCTCACTACTGAGGGTGCTCCAACTGTCAGCTTCGCAGGCAACACAATTGGCGTTGAGTATCCTTCTATGGGCATCAATATCACACTGGGCAGTGGTGTAAACTACACAATCAACATTCTTACCCAGAGTGGTAGTGTCAACGTTGTGTTCAGTGCTGGCGCCCATATTGGAGATATGACAGTTTCAGTGACCACGGGCAGCATCAACACTGTAATGGCTGATGACACAGTGCTCTTGGGTAGCCCAACCTTTGATTTGCAGACCACTACTGGTAGCATCTCAATCATCGCAGATCTCCCATCAGGCATTGGTGGCAGTATTGATTGTACCACATCTCTCGGGAGTGTTAGTATCACTGCTGCCGGCTGGACAGAAACAGGCTCCGACCATTACGAAACAACCGACTACGATACTGCCGCACAGACATTGACGATAGTTGCTGTGACCAATCTTGGCAGTATCAGTGCCATCCTTACATAGATCAACCTAAGAGGGGAGTCTCCCCTCTTCCCACTCTTTTTGTCAGTGCTTGTCAATGGGTTTAATTCCAATCTGCTCCGGCGAATGGAACATGGACGAAAAAGACGACCACCCCGGCGATATTGACCTGAGCAGATTCTATGTCATTCCAAAACAGGAGATTCATGTCGAAGACTTCGATAACAGAGGCGAATGGATTCTCGACATAGGCGGCGGAGGAGAGGGTATCATTGGGCTTCTGAAGGGCCGTGATGTGATTGCCATTGATCGTGTCAAGCGAGAGCTCGAAGAGATGAAGAACAGCTCACTCAAGATAGTTATGGATGCAAGTGAACTACAATTTCTGGATGAAACCTTTTCCTACGCTACTGCGTTCTTCACATTCATGTACATTCCCGAAGCAGACTTCGAGCGTGTGCTATCTGAGATATGGCGAGTCCTAAAGCCTGGAGCCGAACTCATGGTATGGGAGCCAATCTTCACTATACCTCCAGAAGAGCAATCGAAAAAGCTCGCAGTAATTCCCCTGAAGATACACCTTCCTAATGACTCCGTAATAGAAACCGGCTATGGTGGAGTCTTGCGAGGTCAAAACACTGAAGCAATTATTAGACCTGCGAAGAAGGTCGGATTCAAGGTCACTGCGAAGAAGGTTGACAAGCACACGTTCTTCGTGAAGCTCCAGAAACCTGATTGACCCATTGGAAACTTGTGAATACCTCGAAAAGTGCGCGCGATTCAGAGAAATATAATAAGTTGAACGATAAGAGTTATCCATGAATGCACGCGCATGATTGGTGGTGCTTGAAATGCTTGAGGTACGATCTAAGACAACAAAGAATGGATTCTCTGTACACTTCAATGAGAAATCCTATCCGGTCTCGTATCCCGCGGGGTATTGGGAAAGGGTGCCCAAGGACACGCGCGAGGCTCTGAAAGATAATCTTGCATTGGCGACTACAATGCATCTCCCACTCATCTTCAATGATCCGCAAATCACCTACCACTCTGGTCGACCATTACTGGAGCCGTACTTCGTTGATAATTTCATAAGGGATATTCCATCATGTGCCGAGGTAGATGGTACTGATACTGCAGAGATGGTACGCAAGTTCTTTGGGACTCGGTATGTGTTCACAGATCCTGAGATTACTGTGCCATCCCCTGATCCTATTGAAGATGCATATCGTGCAATTGTCGGGCTCAGCTTTGGCAAGGACAGCCTCCTCGCGTACGCCATTGCAGATGAAATTGGCCTAGATCCTGAGGGGGGCTACTTCGTGGAAGACAGCATGCTCTATGAGGAGAAACACAAGAGAGAACTGGCGAAGAAGTTCAAGAAGGAGTTTGGAGATTCGATTCATGTCCTCAGGCATGATACGGGAAAGCTTAGGCACTACGCCTACCTTGGTCTGCCTTTTTCAGATCTTGGGTGGGGGCTCCAATCGACCGAATATGCCATCGATCTCATCCCTCTTGCCTATGCATTGCAGGGCAAGTACATCCTGTTTGGGAATGAACAGACTACTGGCGAAACGTTTGTGAACGAAAAGGATGGATGGTTCATCTATCCGTGCTATGACCAAACCCATAATTGGACAATCCATTTGGATCAAATCACAAAGGCATTCTCAGGCCGGACGGTGAAGACTGGAAGCCTCATCGAGCCTATAATGGATATGATGGTCCAGAGAACCCTTGTACATAGATATCCGAAGTATGCTAAGTACCAGATGAGTTGCTTTACTGAAACTGAAGCTGGTGTTGACTATCACTGGTGCCAAGATTGCACGATTTGTAGTAAGATGTATCTTCTATGTGCTGGCAGTGGTATTGATCCAAAGGCAATCGGCTTCCGTGAGAACATGTTTGATCGGGATAAGAAACGATACTTTACGGTGTTTGATGGCAAGTCTGCTCTTCCGTATGCAAATACGGTCACTGCTAGGGACGAACAAATCTTTGCTTTCTATTGCGCTGTAAAGAAGGGCGTCAAGGGGAAACTTGTCGATGATTTTAAGAAATCCGCCCTGTACAGTGAGGCTTGTGAGAGGGAAGATGAGCTGTTCAAGAGATTCATCACTCTCTACGATCCAATAACTATACCCGCCGAACTGAAGGACCAAGTGATGTCCATCCTTCGCGAAGAGATTTCTTCGTTTGAAATCTAGGTCATCATATTCAACCCAGTATCAAGCATATAAGCAGGACATGGAAACATTAGGATGTGCGAGATATGCGCGTTGCATTGATAGTTAACACAAGAAAGGATGAGTCTGAGTTTGAGGTCGAATACGACCCTCCTCATACTATTGAGATGATTAAACATGGCATTGAAGATGCAGGTCACGAGTATCTCTTCATTGAGGGCAACGAAGGCATTCTTGAGAATCTGAAGCGAGAACGTCCTGACCTCGTTCTCAACAGGTCCGAAGGAGTGCGTGGAGAGAGCAGAGAGTCGCATGTCCCCGCCGTACTGGAGATGCTCGGGATACCCTACGTGGGAGCAAACGTCCTTACGACTGCCGTATGCCTGAACAAGGGCTGGACAAAGAAAGTATTGTTGTATCATGGCATCCTGACACCTCAGTTCCATATTGTGTCAAGCTTGAACGAAACGAATTCTATCGAGTTCAAGTATCCAGTGATTCTGAAGCCCAACGAAGAGGGATCGTCTGTCGGAATTAATGAGGACAATATTGTACACAATCTGAAACAGCTCAAGGCCAAGTTAAAGGCCATGTTGATTGAATATGCACAGGAGATACTCATTGAGCAGTTCATTGAAGGACGCGAGTTCAGTGTGGGTATTCTTGGCACTCCCAAAGGCCCTCCTGAGGTTCTGCCCATTGTTGAAATTGATTTCAGCAGCATGCCTCCGGAGGTGGGTGGCGTTCTAGGGCAGAGAGCCAAGACAATACTGGATGATTTGAGTCATTATGTCTGTCCTGCAAAGCTGGATGCAAAGACAAGGAGCCGACTCAAAGCAATCACGCTCGACGTCTGCAAGAACCTTGATGTACCTGACTTTGCCCGAATCGATTACAGAATGGATAGGAAAGGGAGAATCTTCTTCCTTGAAATCAATCCACTTCCTGGAATGGACTTTGATCTTGAGAATCAAGACATCTCGTTCTTCCCGCTCATGGCGATGAAGGCTGGATACTCGTACGACGAGCTCGTACGCAGGTTGCTAGAGTCCGCGATGCGCAGATATGGCCTCAAGGGATAATTGTCCTCTGGCTTCTCTCATGCTGAATTCCCACTGGACTGGCGATGATGTTGAACAGAGCAAGAAGAGATCCAATCTGGCGGCAGATGAGGAGAGAACTTGTACCTATACTCGGTCCTACAGTCAAGCTTGTCTTTCCTGAAACCTGGTCTGAGCAGTACCTGACTTGGTATCGGGAGATAGAGCAGAGCTCATTCAGGCCCTCCCTTACCTACAGTGAAGAGGAGATTATGGAGCGGCTGGCAGAAGAAGATGTCCTCATGATGTTCATCACTGTGGATGGAGTTCCCAGTGGACAGGTATTGGGCTACACGCTTCATGGAGTATTGACTGAAATCTTCTATCTAGATACGATTGCAGTCAAGCAGAGAGGGAGAGGAATTGGACGAATCATTATGACAGCGCTCATTCGTTGGGCCAAGAAGATGGGTTATAGAATTATACAGCTTGATACTGAGTTTGAGAATGAGGTTGGATTCCATCTCAGTTCTTTCTATGAGCATATTGGATTCAGAGTTGTTGACTCAGACGAAGAAACAGGCAACATCACCATGCAGCTATTTCTCTAGAGTATCAACTATGCTTCTGAAGACTCTTTCCTACTCAAAGTCCCTGCCAGTGAGAATAGCAGCGAAGGATCCCTTAATTACCACCTTGTCGTCTGCAAGGTCAGACATCACAGCAAGCGTGCTTGCAGATGCGGGCAAGACATGTAGGCCTTCCTCTAGTCTCAACCATTTGCTGAACTCCATCATCTTGGACTCTGACGCGTAATCGGCAAATCCATTCGACTCGTAAATTGCATCCAAGGCTTCCTGTCCGTCATAGGAATGCCAGTTGGTGAGCGGCTCATTGATGTCAGTTTCTTTTACTTCTTCACGACTGAGATCCGCGATGACCCTGCTGTTCATCTTGAATGACTTTACGATTGGATTGCCGCGTCGTGTGCTAGTCGCCACCATTCTCGGCACTGCTTGGATCTTTCCCGTATCATACAGCTTCTTGAATCCTAGATATATTCCCGCAAAAGTCGTGCCATTTCCGACAGGGCAGAACAAATAGTTCGGAGCTCTTCGAATGTCACGATAGATCTCAAAGGCAATCTCCTCATATGCTTCGAGAGATATCTCCTTCACTCCAGGTGTTCCAGGATTAGCATTGTACCATCCTTTTTCCAAGGCGTCTTTGGATGATAATTCAACGAGGTCCTCATACTGGCCCGGCAGAAAGTGCAGCTCTGCTCTCGCATCTTGAATTCGCTTCAAGCGATCCTTAGGCAAGTGGTAACCTTCGGGTATGTAGATGTGTGCAGGAATGTCGACAATCCGTGCAGCCCATGCCAATGCTGCGCCGAAGTTGCCGCATGAAGCAGCGCACACCGCCTTAGCTCCCTGTGATCGTGCATTCTCGACAATCGCAAGAGCAATCCTGTCCTTCTGTGTTCCAGTCGGATTGCCACCTTCGAATTTCAGAAAGAGCCTTTCACAACCAACCAGGTGACTGAGATTTCGCGATTCAATAAAGGTTGTTGAACCCAAGAACTCTCTCCAGTTAACTTTCTCAACCTTTTTCAGATGAACCCCGTTGTCAATGGTCATGTTGCTGTTAACCCACACGTCATACTAAATTGACTATGAATGCTGAATACTGACCTACTTAAAGTAAGTTATTAGTGTTATCTTTCGATATTGAGTTTCAATCCGGCGAATTAGCAAGTCCTAGAGAATCCTCTTGATTCGGGCCTTGCATTCTGCGCTCTTTGACGTGTTTCCAATCTCTTCGAAGAGTCGTTGGGCGACAATCCATGTACGTTTCGCCTCCGAGTTCTTTCCAAGAATCTCAAGCATCAATGCTCTGTAGTACAGGTGGCTGGGATTTCCGGGGTCTACCGAGAATGCAAGGTCGAAATCTGATAGCGCTTCATCATGACGCTCAAGAGAGTAGTAGATCAATCCTCGTTGGTGAGCAACTTCTGCATTATTTGGCTGCAAGGCAAGAGCTGTATTGAGGTACTCCAGGGCTGTCTTCTCGTCATTCATCAGAAGCATGACCGCGCCATTTCTCACCCAAGCCTCAACGTGTTCGGGGTCTGCGTTGATTGCTTTCTGATAGGCATCCGATGCCTGTTGATAGGTCTTTCGAGCCCTATGTAGGTCGCCCTTCTTTATCCATAGTTCCGGGTCATCGAATTTGATACTGACTGCCTTGTCGTAGTAGTATATCGCTTTCTCTAGGTCATTCTTCTCAGAATAGATGTCGCCCATCGTGGCTAGAGCATCTGCTTGTTCGGCATCAATCGAGAGAACTCTCGTGAGCACTTCAATGGCCTTGTCATATTGCTTGAGAATCTGAAAGATACTGCCGAGCTCTAAGAGAGCGGCCATAAATGCAGGGTCTACTTGTACTGCTCTCTTCAGCCATGTTACTGCGAGATCCAGATTTCCCTTGGCTCTGAAGTGCCTTCCCTTTCCCAGCAGCGCTCGTGGCATCTTCGGATCAATACGGAGTGCCATGTCCAGATTCTTGTTACACTCATCGAGTTCTCCCTTTTTCAGTTGAGCCATTGCGAGGTAGACAAGGGCTGTCACATTCTCTGGCTCCAATGCGAGGGCACTGCCAAAACAGCTGATGGCATCCTTGGAGTCACCAATCATGAAGTGGCTGAGCCCCATATTGATCCAAGCTCCTACCTGTTCGCTATCCAATCCCAAGGTCATCTCATACAGTATGATTGCCCTGCTATGGTTCGCCTCTCGAAGGTGCAAGTCAGCAAGTCGTGTGAGGAGCGGCGGAATTCGCTCATCATACTTGATTGTGTCAAGTACCTGTTGCAAGTCCTTCTCTAAGTCGCCAAGTTGTCTTCTTTCACGGTTTATGATGGCAACTGGACGGATTTGCTCTGGCTCAACCACACCTGTCTGGCTCAAGTGTCGGAGCTTTGAATCCAATGCCTCCAGCAATTCATCATTTTCCAATTGCCAACCCTCATTGAGTGGAGATTCTCTCTCTTATCAAACTTTGTAACTTGCTGCTGCACAACTGCAAATACCTGAATTTACTATCAGCAATCCTCTGTGGATGCCCTGGTCCATTGATGTTTTGAGGTACCTGTAATCGAGAGCGAGTCATTAGAAGCTGTAGATCATTACGCTGAGCGAGAGCAGGAAGATGGCCAGGTAGTATGTGGAGAGGATGATGACCTCACCGTTCTTGATGTCATGGTGAAACTCTCTGATGCCAATCACGGAATCGGAGAACACAAAGAATGCTGCACCGACAAACGGAATGAATCCGAGAAGTGTTCCCGAAGCCAACCATAGAAGTAGTGACGTACTGAGCGTCAAGGAAATCATGAGAGCATACACAATCACTGCCTTGAGTAGCGCTGGCTCGACATCCTTCGTTGTCGTCTTGAGGTATCTCTGGTAGAGGAAGATGTAGATGAGCATGAACGCAATGCATACTACAAATATTGCAAGCGGCATCATCTGCAATCCGAGGAGCATACTTTGCCAAGCGAAATTGGCTGTATAGACGATGTGTGAGAACAGGAAGAGACCTAATCCGGGGAGGATGTTAATCTCCATACCGATGTCGCCGAGTGCACAAAGGACCAGGGCTACTGCCAGTAACAGATAGAAGAGGCTCGTGGAAGGCTGTATGAGGACGATAAAGGCAGCACCTGCCAGTGCTGGAATAGGCTTTATGAGTTTGATGAGTCCGGTCCTTGTCTTGAGTGACTCACTTGATTTCAGCACGATGGTGACCACTGCGCAGAGCCAGAAGATCACACCAAAGAACAAGAGTGACATGTCCTTTGAATGACCAATCCTCTACTTAAGTATCTTTGATTGAAATCAGCTCCGTTATGATTGAATAGAAAAGATCAATTCCTCACACGGCACAGTCTAGTTGTGGCCTACATGGGGAGCCCTAGGAAGACCCTAGTCTTATCCAAGAGTTTCATGTTGATCATTCTACTCGGCACAATAGGAATTGTTGCCGCTCCATTTACACAGTATCTCTCTCCTGTTTATCCTGTTTATCATGTTCAAGTGTTCGAGAAGAATGTTGTTCTGAATGATGATTCTTCGATAATGGAGTTTGGCTATGGGCCCTCAGATAAGGTGGTGATTGAGGAGCTCATCACAAACGGATCTCCTGTGGTCATCCAACTATTCGTTGGAAGTCTCCCTAACGTGACACAGTCTACCATTCAAAATGTCACAGAAATTCGGGGTGTCTACCTTGCTGGAGCTAATTTGTCTGCATACTTCCGAATATCGAGCTACGAGAATCAGCCAGTACGATTTGACCTTCTGATCCGAGTATGGGGAACCCATCTCTCCACTGACAACATCGCTCCGGGACTGAGCGTCTTCGTATTTCTTGCCATACCACTTGTCTACTTCATTGTAAGGCATTGGGACGTCTTGCCCACTAGGCGTGGATATGCGGTGATTCTCATGGTGGTCCTTAGTGCCGCCTTGATTACTCCCCCTTTGGTATACACCTACAACGGTTGGGGCTCAATCCTTAGGTCTGATGAGGTTCAGACTACTCGTTCATATAGCTTCAGCTTGAATGCATCAAATCCGCTCCATGAATTCAATCTGTCCCTTGACTCTATTGACTCCAATTCATTCATCAGAATTGCCAACTTCTCAACCAATAGTGTCCCAGTTGCCGTCGCTATCATGACAGACCGAGACGGAGTAGCACTGGGACTGACTAACGTTACGACATTCTCGTCAGGCATCCTACAATTCGAGCTATCAAGGGAAAATGTGACTAATCTCACAGTTCAGCTCCGCCATATAACACAAGATGCAACCATTAGCCTCTCTGTAGAAACAGTCACAGATGTCTGGGCTCCGTGGATAGGTCCGCTCCCGTTCTATCTCTCGGCCGCCGTTGGAGTAGTACTATTAGTTATTGCGCTCATCACTCCACGGGAAACTTCGCCACAGCTGTGATACCTCTGCGGTTTCTTCACTGTAGTCTATTGCCTATGCTACAATCCTGACTGGCTTCAGGTTCACTATCCTATGTTCACCCTCGACACTGTCGTACTCTACCATGCCAACCAGCTCGCCCTCAGCACCCGGCTGCAGTTCAAAGCCAATCTCTACCACGGAGACCGTATCCGACTCCACTGTACCGATGGTCTGTGTCTTGATGGCGTCGGTCAGGTCAGGAACACCCAGTATCACCTGCACGTTCTGCATGGGACCCTTCGAACCGTTCCGTATCACCACGCCAAAGATCACCTTTCCTCCTCGTATCTTGTACTCCACGGCGACATCCATTCCGGGCTCAAGGCCAAGGCTTGCAGGTTCTGAGGTAGTGACGTACTCCTTCACGAAGTACCTATCCCGTATTCGTTTGACTCCGACTGCCAGTACGAAGAGGCCTCCGAAGGCAAGGACGATTGGCCATATCCAATGCATGGTCGGCATGAAGTCTGAACCATCGAGAAGTCCGTCGCCATCCGAGTCAGCCGATAATGGGTCTGTGTGGTAGACCGTCACCTCTTGATAGTCGTCCAATCCATCAAAGTCAGTGTCGGGCATCAGGGGGTCAGTCCGGTAGACATTCCATTCGTCGCCATCGCTAAGCCCTTCACCGTCTGTATCGTTGTCCCATGGTTGCGTGTGGCTCGTGAAGATCTCGAAATAGTCAGTGAGCCCGTCCTCATCTCCGTCCCTTGAGTTCGGGTCAGAGTTGTAGGTGATGACTTCCTCATTGTCTTTGAGCCCATCTCCATCTGTGTCATTGGAGTTTGGATTTGTCCTATGAACAAAGATCTCATCATAGTCTGATAGGAGATCATAGTCTGTGTCAAAGTATGCACCATTGGTGTGATAGACCATGACCTCGTCGTAATCGCCAATTCGATCATTGTCCGTATCATTCAGGAGAGGAGAGGTGCCGTGCAGGCTATACTCTGCTCCATCAAACAATAGGTCCCCGTCTGTGTCAGGGTTATCGATTCTTGTCCCCAGTAATACCTCTAGCCCGTCAATCAGATCATCATTATCGAAATCTGGATCGAGCGGCAGCGTATGGTACGTCCTCAGTTCATCGAGATTGCTCAGTCCGTCGTCGTCCGAATCCCAATCTCCATCCAGTACGCCCGGATGGGTCATGTTCGTCAGCGGGTTGGTGTTGGTGAGGACCACCTCCTCGTAGTCTGTGAGAAAGTCTGAGTCTGTGTCATTCAGGAGAGCTGATGTCCTGTAGTCCAAGATTTCTGCACCATCATCCAAGAGGTCTCCATCTGTATCTTTGAGGATAGGTGACGTCCCATACTTATCCACTTCGTCAAAGTCAGTGAGTCGATCTGCGTCTGTATCTTTCTTGAGCGGGTCCGTACCATAGTCGTTGATTTCTTCACCGTTCGTGAGTCCGTCCTGGTCCTCGTCGTCATTATAGTCTGACACTCCATTATCGTTGGTATCTGGATTCCTAGGATTGGTCTTTGTCAGGACGCACTCTTCCCAGTTGGTGAGTAGGTCTCTGTCCTCATCATCCATCCCATCGATTTTGCCGTCCCCGTCGGTATCTATCAGTCGAGGATTGGTCAGGGTCAACACTATCTCATGATAGTTGGTCAGCATATCGTCATCTATGTCCCAGTCTGCATCAGAAACGCTATTCTTCTGAGTGCTAAACAGGGTTGGGTCTGTCCCAGTCTGGTTTGTTTCCTGGAAGTCGGTCAGACCATCCAAATCAGTATCGGTTTCTCGCGGATTGGGGTATACCCATCTGCTCTCTATCACGCCGCTGATGTTGAAGGTCATGTAGATACCATTGACCTCCTGATTGTCGAAAAGACCATCGCCGTCTGTATCTGCGCGAAGCGGTGATGTGTTGTGGATGTTAAGTTCTGCGCCATCTCCAAGTCCATCTCCGTCTGTATCAAACTGGAGGGGGTCGGTTTCGAACACCTTAATCTCGTCATAGTCTGAGAGCAAATCGTTATCGGTATCTGTGTCGTTCAACAGGGTATGCCATGTGAGAGCCTCCTCCGAGTCTTCTAGACCATCACCATCTGTGTCTCTTGAGAGGGGATTGCTTGACCAGTAGAAGAGCTCGTCCCGATCACTGAGGCCGTCCCCGTCTGTGTCAATCTTTGTTGGTGATGTTTCACTGATGAAAATCTCGTAATAATCAGATAACAGGTCTCCATCTGTGTCAATCAGGGTACAGTTGGTTTCATAGAGATATATTTCGTCAAAGTTGCTGATTCCATCAGCATCTTGGTCATCGAGGTCATCCGGAATCCCGTCACCGTCTGTATCATTTGTGTCAGGTAGAGTATGGCTGTTGAACAGCTCATCTGCATCTGCAAGATTGTCATGATCCGTGTCCGCGTCTAATGGATTGGTCCCATAGATGTTAACCTCATCTCCGTCACTGATGGTATCGAAATCGGAGTCCCAATTCTCCCAGTCTGTGCCGTTCTCAATCTCTTCCTTGTCATTCAGGCCGTCGCCATCAACATCTGCCTGGGTCGGGTCGGTTCCGTATATCTGCCACTCCTCCCAGTCTGATAGTCCATCCCCATCTGTATCGTTGAGTCTGGGGTCCGTACCGAGGTCTAGCTCCTGCTTATCAGTAATCAGGTCGTTGTCCGTGTCTGGGTTATTGGGGTCAGTGCCGTAGTCATTCCACTCTTCGCCATCGCTCAACTGGTCCCCATCAGAGTCCCACAAAGTGGGCGATGTCAGGGATACATAGACCTCCGTATAATCATCCAGACCATCTGAGTCGGAATCAGTTCCACTGAGATCTGTATGCCAAATGGTCCACTCCTCGAAGTCACTCAGACCATCGTCGTCCGAGTCTTTGTCAGTCGGCGATGAACCGGTTGTAAAAACCTCAAAACCGTCCCAGAGGCCATCTCCATCAGTGTCTGGTGAGGTTGCATTTGAGTGGTAGCCATAAATCTCGATGGCATTTGATAGCCCATCTCCATCATGGTCCAGTTGCCCATCCAGTGTTCCATTGCCATAAGTAGAGGCAAGGAGTGGGTTTGTCCCTAGAAGATTGATTTCTACATAATCATCTAGCTGGTCTCCATCTGTATCTCTTACCATGATATTGGTCCCATAGAGAATCTCGTCAAAGTCCTCGAGAAGGTCCCCGTCCGTGTCACGGGACAATGGATTCGACCCGTAGATCAATACCTCGTCCCCGTCATTTATGCCATCATCATCAGAATCAGCATCTCCCGCGTCCGTGTCATAGATGTCAATCTCATCACCGTTACTCAGGGAGTCTCCATCACTATCATAGTCATAGTCGGGCACGCCATAGGTCATGTTGTTGAGGGGATTCGTGCCTGTGACGTTGACCTCAATGAAGTCACTGAGGCCATCAAAATCAGAGTCAGAGTTCCATGGGTCTGTGAAGTAATCATTGACCTCTGCCGAGTCAAGAAGTCCATCCTCGTCGCAATCTGCTATGAGGGGTGACGTTCCATAGAAGTACTCCTCAGCATCATCGAGTCCATCTTGATCTGTATCTGCCTCAAAGGGTGAGGTTTCGTTAGGGTCTACAATGCCATTCACATTGACATCCTCTCCACGTTCACCAAGGTGTGGCTCGTAGATACCATTGCCATTTGCATCATACCAGCCATCGTAGAGACCGTCTCCGTCTGAGTCTGCATTTGTGGCATTCAGACCCAAATCTATCTCAAGTCCATCTCGGATGCGATCTCCATCAGTGTCCCAATTTGTGCAGTTCGTGCCATAGGTCCGTATCTCTTGGATGTTAGTGAGACCGTCATGGTCCTGGTCATCCTGCCCGTCAAGAATTCCGTCGTTGTCGACATCAGGGTTCGTAGGGCCAGTGAATGTGTCAAAGGCCTCCTCTGCATCCGTCAACCCATCGGAGTCTGTATCGGCAGCAAGTGGGTCGCAGTTGTGAAGGAGCTCATCCAGGTTGATGAGATTGTCATTATCAGGGTCCTCCTCCCAGTCATACACACCGTTATCGTTTGTATCGTTATACTGGGGGTCTGTTCCTATCATCATGACCTCGAACCAATTGGGGAGCTGGTCGTCGTCCTCGTCATCATAATAATCAGATATAGAGTCACTATCTGAATCGGTCACATTGAACTTGGTACCAGTGATGTATAGCTCGACGCCATTTGACAGTTTGTCTCCGTCGAAGTCCTCATCATAATCGCCTATCGAGTCGTCATCTGAGTCTGGGTCATTGACGTCTGTATGGAGCAAGTACCACTCGTCCCCATCTTTGACTTTGTCACCATCTGTATCGGGGTTTCTGGGCAGTGAGAAGGTGACGAAGAGCTCATCGTAGTTCCTGAGCCCATCTAGATCAGAGTCCTCAAGATCGTCAGTGAGAGGTAGCCCGCCGGAGTCCATGAGCGTAGGATTTGTACGTGTCAAGTAGATCTCCTGATAGTTCGTCAACCGGTCTCCGTCAAAGTCCCAGTTTCCATCAAGAATGACTGCATCAAAAGTATGGGGATTCGTAGCACTCCAGCCATTCGCGAGATACTTTACCTCGTCAGGGTCTTTGATGCCATCAAGATCAGTATCGACCCGTGTGGCATTAGTACCATATGTCAGGACTTCCAGCCCGTCTCCGAGTGTGTCTCCGTCCGTATCGCTCTTTGTGACGTTCGTATGCCATGTATAGCACTCTGCATAATCATCGAGACCATCAAGGTCCGTATCAGCAGCATTGGGGTCTGACCGCCAGTAGTTGACCTCAAGTCCATCATCAATGAGATCACCGTCAGAGTCCGGATTCAAGGGATCTGTGTGATAGATATTCACTTCGTCCCCATCACTGATGAGATCATTATCCGAGTCTGGGTCATCGACCAGAGTTCCATAGGTGACATATTCCTCATAATCAGTAAGCCCATCGTTGTCTCCATCCGCTTTCAACGGGTCTGAATGCACAATCATGACCTCTTCGTAGTCAGTCAATTGGTCATTATCAGTGTCTTCCGAGAGTGGCGATGTCTTACTCACCTTGACTTCATACCCATCAAGTAGCAAATCATCATCAGTGTCCGCATCGTAGACACCTGTGCCCAGCTGAATCTCCTTCCAGTTGGCAAGGTCGTCACCATCTTGATCATCATAATAATCAGTGGTACCATCATGATCACTGTCGACATCGTTAGGATCGGTCTTGGTCTGGCGAACCTCCTGAATGTTGGTCAGTCCGTCCCCATCATTGTCGTCTTGAGCATCATTGGTACCATCGTCATCGCTGTCAGCTTGAGTGGGCAGAGTGAGGGTGATGTTGTTCTCTTCATAATCTGTAAGCGTGTCACCGTCAGTGTCTGCTGCGTTGGGATCTGTTCCGAGGTAGATTTCCTGCCAGTCGGTCAATTTATCGTTGTCCGAGTCTGCAGAGTTAGGGTCCGTGCCATAAGTGACGACCTCTGCAAAATCGGAGATCTTGTCAGAGTCTGTGTCTGGCAGGAGGGGTGATGTGCCATAAGTGAGAACTTCATCTCCGTCGTTCAAGCCATCGTCATCGGTATCCGAATCATCATAGAGCGTACCCTCAATGAGTATCTCCCGTGCATCCGCAAGCCCATCCTTGTCAAAGTCACGACCATAGGCTGAAACGGCACCACTGTTGGTACCGATAACAAACTCCTGCCCTCCGAAGCCGTCAAGGTCGCCGTAGGTCATGACCCGGGTGAGCCCGGGGATGTTGGTCTGCAGGGTCCTCCAGCCAGTCGAATTGTACATGGTCACCATATTGTTCGTTGCCACAAGCACCTGGGCATTGGTCGTGGCACCAATATTAGAGAATAGTACCCTGTTGACCGCACCACCAAGGGTCCTGTTCCACAATAGGCCGCCGCTTGAGTCATAGATGGTCAGGACGCTGGATGATGTGCCGAGAGCGAGTTCATGCCTCCCACCTGTCATCAGATCTCCCACCTCAAGGGCCGTGATGCTGCCTGCAGCATTGACGGTATAGGCTATGGTGCCATCTGCATGGACAACGCTGATGGTTCCATTCTCAAACCCGATAGCAGCATCGAGATTGCCAGCAGTAGTGAGGTCTCCAAGACGGACAGCGCTAATTGCAGAGGTAGATGTCTTATTGAAGATGACAGCGCCAGTGTCCTGCAGGAGGGTGAATCGCTTTGTGTCAGATGCAGCAAGGACCTCTTCACGAGTGTCAGCATCGATGTCAACTGCAGTCAGCAAGCGAATCCTGCCATTGCTCAGATGGCTCCAGAGAAGGGTGGCATTTACATTGTAAGCGTATATATAGAAGTCATCGCAACCAACCGCTATCTCCTCCAAGGCATCACTGTCAAGGTTTGTTGCCGCAACTACGTGTACAGGTTCAGGGAGAGTGACATTCATCTGAACGAACTTGTTTGCTCCCACAACCAAGATGCCTGAGGACGTCCCTACAAGAATCTCCTTGCTTGCAGCCACGGTTCCATCGAGGGATGCTATATCGTAGGGCGTGGCTCTGAGAGTCAACCGCCACAGAAGCGTACCATCATCATCGAACAGAGAAAGTGTGCCGTTCTGAGAGATGACTGCCACCTCATCTTTACCATCAGAATCGAAATTATCCACTACGATGTCCACTATCTGATTGCCTGTAGTGGTCGACCATACCAGAGCCGTAGAGAAAGGAGCGATTTCGGATAGAGTGTATTGTCCTTGTGGGGATTGGATGTTGACTGGTAACTGGCTCGGATCAATCGTCAGTGTCTGACTACTTACGCCAGCGAGAACGCAAACGAACATAATGGCAATGATTGCATGATAGATTTTCATGATGTAGTTCCTCCAATCCTTTCCTCCTTCCACGGTTTGACTTGGAAGTAGTCAAAGAAGTTCGACTCAACGAGTTCGACCCCATCAAAGGGCATCTTCATCTCGTTGAGCCTCGTAATGACAGGCAACAGATGGTCAGCTGGTTCATCAATGAAGAGTTTTACTGCGTTTCTTCCGGAGAGAGAGACATATTGCACATCTGGGATGGCCATGATGCGCCGCATGATCTCAGGCGTGAGTGCATTTAGTGTGACCCTCAGGCTCTCTCCCTTTCCTGGAAGGGTCGATATCAATTCCTCGGGCGTACCAAATTGGCTGATCTCGCCTCCCTCGAGGAGGACCACACGCGTACAGTAGTCAACAATCTCAAGGTCATGACTGATGATGACCATCGTCGTACCGAGTTCGTAGTTGAGCATCTTGAGATAGTTCAAGGTCTCATGCCTGAGATGTGCATCAAGCCCGGTAGTGGGCTCGTCCAACAAGAGAACTGGCGGATTGTGTACCATGCCAAGGCATATTGAAACGCGTTTTCTCTCTCCACCGGAGAGTCTGTCCACGCGCTTGGTCATCAGGTCCTCATCAAATCCTAGAATTGATAGGACGCTCCTTGCCCGCTCCTCTATCTCTTTTGGTCTGAGCCCATAGCATCTCCCGAAGAACTGTGCATTCTGGAGTGGCGTGAAATCATAATAAAGACTGAGGTGTTCGAGCTGGGGGACGTATCCAACAAGCAGGCTGATGAGGTTCGCTTTCTTGGTCACATCATATCCGCCAACAAAGGCTTGCCCCGAGGTTGGTCGTATCTGTCCTGTCAAGATTCTCAATACGGTCGTCTTCCCTGCTCCTGAGGCTCCAATGACGCCGAGGAACTCCTTTTTGCTAGCAAAGAAGGACACACCTTTCAACGCATAGAAGTCCCCAAAGGCCACCTTCAGGTCAATGATGTCAATCTCTCTGTGGGTCTCCTTCGATGTGCGCTCATTCCTTTTGCCCACTCTATATACCTCCCACCTTGTCGCTCACGCGCTCGAACATCTTCTTTCCTTCCTCGATGCTCTGCATCAGGACGCGAAGCGCTTCGACCTTCTGAATCCGGTCGAGATCCTCTCGCTTGATGAGCTCCTCCAACTGCGCGAATGCGGCTAGGAGGGTGTTCAGTGTATTGTCAATCTCACGACGGAGGTCGCCATCGATCTCGGGAATTCGGAGCCTCTTCTTCATTCTTCTACGATTATACACCAGACCTCCGATTAGTGTACCAAAAATGCCTATTGACGTGATGAACGCAACTTGGGGCATGGTGAGCCATTTGAATGGATCAACGGTCGGCGTGGTTGGTGGCAACTCATATAGGAAGAAGTAGACGCTCGCATAGGTCATTGCATGGTTCTCATCACCAAGAATGATGAAGATGCCATTGATTCTCCCTGCAGAGTTCCATGAGCCAGGGGCGAACTGAGATGAGTAGAGACCCTTCTCGACAAATCCCGCAATGAAATACGAGAGGTTTCCATTAGGAAGTTCATAGACGATGGCCACGAACAGGTCGTTCACAGGATTTCCGTTGATGTCTTTGAGAACGAGATTGACATAGACACTCTCGCCGACTGGATACATTGTTGTGTTTTCAGACAGACTAGTCGATGTCGTCAGTGTGTTCCTCAAGAGGTATTGATTGAGATTGTCGAGAAGCATGCTGTTGTTACACTTGGCCAGATTCTTGTTCATGAATATCCTCGAAGAACCGAAGATCGCAATCTCGGGAACTGTTTGGTCAAGTACTGCCACACTGTTGCCATTGAGCCTCACTTGGGCATTGGACTGATTGTTCATGATGAATGTGCCGCCACCCAACCAGACCGATTGGAGTCCTGCTCCTAGGAGGGAAGTTGCCTCGATTTCTGTTGTGTTCTCCTCAGAGTGACTTCCTTCAAAGAAGTACCCATATGTCATGAGAAGCGGATTTAGAGCTGAGATGTTCGCATTGTCATCGTTGTCGCCCAGGATGACAAGTGTGCCGCCGCCTGCTGTGAATTCTCTGAGTATATCGATGTCCGTTGAGTTGTACTCATCAGTTGGAGCGATAATGAACACTGTTGAGAAGGATATGAGAAGGTCGGCATCAAGATTCATTCCAGGTGTTTCTATTAGGTCCAGACCGACATTGGCCATGCTCTTCTTCATGTTTGAGAGACCTGAGAAAGTCGTCATTCTGAAGGAGTCTAGGAGTCCTGTGAGAGAATCGAGACTCCCTAGGTCTCCGAGGTTGAAGTCCAATGAGATTCCAGCATCACCTGATCCTTCTTCCTGAGCAAGAGGGAACTCAAGCCCTTGGGTTCCTTCACCTCCTGTGAGGCCACCCGAATTGCCGCCCAGACTCATATCTCCTAGAAGAGAGCCGAATCCACCCCCATGCGATGTGTCCAAGAGCATCATTGCCCGAGGATACTTGATCACTCTCTCTAGGGTGATATTCATGGTCCATCCATAGTCTGTTTCAATAACATAGTCACATCTATGATACCCATCCATGCCTATAGGTGGGGACAACAGAAACAGCGAGAAGTCATAGAATCCCTCAATCGTGTCTGCATGCGTGAGGGACATATTGCCCCAGTCTGATGCATTACCATGATTTGTGATGGTCATATTTCCCAGGGACTCGGTCGTAGTTAGAACAAAGCTATAGAGCCCGAAGTCTGCAGGGAATCGGATATCGAATGGTGCGAATGGAATTATCTTCGGAAAGACGGAAGTAGATGAGATAGGCGAGATAATGAAGATGTCTCTAAGCAGAAAGTCATCTAGGATACCAAGAACTAAGGTGTTAATATTCTGAGTCAGTCCAATCACGGACTCGAGGCTCGCTGCCACCGCCCAAACCGCAGTTCTGATGCCAGCTCCTTCTGGATGATATGTGGCGGTCATACTCATCGCTTGGAATGGTCTAATAATGTCGTATGAGAAGTATTCAGCAAACAACGCTCCGCTGTCGCCAAGATTTTCTGCAACGACCATTGCGGCAATTGCTGATGAATTGTAGACTCCAACATTCATGATGAGTGCTTGTGACACGTAGGTCTGTCCTATCGCAACTATCCGTGGTAGATTGGCCTCTACAACAATGAGGTCTCCTTGATTGGCGATGAAGCTGGGAACCTCGTTCAGCCACATTGCGTCTATTGATGCATCAAGGACTGTTCTATTCTCTCCGAAGCCTAGTGCGATTGTGACATTCACGGGGTTGTTTACCTCAACCGTTCCAAAGTCCCACTGCAATGCAAGCGCTACGCTCCCGTCAAAGGCAGTAGTCCCTGTCAGAGCATTGTCTGAGATATGATTCGATATCTCTGAGGAGTTGCCCACCTCGAATGCTGATAAGGGAATGCTTGAGTTGAGCCCAAGATAGAAATTGCCATAGTCCTCAGACAGACCATAGGCGAATAGCTGTTCATTATCAAGGTCATACTTGCCGTGGTCATCTCTCCCATCCAAGAAGAGATCTAGCGAATATGAGACGTAGAGGCTCACGTTCTCAATCGGTTCTGGCCCAAGATTGAGAATGTACGGCGTGATTCTGAATGCGGTCAGAGGTAGTGCTGAGTAGGTAGTGAGGTTGTATGACTCGACGACCAGAGTGACGAAGACTTCATCCTCATATGACAGGATACCAATATGGCGGTCATAGTTCGTCAGTGTGCTTGCCATCACGACCTGATGCAGTTCGCGCTTGACATCGAACATCATCAGGTTCACCGGATCCATGTCGTTCCACTTGAGCGAGAACATACCCAGCATGAGATGGATGCCCGAGTCCTGAGGATTGCGTGAGTCAAGGGCAACGACCGTGGTACCAAAACTGCTCATCAACATCGTTGTCGATGCATTTCTGCCGGATGCAGATACAAGACCCAGAGCAAGAAGTGGTGTACCCGTCGCACGATTATGGGGACTTACAGGGGTCTGTCGCATACTCAGATAATCGAAAGCGCCTTGAATGTTCAGAAGGCCAGCTCCGCCATCATTTGCCCCGTACCCTATTGGGTTGGCCGTATCCCGGAGGACATTTCCGAGGGTGATTGGAGTTGCTCTATCAAAGGCTTGAAGCAATATCGCTGCAGCTCCGGCGGTGATGGCTGCCGAAGCTGTCGTCGTATCTGCAATAGTGAAGTTCTCTTCCACAGTTTCGCCAAGGGAACTTCCCAAAAGACCTCCAAGACCACCGAGATCTCCCAAGTCAGTAAGATCAATGTCACCAAATCCCAGGCTACCAAGACCCACCCCGGCCTTAGCACCAACGATTCCGACACCAGGCGCCACGATGTCTGGTTTGGTGAGCAGGTCAAGGGAAGGGCCTCTTCCTGAGAAATCGGGAATCTCCTCTTTCTCTGTATCATAGGCGCCCACACAGAACGCTGCTGCACCCCCTCCCGGCGACATGACTGTGAGATAGTCCGGGCCATCGTCACCAGCAGCTGCGATGACAAAGATGCCTTTCTCTGTGGCCTCTTGAATGGCCACTGAAACCGCGTCGCCCGGAGCACCAAAGGTATTGAATGGTAGGAGGATGATGTCTGCCCCTCGGCTGCTTGCCCATTCAATACCCGAGACTATCCAACTTGGAGCTGCAAAGAGACCTCCCAAAGTGACCTTGGCAGAGAGCAATGTTGCTCCAGGAGCTATGCCTGCATACCTTCCGTCGGACATATTGCCATTTCCCATAGCGACTGAGGCTGCATAGGTGCCATGCCCAATGAGGTCAAGAGGAAGTGTATCTGCCTCGACAAAGGATGCGAATGCTGAGACTGTCAGGTCTGGATGAAGCGGGTCCACTCCGGTATCGAGGACAGCAATGACCACACCTGTTCCATTGTATCCCGCCTCGACGAGGTTTCTCGCACCTATTCGGTCGATTAGAGGTACATAGTCCTCGAGTTCTGCGATGGTATTGGTTTCTGTCTGCCTTATTGCGGTGACCTGATTTGACCATATCTTCGTGATGAAGGCTTCTCTGGCGAGGTCAGCCAAAGACGTGCTGAGCATCTTCACCCGTATCATATTGAGAAACTCGAAAGTATCCAACAACTCCGCGGTCTCATCAGCAATCAGTATCGCATTCTGTGCCTTATACGAAGCCACATCATCGTAGCCGACAAGAACCTCAAGTCGTTCCTCAACCTGTGTCCGATTGAGTAGTGTCGTGTCAATCTTGTCCTGCGGCAGTATCTGGTCCCTTGCTGTTCCTGTGACAATAGGAATACTAGTCATACCACTGAGCATGATCGAGGCGATCATAATGCATGTGAACAGCCTTAGGCACAGCTGTGGCATTGCTCTCGTGGTCTTTGACATTTCATCACTTCTCAATCGTGCCTTGAACAAGCCCTCTAGTAATTGCTATGTAATAGTCGACCATATCAGCTGTAGACTTTGTCTTGACTATCTTTACTGCGATGTCCCGTTCCTTGAGTGCGGTCACACATCTCTCTGCGACAATCTCAAGCGGATCATCAGTGAAGACTTTTAGCAGTTCGCCTCTCTGAAGGACGAATCTTGCCCCCTCAACACTCTCCAGAGTCTTCAGAGCCCGCGGGTCCACCTCCTCCAAGACAATTCCCACTGCGAAACCTCTTGATGGCATGGACTCCTTCAACTTTGTTGGAGTTCCATATGCAACAAGGCTCTTCCCTCTCATGAATACCGCCACCTTATCGCAGAACTCTGCTTCAACGGGGTAGTGCGTAATGACTATGATCGATGTGCCATACTCCTGGTTGATGAAGGTGAGATAGTTCCAGAGTTCACTCCTATTGTCTGGGTCCAACCCCGAGGTTGGCTCATCCATTAATAGGACCTTGGGATTGTGCGCAAGCGCAATGGCAATGGACTCTCTTCTCTGCTGTCCTCCCGAGAGCTCGGACGTTGGACTATTGCCCTTCTCGAGAATTCCAAAGTCACGAAGAAGGGTCTTTCCTCTCTGGATGAGTTGCCATTCAGGGATGTTGTATTGCTTTCCAAATGCGATAATGTTCTCCAGCGGAGTGAAGGTCTCATACATGTAGGACAAATCCTGTGGGCAATACCCGAAGAAGTGTCTGACCTTCTGAGTCTGTCGCGAGTCAATCCCTGCAATCCGAGACACTCCGGTGCTTGGTATGTCCCCAATCAGTGCTTTGACAGTGGTTGACTTGCCCGCTCCCGACTCTCCGATGATTGCAAGCATCTCGCCCTCCTTAATCGAAAATGACACATTCTCTATGAGTTTCTGGCCGCTCTTCACAACGACTGTCAGGTTGCGGATGGATACGACATCTCGGTATTCAGGAGCCTGCTTCCATGCAAAGGGCATGATATAGACCTTATCGGCAAGGACTGTCAGAGTTGGATTGTACTTGGGTCCTACGAGTAGTTGTGGCTGTGCGATATAGTAGATCTTCGGCTCTCCTACATCACCTTCAGGCTCGACACGGACCTCTAGAGACCCCTCTGGCAAGATGGGTGCGGGTGCGGTGGTAGCTCCCACAACTACACCCTCTATCATTATTGGAAGCCTATCTGATGCTCGTCTTCCCCAGACAGTGCACACCACATCCTGGCCCTTGACCTTCTCGAGCTCCTTGACTGCCTGCTGAAGGTCCTTTCCATCATAATAGAGGTCATCAGACATATTTCTCTTCAGATAGTTCTGCACGGTAATCTGAGTGGCACCCACATCCTCCTGACTTGAACCCTCACCCCCAACTGTGAGTATCTTGTCCAATTCTCCGGCTCTCCTTCTGCGGAGGTCCTCATCCACGTGGACAGCGATTCTCCTAGAGAGTACGCTCTTCTTGACTTTCAGAATCCGCCCCTTGAATCGAATCTCTTTGCCTGTATCGGTGAGGACGCCCTCCACTTCGCAATGCAGTTCTCGGTCTTGGCGAGTGATGCACCAGTCGATTGCCTCGCTTATCCTTGCGCCGGAGAAATACGCCTCCTCAACAAAGGCTGGTTTCTCCTCCTCGTGCGTCCCGACATGTTCTGCGTCTGGTATCATGTTTCTATCCTATCCCAAAGTTGGTTTTCTGGCGAATATGAAGGTTGCAAGGAGCATTGCACCCACTGAGAATGCGAGAAGTATGAATATCTTATCTAGTACCTGAAGCAATGACAAACCCTTGAATGCTGTGTCAATCAGAAGCTTGAGTCCTTGATTCATTGGAAGAATGTTATCTAGCACGCCGACATCAATGAAGAATCCAGACAATATCAGTGTGGCAAATAGGACAAACAAGAACATCTGATTTGCCTGAAGCCTTGTACCGGCAACAGCTGAGATCAGAATTCCCGTGGCCGATCCCGTCAGGGCGCTGAAGCTCATGATGATGACAAGCGAGAAGAAATTCGTGTTTAGATTAAGGTTGAATGCCAGCACCCAGAGCGTAACAAGAAGGAGGGATTGCAGAAATCCGATGATGACATAGGCAATCACTTTGGAGAATACGACCTCTAGCCTACTCGTAGGCGTCAGGAGCATTCTTCGAAGTGGTGTGTCTCCGACAATACTCTGCGCAGCCGTCATCGCGATTCCCAAGTAGCTTGAGAAAATGACTATGAATCCACCAAAGACAGCCTCCAAGTACCCTCCCTGCGGCGCGAACTCGATGACTACCCCAGGAAAGATCTCGGAACGTATCCAGAGTTTAGAGACCCTGAACATTATGGTAGCTCCTTGGACAACGCCCTGTATTGTAGCAGAGCCCAGAAAATCAGTTGAATCTACGTGCAATTCAATATATGTTGGCTCGTTGACCGTCAAGTTGGCCTCAAAGCCATCAGGTATCACTATGTACCCATCAATGGCCTTCTCATAGAGGTCTCTGTAAGCATCAGCTGTACTATTATAGATAATCAGCTCTTTGACGAAATTCTTGATGTATGCTGTCAGGTTTTCAGAGAGGTCTTCGCCCTCATACGTTCGCGTTGTGTCTAGATCGATGATACCCAATATGATGTCACTCTCTATGACAGTTTCGTTATCACCACCAGATGAACCACCACCACTACTGCCGCCAATGTCCATACCACCCATGGAACTAGATTCAGTCACATACCACAGCATTCCAATCAGAGCTGCTGGCAGCATGAAGATCAGGAGGATGGCAACCTTATCTTTCACTATGAGGCGTAGCTCCTTAGCTACCATGTTCCTTATTCGCCTTGATGGTTTCGTTAGAACTTCTGCCATCTGTTTTTCCTCACTCTCTGCGCGCGCAGCATCGCTAGTACAATCATACTGCCTACGAGATTCAGAATCCCCCTCAAGTCGTTTTCTATTAAGCGTTTATCATGATAACCCGGATCTTACGTTTTATGGTGAGTGGCACTCAACTGCAAGATACTTCTGTGTTCCACCCCTCTCCTGCCAGTGTCACCACTTCTCACATTCCATAGGAATGAGAAATCAGCAAGAGCATTGTCCGCTATCATCGGGATGGAATCCCTCCTGAAGACCTGGCTTCCTTCTCCTGTTTTATTGCTGGAGCATCACTTCCAGCCACAGAGAGGATTTCCACAGTACTTACCACGGCGGGGTCATCATCACTCTCACCAGTTTCATTGCTGAAACTGGCAAGGTCCGTTTGAACAAAGTGAACAGCCGCGGGCTCTCCAGAACCTGATGTCTGTTCCTTCACAGAGAGTAAGGACTTCCCTAGAGAAGACATCTTCTTTTGGGCTTTCAGTCGTGCATGTCGAGCCCTGTCCAAGGCTCTAGTCCACAGACCTAGTCCCCTCACAGAGTGCAGTGACTTTGTGAGCGTGAGCATGCGTGCAGCAATGTTGATACTACCATTTCGGTCAGCGTTGGTCTTATGTCGGCAGTAGGGACACTTGAAGTAGTTCTGTTTGGGTCGTTCACCCATGCTTCCACACTTCCAGCACATGATAGATGTCCACGTTTCAGGAAAGGCTCGGAATCGAGCATCATTCCCATCGACCTTCCAACCAAGCTGAGCAAGTCCGTGTCTCAGACTATCAATTTTTCTAACAAAGGCCCACTGGAGATTCCCTGAGCAACCTTCTAGCAAAGGCCCATTTTTCTAACAAAAGCAACGGGTTGTCGAGAATTGATCTTGGTTTTGCGAAGGAATTGTCGGAACTGAAATCTCTCAGCTTTTCATCGAATCCGCTACGGTCTGCTGACCTAGGTCCTCTTTCAAACTGTCCCGAGCTTAGAAGATTTATACTATATGAAACAGATATTGACGAGATAGACCTGACCCCTCTCTCTGAATGCAGCGAGCTCAGTTATTTGGATAGTGAAACAAACAAATTCACCAACGTGGACCTCACTCCCCTCTCCAGATGTCGTTCTCTCGGCCATCTGTATCTGGGAGGAAACAGGTTGACATCTGTGGATCTGACACAACTCGTTCAATGTAAAGCTCTTCAACTCCTTGATATCAGCGAGAATAGACTGACATCTGTGGACCTGAATCCGCTCTCTGAATGCAAGGCTCTAAAGACCCTGAATCTGGAATGGAATAGGATCACAGGCCTGGACACATCCCCTCTTGATAGGGATGAGTATATAGACATAAAGTGGCAGAACCAAGGCTCAATCCCCAAAGAATGGTCATTCCTCTATCATCAATCGTCGCAACTCGCTCTTTATCATGATTCCACTGACAGACGAATACTACAAATAAGGCATTTTGATAACTCCGATTCATATAGTACATAGTTAATATCTGCAAGCTGGGGTCCTGTATTGATCATCAATGAACTCGCCCGATTGGAACGTTTTAGGAGAGTCGCAAAGCACCATGGACTCACTCCTCCTCGGGACGGGATGCTCCCAGTAGATGAGATAGACAATCTACGAAGTCAGCTCAATGCGCGACTCTATCCTGATGCAGAACAATGGATGCTTCCTTCATGGGCAGTCCTGACTCTCAAGGACTTTGATAAGGAGCAGGGTCTTGTCACCGAGTTCAGCAATAACATGTACCGTAATTGGTCGCTGATAGGGGGTGTAGGTGCAAAGCAGTACGGCATTGCAGACAGCAGAGGCCTCGTCATCCCGCGAATCGACTGTGAATCTATTGATATGTGGTTGCAGAGAGAAAACGAAATTATCTTTCCGGCCCTAATAGGAAAGGATGGTCCACAACTCAGTCTTGTATCTTCCGACGACCAGGTCTACGAGTGGAAGACTTACATCAAATCTGTTGAGTTCACTAGACTTGTCTATCATATAAGAAAGGATGACGTTGAATACGTCTTCAACGAAGTTGTTCTCAGAAATCATGGACTCGAAAAGACAACGTTTGCATTCTACGTGCTCCTGCGTCCCATGTCCGTTCTCGGTGTTGAACCCATTGAACTCATCGAATACGATGCAGAAAGAAGATGCATCTACGCCAACAGTTTCTTGGCTCTGATGTTCGACAAATCCCCCTCTGCTATCGTCTTTGGCGAGGCTGATGATCCTGACTTCGCAGAGAAAGTGAAGCACATGCCTGAGAGTCATGATGTCCGGACTGCCTCTGTTGCTGGCCAGGCTACCATCGCAATGAGATTCGATGTTTCGCTCACTCCTGCAGGTACTCAAAGAATCTTCTTCTGGTCTCCACTTGCATCAATTGGGAAGACAGATGACCACAGCCCATTGAAGCCATCAACAGAAGACCGTGAAGATAGCATTGGAGCGTGGTTTGATTTCTCTGATCTTCGTGTTGAAACCACATTCCCTGAAGAGCGACTGGACTCTCTATTCTCTCAAGCCACTGTTTCTCTCGCTATGCAAGCCCTTCCTGTCATGTTTCCAGAGGATTCTCATCTTGCTTCTCTAGACTGGATTGAGCGAATGCGAGTACTCGGTGCCCTTCTAAGATCTGGTTGTACGATTGTGGCGAAGAAGATTGTCGAGGCGCTCAGCGAGCATATGAGTATTCCAGATGGACAACTGGATCTTTCTATGTCTAGTCCCCTGCTCTGGGGCTTTCATCAGTATCTTGAGTATGCCCAAGGAGCGACCCTGACTGTAGACCGATTGAGATTTCTCAAGCAACTCACTGCGGGAGTGGTTGCAGCTGCAAGAGTCCAGCTTGGAGGCAGAATGATACCCAGAGCGCATGAGGTTGGAGAGTCAGATGATGAACCTCTGCAACATCATCTCGTCATGAGAGCGGGCGTGCTCTCTGACCTAAGGCAGATGTTGTGGAATCTGGCGGCACTTGAGTCAGCAGTCGCCACAGTCTCTCCCCTGCACGAGAGTGAGTTGACACTCAATCTCAATGATACAATCGAGCAGTATCAGACATACATGGTCGAAACCTGTGCTGAGATTGACAAGGCCCGCTGGCTCCGGCCGACAGACCCAGCAAGTGAGCAAGTCGAACAGGAAATCTTGGATCTCCTTGCATCTGCTGCACTTCTCCGGATAAAAGCAATTGACACATCTTTCCTTCTACGACTGAGCGACAAGATATCACCGAAGAGGATGGTCAATGGTCTCTGGAAGGTTCACCAACCCGACGAGAAGTACTCGAGTCATCTTGCTCTCCGTCTAGCTCATTTCTATGTGAAGACAAGGCAACGGGAGAAAGTCGAACCAATCCTGAATCGAGCGCTTGAATTCATGTCGGATGACTTTCATCTTCCCGAGTTCGTCAACCTGCGCACTTTTGGTGGTTCTGCAGGTGCAGGACTGAGTGTTGCCGCCTCTGCCGATCTGATTCTACTTCTCTGTGATATGCTGATCAGTGAAGACGACTCTAGTCTAGTCATCTTATCGGGTGTACCTGAAGACTGGTTCACTGCCAAGAGACCGCTTCTCATCTATCAACTACCATTGAAAAGAGGACCAGCTTATCTTGAGACTGGGATGTCCGCGAACCAACACCAGATTGAGGTGGGAATGGAGTCGTTCCCCGAGGAGATTGAGATTCACATTCCTCCCAGTGTGCCCATGTCCATGGTGAGAGTCTATGGCGGGAGCATTGTTGAGAAAGCACCGAAGGCTGCTAGCCCATTCTTGAAGATTGTTCCCCTATCCGATGAAGTGGTCCTGACATATCGTAAATGACCTGCCAGCTCTACCGCTAGTGCTAAGTAGTCTAGATTTGCTCGCCAGCTTGTGATATCGAGACGCCCGTATCTCTTGCTTGCAGTCATCATCCTTCTCTGGGGAGCTAATTATGTTGTTTCTCGTCTTCTCTCCGGGATAGAGCCTGTTCGTGTTTCAGGTATTCTCTTTGCGTTCTTCAGATATCTATTAGGTGCTGTCACGATGGTCTTCGTGATGATATACCAAGGCAGAGGCATTTCTGAAATACGAGAAGAAACACGGCCATACAAGGCCATCCTCCTCCTCAGTGCCTTCTTCTCTTCTGTCTTTGTGATTGCTATTCATTCGAGTGCTGAATTCGTGAGCTCTGGAACCACTTCCATTATTGTGAACCTCTGTCCTTTTCTCGTCTTTCTGTATGGCGTCTATTATCTGCGGGAACGGGTTACCATCCTCAAGGTGTGCGGATTCATTCTTGGTCTTGTGGGTGGCTTGACATTTCTCTGGAACTCTGTCGCGCTCTCTCCAGGACTCGAGCTTGGTATTGTTCTTGCGCTGATTGGTATGATTGCTTGGGGAGCTTACACAATCACACTGCATTATCTAGATGGAGCAAACAGGTACATCGTCATGACTGTTAAGCACGTAGCGTCTACAGTAATGATTCTGCCAATTATGTTGCTCATGGTCTTGGATGGGGCCTCTCTCATTCTGGTGCTGGATGCTTGGTTCGTGACTGGGCTGTTGTTCTCGGGCGTCCTCGCCTCAGGTCTAGCATACGTGCTCTATTTTTCTTCTATCGAGTTGCTTGGTGCTCCTAAAGCATCATCCTTTCTCTTTCTTGTGCCATTCGTTAGTGTCGCAGGCGACTTTGCATTGGGTGAACCTCCCGAGGTCATCACCCTCATTGCTGGAGCTATTGCTCTGGTTGGAGTTGCATTAGTGAAATTTGCTGGTGCAAATGAAACTCGTGTAACTGCATAGTGACCAATGACTTGATATCTTAGGTTGAGAGATGAACCGGCATGTCCCCCACTTCTGAAGAACACCTGAGCAATGCTGTGAAACTTCATCAAGCATCAGATTTCAAAAAGGGAATGATGGAAGCCGAAACTGCAATGAAGAAGTTTGAGAGAGAAGGCAAGAATGAGAGGGCAGTCGAAGCTCTACGCGTGATGGCTGATTGCACACTCAATGCTCAGGAGTTGAAGAGCGCTGAGAATCTCTACAAGGTACTCCTCTTGGACAGTGTAAAGATATCCAGCTTCTGGTATCAATCTGCTGCATCGTGGGGGCTAGGGCAGATCTCTTTGCATAGGATGAATTACCCCGTTGCTCAGCAGTATTTCCGGAGTGGACTGGATCTCGCAAAGAAGGTTGCTGATAAATGGTATACTGCATGGAACGCTTTCGGACTTGGCACTGCTCTTAGAGGTCTTGCAAAACTGGATGAGGCAAAACTGCTCTATCAGGAAGCTCTCACGCTATTTCGCGCGATGAGCCAAGCAACGCCAGCAAGCTGGGTTGAACGAGCACTATCTGAGATTGGGGCTGAAGCTCTGGCTGATGGGTCAGCTGGCGAGGTCAGAGTATGGTTGTGCCCGATGTGTGGATCGAAGTTCAATCCTCAGCAGGCATCAGCATTACGCTCAGGCAAGATGGCTACATGTGAATACTGTGGGACTACTGCTGGTTAGGGATTAAACCTGCATTTTGGGGGATTCTATGGCTCCTTGACGAAGCTGTATTGCTCGCTGAGAATCTCCGGTCAAAACCTCTAGTGCTGCAATTCTTGCTGTCGTCTACAAGAATGTCAATGATTCTCTGGCACGTATCAAGTTGGCGGCAGATTGGGCTCTTTGGCTATTCTCTTCAACATCTTGCCGTCATAGAATGGTGCCTGCCTGTTCATACATGGAATGACAGAGCACCTTGAACAAGTGTACTTAATCAGGCTCTCCTTGTCGGGTCTGCCACCCACCGATTTCGAGAAATCATCCCATGTTTCCAAGAAGAATGAAGTCTTCTTGCTACCAAAGGCTCTGAAGGCTGAGTCGTAGAGACGCTCCAAAAATGTAGAGGGATTGCTCCCCCTCAGAAACATGTTTGCGATTAGCATCATGATCGGGGCAAACGAGCATGAGAGAGCGTATTGCTTGACTTCCCAATTGGTCTCAAAGCCGTTCTCAATAGCCCCCACTTCCCACCTTTGGAAACACTCCAGACCTGGCTTCTTCTCATGGTCCAGAATCGGATTGACCACCTTTCCGCCCTCTCTCTCTTTTCCATGCCGGATTGGAAGTCCACGAGGAATATGAGAAGGACTCCCGCAGAATCCATACCATCCTCCGACCTTCTTGTATGTCATGAGACTGGTGATTGCCTTTGCTTCGTCGAATGGTTTCTCAAGCTCATGGGCGGGAACCCAAATCATATGGTCCATGCATCGTAGCTCACCACAGAGAGCGCAGGGGTACGAAACTTGATCTGTTCTAGAGTACCCGAACCGTTTGCACTCCTCACAGGTAGTCACTGTTTTTCCTCCTCTATCTCTGCTCCTTACGGAGCTGTTCCGAGGTTAATGTATTTCTACTTCAAGAAGCTTCAAGTAGCCCTACGGTTTCAGACTCTATAGCACATAGGAGATGACAAGGCTGTCAGACAAAGTCTATTCATCGGACTTTCTTGTGATTGGCAGTGGACTCGCCGGCCTGTTGTTTTCCCTCAAGGCTGCCAAGCACGGTACAGTCCACATCATCACGAAGGACCGGCTTACAGAGTCCTCCACAGCACGAGCCCAAGGTGGTATAGCTGCGGTTGTTTCATCCGAAGATTCGATAGAGAACCATATTCAGGATACACTGCGTGTGGGCGATGGGCTCTGTCATCGTAACGTCGTTGAGAGCATCGTGCGTGCTGGACCAGAGCGTATCACTGAACTGTCTGCCTTGGGTGTAGACTTCGCCCGGAAGGAAGGGTCTGATGAGTACGAACTCGGTCTTGAGGGTGGACACGGTATGAGGCGGGTGCTGCATGTAAAGGACCACACTGGTGAAGACATCGAGCTTGCATTAGCAAAGCAGATAGAGTCCACTAAAGGCATAACCGTGTTCGAGAATCATATGGCTGTCAATCTCTATGTGCAGAGCAATCGTGTGTATGGTGCCTATGTCCTTGACAAGAATACGGGCGACGTGGAACGTTTCTCAGCTAAAGTAACTATCCTTGCCACTGGAGGATCTGGAAGGGTGTTTCTCTATACAAGTAATCCTGATGTTGCTACCGGTGACGGTATTGCCATGGCCTTTCGCGCTGGTGCAAGCGTGATGAATCTTGAGATGGTCCAGTTCCATCCCACGCTCCTATTCCATCCACAGATTCGTTCATTCCTGATTTCCGAGGCTCTTCGTGGTGAAGGAGCACGTCTGCTTGATCGCGACGGAAGGCGATTCATGCCCGAGTACCATAAGGATGCCGAGTTGGCACCACGCGATGTCGTTGCTCGTGCAATAGACAATGAGCTGAAGAAGACAGGTGCTGATCATGTCTGGCTCGACATCTCATTTCGGGATGCTAAATACATAAAATCGCGATTCCCGCAGATATACGAAACATGTCTGAAGGCTGGGATTGACATCACAAAAGAGCCAATTCCGGTGGTTCCTGCTGCGCACTATATGATGGGGGGTGTACGAGTTGATATCAACGGGACGACCGATGTTGCAGGTCTCTACGCGATAGGGGAGACTGCATGCACAGGTTTCCACGGTGCGAATAGACTTGCTTCAAACTCACTCCTTGAGGCCACCGTCACAGCACACAATGCTTCCGTTGCGGCTGCAAAGGGAATCAAGAAAAGAATCGCGAAGATTGAAATTCCCCCATGGGATCCCGGTGAAGCCACTGATTCAGACGAGCTTGTTGTGATATCTCATCTCTGGGAAGAGATACGTCGCTTGATGATCAACTATGTCGGTATTGTTCGTTCAAATAAGCGGCTCATACGTGCCAGAAATCGAATTGACTTCATGATGCGTGAGATCAATGAGTTCTACTGGGACTTCCGCATCACTCCCGATCTCGTTGAGTTGAGAAATATTGCACTTGTTGCTGAGTTGATTATCAAGATGGCCCGGATGCGGAAGGAGAGCAGGGGCGCCCATTACAACAAGGATTTTCCGGAGCAGTCATCACAGATTGTAGATACGATTATGCGCAAAGGCTACAATCCCGTTAGCTGATGTACTCAATGGATGAGAGCGCGATGAGTAGACGTGATCATCCCTTTTCCTTTGTGCTGCCCTTTGTCGTGCTTATCATTATTCCTGCTTTTCTATTGATACTCAGTACTGATTGTTCCCTTGCCTGGGAGTTTGATCCCGTAATCAACATCCTTCTGATGGTAGTGGGCTTCGCGCTTATGTTCTCTGGAGTCGCTCTTCTAGTTGTATGCATTCGATTGCTTTCAAGAATCGGACAAGGTACTCTGGCTCCGTGGGCTCCCACTCAGAAGATCGTCGTGGAGGGGCCCTATAGAAGAACTCGAAGTCCTATGTTATCCAGCGTCTTGATAGTACTCCTTGGCGAATCAATTCTCTTTTCGTCGCTCTCCATCTTCTTCTGGTTTGCCCTTGCTTGGGCAATGAATCATATCTACTTCATCAAGTCTGAGGAACCTGCTCTTCTTGCACGTTTTGGAGACGATTTTCGACTCTATATGGAAAATGTGCCGCGATGGATTCCACGCCGTACTCCTTGGTGTCCTGAGGCCAATCATGAAGGTAATTAGACAGGTCGAAGGTCTGGTGCATTGCGCCACCGGTTGTTGCACTCATTCATTGGACTCCTTGGAGACCTCTGATCTCCCCAGCGCCCCTTGAATGCATTGAAGTTGGTGCCAGCAAGTAGTTTCAGGTTCTGCTCTGTATGCCAGACTTCGCCGTTATCTGCAATCTTGTCACAGAACAATCGAGCATAGCATCTCGGTTCACTGGTCGGTGACGGATAATATGCATGATATCCAAGAGCTACCCATGCATGGAGATGAGTTTCCTCCAGTATAGCAGCCTCTGTCGTAAATCCCGGAAATGTCCCATTCCTTGCTGCAGTTCTCGCACTACCATGGTTTGATAGTAGCCAGACCGGGTCATGTCGTTCAAAGAGTCGTACTTCAATGTGCTCCCAATCCCCCAGATGCTTGCCAATTCCAAGGGGTCCCGCTGGGAAATCGTTGTAATTGTACCATATCCAATAACGAATCTGAATAAGACTGTCATCAGTCCATGTTTCAAAGTAGCAGGGCGCCGTCTTGTCAAGCCTCTTCGGTGCCTTGTCCTCTCTGAATAGAGTCTAGTCTCCATGAAAGCGTTCAAAGACGTCCTCCGCGTCTGATGGAAAACAGCAGTGTTCGCCCTCTCTTGGGTGAAAGCGAAGAAGTGGTGCGAACTCCCGGACTAGCTGCTGAATACTCATGGCTTCCCAATACATGTTCATATCATGCTCGTTAAATCAATGTTGATGATAGTTACGAGCGAACAAATGAGGTTAGGATGCAATGGACAATCGAACAATTAGGGAATTGGAGTTGCTCAGTCACAATGCCTGGGTGGCTGAGGAGAAGATGCGGCTGGGCGGTTGGCTACTGAGGGCCGACCATGGGGTGACCAGACGCGCAAACAGTGTACTACCCCTGAAGTTTCCCGGTCTGCCACTTTCTCTTGCCATTGACTCAGCAGTTGAGTTCTATGTTTGTAGAGACCTCACTCCTAGTTTTCAGATGACCGAAGCAAGTCAGCCGAGGGAACTTGACGAAGAGTTGGCACAGAGGGGATTTTCAGTAGGCCTTCAAGTAGATGTCTGGACCGCTGACCTATCGACGCTTGCTGGAGCTCGATCTGAATGTGAAACCGAAACACTCCCCGAGATGACTGATGAGTGGATTGATACCTACGGCATAGCATCAGGCCATGAGCCCTCAACAATGACTACTCGCTTCGCAATCATGAAGAGAACAAATCAACCCCACACTTACGCCAAGGCCTCAATAGATGGAGCCATTGCATCAGTTGGCTTTGGAGTTGTTGAGGGCCCTTGGTTGGGTGTGTTCAGCGTAGCTACACTTCCCGACATGAGGAATAGAGGAGCTGCAACCGCAATAAGCAGGGAATTGGGCACATGGGCACAGGAGTTCGGGGCTGAGCGTGCCTATCTCCAGGTCGAAACAGGTAATACTGAGGCAAAGAGTCTCTATACAAAACTGGGTTTCAAGAGCGCCTATAGATACTGGAACCGAGAGCTAATTAAAGGAAAAGAAAGCGAATGCCGCAGCTGTTGATTCCGGCATCCTGCGGCACTTTCTGCTAGTCTAGATTCATAGAGTCTTGACCATCTTCATGAAATCAGACTTAATCTTTAGAGCTACTTCCGAACCACCAAAGTCTCCTGGTGTGATACTGATTTCATGGTCTTTCATGAGAACCTCAATCACCATCACTCCTGGAACTTCGATCTTCATTCCGGGTGTTCCACTTCGGTCAATTCTTTCAGTGTAGACTATGTCTGAGTTCTTGATTGTGGCCATCATGAGATATCCTGCTTTCTTCTCAGCCAACGTCACTGATGGTGCAGGTGCTGAACTAGGAGCAGGTTCTGGTCTTGGCGTTACATACTGTGGCCTTGCTTTTTCCTCTCTAACGGGCTTAGCTCTTGCCACAGGTTCAGCTTCTGGAACACGTTTCTTGGTTGGAGCTCCAGCAATAGGCTTCTCACGTGCAGCTGATGCTTCCCTCTTGTAGGCCAGTACCTTGTCATCAAAGCTCCATCTTTGGTCTAGTGTGTTTCTGAAGGACATGATGTTGCTTGCGACATCTGGGTCAGTGTCATCCTTCTCCATCATTTCCACAATCTTTCCAGAAGCAAGCCCAATAGTGGTCACACCGATCTTGTATCCAGACTTCTGGATTCCTCTCGCCATGCGTATTGCATGCATTCTGGTTGGCATGCTGACATGGCGGCCAATCCACGTCCAGCATGTGTCGTTGTATTCATCGAGTACGATTGCAGCATTATCGCTGTTTACTAGTCCAGGATCCAATGGTACTGGACTGACCTCCCCTGAATCATCGAGCAACATCAGCATGAACGCTTTCCTTGATAGGGTCTTCATTATAGAACAGGGCCTCCTTAGATATAGTATTGTCCCTAGAGCATCCTAGCAATCACTGCTATTAAGAAATTCTTGGACAGACTCGCTCTTCTTTTGCGAGTTCTTCTAGGATGCCAAGCTCGTCGAGGTCATATCTATCTCGCTGTCTACCACGAGAATTGACTGTGTGTCTGCAATACCTTTGATTTTGCGGACCTTTTCGGTGATTACCTCCACGAGGGTTTCCATGTCACGGCCTCGCACTTCCGCGACAATATCATAGGGCCCAAAGACCTTGTGTGCCTCTTCTGTAACCGAGAGTTTGAGTACCTCCCTGAGAACACTATCTTCCTGTCCAACGTCGGCTTTGATCAGAATGTACGCCTTCACCATACTTAGAATCACCGGCTCAGTCCTGCAGGCGAAGTGAAGGAATAGATAATACTTTCCCTAGTCCACAAAGCGTCACGAGTTTGCTGCTTTTTTCTGGTATCTGCTGTTATAGTGTGACTCAAGTTAACCCATCATCTATTTCCATAATGCTGAATGGAATAGCCAAATGCTGTTTCTCACTGCTCCAACTATAAAATAAACTCAAAAACAGTGTTCTCAGATTCGATAAGAGCGAGCGTCCCATCGGAGGCGGAGAGGCTTTTCTCACCGCAATGACCCTCTCGGTCCTGACAAGTGGCGCCCTGAGGGCAGTCGCGGGTAGGCAGATGCGATTCTTAGATGCTGGAGATGTCGCTGGTGTGAAGTCTGCCACAAGGATGGTCAGAAGCCTCTCAACGGTCACACTGAGTCTTGAGATGGCAATGCTCGTGATGTGAATACCAGTCCTTACAGGAAACATGCGGTGAGGATATATGATACAGTGTAGATATGTGAGGTGAGCAGCCATGGTTGCGAAACGAGTGGTCGGAGCAGGCATCATACTCATCACGGTAGTCGGAGTGCTGGTGGTCTTCGTTGGACTGCCAGCCACGCAGACTGTCTTTCACTATGAGTAGCAGTACCCGTCAGGCGAAACTCGGTATGTGTTCATTGACCTTGATGAGCTAGTGGACACAAATGTGACGATTACATTTGTAGATGACGCTGACCTGATGTATGCTGTCGATGTCACGCAGTATACTCCGGGCAACCATCACTATGCCCACTATCAGGCGCTACAGGACTTTCTCCAGTTCGCTGTGAGTGTGAGCGAGGGCTCCGGTCATAGAATCGAGCTGATTGATATCAGGCTTGGGAATGGAGCGTCGTATGACATCTACGTCTCAGGGTCGGTCAATGTATCTGTGGTCTATGGCAACGGGGCTGTGCTGGCCGGACACGAGTTCATTGTGAGCGGCATTGGCAACCTACACTTCACCTTCACCGAGGATGTGGCCTTCACCGACTCAGGGTTGGATGTGACGACCTCGCTTGATATTGACCTGTTCGTTGACATTGATTTACCCCTTGGAACTAATGGTCGCCTCTTGATCCCCCAGCAACTATGTTCACATATACATGAATGATAGGGTGGTTTCTTGCGAGCAGCGGAGTGGCAGAACCGTCAATCTATACCACGAGATCCATAAGCCAGCCTCTGCTGGATATCTCTTATCATGGCCTTGGGACTGTTGGTGGGTCACTTGAGAATTAGATTCTCCACATGTTGAGAAAACTAGGTCTATTAGAAAGGCTTTAGGGCTGCATTCGCTGCCCTCTCTTGTTGAGCTTTGTTGCGGATTACTTCGACATAGCGAATCTCGGGCACTTCGCCTTGGTTATGCCAGGAACCTCGCAGGGCTTATTCATGCCGCTATAAAACTTGAAGCCATCAACACCACACTTCCCTTCGGACGCTTTGTATTCCGGACAAGTCATTGATACTTTCTTCCAGTTTGATTTTTCTAGTCCACGGTCCCAAACTACTAGTAGTCCGGCTTGGACTTATTGCAGGCTCCCGCTTGAAACATATTAAGCTATTTCGGCTAGCCGGATTCTAGTGTATGAGTCCGCCATGGGTGCCACTATAGAGAGCCTCTTTTCTGAAGCACTCCCTTCAAAATTGAAGGGCGGTCCGTGAATATCCCATCGACTCCGAGATCAAGCAGACGCTCCATTGTGGCCTCGTCATTGATTGTCCAGACATGAACTGCAATGTTGTGTTCATGTGCCTTCTTGATGAACTTCTTTGTCACGATAGTCATCGGTTCTGATTTCATTGGTACTTGGAATGCTCGATACTGGATACTCTCGCTCCTAATTCGAGGAAGTCCTATCTTTGTTCTGAGCAAGAATCTCTTGACTTCACCCGGGTGAGCGCTTGTCGGTACATCAGGTGCCAGTTTCCGAAACTGCTCTAGTTGACTACTATGGAACGATCCAACCATCACTAAGTTCTTTCTGTCCATATCTGATATGAGACGTGCCAGCTCTTCTGGTGCCGATGGAAATGTGTCTTTGATGTCCAAGTTGAAAACCATACGTGGATATCTCTCAAAGGCTTCCTTCAGCGTGATAATCCTGAATCCTTTCCCCCTGAATGGAAATGTCGTTCCATTGTCTGTTGTGAAGTTATGGCCAAGATCAAACAATAGTAGTTCATCAAGTGTGTACGAACGGACTGTCCCATGCTCACTTGTTGTACGTACTAGGTCTTCATCATGAAAGAGAACAATCTGATTATCTTTCGTCAATCGGACATCAGACTCGATAACATCAACACCTACTCCAATGGCTGAATCAAGAGCGGCCATAGTATTCTCAGGAATGCTTCCAGACTCTCCACGATGTGCCATGATGAGAGGTCTACCAATGTCGAGGACTAGCCTATCTGTCACTATGAATTTTAGTACTTCCCTCCTGAATAAGTCCTCCTGTTCTTAGGAAGATGATCTCAGGAGGATGTAATGAATCATATCGAAGAGTCTAGAGTCTTCAATCATTGAAACGAAATGCCACCTTGATTGCTCCGTTCTTTCCCTTGCTTGATGAAGTGGAAAACGCAGTCTTGTATTGGTCGATGTCATAGCTGTGTGTGACTAGTCCATCAAAAGAAGATGGATTTTCTTTCATCAATTCAAAGGCAAGCTCGAATGTATCGATGGACCTTCCTTTGTCGTCCTCAATTCCATGCATCATTGAACCAAGAATGTCAAGTTCTTTGTAGATCCCTAGAACCCAGTCGGTCTTCTTTGTGACTCCAAAACCCATGCCTACTATAATAATTGTCCCGTTGTTCCTGACAAGATGCAGAGCATCGTCTATGGTCGAGTCAGTACCAACGCTGTCAATGACGATGTCCGGCCCAGACCCTCCAAAGATGATTTTCTTGCCTATTGCAGGTTTGACAAGATGCGCCCCAGTCAGATCTGCGACCCTCTGATAGACTACTTCCTTCTTCGCATCAAGAATCACTTCGTCAGCGCCAAGACGTCTAGATGCATCTGCCTGAAACTGATATCGCGCCAGCACGATGAGTCTGCATTTTGACCCAAGGCCTCGAATGGCCTTAACGACCATTTGTCCTATTATTCCAGCTCCCAAGACAAGGACAGTGTCGTCGTCCGATGGTTGCCTTCTCTTGACTGCGTGGATAGCAACAGCAAGAGGTTCGGCTAGAACTGCTACCTCATCGGGAATTCCCTCTGGAACTTTCCTCAGCTGCCTCTCGTAGGTGATGAAATGCTCACTGAATGCTCCGCTGCCAAATCCGCCAAAATTCAGACGGCCCCCATATTGCTGCTCCATTTCTGAATCGTCGCCTATGCCTGCAATTGCTTGACAGGTCTCAGGTCTACCTTCTCTGCAGCTCCTGCAATATTCAAAACCATATGCCTCACATGATGCGACAGGCGAATGACATACTCGGTCGCCAATCTTCAGTTCGGTGACCTCTGCTCCTACTTCCTCAACAATCCCGACGACCTCATGACCCAATGGGAACGGGTTCTCTTTCCTTGCCAGAATGGTCGCAGAATATGAGAGATCAACGTTAATCTGATGAATGTCAGATGCGCATATGCCCGCTAGGGTGGATTGAACCTTCACCTGTTTTGGGAATTTGATGGTTGGCTCTGGCCAGTCGGAACGAAACTTAATCATGCTGTATTTTCCAGCTAACATCATTTTCTTGCGAATTGCAGTCGAGATCTTGAGGTTGTACATTATCGCCTTCATTGGAATCCCTCTGAAGAATCAAAGACAGAGAGGGTCTGGCGCAGATATATCCATCGACAAAAGAAGAGAGATGGAGCGCGTGTGCGCTCCACAAGCTAGAATTACGGGACACCGCAGCGCTTCTTCAAGAGTTCCCAATCATGTGTGACCATTTCTTGGATGCTCTTTCTGAAGTCTGCCCATTCGGGTTTGAATAGATGCTTGAACTGGCCCTGTGTCTTGAAGTACTCATCTACAGGTTTCAATTCTTTGAGGTTTTTGCTGGGTCCTGACAGGATCCACTCCTCACCATTGATGACTTCATAGAGCGGATGAAGTCCGGTCTCAACAGCCAGCTTTGACAGTGATATGGTTTCACGTGTTGCTGACCTCCAGCCTCTCGGACATGGAGAGAATGCATGGATGAACGCGGGCCCCTCAACCTCTAGCGCTTTCCGGAACTTTGTGATGAAGTCACGATAGTTGGAAGGCTCGACAGTTGCCACATACGGAATCCTGTGTGCTGCCATGATCTCTGCAAGGGGTTTCTTCCTCTCCAGCTTACCTGGGATGGCACTACCTGCCCATGAGGTTGTGGTCTCTTGACCTGTGAATGTAGCACCCGATCTCTGGATTCCTGTGTTCTGATACGCACCGTTGTCATAGCACATGTATACCATGTCATGACCTCGTTCCAGCGCACCGCTTATCGCCCCAAAACCAATGTCAAAGGAGGAACCGTCCCCTCCTAATGCTATGACATCGACATGTTCATGCTTAAAGCGTCCCTTTTCATGCATGATCTTGGTTGCCTCGATGACACCTGAGGCTACTGCAGCGGCATTCTCAAAGGCCACATGTATCCATGGAATCTTCCATGCTGTATACGGATAGATTGTAGTGGCGACCTCAAGACAACCTGTGTTGTTGCACACGATAGTTGGGCCACGAAGCGCCATTCCCATGAGCTTGATTACGGTGGGCGCACCGCATCCTGCGCACATTCGATGCCCCGAAGTTAGGATTGGTTGTTTCTTGAGCATTTCCTTGATTGACACAGCTGGTTTGTTCTCTGTTGCCATTACTTGCGCACCCCCAGTGTTTCATACATTGGAGCCTCGCCCTTCTTCAGGTACTCCTTTGTCTTATCAATACCCTCAACAAAGGTGATTGGTGGGACATCGCGGCCGCCTAGCCCTACAACGAAGTCAGTGATCATCGGGCGGTTCTTCGCTTCATATAGTGCTGTCCTGACCTCCAATGCTAGTGGATGAGTAGCTGCCCCAAAGGACATTGCCTTCTCAAAGATAGCCACTGCCTTGGCGTTTCCAAGCGCCTTTGCAATCTCTTTCGCCGGGAAGGGACGGAACATCTTGAGTCGGATGACGCCTACCTTGTCGCCTCTCTCACGAAGAACATCCGCGACAACTTTCGCGGTTCCCCCCATCGAGCTCATGGCTACGATGATGATATCTGCATCTCTCGTCTTGTAGGTCTCGAACATCCCGTACTTGCGCCCAGTGAGTCTTTCGAACTCAGCTTCGACCTCCTTATACACCCTAGGCGCGTTATGTATTGCTTTGTCCTGCTGTTCCTTGAATTCGAAGTAGTAGTCTGTTAATGCCAGCGGTCCCATGGTAATCGGATTGTCAGGGTCGAGTATCTGGACTGGATCCCTCACACCGACGAACTTCGTCACCTCGTCATCAGGTAGCATCTCTACGCGTTCGACGTTGTGGCTCACGATGAAGCCATCAATTCCTACCATCACTGGTAGGAGTACATCATGGTGTTCTGCCAGCCTGAATGCCATCAGGGTGGTATCATAGGCTTCTTGACAGCTCTGGCAGTAGAGTTGAATGAATCCGCTATCACGCATTCCCATACCATCACTGTGGTCATTGTGAATATTGATAGGTGCTGATAGGGCTCGGTTTGCAACTGTGAAGACGATTGGCATCCTCATTGAGGCTGCACAGTAGAGTATTTCCCACATCAATGCTAGTCCGGCGGACGCTGAGGCTGTCGCAACCCGTGCTCCAACCGCAGAAGCTCCGACGCATGCGCTCATTGCTGAGTGCTCAGACTCAACAGGAATGACCTTTGCTTTCACTTGTCCGTCTGCCGCGAACTTCTGGTAGTCCTCCACAATGATGGTTTGAGGAGTAATCGGGTATGCTGAAAGAACATCAAGGTCTGCTTGTCTGAGCGCTTGTGCAATTGCAGCATCACCAGTCAGCCCTTCAACAATAATCTTCTCTCTTGGTACTGTCATTTACTCTCACTCTCCATATGGATGCTATCAGTGGGGCATTCGTTCGAGCAGATCCCGCATCCTTTGCAGTAATCATAGTTGTAGGCATAGGCATACTTGCCATCTTTCTCGGTCAGCACGACCGCATTATCGGGACAGAAGATCCAGCAACGACCACACGTACCATTCTTGATCCAGAGGCAGGTTTCGTCTTTGTGAATCGGTCTCTCTGCACGCCAACCTCCTGTCTTGTATCTCATAGCATTGCCTGGTTCAATGATATTGCCTGCCATTGGTATCTCATTGTATTTCTCACTCATCCTATCTTTGCCTCCTTGATAGCTCTCTCCATTGCTGCTTTGTTCAGGTCTCCAACCTTTCCAGGATAGCGCGTAAGGACCTCTCCAATTACAGTGTCCACTGCCACAACACCTGTACCAGAGACTGCTGCAGCCATAGTGGGCATGTTGTAAAATGGACGCCCTAAGACCTCCATTGCGATCTTGCTCGCATCAACAGTCACGACTTTTCCACCCTTGAAGCCAAACTTCTTGCGTATGTCCTTTGGCTCGCTGCTGGTATTGAGTACGAGGGTTCCGTCGGCCTTTAATCCCTCGGTTGGATTCACGACTTCAAGTAAGGAGGGGTCGATGCAGACCACTACATCCGGCGCATACACTTGAGCATACACCTGGATGGGTTTCTTACTAATTCTCAAAAACGCCCTCACTGGTGCACCTGTTCTCTCAGGTCCAAACTCTGGAAATGCTTGTATATAGTTGCCCTCCGAGAGGGCGGCCTTGCCGAGCATCTGGTTGCTCGTGACCACACCTTGGCCACCGCGACCATGCCAGCGAAATTCAGTTATGCCACGTGCGAAATCCATCGCCATTATCAGTTTCACCTACGTTGGGAGAAGATACAAGGCAGGCTCTCAGTGGGCTGCTTATGTATTTAGTGGCATGACTATCAAAACATCAGTCAGTCGCTATACTCAGAGTTTCACTCTTTTCGTGTTCTTCCTATTGCATCTTCTTGATTATTGCAATGACTGGAATAAGGACGCCCACGGTCAGGATGGATCCCCACAAGACCCATTCGGTTCCCAAGCCCCCAAGCATGAACGAAACTGCCGTGACAGTCACTTCGTCGCTCGCAACATTGCCCGACGCATCTGTCACATTCATGACTAGGATATGCGTTCCAGCAGGCAAACCATCCAGGATAACAGTGATCTCCCGTCCATCCCACATTTCGATATCGTAAGGGATGTCATCGATGGAGAGAAGATAAGAGTAGGGGAAATCGTCTGTTGCTATCCATGTCAGGGTTTCCCCGGTGCTCTCCACATCGAAGACTCTGTCAGCTGGCGCATTCATCGTTGGACTCTCTGCATCCGTGAGTATTGTGGCGAATACATCGATGGACAGAGATGTGCCCGGGATATCATAGGCTCCAGAGCCGCTATGGTCTGACCAAGCATTTCCGCTATCAATACCATTGGTGAATTGCGTATTGTTGCCACCATCGAATGCGTTCGTGTACCCCGAACCATTCCACCCATTCCAACCAATACTGTTCTGGTAAACAGTACTTGCGTAGGAGTTGGTTCCAATGAGCACTCCTGTTTGGGAATTCCTGTAGATAGAACTGTCGACAATCAGTGATCTATTCGAATTTGCTACTAAGACTCCTACATTGTTGGCGTGCACGCTACAGTCACTGACTGTGCAGTTGTAGGAGTTCGTTATAGAAATCGCATTGGAGCTGGCAGTGCAGACACTCTCTCTTATAGTGCAGTCCACAGAAAATCCGAATCGCACGCCACTCGATCCTCCTCTCAGATAACACCCCTCAATCATTCCGTTTTCAACGCTGTCGAATGTTATGACTGCTGCCAGTTGACCAGTGCTCTCAAACTCAGAGTCCTTGATGACGAAAAATGCTGTTGTGCCATATATGTAGACACAGACACCCGACGTGACGATGTTCAGCCCCGAGAGTATGTACGGTTCAGATCTGGTTCCAACGCCTCCTCTGCTTTGTTGTGAGAGCTCGGCATTTCCGTCAATCCAGAGAGGCTCGGTAGCTTGACTTGGAGCAGCAGCTCTGCGAAGAGCATCGTCTTGCCAAACTTGCTGGAAAGGTGTCCAAGAGCCCATGCTAACCAGGACGAAACCCAATAGGAAGACTGCGATGAATATTATTCTCATGTCGTTGCTCTCCCAGTTACTCCAACATTGCCGATGTATTCTCAATACAAGGCTTCTTGAAGATTACCAATCCATCAATCCAGTGCTACCGGCTCTGCAGTCAATCCTAATCTTCCACACTCTCCGCAAACATCTCATTCAACTCAATGAATTTTCCTCTGTAATCACTGTTTGTCATGATGACTTCCACTTCGTCTTTAGCCCTGTCTATATTCTCGAACTTCAATGCTCGTTCAAGAGCTCTTGGGAAGAGACCATAGAGAAACATACCGGCAAGAGCAGCGGTGAAAACCAGCAGTCCAACGACTGGCTCTGTCACAGACCTTGAATAGATTAATGCAGTATTAATCTGGAGAAGAAAGAAAAGAATCGGATAGAAGAAGATGAAGAAGCCCGCTGCTGCAACGAGCTTGGTTCGGACACTCCTCACGCTCTTGCCACCGTGTCTCAAGCAGGTAGGAACAGGAAAGGTAGTGGCTCCTCTTGCTATTTCCAGTGCTATAGATGCCTTGTCTTCTCCCTTGATCATCGATGTCGTTTCATAGCTGTCAGGGCGCTGTTGCTCCATGACGGTGATAAACACAAGATCCTCCGCTCCATCAGAACAGACCGGACAGACTTCAGGGAAATGAATCCTTGACAATCTGGTTCTTACACGATGCCCATTCCGCATCTCCTTGGAAGGCTTGGTCACATGGTCACGCTCTTTTTCGATGGAATTCTGCCTCAAGGTGACTATTTTGGCGGAAGCACGATGATTTGCACACTTGTAACTGGACTGTTATCCTCCGGGTCTGTTGCGTCGAACGTATCAAAGGTCATCTCATAGGTGAACTTCTTCTCTCCCATTTTGAGCTCGTGAGCGACACGTACAGCGAGACCTATTCCCTTGAAGCCAAATCCCCTGATTGCAACCATTCTCCGGTCATCCCTTACGAGCCCCTGAAGTGTATTGACAATCCTCGGAATATTCACTCTTCCAGCTTTATGGGAGATCTCAAGAAGCACGTATTCACTCGTCGGAAATACAGCCAAGTCCTCTTCCATGGTGATTCCAATCATTGCATCACCAATTCTCAACTGATCTGGTATCCGGTCTCTGAGTGACATGCTGAAACCCTAATGCCCTCGTACTAATCAACTTGATGGCACCGGAAGCCTTATTCTCAACCCTCATATGCGAATTGGCGATTCATGACCTCAGAGGCATCGAAAGTTGGAAAGAGACAAAGCTATTGCAGTCGGGGTAATTGCCATTGTCATTGTATCAATCGGATTCGTTATTCTCTGGAATCCAACACCGACTCCGGATGTGCGAATTGGCTACCTCTCCAAGGACCTCCATCAGCTTGCTCTACGTGTAGCTCTGGAGAACGGCCTATTTGAACGAGAGAATCTTACCGTGGAGCTTGTCCAGTACGGTAATGGAGGTCTTGAAATGGATGGGTTCCTTGCAGGGCAGATAGACATGGGTTACTTGGGAGCTGCTCCTGCGATTGTGAAGCGTATCAACCAGGACATTCCAATCACAGTTCTGGCTGCGGCGAATCTTGAGGGTTCTGCTATAATGGTATCAAAAGAAGAATATGATGCTGGGCACGTCACAACTATTGGTGATCTTGTTGGCAAGGGTGTCCATCAACCTGGTCCTTCATCGGTTCAAAACTTTCTGCTTCGCCTAGCCCTAAATCAATCTGGTCTCAGCTATTCAAACATCACGGCACTGACAACACAACCGTCCCTCATGGCTGATCTCCTCACAGCTGAAAATCCTGCCTTCATTGCATGGGAACCATTCAATGCAAAGGCCGAGTATGATGGTGAAGCAGTGCCACTAGTTCTCTCGAGCGATATCTGGCCGCGTCATCCCTGTTGTGTGGTCGCTTCTGATAACGCGTTTCTTACTGCTCATCCGGATATCGTGCAGAAGGTCGTAGATATCCATGTGGAAGCTGAAGAGTGGATTCTGAACAATACAGAGGAGGCAATAGCAATTGCTGTGGACTGGCTTGAGATGGAGGAAAGCCCGGTAACGACAGCTTTCAATCGCATCATCTTTGACTATAATGTGAATAGAACTGCGCTAGAGATCTATCTGGATTTTCTTATCGACGAAGAACAACTTCTTCCAGAGAAGATACCTTCTGACACCTCAGCGTTCCTGGATGCTTTCATAAACACGACCTATGTTGATGGTCTTCACTTGTGGCATAGCGAAACGATAGACAAAAAAGCGTAGCATCTCCTAGCAGCCCCGAGTAGAATGTCCCTATCAGAAACGGAGCAAAATACTAGGTTCACAGGCGCCACGCACGGCCGTAAGAACCTTCGTGGTTCTTTTCAGTGGATTATTTCTAGAATCATCATACCCGCCACCATCCTCATCGTGCTCTGGCAGCTCATAGCATACCTGACACAGACTTCGTTACTTGATGTAGTTGATGCTCTAGTAAGACTAGCGCTCGTGGGCGATAGTGACGGTCATCTCCTGTCAGAGCATATACAGATGAGTCTGACACGAGTGATTATTGGCTTTGCATTTGCTGCCGCCACAGGAATCCCATTGGGTATTCTGATAGGACGCTATCATTTGTTCGATTCCGTGCTCGGCCCTGTTGTGGAGGCAATGCGTCCCATTCCTCCAATTGCGTGGATTCCTCTCGCAATACTTCTCTTCCGTTCAAACATGTTGGGTGCCCAGGTCTTCATCATATGGGTCGGAGCTTTCTTTCCTATTCTCATCAATACAACAACGGGCGTCAAACGAACAGAGCCCGTGCATATTGATGTTGCCAAGACTTTTGGCGCAACCGAATGGCACATTCTCTCAAGAGTGGTGATTCCCTCAGCAGGACCAGAGGTGTTCGCTGGTCTCAGAATTGGCTTCGGCATCGGTTGGATGTGTCTTGTCGCAGCTGAGATGATTGGGGGTGGGCTCGGACTTGGTTACCTTGTCCTTATTATGCAGCAAATAGGCCAAACAGGCGCTGTCATAGCAAGCATGCTCCTTATCGGCCTGGTTGGCTTCCTCATTAGCTACCTCTTCCTGTACATTGAGAAATACTTGCTCAGGTGGAGACAGACTGTTTCGGTCTGAATGATCTACTCATTGCTTTCTGTTGTTCAATACTTAGGATATCAAGGATCTTACTACGGTAGGAGAGGCACTCCTGTGAGGTTCTTATTCGAGGTCTTGAAATCTCCACTTTATATTCAGCGATGACTCTTGCAGGCAGGTTGCTCAGTACTAGAATCCTGTCTGACATGAAGACTGCTTCATCAACATTATGGGAAACGAATACAATCGTCGACCCAGTCAAGTCCCGAATTCTGAGGAACTCCTCTTGGAGATAGTTTCTGGTCTGTGCATCGAGATTAAGGAGAGCTTCATCAGCGACTAGTATATCGGGCGACACCACAAGACTACGCGCCATCTCCGTCTTCCTTGCTTGGCCTCCAGATATTTCATGCGGGTAATTCTTCTCAAGACCTTCCATTCCCACGATTTTAATAATCTCGTCGGACTTCTCTCTTCGCTCCTTTTCTGGGACTCCCTTTACCTCCAGGCCGAACTCGATATTCTGCCTCACTGTCCTCCAAGGAAACAATGATTCCTGTTGGAATATGTAGCCTACACGATTATGACCTGTTTCCACCTCTTGCCCGTCGATGAGTACCTGTCCTTGATCAGGCTCGAGTAGTCCTGCAATGATTTTGAGGAGCGTTGTCTTGCCGCACCCGCTTGGTCCGACGATACCCAAGAATTCACCCTTAGATACATCAAAGGATATGTGATCTAGGACCTGGGTTTCTCCTGAGTCGCCATTTGGATATGCCTTTGTCAGATTTCGGACCGAGAGTTTGAACATTTCTGCATCCATTGTGGTCATGTATCAATTATCTGTTAAATACTGTGCTCTAAACCTGTATTCTGAGTGAGGAGGTTAAGCGCACAAAGTAGAAAAAGCACCCTGAATAGGGGTGTAGGTATACATATTGAGGTCTCTTTATAGTCCTCGATAAACATCGTGTGCTAAGCATATCACGAGAAGGTAACTTACTTGGGTTCGCCAAAGACACTCTTCGAAATAAAAGACGATCAGAGCACCAGTGCGATTGCAGTCGGCGATGTCACTGGTTCTGGAACAATGGAGTTGTGTACTGGTGGACGTGATGGTGTCCTCCGGCTATATAGCGCGAATCATGCAGAGATCTTGTTCCTTACTCAATACGATGTTGGCGGCAGCATCCTCTCTATCGAGATTGCTGACGCGAACAACGATGGGCTGATGGAGGTCATAGTTGGTCGTGCTATTGGCCCAAAAGAGACACCAGGTATTGCTGGTACAGTTCAAGTGTTCAGGTATGCTCTCAAGGGTCAGTTCGAAATACTTGGCGAGTATGCCGTGGACAGATTCGTTACAACGGTCCGTGTGACTGACGTGACCGGTGATGAGAAGAATGAGATCATGGTCGGTGGCAGCGACTCTACATTGCGGATACTCAATATGGACACTCAAAACAACATTACGCAGTTTTCTATGCACCGACTCCATGATATGCCCCTAGCAATCGGGATCTGTGATGTCGATGGCGATGAGATTGATGAGATAGTCACAGGCAACAGAGATAACACGTTGAGAGTCTTCAAAGTGCGGGACCACTCCTTGGACCAAATTGATGTTCTTGAGCTTCCCAGTCCGATCGTATCCCTGGCGTCTGGAGACATGCTTGGCGATCGTAAGATGGAATTGGCTGTTGTCACACGTGATGGTTCTATCCGCGTATATCGCAATGAAGAGAGTAAACTCGATCTGTTCTCCAAGCTGGAAAACGTAAATGCCATGTCTGTGCGGGTTCAAGAAATCAACGCAGACCACTTGGACGAGGTTATTGTAGCCACCCAAGATCATAAGGTACGATTCTACAGTCTTTACATGGCGGACCTCTTACTGCTTTCAGAGATTGACATCGGAAGTAAGATTCTTGCAATCAATGTGGGTGACGCAGGAGGCGACGGACGGAAAGAGGTACAGGTCGGCGTTTCCAATGGACCTCTCAAGGTGTTTGAGGGTCTTTACAAGATTATTCCTGTCTTTGAGGTCAATCCCGAGGCAAAGACTGGGACTGCTCTCCGAGGAAAGCTCACAGTCTATAACGTCAGTGATGAACCGGTGAATGGTATCGCTGGCAAGATCTATCACTTTCCGAAAGATGACATGGATGTTGAGCCACAGCAGCTTCGATTTGACCTAGCTCCTGGAGAGAACAAGAGCATTGGGATTCAGCTGAATCCAAAGAAAGAGGGGACCGTAATCATTCGTCCCATTGTGTTGATGTGGACCGACGTGTCTGGTCAGGTAAGGCAAGTCACCACACCAGAAACCGCTATTCTTGTCAAAATGGGCGCAGCTGTCGCAGCTCATGCGGCCACACCCCCGGTACCAATCGAGCCCACTGCCACTGTTTCCGCAAAAGAAACCCTAATAGAAGAGGAGTTTCTCTTCGGGCCGGTTGTTGGTACAGGGTTCAAGGATATTGCGCAGAAAGCGGCTGCTGCCAAGATTCTTGAGGAAACCATGCCAGAGGGCAGTACTGACTCGCTGAAGGCTGCAGAGGAACTTTTGGACCAATTGTTCGGAGCAGATGAGTCCAGAAAGGCAATGACCGAGTTTGACGATGTTGAGAAGCTCATGGCTGAGCCTGCTCCTGTTGTGGCTCCAGCGATTGTTGAAACGAGTGATACTGAGAGTGCCATCGTCACAGAAATTCGGAACAGACGACCTAAGGCTCCACGACCCGGCTCTGCTCCTGATTCATATCAGTATCTGTTCAAACTAATGGTTGTTGGAGAAGGTGCGGTCGGAAAGACTACCCTCGTCAATCGATATGTCACAGGTACCTTTGAGCGTGACTACAAGACCACTATTGGGTCTCAGTTCGCTGTGAAACTCACTCACATATCACCCCCTGATGCTGAGTATGCCACTGGTATCAAAATCCAAGCATGGGACGTTGCTGGCCAGGCCCGATTCAAGGCAGTACGCAAAATGTACTATTCCGGAGCAGCTGGTGTTATCATTGTCTTCGATGTCACCCGAAGACGCTCGTTCACAGAGTTGTCTAAGTGGGTGCAAGAGGCAGATGAGTCCGTTGGTGCTCGCGTACCCACAGTCTGTGTTGGTAACAAGACGGACTTACCTGATCGTGCAGTACCCTCTGATGAATCTAAGCGCTGGGCGGAAGATCAGGGCTTCGTCTATATGGAGAGCTCTGCTAAGACGGGCGATGGTGTCGCAGATATGTTCACTGTCCTTGCTGAGATAATGTGGCGCGAGGCTCGAAAGGCCCAAGAGGGCAGGAAGACAGAAATCTAGGTGCATGCTTAGTCTTCGCGTGTGCTGGTAATGCGAATCAGTCCAGAGTCTTGCTACGGACTGCTATTACTTCAAGATGTGAGTGATGTAGCCTACTGCTGCTTTGTCTTCCAACAGAGTAGATTGAGTCTACTCTTTATCCATCGCTTTTCAGGGCTCCCTTCAGTTGACCTGCCGGGATTTGTGCAGTTACACCAGCTTGAACCACCGACAGTACGGACTGCCACGCAGAAGTAGCAGCTTTGACATCTCCTCATGGGAGATAGTCTCTCAGACAGTACAGGTGCATCCTCTCTCTTCTTTCTCTTGATGGGTGTGTTCTTCTCTTCCGACCTCTCGTTGGCGGAAGTTTCCGGTTCCTTTCTGTACTTGGCTAGTGTCTTCTTTGCATCTTTCTTGAGCATGGACGTCACATAGTCCTCGTCGGTCACCTCTGTTGATTCGTAACGATTGTCGGGTTCCTCCAGGCTCACAAAATCATCAAGTAGTTCTGAAACTGTAACATCCTCAATTGACTTGCTCTTCTTTCTTTTGCTCATGGTCAGTCCTGCTCTTTCCCGATTAGCGGTTCTGCAGAGGATTCTAGGAACTCCACCAATTCGGATTCCGTGCAAACACCCTAAAAAGCGCTTCTGGTCATGCTCTGATTTGCTTGAAGCACATTAACTCCCTCATCAAAGGCGGCCAAATTGGCCGCCTCAGAGCCCAGAAGTGCTTGCAGGGACTTTCGAATGTTGGTTCGAGTCAGAGGGCTTTGTGGAAGACTTGACATAGAACCCAACATGAAGGAATTCAGCACACGAGGAGAACCGATTCGGGAAAGTGCTGCATCTGTGTCAAGCATGTATACCTGCCTGCAGAGTCCTGCAAGTGCTGCTGAGATTCTCTCTAGTGGTGGATACTCAATCTCTCCAGAGTTAATGTCCGCTGTTGGAACCTTAGTAAGACTGGTTATGGCTATGGTGCGTCCCCCTGCGTACTCCGCGGCTGCTCTGAATGCCTCCAATGGCTCAAGTCCGAGCAAGATATCGACTTCTCCCTTGGGGATAAGTGGTGCCCAGTCCCTGGTTCCAATACGAAGGTGCGTCAAGACGCTGCCTCCTCGTCGCGATGCCCCAAAGGTATCACCAACTACTGGTTGTAGGCCTTGTCGTATTGCAGCATCTGCCAGTACCCTTCCACAGACAAGGTTTCCCTGCCCTCCTACACCGGCCACGAGAATATTGAAGGGTTCTCTCATTGTAATCTCTCTCCCCTGATTGCATCGTGAGGACAGACATCAACACAGGCTCCGCATCTGGCACACATTGAATCCAAAATGACCGGTTGCCCTATTGCGCTGTCCCAACTGATTGCGGGACAACCGAAGTCCGCAAAGCATATTCTACATTTCTCACCTCTACAGATTTCCGGATCTACTAGGAATGCACCATTCTTTGATTCTTGGTTTCTTGTGTCCCGATCAAGCCTACAGATGCTATCCAGAAGAAGAACCTTCAAACCGTCTTTGTTGATAGTCGAGTGAAGGAGGTCAATAAGACCTTTGATATCATTCGCGTTTCCTTTGGCATAGACGTCTGGCTGCAGAGCCTTCACAATACCCTCTATCTCCACTCGTCTGAGGCCCTCCGCTTGATGGCGGGATCCGGGATGTGTCTGGAAGCCAGTCATTGCAGTCGTTGCATTGTCCAGAATGACAAAGGTGAGATTGGCGTTCTTATGTCTTGCATTGACTAGTCCTGGTAAGCAAGCATGGAAGAATGTTGAATCGCCTGCAACAGCAACAATCTTGGAATCAAAACCGAATCTCTCAAGTTTGCTGAGGCCACAGGCCACTCCAATCCCAGAACCCATTGCCTGCATAGTGTTCATAGCCTCATCATAGAATACACCGAGTGAGTAGCAACCAATATCACCTGCAACCACAAGTTTTCCACCCCTCCTCTTCTTGACTTTTCGGATGGCCCAATAGAAATTACGATGGGTACATCCGGCACAGAAGCTCAAGGGTCTATTGATGAGTAGGTCTGCTCCTGCTGCCTGTCCAAGTCGTTTCTCATCCACACTAGTTCCATCTATCCTTCCAATGGCTGCTTTGACAGTATCTGTATTCATCTCTCCGTAACTTGGAACGTGTCCTGTCCGCTTGCCATAAAACGCTGGTAGTTCCTCAAGGTCCGCCGAAAGAGATCTGACTTCATCTTCTACGAAGGGGTCAGTTTCCTCCACGAAGAGAACTCGATTGGCCTTTTCGAGCAGACTAGTTATAGTCTTCTTAGGCAATGGATGTGTCGTCACGATGTTCAGATGCCCCGTCTTCGTGGACTCGAGAAGGTGTAAAGCCTCCTGCACATACATTGAGCAGATGCCACTTGAGATGACCAGTAGTTCCATATCTTCTATGTTGTCATGCGAGTTAAGACCTGATGTGTCAAACTCCGCGACGACTCTGTCCATCTTCTCTAACAGGTCTCTATGCCTCAAGTGCGGCATGGGTACATTGTACAGTTTCTCAGGTAGAGCACTGGCTGTCTTCTTCCTCTTTGAAACCATCCCTTTCTTGACCAGCCCTCGGGAGTGAGAGAGCCTTGTGGTACTCCTCACTATGACTGGTATTTCGAACTGCTGGGAGAGTCTGAATGCAAATCGTGTGACATCCTTTGCCTCTTGATATGTTGAAGGTTCTAGCAACGGGATTTGGGCAGCCTTTGCATAGAATCTGGAGTCCTGTTCGTTGCTGGAACTGTGCCCTCTCGGATCATCGCATACCACAATGACAAGCCCCCCCTTTCCTGTGCCCGAGAGATTCACGTTAAGAAGAAAATCGGAAGCCACATTGAGGCCGAGCGATTTCATCGAGCACAAAGCGGGAATCCCTGCCCAGCTGGCTCCAGCGGCAGCCTCAAGTGCTACTTTTTCATTTGTGCTCCATTCTACATAGATATCGTGCTTATCCGCAAGATCAAACAATTCTGCTGCAATCTCGGTTGCTGGAGTTCCTGGGTAGGAGGAACAGAATCCAATCCCTGCCTCTATTGCTCCGCGAGCAATTGCCTCATTGCCGCTCATCATGGTCCTATGTTGAGAGTCGTTCATCCCGTTCCTCATTCTTACTCTGCGTCAAAAAACACTTTCGTATCTCCCCGGTATTTTCCAGAAGAGAAAAAAGGCATATGTTCAACAACAAGACGAACGCAAAATGGCTGAAGGACAAGAAAGCGGGTCTGCAGAAACAAAGAGGATTACTTCTCTCCTCTCATTCTCCCACGATAAGGATGTTGACGGATTAGCATCGGCTGCTATCGTGTGGAGGTACGCTAAGTCAAAAACGCTTGAGTTCAGTGTGAATCTCACTGACTATGGTGCGTTCGAGCAGGTGTTCTCGGGAGTTGCGTCACGTCGTGATACACTGATTGTTGTCACCGACCTTGGAATGGATGAAACAACGCAAGACGTCATTATCAAGGGTCTCTCACGTGCATTGACTCAGGGATGCCGCCTAGTCTGGTTAGATCATCACCAATGGTCTGAACAGTCAATCAAAGCTATACTCTCACTTCCCAACAGACCCGTATTGAAGATTAACCATGACTACTGTGCAGCCGAGATAGCACAGAAGGTCTTGATGCCCCGCGATGAAGTCTGTGCTGAGCTTGCAAGAATCGCTCACGATACCGATTTTAATCTCAGGGAGATACCTGCTGCTAACGCGCTTACTGATGCTGTGTCAGTCCTTCGATTCGGAGCCATTGATAAAGGTGAAGAGGTTCTAGACGCACTCTATCCAGTCCTCTCAAAGCTTGCCGAGAGTGGAGTGGTCGGAGTCTGGGATGATGCAAACAAGAAGTTCAGGGACCAACTACTAGACAAACGTGTTGACCATTATCGGAAAGAGAAAGCTAAGAAGATGCGAAAGGCGCTTGCAGGACATAGTGACCATGTTCTCTATAATCGACTTGTTCGGATAGTTGAGATTCCCAATGGCCTGACCTCCACGGATATGGGCACGTTTGCTTCTGATCCTGAGAATCTGAGGTTTGATGGTGAGTCTTTGGAGGTTGCAGATTTACTTCTCATGTTGAGCCTAGGCGGAATGCTCGGAATACGGAGAGGACGAGAAACTGTATTGTGTAACATGGCGGCGAAGTTCTTTAATGGCGGTGGTCATCCATATGCCGCTGGAGGCGAGTATGGGCTGTATGAGGATTTTCAGGCAGCCTGTGATGACATATTTGTGACACTCTCAAAGGACAAGACTTGGGTAGTAGAGCAAGCGTCGACTACCGTAAGCTCCCTATCTGGGCTATGAGGTCAGTGTTATCAGAACTCGTTTTCCAGAGTCTGACGAGCTATATTCAAGTAAAGTTCGATAATAGTAAAGGCTGCGGCTAAGTGCTGCTACCGGGGTGGATTCCCTTAAGGTAATCCACGGCAGCATGGTACAGGGCGTGCCGGTAAGAACACCGGTATACGAAGCACGGTGGCGTGGGGGGGGGGGGTTGTCCCTGTTTCAAGCTCTTTGAGCTAAAGGCTTGTCATCGCGATTGCTTTCAGGTATCCGACTCCGATTTTTACTACCATTGGCAAGAAGCCCGTCATGAGTGTCATGTACGTAGCAATGCTCGCATGACCTTGGATAAGCTCATTGAGCGTTCTCGCATCAAGCTCTCCAAGCACAATCTCAGCTGCGGCAATTGGGTCATTGAGCATAGAGTACTTGGATACTGCCCACATTCCCTTTCCAGTGTTAGTGATGTTCGAGGCGAGTTTGGACCTCCTGTACTCCTTCTCATAGAGGTACACGCTCTTCTTGGTGAAGTCATTGCTGTCTACCATTCTCTTTGCATGTTTCGCCAGAACTTGTCCCGCATGAAGACATGTCGTGACACCACCCCCCACTATCGACGAGACCTGACCTGCTGCGTTCCCACAGAGTGCTACGCCTGCATCAGTGAATCCTGGTATGATTCCTGCGCAGGGAACGACACCTCCATTGACAGAAACAATCTTGGCGTTCGCGGTTTCAGGATGTGTCTTCATATATTTCCTGAGTACATCCTGCATTGGTGGCAGGCTGTGCCAGTTCACTTTTGATGACGGCACCCTTCCAATTCCGAGATTCACTTCGGTTTCAGATCTTGGGTATAGCCAAAGGTATCCGAGTCCGACGTCCTTGCCAACATAGAAGTATGCGACGTTCGGGTCAATACTCTTGCAGTTTGCAAGCTTGAATCTGTGCCCGTAGCTGAGAAGCCACTTTGGGTGAGTAAAGCCCGCAGTTTCTGAGACCTTGCTGAAGGAGCCATCTGCACCCACAGATAGGCCCGCTCTGTCTTCGTCGTTGCTGTTGTATTTGACGCCGACCACCGTGTTTCCTTCTTTGACAACTGACTTGACACTACTATTGTATCTGAACTCTGCACCATCCGCCAGAGCTCTATCTCGCATGAGCTCTTTGCAGTTATGCTCATCAAGGAGGAAGGAATTACCAAGAAGGGTCCTATCGACTACGATGTTTGATCCTGTATCAAGGCTCTCTCCAACAATCGAAGTGAACTTGTTCCCGACATATTCGGAGTCTGGCTTGACTCTGAGAAGATTCAGCGCATTGTCTGTCACGAGCTCCCCCATCAACGAGTCTGTTGCAGCAGCACGTTTCTCCAGTACTAGCGTCTTCAGTCCTTGCATGGATGCACGCTCAGCGGTCATCAGTCCCGCAGGACCTGTGCCAACCACGATTATGTCGTAACCCATGGTCATGTCTCCTAGTCAGATAGTTGTGCGATTTCAAAGGACTCTCTATATCTCTTTCTAAAAGGTCTGTTGAGAAGAGCACTTTACTTTGCCCTTTAACAAAACATAATACTAAATCACATAACTAAGGGTTTCCCGAAGTGTAGACTATGAGAACCAGGTCACTTGCATATACTGCCTACATGGTACTCTCTATCATGGTGAGCCTGACGATTGCAGCAATTCCTGCAATTCTACTGTTTGGTTATTTCCTGCTGCATTTCACTAATTTCTTGAATAGTCTTGGTTTTCCCTTTGCAACACTCTATGAGTTGGCATATCCGCTGCTCACTGGAACCTTCGATCCACTTGTTATCCAATACTTCTGGGTCTTTGTGCTCTTTGTCCCTGTAGGTCTGACTTGCTATGCAGTGTTTCTCGGATTCTTACTTGGGACGTTCAAACTCTCTCGACGGGCCATTCCGTTTCTGGAAGATGGTTACTATGATGCTGATTCAGAGGCCTGGCTGCTCTACGAATACTACGAGGTATACTACGTCCTGTTTCCATACTTCGCTGGGTTCTTCTCAGTGTTCCTAGACACAAGGCCTCGACACCAAGCCTTTGGCACAAAGATTGGCAGGAGTACAATTGTTGGTAATGGTCGTCTATTCAACCCTGAGCGGACTATCATCGGGGACAATTGCTTCTTCGGCTACAATGCAATATTGAGTGGCCATGTGTATGAGGGTAGGCGGCTCTACCTCCAGACAGTCAGATTGGGCAACAATGTTACTGTCGGAGCTAATGCTGTCATCCTCCCCGGCGCTAACATTGGCGATAATGTGATTGTCGGTGCTAATACCGTTGTTCCAAAAGACACAACAATTCCATCAGATACAATCTGGGTACACGGAAAGGCAATCCCACGGGGGCCTGAAACCAAAGAGGGAACTCTCCACCAGCCTATAGGCGGCCCGCCATCGCTCACTTCTGAAGATCATGTAGACACTCCTGAGAATGGCGAACGATTGTAGTTCAATGATGCGTGTTTGGTTCATCGAATGCGATAATCTGAGTCTGAGATGCATTTGAAAGGTTGTTTGCTCGCATGAATATTCAAGCCATTCTAAGTTCCGATTGTCCAGCTAGCAGCAACCATTAGATGAATTCATAACTCATCACACGGATGAATGTATAATGTCCGGGCTCAAAAAGAAGTATACTCCACGAGGGTATCAAACCTATATTCTTGATAGGGTCAGTGGACTGAAGGATATACCAGTCCTTTTGGAGCTGGACTGCGGGCTTGGAAAGCGGTTCATCACTCATCAAATTGTGGCGCAACGATTCCCTGACACGGGGATTCTCATCGTTGTGCATTCATCCTCTTCCCTAGCCGAAACCATTGACTATCTGAAGGGCGAATATGGTGGGATTGAAGATGAGCTCGGGGAGCTGTCCTCCAGAGTACAGTCAGGCCGCCGTATCTACGACCTTCGGGAAAAACGAGTGATTGTAACTACACCTCAAGTCCTGACCGCCATGTTTCAGAAGGAACCATCTTTGTTTGATAGATTCCGGATTGTACTAATCAATGAGGTGGATACACTTGTTCGGCGTTCCAGTGGAAAATCGGCTCTTGTCTTTCCATGGGCGACTCTTCTTCCATATCTCAAGCGAAAATGGATCATTGGTATGAGTGGAACCCTCAGAGACGATCATGCAGTCTTCACAAAAGAGCAAATCGAGATACGTGATGAGCTCTCTACTCTACGGGAGTACATTCCGGGTGCAGAACTCATCACAATGGAAGACCTCTACGATACGGATGTCGAAGACTTCCTTGAACCGACCTTTCTCACTGTAAGCAGAGTCACAGATCATAAAATACGCTCGATCTCTAAGGTCATAGACGAGCTCATTCGTGACAGCCGAAATGAGATAATGAATGAGCTGGAAGCAGAGGGCAATCTTGAGATGGTCGCTGGAGATACTCGGAGGATACATCTCCTCCTAGAACGGCTCCCAGTGACAGAGGAGATAAAGGGTAGATACTCAGGGCTCCTGATGCTGCGAAAGTACATCTACGCAATGCCTCCGAAGCAATTTCTACGCATGTTTTATGGTGACTATCTGAAACACTATTTCAACATCAGTGACTTGAGGCGTACTCTCCCATCCGTTTCGGCCAAGACCACTCGAGTACTGAAGATTGCTGTTGAACATAAAAAGACGCTTGTGCTGACTTCCTATCTTGAGATGGTTTCACAGGTTCAGGATGTCCTTACGAAAGCAGGTCTATCCGTGTTTACCATAACAGGGCAGACTCATGACAAAGGTGAGATACTTCGCTCGTTCAGAGAAGCTACGAGCCAGAGCGTGCTTGTCATGTCGCCCGTAGGTGAGCGTGATTTGGATATTCCTCATGCTGAAGTAATGGTTGTCTGCGACTCTATCAACACAACGAAGACTATGTATCAGAAGTTCAAGAGAACCAGAGGTGGTCTTGTTGTATTGCTCGCGTATTCAGGCACCTCTGAGGAGAGGAAGGTCCAGAAATTGATGGAACGTATTCTGACTCGCTACCCTTGGTCTACAGCTGTTATCGAGTCTTCTGGGAATGAGTTGGAGTAGTCAAGAACAGGACGCAGGCAGATGGTTCTTGCTGTTTCCAACCGGAAGAGCTGCCTTTTGACAAACAGCCATCATGAGATTGGATCAGTCGAAGATGAGCACTGCAAATCTGCCATGTCTAGCCTTCGGTCACAAATGCTGTGGCAAACAGGTCAAACAGTTTCTCCAGATATCTCGTATCCAGCTTGCTGTAGACATACTTGCACATATCGATGAAGCGTGTGGCTCTTTCGTCTGCGTACTCTCCAATTCCGATTATGCTTCGGGTTCTCTTCGAGAGTTCCCTCACGACGCCCTTGTGAGTCTTATCCTCTCCGAATACTTTCGAGGTCTCCTGCTCAATTCTTTGCAAAACACTCTTGATGCGGATGTCAGATATGTCATCGCTACCGAAGCTCTTCACGAGGTCCATAACCACATCTAGGATGCCATTGTGCAGTCCTGCTACCAATGCTTCAATCTCAAAAGCGGTGAATTTCACTATGCCTTCTTCGCTCTGGATCTGCCACTTCAGGTCGCTTGTTCTGGTGATGCCAACCCTCTTCTGTCCTACTATGATTACCTCATCGTAGTATCGTGAACCAATGCTGCTTTGAACTGAAGTCTTGAGGATTGCAGCCTCAGGAAGTCTCAGCTTTATTGAGTTCCCCCCATTTGTAACTACAAGACAGATGCCTTGTGATGGGGCAATTTTCTTAACGTAATCTGATGGTGGAGCAACTTGCACTGGTGGTAGATGCCTCAGTTTTCCAGCGAGTTCCCGTATCTCTGGTTCTGTGCATATGTATGTCTGCCTATCTCCAGAGATTGTGATCATACCATCATCTGCACGCACAAAATCAATCTTGTTGCCTCCGCCTACATTCGTGGTCTTGATGTAGGTCTGCTTGTGATTTCGTGCAGTCTGCGCTAGTTTCTCTAATGCAGCAGCAATCATATGAGCCTCGCCAAATCCCATTGTGATCTCAGCGTCACCTTCAGTACCGCGGCCGATACCAAGTGACCCATCCGTGCGAATTTTCACGTACATTTTTTCAACCCGTGAAATGGATGTGCACAATGCAGAAAACTGTTGTCATTACAATCCGGACCTGGTTCTTGTCAATTATTGCCGGAAAGAATGCCCAAGACGACGCATGGACAGCACAAAACGATTCCCAGCAGTCTGTCCAGCAATGAACAGGAAATCGCCGGACGATTATTCGTAGAGCCAGATAAGAAGATAATAGTTTATGCTCTCGAGTTCCTCGTGTGCATTATCGTGCTCTTGATGAATCTGCCTATCTTCTTTCAACTTGATGGGGCCTCCTAAAGAGAGTGTGTTGCAGAGGGTTCTTTGTCCCCTGCAATCATATCCTAAATTGAGTCAGTGACATCAAAGGCGAGCTTTCCAACTTCCTTTGTCGTCAACGATATGTCTATCTTGTGCTCTCCAGCCGGAAGAGTGGCTCCCTTGACATGAATCGAGATATCCAATCCGACCTTGATTGGGAATGATTTCTTCTCAGAGATCTCGCTTCCAGTCACCTTTCCATCTGATGAACTGATGATTGTCGCATCAAGCGGGTACTCCTTCCCATTGACTTTGACGGGTTCAATGCGGATAGCCGTGCCTGACGATATTGTGTTCTTCAGTTTGAACGTGAAACCATCACCGTCATTCTTGAGGCTTCCCTTTATGTAGAGTTTCCGTAGGAGAAATGTAGGTATCTGCATTTTTGTTACTCTCCAATTGATTCTGATGTCTAATCTGTGTATCTTTTATAAGTTCCGCAACTCGATATTGAGGTGTGCGTCACAGTGCGATGGAGCATTGCTCACCCTTCTTATCTTAAGTCACCAGATTCGAAAGATTTCGAGCGAGGCGGGCTCGATAGTAGAATGCAGGGTACAAAAGTTATAAAGTGTCAGTCTTCGACAGAATACAAGGCTCTTCAGTCTGAGGTGAATCATAAGTGCAATTCTATCCCTGGGATATTTTCTCGGACATCTTTGGAGTGTTTGGTACGTTATTCCTGATCGTCCCAATCATGTTCGTAGTGTTTTTTATCATCATTGCTGTAACGGTTTGTCGAAGTGGTGCTCGTATGGCTGGAAATGTTGCACGCGGTTTCACCATGGATGCGCCTGCCTTTGTCATTCCAGATCGTCAGCGCGGACAGACAAGAGATGATGGCACTGAAATGACCACAGTCCGGCTTCCAGAGAGATGCCCTTCTTGTGGTGCATCCATCTCCCAAGAATCAATTGACTGGGTCGGCCCCTTAGAGGCCAAGTGCACCTATTGTGGCGGCACACTCAGGGCCAGATTTGAGCGTGTCTAGATCTTAGGTGAGAACTAGCTGTGTAATACCCACGCTCTTAGTGAAGTGAATTCCTCGTCCAGTCCTTGCACGCTCGGCGGAGCTTCATGGGCAAAGTATTTGACTAAATGCATATGAAACTAGTATAGCGCTTTTGCCCACATGGTGCCATCCACACGACTGCACATCTCGAGGAACCTCAAATGGCGAATGCTCTCGAAATGCATGATGATGGAACATCAGAATCAGTGTGCATAACGCGAAACAGTCTGACATCTGAGCGTGTACTCTGTGTCGTTGATGATGAAGGCAAGAATGTCTATTTGTGGCTGGGAAAAGAGGCACCGGTTCGGAAGCGCTTTGTGGGAGCACACACTGCAAGCAAACTCCGTGATGAACAGGGCACAGGATTCCGAGTGCGCTCCGTCGATGAGGGAAGTGAACCCCCCCAGTTCTTCAACTCCTTAGAACACAAAGGCTGCTAGCATTCGAACATATCCATAAGATTCTATAACAGATTGTGTGCAGCTCATTTGAGGTCGTAGACTGTGAGAGCTTTGATGAAGACCGATAGAGGTCCTGGAAATCTCGAACTGAGGGAGATTGAAGAACCTCGCCCCAGAAAGGATGAGGTATTGATAGAAGTTGCCGCTGCAGGAATCTGTGGTACTGATGTTCACATCAAACATGACCAGACGTTCTACACTCCTCCGATTGTGCTTGGGCATGAATACTCCGGCAAAGTTGTGGAAGTTGGAGATGATGTCACAGGGATTGAGGTTGGCGACCTTGTTGTATCTCCTGCAACCGCGTATTGTGGGAAATGCTATCAGTGCAAGACCGGACATATGAACAGATGCACCTCGGAGAAGAAACGGATTCTCGGCACATCACTAGCCAATGGTGCTTTCGCGAGGTATCTTACTGTACCCGAGTACATCATTCACAAGATACCGAAGGGCGTCGCCCTGAAGGAGGCGGCAATGGCTGAACCTACCGCCTGTGTCGTACATTCAGTCATCGAAAAGTCTCCAGTCACTCCCGGAGATGTGGTTGTGGTACAGGGACCCGGAACTATGGGTCTGCTTGCAGCTCAAGTTGCCAAGGCTATGGGTGCTGGAAAAGTCATTGTGACGGGGGTTTCTGCTGACCAATGGCGCTTCGATATTGCAAAGAAGATTGGTGTTGACTTGATTCTTAATGTCCAGCTTGATCCTGACCCCGTCAAGACAGTCATGGATGAAACCGATGGCCGTGGTGCTGATGTAGTCATCGAAGCCTCAGGTGCATGTATTGCATGCAATCAGGCGCTTGACTTTGTCAAGGTTGCTGGGCATGTCACTCTTCTCGGAATCCGTGGACGACCACTCAATATCGACCTTGATGCAATCGCATTGAAAGAACTCACAATGTCTGGTACCTGGGGGACACTTCCATCAACATGGGTCACGACGCTCCGTCTGATGGCATCCAAGAAGGTCAAGGTGGCTCCCCTAATCACACACAAAATCCCCCTTGATCTCTGGGAGGAAGGTTTCGATCTGATGGAGAAACAGAAAGCCATCAAGGTCCTCTTTACTGAATTCGACTAACTCCTCTATCTAGGAGCCCATGCGTCAAGGCAGTCTTGAACCACTGAAACATGTGAAGCCGCTGGTCCTCCGCCCATGACGATGGCAACTGAACAGGCTTCCATTATTTCGTGTCGTGTGGCTCCAAGGGTGAGCGCCTGCTTGGTGTGGTAGACAATGCACTCCTCACAGGGAGATAGAATCGATGCAACGATGCAAATGATTTCCTTGAATTTTGCGGAGAGTACTCCATCCTTATGCACGGTCTTCTCAAGGTCTGTGAAAGCATTCCTAGTCTCAGGGATATCTCTGTTCAGGGCACCAAAATGCCTCATGAAGCTCTTCAGGGTCTTCTCAACATCATCTGTCATTGTACTGTTCCTCGACTATGGTGTGGCTGTGGCTGGCGTTCCCAAATTCCATGAGAGCTGCGTATATTGTGAATAATATAAAGCCTGTGCAGCATCGTTCTCATTCTTCGTGGGATGCCCCTCTGCGACTGTGACTCCTGTCATCACTTCTAGGGTTTCAATAATCGCTGCTCGTATCTCATCTGCTGTTGGGCAGTCCTTAACTTCAAGGCTGATGTTTGTGACTGCGTCATGCTTGCTGTCCATACATCGGATTCTTGTCTTGTTTCTGAGATAGGCCTGCTGCCCCTCTCGTGGAACAAGACATCTCTGAAGCATATCCAGATCTGCATCAACGAGTAGTGTGCCGTGGATGAACGAAACACCTCGCTTTATCCATCCTGCTGAGCCTGAGATTTTCCTCTCATTGATTCTGATGCACGAACCCACGGGGTCAAACTTGGCTGGAATGTTAAGTGAAACTAGACTCTGTGTCACCCTGCCTATGAATGCCTGATAGAGTTCTTTCAAGCCCCTAGGGACATACGGGTGCGATTGATGAAGTCGAAGTGCGAAGTTGAGATTGCCCATATCATGGAATACCGCTCCACCACCCGTGAATCTTCTGGCGATGGCGATACCATTGTCTTCACAGTACGCTAGGTCAACTTCCTTGTGCACGCACTGGAATCTCCCGATCACGACTGCCCGTTGTGATTTCCAGAATCGAATCGTATTGAGTGCATTGTTCTCTCCGAGGTCGGTCTTGGCTATTGCCTCGTCCATGGCGAGATTCTTGTAGACATCAGAACCAAGATCCTTCAGCAATCGCCAAGACATGCTGAGCCAATGAACATTATCTCTCATTAATCTGTTGAGAAATGATGGCTGAACAAGCAGGAGATTGAGCCGATAGCTAAAGAGAGTTGCTCGCCATCGGCCGAGCGCCTCAGAGCAACAGGTGAGGCTGAGCAGATGTCGTATTTCGAGGGTTGACACGAGTGATTCGTGCAGGATGATGTGTCGATTTCATGATTTAAGGTCCACTGAGTTCAATGAGATTGCCTTGTCATTGAATCTTAGAGTGATATTCCCTCATCACATTTTCATCATGAAGGGATTCTCAAGCGTTTCCTTCAGAGCTGACAAGAACTGACCTGCTGGTGCTCCGTCTAGTACCCTGTGATCAACAGCGCAGCTAGCCATCATCATGAACCTGATTGCTATCGTGTCGTCAACCACAACTGGCTGTTTCTTGATCTGTCCGAGAGCAAGAATGGCGGTCTCTGGTGGATTAATGACTGGAATAAACAAGTCCACCTGAAATGGTCCTAGGTTTGACACTGTGAAGGTGCTGCCAGAAAGTTCCTCTGGAGTGAGTTCGTTGCTCTTCGCCTTCTTCCCCTTTTCCTTTGTTTCAAGGGCTATCTCAGTGATTGACTTCTTATTCGCCTGTCTGACCGTGACCACGATGAGGCCCTGGTCGGTTGCCATAGCCACGCCAATATTGATATCATCGAATATGATGACGTCATTGCCAGAGAGAGTGGCATTGAATCTAGGGAATTTCTCCAGGGTGTCCGCGACAGCCTTGACGATGATATCGTTGAAAGAGACCTTAATTCCATGGCTCTTCTCGATTCTCCTATTGAGGTCTTCCCTAAGAGCTACAGCTTCAGTCATATCAATCTCAGTGATCATTGTGATATGCGGGTTCTGAGAACTCTGTGTCATTCTTCTAGCGATGGTCCTTCGAAGAGGAGTGAGTGTTTCAACCATGCGAATCTTCCGTTCATCTGACACTGTGACCTGAGGGGTCGCACCCTTTCTTGTAGTCAGGTCCTTCTCCACGATTCTTCCGTCAGGACCTGTGCCCGTCACAACTGATAGGTCAATACCAAGTTCCTCAGCCCTCTTCTTGGCTCTCGGTGACGCCCTGATTCTCCCGCCCGGAAGACGGGAGAGAGCATGCTGCGACTTAGTCTGAGTGGTTGTAGCTATTTGTGCGGCTACGCTGCTTGTCACCTGCATCTTTGCCGGAGCGGCAACAGCCGTTACTGAAGCATTCAGCTTCTTTGGTCTGACATCGGGGATTGCTTCTCCCTGTCTACCGATGAATGCTATTGGCTCGCTGATTGGGATTTCGTCATTCACATCGCAGAGTATCTTGAGGAGGACTCCATCGTCCGGTGCTTCTAGTTCAAACTCGTTCTTCTCTCCGAAAATCTCAACAACTGGGTCGCCTTTCCTGACCTCGTCACCTTCCTTCTTTAGCCACTTGAGTATCACGCCATATTCCATAGCAACACTCATTCGCTGCATGATCATAGTTGTGGTCATCGTCTTCACCTACATGATGTTCCTAATGGCCTCTGCAATTCTCTTGTTGTCAGGAATGAAGTAGTTTTCAAGAGGCGGACTGAATGGAACTGGTGTATCTGGTGCATTGACTCTTTTTACGGGTGCATCGAGCCAGTCAAAAGCCTCCTCCTGAACGATGGCTGCAACTTCGGCTGTGGTCGCTCCCGTCTTTGTTTCTTCTGTGACAAGCACTAATCTGCCAGTCTTCTTTACAGACTCGATGAGTGTCTTGGTATCAAGGGGAACCAGTGTGCGGGGGTCAATCACTTCAACGCTTATTCCTTCCTTCGCCAATTCGTCAGCGACTTCCAGTGCCTTGTGAAGCATGAAGAAGGTACCCCAGAGCGTGACGTCTGTCCCCTCTCTTCTGATTTTCGCCTGCCCGAATGGAATGAGGTATTCCTCATCAGGCACTTCTTCTTTCTTGTCATACACCAGTTTGTGTTCAGCAAAGAGCACAGGATTGGGGTCTCGTATCGCGGTCTTGATGAGCCCCTTCACATCTGAGGCAAAGGCTGGCACTGCTACCTTGAGTCCTGGTGTGTGCATGAACCATGCCTCTAGGCTCTGAGAGTGATGGGAAGCAATGTTTTTGCCTCCGCCAAAGGGTGTCCTTAGAACCAGTGGGACTGAAGTCTGCCCCCCAAACATATAGCGCATCTTTGCAGCTTGGTTACATACTTGATCCATGGCGAGGGCAATCAGGTCCCCAAACATGATTTCTGCAATGGGAATCATCCCGGTGATGGCAGCACCAACAGCTGCACCTACGATTGTGTTCTCTGAGATTGGGGTGTCTCGTACTCTCACCTCACCGAACTCCTCTGCAAGTCCGTTCGTCACCTTGAAGGCTCCGCCCCAGTTTAGAGCGATATCTTCCCCAAGGAGGAATACACGTTCGTCGCGAAGCATCTCCTCTCTGATTCCCGCCCTGAGAGCATCCCTATAGGTCATCTCTGTCATTCAGTGCACCTCCGCATAGACATCATCTAGGGCCTCTTCAGGACTCGGATATTCCGAGTTCTTGGCGAATTCTGCCGCCTTGTCAACTTCCTTCTGAAGAGAAGCACGAATCCTTTCGGCTTCCTTCTCAGTGATAGCACCCTGTTCGATGGCAAGCTTCTTGATGATTTGAACAGCATCTCTCTCAGGGCTGAGCCAGCGATCCACCTCCTCCTGAGGTCGGTACTTAGCTGGATCGAACCTTGAGTGTCCTTTCATTCTATATGTCTGACACTCAATCAGGGTGGGTCCACCACCCTCCCGTGCTCTCTTCACAGCTACTTGGGTGGCTTCATAGACCTCTAGCGCATTGTTTCCATCTACTACGCCACTTGGAATGCAGTACCCCTCTGCTCTCTGAGCTATGGTTGCACTCGGGCATGTCATCTTGATTGGTGTGCCCATTGCATAGAAATTATTCTCCACAATCCAGACAAGGGGAAGCTTCCAGATTGCTGACATATTCAGCGACTCGCCGAATGTACCGTTGTTTGAGGCACCGTCACCAAAGAAACATACAACGACATCGTCTGTCTTTCTGATCTGACAGGAGAGAGCTGCACCCACTGCAATTGGCAGACCTGATGCAACCACACCTGTCGCGCCAAGTACGCCAACGTTGAACTGTGTAATGTGCATGGAACCTCCCTTGCCCTTGCACGAGCCTGTCTTCTTTCCGAGTAGCTCTGCGAGGGCCAAGTTCATGTCCGCGCCTTTTCCGACGACATGTCCATGTCCTCTGTGCGAGCTCTGAATCCAGTCTGTATCTTTCAATGCAGTAGTCACTCCAGCCGCAACACCCTCTTCTCCAAGATACAGATGAAGTGTGCCAGGCACAATATTCTCTCCAAAGAGGTTCCAAACTTTTTCCTCAAAGAGTCTGATTTTCAAAGTCCTCGTGTACAGCTCCTTGAGTGTCTTCTTGTCAATCGCCATCGTCTGCTCACAACCTAATGATGACCAAGCGCTGAGTGCCGGCCTCCTCGAATCTGAGTGATAAAGCCTTCGAATTGGCATAATGCCGTTTCCTGATTTTGGCAGATGTATGGGGAATTATGTGTGCTCACATACACAATGATGGTAATATTCAAGTTGTGCGGAAAAGCAGTAGGGATGTGGAATCTCTGACGTTGCGATTGAAGCGAAATGTCGGAAACGGATTGGATTGGATGTCCGCATCCCTTCAATTCTTTCTCATTTCATTCATTTCACTCCAAGACTTCTTAACCCGATTTGAGCTTCTCTGATTCGCGAGCGATTCACCAGCATGCTTGACGCTGAGTGTATCTAGGAGCGTTTCCCAGTGCCTGAAGAAAAAGAGGACCTCTTCTCGGGTCTGAGTCCTGGCTATGATGGTGTCGGAGAGTTCTACGACCTATTCACAGACGATTCTGACATTCCCTTCTACATATGGCACGCGGAAAAGATGGGCTCGCCCATCCTTGATGTTGCAGCAGGCACCGGAAGGGTTGACAACAGCTGCAAGAGACTTGGACAAAGTTGGACAGGTGCTTATATAGTCCAGTACAGACCAATCCTGTGAGGATGACCTGACATGAACTCTGTCCTCACGGAGTCGAGCCCAGTGCCGTTTCCTGGGCGGACAGCACTCTGATGTCCAAGTTTGTCCAACTAACAATGAACGGTCAGTCTTGCCTTAGCTCGTGAGGGGTTTGAAGTAGTTGCATTGGATTGCTCACCCTCTATGCTTGCTGCTTTTAGGCGCAAATTGCAGCAAGCACCACTCCCCGTTTCTAGACGTATTACACTCGTCCAGGCAAACATGGAGCAATTCAAGATGAAGCAGAGATTCTCACTCATCATCATCCCCAACTCGTTTGGTCACGCTATGACGACAGAGGCGCAACTTGCATGTCTCCGTTGTGTTCGACAACATATGAGCGAGAACGGGCTGTTTATCCTTGATTTGTACAACAGGGAAGTGCAGTATGCGCATGCGAGATTCGAAGATCTGCCTGTAAGCATCGCGAACAGTAGAACGGTCGAGCGACATGGCAAGATCTCTTCAGATAGCGATCACAGAATACTGCGGGTGGATCTCCAGTACATCGTCAGGAGTGCCGATGGTTCAATAGTCGAGACTGTCAAAGCCACGTCTGGAGCAGCCCTTATCTCCGATGTGGAGGCTGATTTGCTTGTACGAAAGTCTGGGTTCGAGGTCATTTCAGAATCGGGCGAGTTTGATAGTTCGCCATACGATATAGACAGCAGTAGACGAATACTACTTCTAAAAAAGAAAAGACGAAAGTAGTGCCAAGGACTGAGTCATTCCGCCCACAACTAGGAAGAAGTGAAGGCCTTCACTGTCGACTACTTGAGCTGCTCCGGAGGCGGGAGTGCATCCACTTTTCTGGGCTCTTCCTTGAATTGAACACCACTTTCTGACTCAATACTCTCCGTGTAGAGGGTTTTGCCTTCTACAATGACATCTCGTTCGATGTAGATCTTGTGTCCATAGATACTGCCTACTCGGGCACGTTCTTCAATTCTGATGTCATCACCGTATAGTGAGTCGGTTCTCGCACGTTCCCGTATGAGAATCTCCCTTGACTCGACAAATCCGCTGACCTCTGCACGCTTGCCAATTCTGAATCCATCTGTTGCCTTGATGTAGGAAGCAGAGATCTCTCCTCCGACTATTATTCGGAAGGTGTCTATTCTGCCTTCGACTTTGACTGTTCCACCGACCTTAATCTTGTCGTCGCATTTCAGGTTTCCATCAACCGCGACGGTCCCTCCAACATCGAGTCCCTGGGCCAGTGTGAGGTCTCCCTCTGCTTTCACAGTGCCTCCAACATCTATTGAGTCGCCGTGCGCGTTGCCTTCTATTTTCACTGTGCCGCCTACATCGATAGCACCGAACTCGAGGTCTCCCTCTGCTCTGAAAGTTCCACCGATATCGACATTCCTTACCTTGGAGCCAGGACCAACGCTTGCAGAGCCTCCGACATCAAGATCATCTATCACAATGGCTCCTTCTGCCTTGAAACTACCACCTACTGATACTTTCTTGATGGTGCCATCCACGGCTTTCCCTGAGCCGCCAGCATCTAGCTCGTCTGTTTCAATCCTGCCTTCAACTGACACAGAACCTCCGCCAGAAACTCTCTCGACCTTGCAGAGACCTCCGACTTTGACTGAGCCGCCTCCAGTCAATCTCTGGGCCTCAGCATCTCCTTGAACTGCAACAGAAGCACCTGCTTTTGCAGCGATGCATTTTAGGTTGCCACCAACTCTCAATGTGGCACCCGCATCGATATCTCGAGCCTCGAGGTTGTCTTCCACCTCGATAGAGCCCTTTCTTGCATCAATGGATTTGGCGACATAGAGACTCCCATTGACGACCACACGGTCTCTCGTCTTCAACTCGAGTCGATCACATCGAAGGTCTCCTTCGACAGACAATTCCTCATAGACAATGAGCGCTCCGCCAATTGTGATTTCCTTGCCCTTCTTTGGCCTCAGTGTTCTGCAGTTTCGAATCACGACATCGCCCTCAGCTGAGTCTAGTTCGACTGCATCTTCGTTATGATATTCCAAGTTGTTGCTCATCGGGCCTTCACCTAATGAAATAATCTAATCAAACACTCTCAAATTGTATATATAAGCCAAAGTCACAAAATGAAGTCACAAGTTGTGACTAGCTCTTTTCGCGTACAGATTCTAATCACATCCCGATTATGGGCTCTGGAATAGGAATGCCAACAAGCCCAGCGAGTCTCTTATAGAGCTCAAGATACTGGTGCCCTCTTACTGTCACCTTGTAGACTCTCTTTCCTTCATCATCGTCCTCCTCAAGCAATCCTCGCCCACAGAGTTCGCTGATTGACTCCTTCGCTCTGTCGACAGGCATGTTTGTGGACCTTGCAGCCCTTGTGAGCGGGCAGTATCCCCAAATGTAGACGACACGAAGTAGCTCTGCGTAGATATCATATCGTGTTCGTTTCTGGAGGTCCTTCTTGCTTCGTTTCGTTGGCTCTTTGAAGGGGAAGTCATCATCTGACATCTGATACCGACCACTAGCCGTAGTGACTTCATCCGGATTAAAGTCTACTGACTTGCGACATGGCGAGCGTATCATTATCCACCAGCAACTCTTATGACATGCGCAGGACTGTGGTACAGGAGGCTAGGTCTACAATGATACGCTGTCTGTATATCGTCACGGGCGATGGCGACCCTCTCTATGCCAGGTCATTTGAGGAAAGCAGCCCTGTCGATCTGAAGACACTACCTGTGTTCATCAAAAACAGCGTTGTTCTGTTTCGTTCGAGTCCGAGTACCTCTTCAGACCGTGTCTACATCTTGGAACACGAGGAGAGCGTGTGGGCCTATGCATTCTTTCGGTCTTTTACATTGGTGGCTCGTACACAGTACGGACAGCCTGTTGCACCGATGAAAGACATGATGATCGCGCTAGGTCGTACCTTGATGAATCACTACGGTGACATGATTCGGTCGTGGAGCGGTAGTACGTCCGAGGTGATCAATCTCGACAGTATCATTGATGAGTACACCTCACTGAATCTGACATCCCCCTCTGAACACCTCCTGAACTCCATCGACCGGCTTATTGACTCAAAAATGGAACTTCATGAGATCTCCTTTGTCGGTGTTTTTGACTCAAGAGGAAAGATGTTGCGGGGAAATGTCCCTGAATGCCACCTCTTCAGGCTTGAGGTGGATATCTCTCAAGGCACAATCAAACCGGTCATGGATATTGTTCCGACAAGCGTCATCTCAGGTGATCACAATGTGCAGCTGCTTCGAGTCAAGTCGCTTACTGTTGCTGTTGCAGCAGACCCCTCAGAGAGCACCATGCACGCTGTATCAGTTGTTGGAGAGCTGGCTCATTCTCTTAATGAACTGCTGTTGAGCGGGTATGACGAAAGACAAAAGTAGCTTGTCGAGGGTCTACATCATGTCCCAAAAGAGGTAACCTGATGCTCGTAGCTGGTCCGTATGGATTCCCCAAGTACATGAAGTCGAGGAAGTCCGCCCTCTCGAATGTCTTTGAAGCCGCAAGGCGAATCAAGTCGGCTGAGGGAAGTGTATGAAGAACAGAACTAAAGGCCTTGTTCAGGTCTATACTGGAAATGGCAAAGGAAAGACCACTTGTGCGCTCGGAGCTGGCCTCAGAGCTGCCGGACACGGTCTCGAGGTGCTGGTCATCTCGTTCATGAAGGCAAAGGTTGCTCAGAGAGGCGACGGAACCGATATCAACTACGGTGAGTTTCGTGCAGTGGATCTGATTCCGAACTTCACAATAATCCCGATGGGAAGGAACACCTTTGTGGATAGAGAAAATCCTGACCCGATCGATATCTCGATGGCTCAGGACGCTCTAAAGATGGCTGAAGTGGCACTAAGGGAACACAAGTGTGATGTGCTCATCCTCGATGAGATCAACGTCGCTGTTGAATGGAACCTCATCTCACTTGAGGAGCAGCTGAATCTTATCACTCTCAAACCGCCTGATGTTGAATTGATAATGACGGGGAGATATGCGAAACAAGAGGTGCTCGATGCAGCAGATCTTGTGACAGAAATGCGAGAGATAAAACACTATTTCGCCACCCAGAAGACGAAAGCACGAAAGGGCTTTGAATTCTGATCAAGCCGGTATGCCCCCAAATCGAACAGTTAATATTAGATACCACGTTCGGGGGCGTGCTTCACTACAGAGGAAAACGCCATGGGTACGGATAGGAAATTGGATGATATTCAGAAGGCCTATGACAGGTGGGAGAAGGAGACCCTACGTCCGCATCAGCAGAAGTATGCCGATCGTCGAAAGGAGTTCGTCACAACCTCCAGCAGACCTGTTAGGGTGCTCTACTCGCCCCTTGATGTGCCCAAGTTCGACTACATGAAGGACTTGGGATTCCCGAGTGAGTATCCCTTCACGCGAGGTATTCAGCCGACCATGTATCGTGGCCAGCTCTGGACCATGCGACAGTTTGCTGGCATGGGCTCCGCCGAGGAATCGAATGAGCGGTTCAAATTCCTATTGGCAAATGGGCAGACTGGTCTCAGCGTCGCCTTTCACCTTCCCACTATTTTCGCTCGCGAGTCAGATCACCCCTACGCTCTTGGAGAAGTGGGAAAACTCGGCGTCGCTGTTGACACGCTAAAAGACATGGAGATTCTCTTTTCGGGAATTCTCGTTGACAAGGTCACGACATCTATGACGATCAATGCTCCAGCATCGATATTGCTGGCAATGTACATGGTTGCAGCGGGAAAGCAGGGTATTTCCTCTGACAAGATTGGTGGCACGATTCAGAACGATATCCTTAAGGAATACATGGCTCAGAAGTCTTGGATTCTTGCTCCAACACCGTCACTGCGAATCATTGGCGACATCATGGAGTACTCAATAAAGCACATTCCGCGCTGGAACACCATCTCAATCTCAGGGTACCACATCCGAGAAGCAGGATCTACAGCAGCCCAAGAGCTAGCATTCACACTTCTCAACGGGATGGAGTATGTGAAGGTTGGCATGAAGCACGGCTTGGATGTCGATGCATTTGCGCCCCGTCTATCCTTCTTCTTCAATGCTCACAATGACATCTTTGAAGAAGTCGCGAAGTATCGTGCTGCACGTAGAATCTGGGCTCGTGAGATGAAGGAGACCTTCGGAGCGAAGAATGAGCGCTCGCTGTGGATGAGGTTTCACACTCAGACTGCTGGATGCTCACTCACTGCTCAGCAGCCAATGCTCAATGTTGTGAGGACTGCCTATCAGGCTCTAGCGGCAGTTCTTGGCGGTACACAGTCGCTCCACACAAACAGCATGGATGAGGCGCTCTGTCTCCCCACAGAGGATGCGGTGCGTGTCGCCCTCAGGACACAGCAAGTCCTAGCCCATGAGAGTGGTGCTGCCAATACGATAGACCCCTTGGCAGGCTCATACTATGTAGAGTCTCTGACCAACACGATGGAAGAGGAGGCCTATCACTACTTTGAAAGAGTTGAAGCACTAGGAGGCGTCGTAGATGCCATTGAGAAAGGATTCTTCCAGAGGGAAATTGCGGAGGCGTCATATCGCTACCAAAAGGAAGTTGAGAGCGGAGACCGCATAATCGTCGGCGTCAACGAGTATATTCTTGAGGGCGAAGACCTGACTATTCCTGTGCTCAAAATAGACCCTGAAGTGGAACGAAAACAGGTTGCTCGTCTGCACAAGACCAAGCGTGAGCGGGATAACAGGAAGGTCCAGAAGGCATTGGACGGTCTTCGGAAGGCCTCTGAGGGCACTGAGAATGTTATGCCTCACATCGTGAACTGCGTCAAGGAGTATGCCTCTGTTGGTGAAATCTTTGACGTCTGGCGCGAGCTGTGGGGTGAGTGGGAAGAGCCAAAGATCTTCTGATAGTTTGGTAAGGCCAGAATCACTGTCGGCGTTGCGAGCATTGTATCGCATAAATTAATACAGCATGGCCACTCACGTGTACTCAGGAGTGGATACACTTGGCTGGTCACAATATTCAAGCCCTTCTCATCAAGGAGCGCGGAGGAATGCCTCTGTTCTTCATGAAGTTGGACCCCAAGGCACAGGACTTGGACCCCATGCTTGTCTCAGGATTCTTCACAGCGATTCAGAGCTTCTCCAATTCCTGTACAAGATAGTCACTGTTGGTCCCTCAGCTGTGGGGAAGACCAGTCTCATTCTGAGATATACTACAGGCAAGTTCAGAGAGTACTACACTCCCACTCTTGGCGCAGACTTCTCCATCAAGAGCATGCAATTCGACCAGAGCAGGGTCAAACTGCAGATTTGGGATCTTGGTTCTCAGAGCTTTCTGGAGGCAGTCCGGTCAGGATACTATCAGGGTGCTCGCGGTGTCATCTATATATTCGATGTGATACGTCCGGAGACCATGGAGGAACTGTGGAGCTGGAAGAAGGAGGCTGACAAGTACCTCAAGGGTGCTGTCAACCTTGTCGTCGGTAACAAGACTGATCTCAAGTCAGAACGTCAAGTCAGTTCTGAGGACGGGAAGAAGTTTGCAAAACGGTTCCTTGCCGACTATCTGGAAACCTCCGTGAAGTTGAATGATGGTGTTGATGATACATTCACTGTGATTTCCAAGAGAATAGTGAACAAGACTAGTTGAACACTCTCTTGGAATGGCGGTTTCGGTTTCTTGATTAACGTCGCTTGATGATTATCACTGCGGCCAGGATTATGACCACTCCTAGTCCTCCGCCAATTGCAATGAACTCAAGAGGCAACTGAAATCCAGTGCCTGTTGTATTCGTGGATGGCCACTCAGTGACATTCGCCACAGTAGGAGATGAATCGACAAGCCAGCGCGCAATAGTCAACAATAAAGGCCACTCAGAATCAGGGTCGTCATATTCATCCATATGGTCTGTTCCGTCCCTGTCATCGTTTTCTTCGTACTCGAAGTGAGGACTCGAGATGAACAGATTTCCCTCGCCATACTCTGCTGCTATCATTGCTGGGACGTTTCGATGCGTGTAGTTTGCTATGATAGTTATGTCCTGCCCCTCGTGGGGGACAAAGTATCTTCCAGTCTCAAAGAGAACTGCCAGGTTCTCAGGCATCTGAGATAGGTCTGGGCCGATGCAATTCCTATTGATAGATACGTTTGTGACAACTTCATCTGGAAGGTCCGTGACCTCGATTGAGGTACCGTTGATGAGGGCAAGATCAAATGTTGTATTTGAAAGTTCGAAATACGAATCTCTCACGGCTATTGCAGCACTTCCTCTGACCCCGATATAGGAGCCTCCAAGTGCAACCCACTCACGTATTTTTCCTATACCAGTATCAGTCAGCCTGTTTTCAATTGTCGGTCCAAGTCCCTCAGGAATAGCAAGTAACTCACAGGCCCAGAGTACTCCATTCAAAAGGTCTGTCGTATTAAACTGAATAATGCTGGCATTCATCCATGTGAACATATTAGTCAAAGCGGTCCGGCTCTCGTTTACTCGCGGATCGTCATAGCTGAAGTAACTCTCATAGATTCCTACAGTTCTTCCGCTGAGATCTGCTCCGGTGTCACTTCTTTGCATGACATAGGTGTCTGTGGATGTCGAAAATGCTGAGTTTCCTGCTACCGATACAACCCCCGACACTAGGAAGACAGATACAAATACCAAGGCGACTAGCCGAGCTCCCATCATTCAACCACCAATTGTCAAATTCTAATGACTGAATATCCATTCAGAGTAGAATATGAATGACGTTTGGCGCAAGAATCTCCGGGAGTGGTTCATCCTGCGGAACTGACGTTTCGTACCTGGTAGAACTTGGATAGGATCCAGCGTTCTCGGTTGATTTCATTCCACATAGTCCTACTGCTAGTCAAAGATGGCTGACCCGTCTGATCCCATTGCCCAACATCTCTTCCTAAGGAATATGCCTGACGCGACTATGCCTCGTTCTTCCATATTCTCTAGATGCTCGATGAACTCCCTCTTGGTCAAGACAATACCTCTTGTCAGACTGAGGAACTTCACGTAGAGTGCTTCTTCAAATTCCACTATCGCATTTCCAAAAGATGTCAGTATTGTTTCTTCAACTTCAGGAGGGACTGTGCTGACGATATCAATTCGGTTTTCATTTGTTGCTGTTGTGCGTGCGTTCAAATAACTCACCTGATCCATTCTCACTCATTGTAGCTATATAATGTCCATTTTGAATAATCGATAATCCTGACACTAAAAAGGCATCATACGCCTTAAAACTAAGATATACCATTTATGAATATTCAAAATCCAATTTCCGAGTATCATAATGTCGTTGGAATGTCGGCAACATCAGAGTCTTTTGGTTATATATTATTTCAGAATCCTAATTGTATCCAGCCCATTTCCGCGCAGGTCTCCAATAATCGGGAGACCGATATTCACTACATCTACTTCAGCTTTGTATTTCAACAACTTTTCAACAACTTTTCTACGATGTCGTCATAGGTGTATCCCATTTGAGGTTCAATGTGAATTCCAATCTTCATGGCAACCACTATCTTGATGATGACGACTGACTTCCTGATAGTAATAACTTGTTACTTCTGCGTAACAATAGTTGCCGATGCATATTCATGAGGATGTTCTCTGGCGAGGAGCTAGTATCGACAATTCATGACCTGACTCTGTAATTCAGCTCAATCACGGATCCAAGTTGTCCAATCCTCTGAAAAGTGGTGGCAGGCGTCTGAGGATGTTGTAGGTATGCTCCAAAGCGGCCAATCACACCTCTAGATGACAGTACCCTTTTCGCCTTCATCTTCTCAAGTGCTTTGCTCTCCATCGCGTTCCCAGCTTACAACAACGTATAAGACGAATTCAATTAGAGCAATGAATCCTAGAAGGAGTCCAGTCTGACCAGGAGTCAATGTTGCGCCGAATAGTATCTCAATAGTACACCCTACTATCAATGGAATGCCGATGATGAGAACTATCTCTCGTATACTATGTACCGATTTCAGTCTGGGCTTTTGGCGATGATCTGTTTCTAGTGTTCCCCGGGTATAATCTGGTTCTAGTATTCCCCGGGTTTCGGTTTGGAGAAGAATACGTGAATCGACTAACCGAATTCTCTTTCTATGTTTTCGAATTCCCTCAGGCCAATCATTGATCTCAAGCTCCAATGTCGTCACTAAATCAATCCTATCAACCTCAAAATCGGTCAAGGACATGCAATCAGAGAGTGGCGTGATATCAATTGATTTTATCTGATTGTCATTGGCCTTCAAGAATTCCAGTTTCGTACAGTTCTTCAGTGGAGATAGATCAATCTCTGTGAGGTGCATATTATCAATTGTCAGAATCTTCAAGTCTGGCAGACTTGAGAGCGGTTTTAGGTCAATGACCCGTGTATGGTTACCGCCCAGATTGATGGCTTTCAATTTCGTGCATGACGATAATGGTCTAAGGTCTATCTCTCTAATATTGTTCTCTGCTAAGTCCAGGTATTCCAAATTCACACATGAGCTAAGAGGAGATAGACCAATGTCCTCTAGATTGTTGAAATACAGAATCAGCTCTACAAGATGTGTGTTTCCAGAAAGAGGCGAGAGATCAATCGATTTCAGATTATTCGCACCAAGGTTGATTCTCTGCATGTTCTGAAGATTTGAGATATCATTGAAGTCAAACTCAGCAAGTCTGGCCCCTTCTATTTCTAGACTGACCAATCCCTTGGTCTCTTGTTTTTATTGGCCATAATCCACCATTAAGTCAATCCCATATCGAATTAGCAATTGAAACCTATTCAGTATTCCTTCTAACTGACCAATTTGACGTGGGTTTCTCAGTCGATGCATATTTATGAGGGTGTTTTCTGGCGAGAATCTAATATCGACGATTCACGATTCAGCCCTGGCGGCTGACAACGGAGGATTATAGGTGAGCAACTACAACAAGGTCACCGACAAAGTGGTCAAGAAACTGGTGGCTATTTGTGGCGATAAGTACGTCACAACCAGCGAACCTCTTCGTCACAGCTACATGGCACGAGGCATCATGGGTCTTGAAGCTGAACTGCCCGAGGTCATTGTGAGACCAGAGAATGCAGAACAAGTTTCCAAGATCCTGGTGGTCGCAAACGAGAACCTTTGCCCTGTCACGCCCGCAGCTGGAGGTCTGAGCGGCGGCTTTGCCCTCCCAGCGATTCAGCCTGGCGGCATCTACATGGACATGACCCGCATGGACAAAATGACGGTGGATACAGAGAATCGGGTCATGGTGGTAGAACCTGGTGTGAGATCTGGCGATGCTTGGAGAATATTCAAGACACAGTACCCGGACTGGGCTCCACCAATCCCCGACGGTGCACCCCCCGCGGCCACTGTCTTGGGAGATGCTATCGAGCGTGGTTTCAGTCTAGTGACTGGGGTATATGGTCCACAGGCAGACATGATCATGGGTCTGGAGGTAGTCCTACCCACTGGAGAGATGTTCCATACTGGTTCCTGGGCTCTTCCTGGTGCAAAGCCATTCTATCGCTGGGGTATCGGTCCGAACCCTGATGGTCTCTTCCTCGGTTCTCAGGGCTCCATGGGCATCATCACTAAGTGTGCCATCAAGATGGTTCCCCATCCCCACTACAAGACCGTCGTCGCGTATGGCGGGGAATCATGGGATGACGTCGTTAAGCCCGCATGGGAGATATCAAGGCATGAAATGGGCATCAGCGAGCGGACTGTGATGGTCCAAGGCGGCAATTTCCAGCTCGTCCAGACACGCTGGCCAAAGACCAATGTGCCACTTGACTATGAATTCTACAAGAAGATTGGCGTTGACAGAAAGTGGATGAACTATGAGGTCTGGGCCTGGTCCCAAGAGGAGCTCGACTTCACCCTGAAGGGCATTGACAAGATCTACAAGGACTACGAAGTCCGTGAGAAACGTGTTACGCCCCAACAACAGCTTCATCCCAAACAGATTGCCTCGCGGCTCAAGAAGCCCAACAAGATTGCTGTTCCCTACTCCCTCTGGGAGGCTGGATTCCTGTTCATCACATGGTATTGTCCATGGCTCGAGTCCAGCAAAATGATGGAGGAGTATTGCGCAGCCATGGAGAACCATGGATTTCCACCGACAATGTGGGTCGCGTCCATCGACCATGCACGACAGGCAATCGTAATGCCTATCCTTTGTTTTGACAGTACAAAGGCTGGTATCTATGAGAAGATACGCGAGTTCAATCTGGAAACCACAAAGAGTTTCCTGAAGAAGGGTTGGCTCAACTATCGACCAGATCCATTCGTGCATGCTCCGCAGACTTTCTCCAAAGCCAAGGAATACTACAAGATGCTGGTCAAGTTCCGCAAGGTCCTAGATCCAAATCTAATACTACACCCAGGTCGTCTTGCAATCCCATGGGAGAGCGTAACGGACCTGCCCAATCCATGCAAGAAACGAAACTAGGGGGCTGAAAAAGTTACAAATCGTAACATCTTTAATGCTAGGTAGAACACGGAGGAGAGATTGAGATGACTAGTCTAGAAGATCTTCGCAGAATCAATGCACGCTGTATTCACTGTCGTGCATGTCAGTACGCTTACTCTGGAGAACCTGACAGGGAAGGAAAGAACGAGGAGTACACCGGCATGCTTCAGGGGTGCCCAGCTGGTATTTACTACGGCTGGGAGGGGTATTTCAACTCCGGAAAGCAGTGGATGGCTCGCGCCTTTCTGAATGGAGAGCTTGCTGCTAGTCCGGAATTCCTTGAGATTGCTGAGGCATGTACCACCTGTGGCATGTGTGAAACTCAGTGTCCCAACTACATTGACACGGTTCATGTGACGGAAGAGCTGAGGGCTGCTATCATTGAGTCTGGTGTAGATCCTCTGCCCAAGCATGCAAAGTTCCGGGAGATGGTCGGCAACGATGACATGCGGAATCCTTACAATGAGGCAAGGAGTGATCGCACCAAGTGGGCTCTGGAGAAGCATGCAGATCACATCGACAAGAATGTGAAGGTTGGATACTTTGTGGGTTGCACAGGCGCCTACCGTCAGCAGCATGTTGCTGACCATACAGCGTCTATCTTGAAGAAGCTCGGTGTCGACTTCACCATCCTCTCAGACGAGGTCTGTTGTGGTTCACCCATCCTGAGGACTGGTCAAAAGGCCACCTTCAAGGAGGTGATGGAGAAGAACCTAGAGACGTTCAAGGAGTTCGACCTCCTGCTCTTCTCGTGCGCTGGCTGCTACAAGACCATCAGGAATGACTACCCACGGATCAGTGGCAAGCCGCTCCCCTTCAAGACACGGCACACCGTTGAGTACGTCTATGACCTTCTCCAACAGGGCAAACTCAAGATCAAGAACCCCTACAACAAGAAGGTCACCTGGCACGATCCCTGTCACAGCATTCGACATGTCGGTATCGCCATTGAGAAGGACATTCTCCAGAACTCGAAGAACTGGCTTACTGATAGCAGGGCTGCCGAAAAGGCAAAGGAAGCACACTACGAGATTCCACGTGTCGTCCTTAGCGCAATTCCCGGACTTGAGTTGAGAGAGATGTATCGAGTCAAGGGTGATTCATTCTGCTGTGGTGCTGGAGGCGGTGTCAAGGCTCAGTTCCCAGACATGGCTCTATCCACCGCGAAGGCGCGCCTGAAAGAGGCTGCCTCGACCGGTGCAGACATCCTGATGACGTCATGTCCATTCTGCATAACCAATTTCAATGACGGCATCAAGGCCCTCAAGAAGGAAGAGGAAGAAACCGGCAAGAACCTGTCCAGCGTCGGATCAAAGCTCAAAGTTGTGGAACTTCTTGAGGTTCTCGATGACCTGCTATAGTCAGAGTGACCCCAGGACTGGGGTCATTCCCTCTCTTTCTTCCTTTTTGACCCCTGTTATGGTCCTGATTTCGAATGGTCTAGAGAGAGGAGCAGGTGTCAGACCGGATAACAGAGCTTTGCGAAACACAGTTTCTTGCTTCCTCCAGTTCTCAGAGGCAGCACAACTGACAGTCAGAAGGAATTCGAACAGAAGTCAGACTTATCGGAGTTTGATAGCATATAAATGCCAGTCTGGATTCTTTCATTGCCATAATGAGAATAGGATAAATGAATCATATCACTCGTTGTGAGGTCATCTGATTTGATTGAAACAGTAGTTCGTCCCCCAACATTGGAGGAAATGTCCTCGTTCTATCGCGTATATCAGACAGGGGTACCCAATGTAGACTCTTTGACATACGATGGATTCTCAAGGTGGTGGAATAGGAGCAAGATACTTGGTGGCCTCTTGGCTCTCTGGAGGGTCGCAGCTGTTGAAGATGAGTTGGTGGGTGTATCTATCAGTATGGTTCTAGACAGTTATGGCTGGGGCGCTATTTGGGAGCTTGTAGTAGGTCCAGAATGGAGGCGCAAGGGCATTGGAACTCGTCTTGCGCAAGAGTCGGAACACGCTCTTCTGGAACGCAATCCCGCCCTGACCCACTTCGCGATGGCTGTGAAGCTTCAGAATCCTGTTGCGATTCCGTTTGCTGAACGACTTGGTTATGGCATACAAGCTCTTGTTCTGCGCCTTGACGGATCTGTTGATAAACAGACATTCATCAGAACGCTTGAAGTGAAGATTCCGAGGTTGGAGGATATACCTCTAATAATGCATCTCACTCCTGATACCTATTGGGGACTCCGCGACTACCGCATGATTGAGTTCTCACTGCGTGGTGGAAATTGCCACCTCATAGCAGAACCTACAAGCAACCTGATTGTTGGCTTTGTCCGATATGAGTATGATCATGATTACCCAGATTCGACGGTGATTTCGTTCAGCTATCGACAGGGCTACGGAAAAGACGTGGTAGATGCAGCTCTCAATCAGGTCAAGACTAAGAAGGCCATACTCTGGGTTCAATCCAAACATGAGGAGATACTAGACCATCTCTATGCAAAAGGGTTCCTTCGAGCTGCGGCAGAGTTCCTTGCCAGAAAAAGGGTCAAAGGACTTTCTGAAATACTCTCTGATTAGCCTCGTCGCTTGGAATTCTGATTCATGATTAGCTAATCAATTGTCGAGCGAACAATCAGTCTTATGAGGCTCTTCTGCGCTTCCGCCAGGTTGTCCAGATCTGTTTCACCCGACAGTCTGGCATGGATGGTCATAAGTGTGGTTGATAAGATTGAGATTCGCGCACCTCGTGAGACTGAGAGGGAGCAGGTATTCCAAGTCTATCAGACAGGTCTGCCCAATGTAGACCGAATCTCGTACGAGGTGTTCCTGAAATGGTGGGCTCGCAGTGAGGAGAATAGCGCCTTGGGTTCTATGTGGCGAGTAGCAGCAGTGAATAACAAAATCGTGGGAGTGGCCATCAACTTCCCCTCAGAACGTCTTCACTGGGGTGTCATCTGGGAGCTGGCTGTAGCGCCTGATTGGAGAAGCAAGGGTGTTGGGCAGGCTCTCGTTCAAGAGTCTCAAAAGATCATGTTCACGAGAAACCCAAGGATTTCACACTTCGCTCTCGGTGTGAAGACTCACAATCTACGTGCATTGCCATTCTACGAGCGACTGGGGTATAGTGTTCGCGCATTGGTCATCGACCTAAAAGGGCCTTCACACTTCTGCGAATCTGGAGAATGCAGGCTCGAACCTGCAAAAGAGAGCCATGTACCGCAACTGGTCGAACTAAGACCCGATGGCTGGTGGAGTCACAGGGATGAGGCTGACTGGAGAAGAGTGATACACGCATCTGAAGCATACACTGTAAGGATGAGAAAGAAGAAGGACATTGTTGGGTTTTTGAGATTCGAGACCGATTTTGAATTCGAAGACAGCACAGTTGTTAGCTTCTGCTATTTGGACGGGAACGGCCTTGATGTGATTCAGTCTGCATCAAATCACGCTGCCACAGGAAATCTTACCTTCTGGGTACAGGATAGTCATCAAGAGATTCTGGAGTACCTTTACGACCACTCCTTTCAGCGAGTGGGTTCCGAGTACGTATTACTGCAGAAGGCGGGTTTGCACACCAACCGATTATGATTCTGGAGTCCAGACAGTGTGCTGATTAACAAGAGTGAACTTGCTCGCTGTGACGACTAGCAGCCCTTCCCGTATTCCGGGCTTCCATCCCCATACTCCATCTGGGGTTCTTCAGATATTCTCTCATCAACGTGACGCTGCCTACTATCATCGCCGATACATATTCCAACAAGTACGAAGAAGAAGCATCCAGTATTTACACCGAACTGAATGCTACTCCAAGTCACCAACTCAGGTATGAATGATGATTTCACAGACTGCAACAGTGTGAAATCGACCCAATGGTCTACCATATCATCAGGGATTCCATTTTCATAGAAGGTGTTGTGAACTCTCACCTCATATTGCCCCGGGTCCAAATCAAGCAATCTCTGTTCCGTAACCAAGTCTTCTACTCCCATGGATGCAAGATTGATATAGACTGTTTCAACAAGACTGCCAAGGAGATAGAAATCAACCGTGTTAGTGATGGACTCACCAGGTATGAGGTACTTCTCCATCGTCAACTCGACATTCTCAGTATACACTACATTTGATTCGTATACGTTGAAACTGAATCTCTCGCCAGAAGTAGCTGCTTCGCTAACATAGTTCTCACCCTTGTATTCGGCCATTGGGAGTATCCCTAGTTGTCCCACAATGATGAGTGATATCACGAATGTAACCGCAGGCAGAAGAACAGGCAGTCGCGCGAACACTACACGTTTTCTTGGTTCGGCTCGTAGTCTTGTGAAGAGGCTCCAGATGAGCGCAAGTATTGCTATCGATCCTGCTATTTGAACTCCCCTCACAAAACTATCGATTGCTACTCCCATGATTCCTCGTGTATTCTCTGATGCGAAGGAATATCAAGTCTTCCTCATCCTGGTTCAAAGCAGAATAGAGCCTCTGGGGATAGAGGCTCTTTCCTTTTCAAGATCGATTTACCACTCGTCTGCCGTTCAAAGAAGCCGTTTTTCTCCTTCTATCTTCTGTATCTCCGCGATATTCTGAGTCACTTCCAAACATCCCAGATACTTGCCCTCTGAATCTCTGACCGGAAAATACCTGATGTATATGAGCGCTTCACCCATCCTAATCCAGAATTCTGCCTTCTCACGTGTGCCTGCTCGAAAGTCGTTCAGAATCTGCTCCACCTTGTCTACACTCTTCTGAGGGTGGCAGTTCCGCACTTCTCTGCCAATCACTGACTTCGATCTAACGAAGACTCTCTCAGGAGACTGACTGAAATATCGGACCTTGTCTTTTTCATCTACGAAGGTGATATCAACTGGAAGTGTGTTAAGTAGTGCTTCCAGCAACTCTCTCGTCATAGTGCCGGTTTCAAACTTGATCATGCCGTTCATATCACTGCTGCCAGTCTGTGGCTTCCCTCTCTTCTCGCCTCTTACTGCCTTGGGCTTGAATACTCCATAGCCAATCTCGTCGAAGTCAGCTCTGGCTTTCTTCCACTCTCTGTCGGAGAACAGCTTGAGCGATGTCTGAAATAGGATAGTATTCTCCTTGAAGAAGTGACTCGAGAGAGTTTCTGAAAGCGAAAGAGCAGATGATCTGAGTGTTTCCATTGCCTTCGAATCAAGCCTCGGCCCCTTCTCAAAGAGACCAAAGAGCGTATTCTCGATGCCCCTGATTGTATCATGCTCAGACCACATGATGGCGGGCGGCTGCGTGATCCCGTGGGCTTCCAGGATTGGAAAGAGAACATTCTCCTCTCTCTGGTAGTGATTTGCAGACTCCCTCAAGACCTCTATGGACTGCGTTATCCCGGAGATGACCTCGCGAGGAGGAACTTGTCCCGAGGTGCCTCCACAGACCTGTGCCAGCTCAGCCAGTCTAATAGCCGTACTCAAGATGATCTTGTGCTCTTGCATCAGAATGTAGATGGGATGAGTCTCAGGAAGATCCGGATTCGGTTCCTGAAGCGAATCCTTGAATAGATCGAGGTGAACATCGCAGAGGCTTTGAATTCTCTCTCTTGGGATGCCTTCCTCTATCATCTCCTGTTCTATTTTTGAGATTTCTAAGGGAGATGCATCCTTGAGGATTTCCTTGAACTCCTCTTTCACATCTGAAACCGACGCGCCTTCATGGAGCTTCTTCACTGCACGTTTCAGTTTTTCTTTTCGTTCTCTTGTATCCTTAGGACTCTTGCTCATTTTCAATCACTCCGATCCGTAGCAGAATTGTCTATTGTTATTTATACCTGCCATATACTATAATAAGTATAGTAGTTACCAAAAAGTAAGTGTAACTGGTGGTGATTCACGTGCTTTCTCATATTGCCCGCACACGGGAGTCTGCAGAGAACTGCCCCATCTTTCTTGTCACTCGAATCCTAGGCAAGAGATGGGCGATTCTAGTGCTTCAGGAACTCCTTGCCTCGCAGAATGTGCAGGGCGCCCAGTTTAGCGAGTTGCATAGAGCAATTAGCTGGGTGAGCCCCAAGGTCTTGACTCAACGACTTCGCGAACTTGAGAAAGAGGGCATTGTTGGACGCTCGGTTGATGCCAGCATATTGCCCGCACGAGTCCACTATATCCTTACCAAGAAGGGCCAGGAGTTCGCACCAATATTGGGCAAGATGCAGGAATGGGGAATTAGGCATGGCGGACCAAAAGCTGCGGACTGCCTTGGCAAAGGAATGTCAAGTTGTAGCGAATGTCTGTACTAGAGAGCCAGAGTGTAACTCACTTACCCAATTGGTTTCGCGGGCGGGATGACTCCCTCAAGTTTGCCCTGATAGTGGAGTAAGTTGATAATCCAGAGCCAGCTAATCGCAGAGAAGGCCGTAATGATTTCCGGAATTGCCTGTTGCCATATTGAGGTGCCATTCAGGTAATCTGCCCACATGAAGACAGAGAGGAATGGAATGATCAATGACAACACGCAGAACCATCGTAAGCGAGCGAATCTCAACCAAACTAGACCGATGAGCCACATTGAGAATGGAAACGTGAGGAAGAATCCGACCGATACCCAATAATGCAACTCCCCGAAGTTCTCAGAGAAAATGCCTATACTAACGAGGAAGAAGAGTGAGATGACAAGTGGAAGAAAGCCAATCTTGGTCGCTGTATCGGTTGTTCTCCTTACAAACCATAGGGCGTAGTAGAGCATGAGCAGACCCGTGACAATGAGCCCACTATTGAAAACGATGGCTCCAACGAGCTTGTATGGGCCAAGATCAGTTCGTGTATAGTGTCCTAGATCACTGAGTGCATTCACATACCAGTCGAAGCCTGGCGATAGGAGAATCGCGACTATGATGCACACAAGCGCAATGAAGGGCCCAAAGAGTCCAATCATCATTGGTCTACTCATTTTGGATATCTTTTGGCTGAGTGACATAACTATCGTTGATGTCTGCCTACGTATAAGACTGCTGGGTCTCTCCTCATCAGACTTAAAACCTCTCCAGACAGAGATGCACATAGTATAACAAGCGAGCGGGTCATGATGTCCGAGAATATTACTTGCCCATATTGCGGGTCAACCGTACCAGCAGATAGCAGACAACAGGAATATGACGAGAAGGTGCAGATGCGATGTCGCAACTGTGGAGGGCTCTTTGAATACCTCCCCGGTTTTGGAGCATTCTCCTTACCAGAGCAAGGGCCTCGCGAATCATCAGTGTCACACGATGGGTCGTCCCCTGGTGAGATCTATGAGAGCGAAGTGCCATGGACAGTTGAGCAGCCACAACAGCAATCTTCAGGCGGAACATGCTGCGCTATCATTTGTTGCTTGATTGGGATTCTGATGTTTTTGCCCATGATGATGTTGTTTGGTTTCTTTGACTTCTTCTACTGGCTATTTGGCTAGCAAGAGAAATCGGCCTCGGCAACTATTGGGAGGATGTCTTGGTATTACTGAACTGCCTGCATGCCCGTATTGCGGAGCGTTACTTGCAGAATCAATACCCAGGGCTGTCGAGGGGTCGATTCACGTTCGATGCCCTCGGTGTGATTCTGTCTACGCATTTACCCCTGGGACTGGTTCCTTTCCAATAGAAGATGACCTAGGCATTCACATATCGACAGGTCGCTTTAGTTCCAGAGTGTCAATTGGTGAGCCAGTAGACTCCTTCTCTGGAGAGAGTGGTGCTCCCTCAAGGTCATTCGCTTGGACCTGTATCTGCGTCTTGAGCATAGTCATCGTGGCTGTGGGGATCATGCTGGTGTTCAGTGGATGATGGTAGGAACGAAACGGAGAAAGATAAAAGGCAACAGTGCTTTTCACGCGGCGGACCAAACAGACAGTGTTTCGTTCAAGGTGACGTGCTTTGACTGAAGCAGAGGTTGAGGATAAACGGCTTACACTCCAAGAAGCTGTGAAGCTGGTATCAGATGGTGACGGTCTCTTCTGGGGTGGCTTTGGCTACCAGAGGCCCCCAATTGCATTTGCTCACGAACTGGTTAGACAGAAAAAGAGGAATCTGACCATCTATACGTGTGGCTCAGAAGTCGACCTCGAGATTATGGCAGGAGCTGGAGTGGCATCACGGTTTGAGATTGCATTCTCAGCTATTGAGGCACTAGGTCTCTCTAACAACATCCGTCGCAGGGTGTCTGAGGGTGCTCTCCAAGTCGAGGACTATAGCAACTTGGCTATGGCGATGCGTTTTCTCGGGGGAGCTCTGAATGTCCCCTTCATGCCTGTACGAAGTATGATGGGAACTGATATGGTCCGCCTTGCCCGATATCGAGGGGACAAGAAACTGAAAGTGATTGACTGCCCTTTCACAGGGGAGAAGATCTGTCTTGTGCCATCTCTTCAACCCGAATTCAGTATCGTGCACGTACAACGAGTAGACAAGTCAGGCAATGCACAGATCGATGGCATTGTCGGCGAAGATCTTGAAGGGTCTCGCTGCGGGAAGAAACTGATAATCTTGGCAGAAGAACTGATTGACAAGGCCGAGATACGCACACGCCCCGATCAGACCAAGATCCCTGCGATGTACGTAAGTCATGTGGTGATTCTTCCCTATGTTGCTCACCCTATGATGTGTCATGATTACTATGACTATGACTTGGAGCATCTCATGATGTTTCACAAACTCACAAAGACTGAGGAAGGTTGGCAAGAGTATCTCAACAACTACATCAACGGTGTTGAGGACCACTTTGGCTATCTCGACCTCGTCGGTTGGGAACACCTGCAGAAACTGCATGCAACACGGCCATGGGGGTACTGAGAATGGTACAGTATACAAAGACAGAGTTCCTGATTGCCTGTGCATCTAGTCATGTCAGAGATGGTGAGAATGTTTTCGGTGGAACTGGAATGCCACTCTTGGCCGCTCTATTGGCGAAGGAGACCCACGCACCAAGCTCAATCCTGATATCTGAGGCGGGCTTTATCGACGCTCGCCCCCACGAAGTCCCTCTCTCTGTGGCTGACACAAGATACTACTATGGTTGTTCAGCCTCAATCGGACTGATAGAGACCCTTGGATTCCTCCTTCAGGCTGGTCGAATCGATGTTGGATTCCTAGGTGCTGCCCAGATAGATGAGTATGGGAATCTGAATACGAGCTACATTGGTCCCTATGATGCTCCCAAAGTGAAACTGCCAGGAAGTGGCGGAGGAAACGATATCGCATCATCTGCAAAACGTCTCATCATCATGATGTCTCACGATAAGCGGAAATTCTTGAAGAAACTGGACTACATGACATCACCTGGCCATCTTGAGGGTCCAGGGTCGCGCAAGAAATGGTCCATGGTAGGGAATGGACCCGAGGTCGTAATCACTGATATGTGTCAGATGGACTTTCATCCAAAGACGAAGAAGATACGTTTGATGTCAGTCCATCCAGGATACACTGTTCAGAACATCTTGGACAATGTGATGTTTGACTTGATAGTTCCTGATGATGTGCCTACAACTCGTGAGCCCACACAAGAACAGATCGATATCATGCACAAGCTTGATCCGAATGGCATCTACCTTGCCAAGGGCGAGTAACCCGTTGGAGACTTGGCATTCTTGATCATGTTTGATGATGAGCAGTTCGAGGCCTTTGTCTTTGACCTAGACTCAACTCTATTGGACACACACCGCTATCCTCTGGTAGCGAGCGATTGGCTGCTGCGCAAGTCCAACATTGTTTCTGAAGAACACAAGACCGCGTTTCTCAGGAATCTGGTTATGAGATACTTCAAGGCGATTCAGGACATTACTGACGGGGATCCCTTTAGAACCCCTTTCGATATTGTAAAGACCGCCATGGGCAACAGCCTTCGCGACATCGATAGTAATGCGGACCTGTCATTCGTGGACGAGGCCACTCAACGTTTCAAAGCACTTCACATCGAGCTCTCAGAACCATATCCTGGCGTGATGGAGATGCTTTCCAATCTACATTCACGGGGTATCAAGATGGGTGTGCTCTCGAACAGCTTTGAGGGACATGCAACAAAACTCCTGGAAAAACTGAATCTACAGCAATACTTCCAAGATGTAGTCGACTGTAGTACTGTCAAAGCGTACAAACCCATGAGCCTGATCTTTGAGAGGGTTATTGACGACCTTGGCGTCAGTCCTTCGAAAATCCTCTTCATTGGTGATGAATACTACGCAGACATGGTCGGCGCAAAGAGAGTCCATCTCAAGACTGTCTGGATCAATAGTAGAAATCAATCAATACAAGATATGATTACGAAATATGGTCCTGACTCTGCTCCTGATTATGTAACTCGGTCCATTACAGAATTCGCTGACCTGCTGTGAAGTCAGACTTCTTTTGGCTGCGGTACCATCGATGAGTACCCACGCAACAAACATATTAGCGACTTGAAAGTGTTGGTTCCTGTTATGCCATACGATGCAAGACGGAGTACTGAGTGATTTGACGAAAAACGACGAACTTGGCCCCATTCGGGCGCGCTCGGATCTAGTTGAAATTCTAAGTCAGACTCCCAAGAATACGAAAGCTATCGTGAAGCTCATTCAAGCAGAACTCAAGAACCTCAAAGATAGTGACATCATCTCAGAGCTCTCTGATGCCATTACTGAAGTTGCAGCGAAATCTAATGTCAATGCAAAGACCCGAAAGAACGTTCTCTATTGGTTGACTCAAACCACGCCTGATGTACGGCAGATGATTCTTGTTCAGACGCTCGAAGAACTTCTGGAACTTGAGTGCTGCAGAGAATCAACTCTAAAGGCGCTCGTCAAGGTTTCCTCCAAGGAAAATGTAGACATGGTCATGGCGTGGGTCGACAGAAAAATACTGACCCTCAATCAAGCTGTCTACGTTCTTCTATACCCTGATGCGTCGTCAGCAATCTTGTAACATAGCATCAGAGTTTTGGCAGATACTTCTTTATATGACTCTCCCATTCAGGCTTCAGCTTGAGGACGTTCTTGGCGCACTCCCTCGCGAGTGTCATCTGCCCCTGCCTATAGTGAAGTTTTGCTTTGTAGAACCAAGCTTTGGCATATTGCGGATCAATCTTGACTGACTCTTCATATGCCGCTAGGGCTTTCTCGTCATTGCCCATAGTTTCATGAATCCTTGCCTGTGAGAACCAGTCGTACTGCGTCATATGTTCTGGATTAGCTGACATTCACATTGCTTCCTTTCCTTTATGTCGTCATACTCATGAGCCCTAATAACTGTGAGGTGGTAACGACTATCTGCTGCTCTAGTAGTTGTCTACTAAGACTTTTTCTAGGATTACAAGTATCCATAAAGCTTCTTTGGCAAAAAAGGGACATCATAATATCGAATTCGGCCCTCCACATGCTAAACGCGAAATAGTGGTTATATATACTGGCTCCGAGGACTCCCATAGGTGACAAGTGCTGAGAAACATACAGAGACTACTCATGGGCACGCTACTGCTGTTTGCTCTCGTCGGAACAATAGCAGTGGAGGCTAGTGCACAGAATACCACTTCACAGATGGGTGGACCGGGCGGACCGCCCCATAATACGCGCGACCCAGACGGAACAGTTTGGATCAACACCGACATCATTACGATAATGGCAAATGGTGAGATTCCTCAGTTCCATTTTTGGTATACCGTCGATGAGAATGGAATGAATGCTAAATTCATGACCTCCTTCGTGATGATAGCTGAGTTCGAGGACCTGAATGAGGATGGCGCTTTTCAAAGAGGTGAACAGCTCTTCTTCGCTCCTTTGGCAGTGTTCGAGTGGACACTGACTACTGGCATAATACAGGACGGCGGTATCACCACTGAAGTGTGGCTAAAGTACACAAAGTCTGGTCTCAGAACCACCATGATGCCCGATGCAGCACTTGCTGCGTTTAATGGGACTGGCGATTATATGAGGTTCGAAGACACGACAATTCAGATTTGGGGTCACATCTATCTTGAGGACTATACAGGGGAGGTCACGGATGACCATGGACATCACTGCAACTACACTGTCGCTGGCGGGTCGGAGTTAAAGGTCGATATCGAGATTGGCAACTTCCCGTTCAGCAGCGAAGATTCAATGGTGGCTCTTCAGACCCTCCAGAGAGAACTTGTCATCACAGGGGACCAGAATCCTCAGATGCACCGCCATAGAATTGAGACACGTGAACGCTTTCACAACACGACTATTGACTCTATGATGAACTGGACTACGACTAGCGGCAACGAGACCCGCTTTGAGTCGATGAACACCACCAGAATTGAGAGAATGGATTTCATTGACTACGATACTGGTATAGCTCAAGGATTCTTCAGCTGGCTTGATACGGCTGTTATCACCTGGCCCGGTGGCATCACGGAGGCTGTTCCCGTGAACGTATCCTATGTTCCTACTGGGGCAGGCCTGGCTGTATATCTTGCATATCCTTACTTCGACAATGGAAGCATTCTCCATGACCCTTCAATCGGACTCTATCCGGATGGTGTTCCTAGTATCGCATCTCCGATTGACATTGTCCTCGTAGCCGGAATTGGTGCAGTTGCTCTCTTGGCAGTACTCATCGTCATAGTACGAAAGAGGTAGCCATACTGCATAACAGGGCGGTAATCACTCGACGCCGCCCTACCATTTTATTTGGAAACGTCTCTTATCTTGATACAACACTTTCGTAATCGATACACACATAGAATCGGTATGGTGCTGGACTGTGAAATCAACGAGTATCCTTCTGTTGACACTGATTGTCCTCTCGATGCTGCTGCCCCCCGTAGAGGGTGCATCGGAGATTGCACAGACAAGTGATATTCTACTTGACCCAGTTGAAATCGAAGCTGTCATGGATAATGATGGCCTGACAACTGTATCTGTTCGAGCCCGCATGGTAAATCTGGGAAGCAGCTCGGTTTCGGAAATGAGCTTCAGAATCGACTCTCTCGCTGCAGCATTGACTCTTGCCCGCGTGAATGGAACATCATCAAGCGCTGCGCTAGTCGAGCACGATCGGTATACTGAGGTTGTGATTGATCTGGGGCTGACACTCTCTCCGAACGACTCTGTCTGGATTGAATTAGGTTTTCTCGCCTCTGACTTTCAGTCAGAGCCGGTTGTAAAAACTGATTCCACGATGCTAGTAGGTGACTTCATCTTTTACACTCGCCCACTGACCGGATTTGCTAACATGACCTTCACTGCGGTACTCCCTGATGGAGCAATGCTCTCCCAGCAGTCGATTGGACCATTGTATCCTGACACGGATGAGAACTATACAGATGGATCATCACTATCGTTTGTTTGGTTCACTCCGTCACTGCTTCCCGGGCAGGAGCGTGTCTTCATCATAATATACCAGACACCTAATTATGAGGCGGGCTCGGTTGGCTCTTTCTTCTTGGAGTCAGTCGCCATCGGCCTTCTTGGCGTAGTTGCTGGAATCGGCATCGCAGTTGTTGGTCCAAAGATTGTCTACCGAATTAAGAGGATAGGCAGGACTCGCTTCATCGGTGTCACCTCCGAGGAAGAGGAAGTCCTAGAAGTAATTCGGAGAAAGGGTGGTTCATGCCCGCAGAAGGACCTCTATACTGAATTTGAGATGTCCCAGGCAAAAGTCAGCCTTATCTTGAACAATCTTGAGGAGCGAGGGCTGGTACGACGGTTTCGCGAAGGTAGAGAGAACATGGTGCATATAATGGAGGAGTGAGTTCCTCCCTTTTTCAGAATCGAAAGCCTTTATATCGTCGCCAAGGTCACTCGACATGAGTCATCAACCTGAGGTGGGTTCGTGAGTTCATCGAAGAAGATACGTGTACTTGTTGCAAAGCCTGGCCTTGACGGGCACGATCGTGGGGCCAAGGTAGTTGCTCGTGCCCTTCGTGATGCGGGTATGGAGGTCATCTATACTGGTCTGAGGCAGACTCCTGAGATGGTAGTCCGTGCCGCTCTGGACGAAGGCGTTCATTGTATCGGCTTGAGCATCCTAAGCGGAGCTCATAATGCACTTTTTCCGAAGATTATGGAGCTCCTCAAGGCTGAAGGTGCTAATGATATCCTTGTTGTAGGGGGCGGCATCATTCCAGAGGATGATATTGCTGGCCTGAAAAAGACCGGAATTGCTGAGATATTCGGACCCGGGACGCCCTTGCAGGAAATTGTCGAGTACATCAAGACCCATGTCAAGCTATAGCTCTTTTGAGTGAGGAACCTGTAGTGTCAGTCAGTGAGCTTGTGGATGGTGTGTTGAGCGGGAAACGCCGATATCTGGCACGTCTCATTACCCTCATCGAGAATGAAGACAATCAAGCACAGGAAGCACTCGTCCAGCTCTATAGACATACTGGCAAGGCACATATAATTGGAGTCACCGGTCCACCGGGTTCAGGAAAGAGCTCATTGGTGACCAAACTGACCGCGGAGTTCAGGAAACGGGCAAAGACTATTGGAATAATCTGTGTAGACCCATCTAGTCCCTTCACGGGGGGTGCATTACTTGGAGACCGTATCCGAATGCAAGAGCATAGTCTCGATGATGATGTCTACGTGCGAAGTATGGGTACACGGGGTCATCTCGGTGGTCTATCTCGTGCAACCTCCGACGCTGTCAGGGCAGTCGATGCATCTGGCAAGGATATCATCTTTGTAGAGACTGTGGGCACGGGTCAGTCAGAGGTCGAGGTCATAGAGATTGCGCATACTGTGATAGTAATCGATGTGCCAGGAAGCGGTGATGACATCCAAGCGATAAAGGCAGGCATCATGGAGATTGCAGACATCTTTGTCGTGAATAAGAGTGACTACCCTGGAGCTGATAAGAAAGTCGCTGAGATTAACACGATGTTGGATACTGATCCACGTGAGCGTCCGTGGAGGCCTCCAGTCCTGCTTACGAATTCTCGGACCGGAGATGGTGTTACAGAACTTGCTGACAAGCTACTGGAGCATTTCAAGTATCTCAAAGACTCCAGCCTGCTTGAACAGAAGGGTCTCCAGCACAGCAGGGAAGAGCTACAGAGCATCATGAAATACAAACTAACACAGGAACTCTCGAGTAAGCTGCAAGGAAAGCCCGCATATGAGAAGGCAATCCGAATGATAGCACAGCGCAAGAAGGATCCGTACACGGTTGCAGAGCAGCTCATTGCAGAATTCTTGTTCAGTGAGAGCAGGTGAACTGGGATGCAAGACAAGAAAAAGCTCTCAGATGCGGTGGAACGGTGGGAAGACACTGAAGTCAAGAAGACTGTGGATAAGTCCCCTGAGAGACATGAGAGCTTCAAGACCGTATCAGGTCTGCCTGTGAAGCGACTATACACGCCACTTGATGTGGAGGAGCTGGACTATCAAAGAGACCTTGGTTTTCCCGGTGAGTATCCCTTCACCCGAGGTGTACAGACCACTGGATACCGGGGACGTCTCTGGACTATGAGGCAATACAGTGGATTTGCGACCGCTGCAGAAACAAACAAGCGGTTTCGGTTTCTTCTGGAACAGGGGCAGACCGGCCTCTCTGTTGCATTTGACCTACCAACGCAGATAGGGTATGACTCGGACCATGAATTGGCCAGCGGAGAGGTTGGAAAGGTCGGCGTGGCCATTGACACATTAGAAGATATGGAAATGCTGTTCAATGGAATACCCTTGGACAGGGTGAGTACATCAATGACGATAAACTCACCCGCGGCGGTTCTGCTAGCCATGTACATTGCTGTCGGTGAGAAACAGGGAGTGCCGATGGAGAAACTCCGTGGTACTATTCAAAATGATATCCTAAAGGAATACGCAGCTCGAGGAACATACATCTTTCCGCCTGCACCTTCTATGCGTCTGATTACGGACATCTTCAAGTTCTGTTCCGAGAGGATGCCTCTCTTCAATACCATCTCTATCAGTGGCTATCATATACGAGAGGCTGGATCCACAGCAGTACAGGAGGTCGCATTCACGATTGCCAATGGAATCGCCTATGTGAAGGCTGCCATGGATGCGGGCCTCGATGTCGACTCTTTTGCCTCCCGCCTGTCCTTCTTCTTCGGATCTGCAAGCGAGTTCTTTGAAGAGATTGCCAAGTTTAGAGCCGCACGGCGTCTCTGGGCTCGAATCATGCGAGAGCAGTTCAAGGCCAAAGATGACAGGTCCTGTACAATGCGGTTTCATACTCAGACAGCTGGTTATACACTGACTGCGCAGCAACCTGACAACAACATTGTTCGTGTGACCCTTCAGGCACTACAAGCTGTACTCGGCGGAACGCAGTCTCTTCATACCAACTCCAGAGACGAAGCTCTCTCTCTGCCTACAGAGAAGTCAGTTCAAATAGCTCTCAGGACCCAGCAGATAATCGCGCATGAGACCGCAGTGGCGGATACTATTGATCCTGTTGCGGGATCATACTTTATCGAGTCATTGACCAACGATATTGAGAAGAAGGCGTTGGAGTACATCGAGAAAATCGAAAGAATGGGCGGCGCGCCCGCGGCAATTGAGAATGGATACATGCAGCGTGAGATTCACAACAGCGCCTATGACTTCCAGACTACAGTGGACAAGAAGGACAGGATTGTTGTGGGTGTGAATGAGTATGTTGTTGATGAGGAGCAGCAGTTTGACTATCTCCGTGTCAATCCCCTTGCTGAGGCTGAACAGATCGGACGGCTCGAAGAGGTCAGGTCTCATCGTAAGAAGTCCGACATCAAGCGAGCTCTCTCTGCCCTGAAGACTGGCGCCAAGGGAGATGACAACTTGATGCCTCTCATTCTGAATGCTGTCAGAGCCTACGCAACAATAGGGGAGATATGCAATGTGTTGCGAGAAGTCTTCGGAGAGTATAAGGCACCGGATGTTCTATGAGGTGTTGACTATGAAAATCGAAAGAATTGATCACATTGGGATTGCTGTAGAGAGTATTGACAAATGGATTGGTTTCTATCGTGATGTGCTCGGTTTGAAGCTCAAAGGGTCAGAAGTTGTGGCAGAACAAAAAGTCCGCACTGCGTTTCTGACAATTGGAGATGGTCGAATCGAGCTTCTTGAACCCACTTCTCCTGACAGCCCCATCTCCGGGTTTCTCGAGAAGAGAGGTGGAGGATTGCATCACATCTCTCTGAAGGTTGATGATATCGAGAAAGCCCTCGCGGCACTCAAGAATGTTGGTGCAAAGCTCATAGATGAGCATCCGCGCATAGGCGCTCATGGGGTGAAGATAGCCTTCGTTCATCCCAAGGCTTCAGGAGGCGTGTTGTTGGAGCTCTGTCAGATTCCTGACTGATTGCCCCGATCGAGATGGCTCTGCGCTGGACGAGACATATCCGAGCAATGATTGATGACTGCAAGACCTGACTATGGTTTCATCGATTCAGAGAGTCGTCAGAATCGTTCTTATCACGTCGCTAGCTCTGACAACATCTTCTCGATTGACCATTCGGTTAAGCACAAACCTAGAGCGATTGCCGTACTCGCCATAGACGAGAATCTTCTCCTTTGCCAACTCCTCGGAGAGTCTCTTTGCATTGATAGGTAGTTTGTCAAGCACAAGGAATAGTATGTTGGTCTCTGGCTCTTCGATGATTAGATTCGGAATATCGGCTAAGTTGTGATACAGTATCTTGGCATTCTCGTGATCCTCTCTCAGTCGGGAAACCATCTTTTCGAGGGCAACAATCATAGGTGCCGCAATGATTCCCGCCTGCCTCATTCCTCCGCCGAGTTTCTTCCTTGTTCGATGAGCCTCGTGAATGAACTCCTCAGTTCCTGCTATGATTGAGCCGACCGGCGCGGAGAGCCCCTTGCTCAGACAAATCTGAACAGTGTCCACCTCTTCAATTAGCTTCTTTGCAGGAACATCTAGAGCGACTGAAGCATTGAACAGCCGTGCTCCATCACAGTGTATCTTGAGACCATGATCTCGTGCCACAGCCGCCAGAGCCTTGATTTGCTTTGGTCTGATAATCGTGCCGCCCGCATAGTTGTGAGTGTTCTCGATCACGACCATTGATGTCCTTGCGAGATGGGCATCATCACTGTTGATAGAAGAAGCAAGGGTTTCAGGAAGGATGTATCCTCTGACTCCCTTGACAGGCTTGGGGAAGAGGCCTCCCAGCGAAGACATCGAACCAGCCTCAAAGAGATAGGTATGTGACATCTCCTCCACGACGACCTCATCACCGCGGGAGGTCTGTGAGAGAAGCGCAATGACGTTGCCTTGGGTTCCTGATGTCACCAAGAGTGCTGCCTCCTTTCCTAGAATGCGCGCCGCCTTCTCTTGTAGCTCGTTGACAACCTGATCTTCTCCATTGACATCATCGCCGAACTTGTTCTGTCGGTGAGCCGTGACTATAGCCTCGATCATCTCATCGGTCGGGAGTGTCACGGTGTCGCTGCGAAGGTCGATAGTCTTCATACTTACTGAGTTTCCATCCCCTCAATTAAGCCTTGGCGTTGTGTTCATTCAGGAATGCATAAAGGCATGCCACAATCGTTGCGAGTCCCAAGGATTTCCTTCTGGAGACACGCACGTTGGGTGATACAGAAAAGCTGGGCTATGTCGACAAGTTGCGTCTCTTCAAGCGAGATGCCCGGCTCTACATTCTGATTATGTCAACCGGTGCTTTTGCGAATGGCATCAACAGTGTTGTCTTCAATCTATACCTTGAAGGTGAAGGCATTCACTCAGCGGACTTCATCGGATTCTTTCTCTCTATCTCAATGTTCGCAACTGCTGGCATCTCCTTCATAGCGGGACTGCTGACAGATAGGCAGAGCCGCAAGAAGATACTGCTGGTTTCGAATGCCATATCCTTCTCGTTTGTTGCATTCCAATATCTTACTCTCGACAGTCTTGCACTAGTTTCATCTGCGGTGTTGATTGGCATCTCGGGGGCTTTCACACAAGTCGCGTGGTCGCCCTACATGACCGATCTCTCCACTGATGAAGAGCGTGCGCACTTATTCGGCTTCAGTCACGGAGTTTCGCTTCTGGCCCTATTCATTGGTAATCTCTTCGGCGGATTCCTGCCAGGATTGTTCTCAGGCATGTTTGGCTTTCTCGCAGAGAGCGTGCCCGCGTATCGCCTTACTCTGCTAGTAACACTCGTTCCATCTGCCATCTCGCTGATGCTGATCGTGTTCATGACCAATGATGAGCCAGGACAATCGACACCTCAGCTTGGCCTCAAGAACGTCACAAACTGGGAGTTCATCGGAAAATACGCCTCTACTGTCACGGTCGTCGGTATGGGTGCTGGTGTAATTGTGAGTTTCTTCAATCTCTTTTTCAAATATCGTTTCTCAGCCAACTCTGAAGTCATCGGTATCATCTTCGGAATCAATACCATTGTTCTCTCTTCAGGGAGTTTCCTTGCGCCTGCTCTAGCCGACAGGATTGGCAAGGTGAAGACGGTTGTGTTCACTGAGGCGCTCTCTCTTCCCTTTCTGCTCATGATAGGCCTGGCAGAAAGTCTACCGATAGCTGTGACAGGATACATTGTCAGAAACGTTCTCATGAACATGGCTGGTCCAGTTTCAAATGCGTTCTTTATGGAAGGTCTGACAAAAGAGGAGCGGGCAACCGCGGTAGGTGTTGTACGTACAGGCGACTCTCTCGTCCGCGGAATCGCTGCCAACATTGGAGGCTGGTTTCTAGCCATAGGAATGTATCAGACACCATACTTTGTCGTTGCTGGACTGTATGTTCTGGCAATAATCCTGTTCTATGTGCTGTTCAAGAACAAGGAACGAGAGCTTGAACTACTAAGGAGTATCAAGTTGGTCGCCGAAGCCGAGCATAAGCACGCCCCGGACATTACCTAGGATAATCATCCACGCATGATCATCGTCTTTTCATAACGAACACTATCGCAGCGACAATACCTAGAGATATGAGAGCGACAAGAATAGGCGTCGGAAGTGTGTCATCGCTGGTTGTTGCCGTTGTCGTCGTGGCTCCGGGTACAGTAAGTTGACCAGAGCCCTGGCCACTTACACTACACTTTGCAGTAGCTCGTAGAATGTCCCCAGCAGACGCAGAGATATTGAAGGTATCCGACACGCCTGAGGCGCTGCTCTGGTTTGTGTAGCTCCTTGTTGTGTATTGAATTGAGTTCTTTTCTATCACTATCTGGTAGACGTAGTGCGTATTGACATTCTCAGTCACATGAGTCACAGTAACAGTCAACACTTCGGTTTCGGTGTCGTATTCAAGAGTCACTGGACCTGGTGCGTGCCCCTCTGCATGCATTGGCTGGTATGCGGTGGTCACAAGAAAGACCAGCGCGCACAAAACAAGAGCTCTCATTCTCGTCATATTAAGAATCCACCATCTCCCTGCTATTCGCATCCGTGGCTAATAGTCTTTCTTTCAATCATGATACAACCTGTGCGACCGTGTATTTCATATGCCTGACTTGCACACAAGAAATTCAAAGCTGAAATGGATTCTGCCAATTGAGGCGAATTAAAGCGAGGTACTTGAGATGCAGACAATATTTGGAATACCGATATCGGTTCTTGTACTGGTCATCGAGATCTTTGTACTCGGCGCACTAATTGTTGGATGGGCATATGGCTCTCGCAAGAGGAGGAACTTTAAGATCCATCACCGAGCTATATGGCTCGTTGTTCTTCTTCATATTCTCACTGTTGGATTCTGGATGATACCAGTGGCATTAAACCGGCTCTCGATTAGTTTCTCAAATCCCCTTCTCTATTGGTATCAGATCCTTCATGATATCGTTGGCCTCCTGGCAATTGGACTAGGAGCACTTCTGGTGTTGGTCTTTCTAATTAAGGGGGGAATGCCCGGCAAGCTGATCAAGAGAACGAAGCCCTTCATGCTTCTGACAATTGGTATTTGGCTACTTGCCTTTGCCCTTGGTCTCTACTGGTTCTTTCTAGGTTGGGCACCTTGAGTCACGATGAGCTCGAATCGCTGCCCCCTGCAGTAGATATGTGTCACCGCTTCACGACATCATCATATGCCGGCATGACCATAAGTATAGAAGCATAGGTCGTCCGACGAGATCTTCCTAGGCAAAGGAATCTGACATCAGCACATTGCTCATATGCGTGCGGTACAAGTGATGTCTGTGGCTTGATTGTGAACAAATGACCCACTGTATTTGGAGTGACTGATTTCCGTGGTCGAGCCTGAAGCGATACGTAGGTGCCTGAAGCACCTCACTCTCAACCTACAGGTTGCGGTCGTTTCGTCTATAGACTCTACAAATGATGAGGCAAAGCGTCGTATCAACTCAGGTCTAAGCGACGAGCTATTGATCATTTCAGAGATTCAAACCCATGGTAAAGGACGGTACAATAGAACCTGGTCCTCTCCAATGGGAGGTCTGTATTTCTCAATAGTCATCAGACCCATCTTGAAGATAGAATCTGCACCTCTACATGGATTTCTCTGTGCATGCGCAGTCGTCAACGCTCTCCAAAAGATGGGAGTAGACGGAGCTCGCCTGAAATGGCCCAATGATGTCTTGATATCACAGCGCAAAGTAGCCGGCATATTGAGCGAGCTGGTTTCTCGCAGCCATGATGACCATCTAGTGGTCCTTGGTATTGGCATAAACCTAAACACTGACATCTCTGTTCTTCCTGAAGCAATCAGACACTCTGCGACTTCTCTTATTGAACATCTTGGGAATATTACCTCCCCTGAAGAGATGCTGTGTGAGGTTCTCACTTTCATTGACCACTGGATTCAGATAACTCGCTCTGAGGAATCCTTTGATGCCGTATTAGCTGAGTGGAGAAGAATGAACTCCACGCTGGGCGCACGAGTCCGCATTGACAATGGAGTCAGAATGTATGTTGGTACTGCAAAGGAGCTACTTGATGATGGCTCTCTGCTTGTTGAAACCGAAAACGGCGATGTGGCCTTTAGCATGGGCGATGTGACTCATCTTCGCGAAGACTGAGAAGCAAGAATTCAGAGGATGTGAATGAAGATCCATGGAGTTCCTTGTGCTCGCCGACATTCATGACAACTGGGCTCATCTGGATGAGATGCTAGGATTGGCTCGCGAATGCAATGGCGTAATATTTCTGGGTGACCTGATGAAATATGGAAAGATTGCTCAGAGGTCTCTTGAGAATTTCAGGTGCATCTATGATACCGCAGAATGGATGGTGGCAGTGCCTGGCAATGGTGCACTACCAGAGGTTGTTCAATTCATGTCCGATATTGGCGTTAATGTACATGGCACATCCAAGCAGATTGAAGAGATTGGCTTCTTCGGAGTAGGCGGGGTGACTGATGCGGTGGAGGTCGTCCATGCCCTCAGACAGTATCTCAAGGAGAATCGGCGTCCAGCTATCCGCCTTCATGCCAAATCTATTGAAACGCTCAACGCTTTCGGTGTGTTCATCCGAGATGGTTTCTTTGAGGTTGAAAATTGGCCTCCCGAGAAACTACAACAGATGGAGAAATATCGAAGCCCATTCGAACACACAGAGAGCGAGATATTCGATATCCTACTCCGCGGATATGAGGCGATTAGAGGACTGCCTTTTAGGGTGCTTCTAACCCACGTTCCGCCCTATAAAGAAGGAATGAATCCCAATTTGCCTGAGGGTGTATCGACTGGCAGCAAGGCAATAACCAGATTCATTCATGAGTATCATCCCTCGCTCGTGCTCTCAGGCCACTACCATAGGGACCACAGGTTCACAGTCGGATCAGTTCCTTGCGCAGTTCTCCCTGCTGTGAAAGATGGGTACTACTCTCTTCTTCGATTCGACCCTAATCGTCGACAATTCAATCTTGAAGTCAGAAGGTTTTAGACTTAAAAGAGAGTGAAGCATCAGTCTACCACGCATGGGGCGAGGCTAAGTGAAACAGGCAATCATCAAGGTCAAGGTTGAGGACCTAAAACGACTCGAACAACTGATTCTGGCGAACAAACATGCAAGCTCTCTGAAAGTTGACAGTGAGTACGAGGCCTTTAGGATTAGATGTGATGGAGAGACGATTGTAGGATACACAAGTGGGAAGATTGTCTGTAGCGGCCCTCACGCTGAAGCAATTGCACAGACAGCTGTCCGAGGACTTGCTGAGAGCGAGGCGACAGAGAAGTTCGTCATCGGTTCTGATGAGGCAGGCAAGGGTGAATGGCTAGGTCCTCTTGTCGTCGCGGCAGTGGCAACAACAGAGAACCAATCCCGAGAACTTCAAAGCCTCGGAGTCATGGACAGCAAGGAGGTGCCACTTCGTCGGCTGAGCAAACTTGCCGTCGAGATTGAATCTGGCTGCGAGGGAAGAAGTGTTCTGCTCATATCACCAGAAACCTTCAACAAACGGCTTCAGGAGCTGCATAATGAAGGGAAGAATCTCAATGATCTTCTGGCTTGGGGTCACGCCAAAGTAATCTCAGACGTCTATTCTAATCTCTCTTCGACGGAGGCTATTCGAATCGTAGTAGACGAGTTCTCAAGAGTGAAAACACAGCAGCGGCTCTCTCGGGTCATTCACCTCGAAAAGGTCGATCTTATTCAACGACCACGAGCTGAGGACGAGATTGCTGTTGCAGCTGCAAGCATCTTGGCTCGTGAGGCTCGAGAGGAATGGATTGATCAGTTCTCTTCACGGATGAAACTCGATCTCAGAGAATTGAGTGTTCCTGATGCCCTTGCACGGCCCGATCGTGCTTCTTTCTCAAAGATACAATACCTTGAGAAGTTGTCCCGGCATGAATGAATGCTTGGCCATGTCCTCAACTTAATAAACAATATTAACTATTGTTTGGCGTGCTACTCGTTTACATGGTGCTTGGTGCCTTAGGTTTCACCCTTCTTGTCCTAGGCTACGATCGATTAGTGGGGCCAAGAAACCCGGATCCTGCATGGGTTGGTAAGCAATCCTATCCCGACCTCTGGCTCGCATCCTTACTGGACTGTGAGTACGCTCCAACAAAGCAATCCTACGGTCCAGCTCGGATACTACCAGCGACAAAAGTGAGGCTACGACGAACCACAAGAGGCTGCCAGGACTGCTGAGCTCACGCTCGTTCATCGACCTTTCAGTGTTCTCTTTCTGCGAGTAGCGGCCCACATCTCCTTGATATGATGGGCATGGTGAGCCTTACTTGAAGTGAAGACGGTGAGATTCGTGCTTCTGTTGTCAGTTCGTATCTTGTTATTATGATGTACGATTTCTCCGGGTTCCAAAGATCTTCCAAGTCTCTTACTTGCCACCCATCTATGTACTAGTCTACCTGAGTCTATGAACCGAAGATATCCCTGTGCGTCTCTGTAGGTCTTTCTAGGCATTGATTCAGCCTCCGATGAGTATCTGACACCTGCATAGAGTATCGAAGCTATTTCTTCTCAGTTGTACCTGGACTGAACACGTTGACAGCGATTCTGCTAGCTCGGTCGAACTGACTTACTTCTCCACCGAAGTCCTTTACTGCATCTCCGAAGATGAGCTCGAATTGAACTGCAAAATCCCTTGTCTTTCCGAGAAGTACCCTATATGCCCGCCTTGCGACTAGTGCAGTGGTGAAATTAGTCCTATGGGCAAAAAGCATGTTGACCTCGCCCACAGAAAGCGTATTGAGCCCGGTCTTGCTCTGAGTTATTTCCTTGAAGAGCTCTTGAGCACCAGTCAATCCCGCGGCAGTCAAATTCTCGTCCAAATCCACTGTCTGAACGAACTTATGATGATACATGAGCACTCCGCTTGAGTGGATGACAAAGAGTTCCAGCAACTGCTCGTTCCAGTCCAGTTCATCCAGGGCTGGCGAGCCCAGGACTGCAATACCCATGACCACGAGCCCTGTCACGAGAAGGAATGCACCGAGGAGATACGCTGACTCTCCAAGACTGTAATATATGAAATCACTCCGCAAGATGTAGCCAATGAACCCGCCCAAGAATCCGAAGAAGATCATTCTCATGCTCCCGCGAACAATGCCTGAGGTGTTTCGAACATAGAATGAGAAGAAGAGCGCAAGAATTCCAAAGACCACCAGCGATGCACTGAGAGCCATGATAGTGAGTAACTCCCGCGGTGCAAGAACTGTGACAAAGGCGACAACGGCTCCAGCAGCAGTGAAGGCATGTCGCGTCCGATAGGGCAGTATTCTTTCCAGAGCCAGGAAGAAACCAATCAGAGCAATCATCATCATGAGATACCCTGTCTTTGTCCACAGCAATGAACCTGGATCGACTGTGAAGTAGAAATCCGACATGATGAATGAGAATGAGTTGCATGCCATGCCAAACATGAACACAGCCCACGCCAACCGTACATCCGTGAGTTTGCGAAGCGGGCTTCTGATCCATTGCGTCACGAAGGTTGCAGAGAACAGGATCGAATATAGAACAACAGCAGAATGAAGCACCAACACGATGTCTCGAATCAAGCTGAGTTCGATGAAGGGTGGCATTCCCTATTTTTCACCTGCACGTTTGAAGATGAACCTCTACAATAAGGTTTCGCGCATCTTCGTTTTGACATTCAACGAATGGTCACGAAACTTCCATTGTTCCTTCATCCTTCGAATAGTTTCATGGAATCCTCTACTGAAAAGTAAATACGTCTCTGTGTCTATCTATCCACCTCGTTATCCGCGTGGCTCCTATCGATGTGAAGTTATAATGGTCGAAATGTGTCCGCACTGCGGAGGTAGACTCATTGAGAAACATGAGGAAACCGAAGTTGTAGCAGGAAAAACAATCGTGTCCATCTTCTTCCGCTGTGTAAGCTGTGGAAAGTGGACCAAGAAAGAGAAGAAAACTGATTGAGTATTCATGGTGCTGTACAGCAGCGACAATCCATTTCTCTTCTATAGGTGTCCTAATCTCAGTGACTTCAATCTGGTTTTCGTTGTGTCTTTCCGGAAAGGATTTGAGATGGTCACACTCATCACAGGAGTCGACATACGGGTGAATTACGATGAGCCTTAGTCTTGAACTGATGCAGCAGCTTGTTGAGAATCTCAATGTTGGAATTGTCATCTTGAATAAGGACAATCAGATTATCGTGTTCAATCGGAAAGCCGGAGAGTTTCTTCAACAAGACCCTGAGAGCCGAGTAGGCTCCTCAATTCTTCGTTGCCATCCCAAGAGAGCCGAACCGGGATTACTCAAGATGATCAATCAGTTGAAGAGCGGTGAACTGAGCAAATACGAAGGCTGGGTGAATTTCATCGGGAGATATGTCTACGAGTACATATACCCGATACGAAACGATGCTGGCGACTATTTGGCAACAGTCTCTGAGATTCATGATGGTGCAGAGAAAGCTGAGTACTTGATAAGCAAGGGTGAATGGAAGCCGCCCCAGATGCATGGAACTGGAGCCAGCTCTCCCAGAACGCCCTATCCTTAGCAGTTGAACGTCTTAGTCAATTCATCAGAACTCAGTGTATGCGATAGGCTAATCGCTCGTTCACTTCGTAAGATGGCATCCTTATATGTCGGCAGGGGAAATAATGTGACTGCACATCTATTGCACTGGGAGTATGCTCGTATGAGTAGGAGAAGCAAGGGCAAGAAAGAGCCGAACAATGTACGAGGGAAGCGGAAGATTGCAGCCTATGCCTGCGCATTCATTCTTGTTGTGGCTGCCGTATCATATCTGTTCCTGACAAGGCTTAACCAGCAGACGCCGCCAGAGGCTCTTGCACTGAACAAGTCAGTGGCTCTAGATGGTGGCGCTGGTGGCGATGACTGGGCAGTGGGACTGGTCTTTGATGACGCCGCTCATGTCCTCTACGTGACGGGTTTCATCACAGTACCGGGAGAGGGAGCCGATGTCTGGCTTGCGAAGTATGATGAATCCTTGAACCAATTATCAAATGTAACTTACTCCGGTCCGGCGCATGGTGATGATATGGGCTATACGATCTGCTTGGGAGAGGACGGATACCTATACATCGTTGGCTATGTTGTGAATCTCTCCAGTGGCAGGGATATCTGGATTGCCAAATACCACACCAATCTGACGCTCGTGTCAAATGTGACCGTCGATGGGAGCATGCACCAAACTGACGACGGATATGGTGTTGCCTTCGATAACGATGGGAACTTGCTGGTGGCAGGAACTGTGACAGACATTGGTGAAGGCTACAATATCTTCATCGGAAAGTACGACACGAATCTGAACCAAATAGAGAACATCACACTTGACGGACCTTCGCATATGACTGACAAGGCTCGCTTCTTCGAAATCGATTCCGACGGGTACATCTATGTAAGCGGCTCAATGAGTCAGGCAGGTTCCAACTATGACATATGGCTCGCCAAGCTGGATGGCGACCTGAGTATTGTCGAACAACGAATCATAGCCGGTCCGACGACTGGAGAAGACAAGGGCTATGGTCTTGCCCTTGCGAGCGATGGAACGCTATTTGCCGTTGGCACAATGACAATCGAGGGCGAAGGTCTCGACATCTGGCTTGCGGCCTTCGACACAAGTCTTGAATTACTCAGGAACGTGACGATAAATGGACCTGGCAGTGGCGAGGATACGGCGTATTCTCTGTTCCTTGAGGGCGATGGTGATTTAGTCCTCACGGGGGTCTATACTGAAGTAGACGGCGGTCCGAATATTCTTGTTGCCAAGTTCAAGCCCGACTTCACACACATACAGAACATGACATTCGATGGCTCCGGCGGAGGATATGACTCAGGTTTCGCAATAATCCAGACTTCTGGTCTTGGAGTGTATGTATCTGGTTCAACGGCTTCCGTTACTACTGGTATGGACATGTGGCTTGGATCTTTCGAGTATCCCATTGTCTAGACCGACATTCTAGGTATCTCAGGGCAGGTTAGGGCGAGGCTGCGAGAAAAAGACAGGATGAATGCAAAAAGAAAAGACATAGGGGGTACTTAGCCCCCTAAGTAGATATTATTCTGAACGCCTAATCTTCGTATTTGAAACTCACCTGGACTTTTGCACGATAGGCTTCAATCTTGCCATCTACAATCTTCACGTCAAGCTCTTTCACTTCAGCAATACGAAGATCGCGAAGGGTTTTTGCTGCCTTCGCAACTACCTTGCTGACAGCATCCTCCCAGCTCTTCGGGCTGGTTCCGATTAGGGTGATTATCTTGTAGACACTTCCATCTTCCATGAGAAACACTTCTCCTCTTTTTTGGAGGAATAACAAATAGCTATCTCTGTAAAAAGCGTTGTCTAGAGCCTCTCATGGCAGTTCGACATGTCTACAGGCGTCTACTCGTTTTGTGATGATAGAGGCTAAGTGCATTTGTGACTTCTGCGTATATTCACTGCAAGATGGAGGTGGAGTGATGTCAAAAGGTGGAAAGACAGAAAAAGGAAAAGCTAAAGGCCATGAGAAGAAAGGTGGATCCCCGCATCATGTAGAGAAATCCGGCAAGAGACTGGGCTTTGAGAAGAGAGCTCAAAGAGCTGGTGAGAAAGGATTAGCTGAAGTTGAATCAGTTGGGGAAGAATTAACTGAGAGACTGCCTGAGGACTAGCAGTATCGCTTGCAGTGCTCTATGAGCGATTTACGACTATACCAAAAATCGAGCAGTGCACACGGGGCCACTCAATTTCCCGTGACTTCCTCCTCAGGACATCTAAACTAGCATTTTCAGACCTGTTGAGGGATGGCGAGTGAGGACGCGCTTCATCAACGCAGTCCGCACGTCTGAATAGGGTTTCAGACCCCCGATCAGGTCAGTCATGTGGCTTCGCATCACCTCATCCCGGGCTGCCATCTGAACAGCTAGCTCCATGTTCTTCTCAGAGTTGAACAAGAGGTTCGCCAGAAACTTTGAAACCTTGAGCTCTTTGCCGATTGTCTTCTTCCATCTTTGCTCGTACGCGGTCGTATCATTTGCACGCCGCTGAATGAGGTCATTGACTGTTTCTCCAGCAATCTGGCCTGTTTCGATTGCATAGCACATACCTTCGCCTGTTGCAGCTGAGACAAAGCCTCCAGCATCTCCAGCAAGCAGAATACGCTTGGTCACAGTCCTATCAGCAGGTTCTTTGAGGGGAACTCTCATAGCAGTTGCTTCGCTGAGGTCAACATTGACCTCATACATCTTGCTGAACTCAGAAGTGAATCTGGTCCATGCTCTCTTGAGATCTGCTGCATATGGCATCAGGCATCCCATTCCAAGGGAGACCTCTCTTTTCTTGGGAAAACACCACGCATATCCATGTTCAATGCCGCCGAAATAGATCTGGATGCAGAAGAGGTCTCGGGCATATGGCCCCTTTGTTATCCTGACAATGTCAGACTCGTCCATCGGAACCCGTGCCTCAAAACACAAACCAATCTCGTCATCTCTCCAATGCGGTTTCAGACCCGAACTTCTGGCCACTCTACTATTGACGCCATCCGCTCCGACGAGGTACTTTCCCCTGACGCTTCCTCCGTCTGCCTGATGAGCAACGACGTCTTCTGCAGATTCCGTGACATTGATGACTTCGACTTCTGAGATGACCTCAGCTCCAGCCTCCTTCGCCTTATCCAGCAGTAACTTGTCAAACACCTCACGTCTGACCAGATATCCCGTTATCATGTCTTTTGTTGCTACGACCTTTGTTCGTGAAGGTGAGAATAGATGTGACCCGCACGACTCCCTATCCAGAGCTGGGCTAGCATCGAAGTCCAACAGGTCAAGAAGCCCCGGTCTGAATCCGCCGCCGCAAGCTTTCCTGCGAGGATGCACAGCCTTCTCAATAACAACTACGTCAAGTCCACGCTGTGCCGCTCTTCTCGCACATGCAGCGCCTGCTGGTCCGCCACCGACAACAATCAAATCATGAGTCATTGCAGCTCTCTCCAATAGCGATTCGAAACTTGGTTCAATCCTCCTTTTATCCATTTCAGAAGCAAGTGGAATGTTAGCGTTGAGAGTCAGACCCCATTGATTGTGGAAGAATCATTGCATTTCGAGTGAAGATTGCTAATTAAAGCCAGTCGACCAGAAGTTGCTTCATTTCAATCATTTGGAATTCTATTTCCTTCTCTGTATAACAGCGATAACTGCCACGATTGCAGCGACGACCACCATGCCAATGATTATCAAAATCATGGAATCAGCAATTGTTGAAGTGTCTGTGCGTATGATGATGCAGAGAAAACCATCTGTGTCTTCCGCCTTGATGGACTGAGTAGGTTTTACCAAGGGAAGGTCACTGGATGATGAGTAACCAGTGAATACAACTGTAGAGTTCCCCATTACATCAAGACCCACTGGATAATCGCCCAGACTTCCTCCAAAATACGATCCAAAGACCATCTCATCATTAGCATTGAGAATTAGTAGATATCCATCAACACTCCCTTTATTCTCAGCCTGCAAGGGATTTGTCACCGGGAAGTCCGCTGAGTGCGCCTGACATAAGAGAACCACAGAGTCATCAGGAAACACTCCAAGCCCGTAGCTACGATCTTCCATCCCTCCTCCGATGTAGGAACTAAATAGAATATTGGTTCCATTATCTGTCAATTTGCATAAGAACGCATCATTGCCACCTTTATTTCCCATGAGCTCGTTCATAAGGGGAAAATCAGTGGAACCTGTGTATCCAGAAATGATGATACTGCCCTCCGAGTCGAGGTTGATTTTGCCTGCGAATTCCCATCCATTTCCGCCCAGTAGCGAGCACCAGATCAGGGAATCACAGTTTGAATTCAGTTTGGCTACAAATGCATCAGACAACCCTCCTCCATACTCCTTCTGGAAGGCATTCACTGAAACGGTATCATTATCACTCACTATACCCGTGATGTGAATATTGCCCACTGTATCAAGCACCATGCCGATTGCATAATCATCACCATTTCCTCCAAAGAAAGAACAAAATCCGATTGACTGTCCATCAGACGCAAAGGACACCAGCATTGCATCGGTCAGCCCTCCGCCGTAGGTGTTCTGAATCACACCTTCGGTAACTGGCAGATCTGTCGACCCTGTTGCTCCGGCTAGTATATAATTGCCTGCACTGTCGAAACACAATGCTTCAACATTCTCTGTTCCTGAACCACCGAAATATGTGGAGAAAAGAAGGGATCCATTTGGAGCGAATTTCGAAATGAAGGCATCGCTTGTGCCATTGAGGTTTGACTGAATTTCATTAAGCACTGGGAAATCAGATGACTCGGTGTGTCCAACAACAACAATATCACCATTATTATCTATCTCAACCGCCATTGCATAGTCTACACCATCTCCTCCAAAGTAGGTACAGAACTCAAGACCATACTGCGATGAGAACTTGGCAATTATTGCATCACCTGCCCCTCCATAAGACTCTTGAATCGCCTGAACAAGAGGAAGGTCTACAGACTCAGTATATCCCAGAACCCACACATTCCCCTGGCTGTCAAAGCAGACATCAGCTAACCAGTCCTCGCCATCTCCGCCTAAATATGTCATGAATTCAATGGATATGGACGAAGGACTCTCAGAATGTGTCGAATTCATCACAAATGCTGCTACATTGAAGGTTGAATTCAATGGAATGCTAACCAGGATGTAAGTGAATAGTATCAGAGTTGCTACTTCTCCAGCTGACTTCAAACCTGAATTTCCTCCTCACTCGAAACCAACAGCAGTATTAGCTAATATAAGACCAAGTTTCAACGCAACAGGAAAGTGAATCTTTCTGAAGGAGTGTCTGTTTCAGAAGAAGAAAGCAGGCTGTCATGCACGATGATTGAAGTGAGTTCTCTATTCCTCTTCAGTCTTGAGCCGGGCATCTGCAGGTTTTAGTTGCTTGCTGTGCTGCTCTTCTCGCACATGCGGCGCCAGGCGGTCCTCCACCGACAACGATAAGGTCATGAGTCATGACATAGCTCTCCAATGATGAAGCAGGACTTGGTCCAATCCTCTTCTTATCCATTTCAGAAGACTGCAGGTACTCATCGTTTCCGTGAAATCTGGCGGTGCTGGACAGGTACCTACATGTCGTGTCTTGGAATAAAACCTTGGGGTTGACACGACACAAACACTGACCTCACCGAGTCGTGTCGACTGCCAATTCCACAGCAAGTTTCGTACATGGCTTGCAGCATCTTGCAACTCCAAGAACAGACTCTTTTTTTTCCAGATAGCGTAGAGCAATGTCAATCTATGAGCATATGCTTCATCTATAATCAAGAGGAGAGAACACACTCTCGAAGGGAATAGATGGTGAGGGAAGTCCTGACTTCCCTCCATCAACTAAACACGCTCAGTTTCAACGGCCATTGTTGCACCGCAGTGCGGACATCGAACCTGGTCTGGACCTACCCACTCTACTTCCTTCGGATTCAGTGAGGCTCCGCATCTGAAACATGCATCTGGGGCTTTTCGAGTGATCATAACCTCTCGTTCGACTCTCACAGTTTCGCCTGGCATTGCCTTTTCTCTCACGAACATATTCTCTTTGACAGTTCCCTCTATCTTGCCCTCTGAAATAGCCTCAAAAAGCAGAGGTCGAACTCTGGGAATCTTGACGCCAGACTGTCTACTGATATCATCAATTGTGATCTTTTCATATGAACTTGCAACGCCGATGATTCGTTTCATCAATGAGTCTTTTCTAAGGGTTGCTACTAGCATATACAGTCCGAGTAGAAACAGAAGACCTCCAATACCAAGAGGCAAGTATGGAGGAAGTCCAGAACCCGGTATAGCACCTGTGAGTCCGACTGCAAGTGCTCCGAGTGAGCCATAGACAAGTCCGAACGCTCCAACAAGTACTATTGCTAGCCACAGACAGATAGCGCAGTATTTGTTCAATTGCAGCACCTTGGCGTTCAGTGTGCAAGCATCTACATATATTGCAATTGCGGATGGATTGATTTGTTTGGCGTGCCTTCTGAAAGTTGGTTTCAACCTCTCTTAACACTGACATGATAGATGTCGTATCCTCGAACCAGCAAAGGGCGGCTGCAACTATCCTCTACTGATTTGAAGCCAATCATGGAGCTGCATTTCCAGGACCCAGACCCGATGGAATTCCGACTACTCTCTGAGCAGAACAAGGTTTCGTGACAAGACCCAAGACAATCCATACGGGAAGCAGGGATGAATTTGAACGATGAAGCAGATTGAAGACAGAAGATAGAAAAAAAGGTTGAACTCCGGACTTCACTACCTTTGGATTGCACTTTGGTACTCGTGTCAAGAGCAATCTTGGCTCATATTTTCTTTCAGTGTCATTAAAGTTCAATGACACTCGAATTGGATGCCTATAGAAATCATTGCTCTTTAATTGTCAATTATAGCCTAAGTACGCCGTATCGTGCATGAAGTAAACAACTAACTAGTATCGTGCATAAGATGTTCGTGGAGTAGAGCACAATTGGCATCAATGTCCAGCATGAGAATGGCAGTCGAGAGGGATATGGTTTCGCAATCGATGTCAGTCCTCTTAGGTAGCATGAAGGAAGAGGTGCGTCGACAACTTGACCAATGGCTGTCTGAAATTGAGGAGCATGCTCAACAGAGCATTGCATGTCTCAAGAATGTTCAAGTGTCAAGGCGCAGACCGGAGATTGTAGCTGCAGCTGCGATCTATCAGTCCTTTTTGGTGTTCGAAAGCAGAACTCGGGTCCAGGTTACGACTCCATTCCTCTGTAAGAGCCTTGGCATCACCCCTTGCGCGACCAACGAGGCTTACCGAGTACTCTTTGACCGACGTGTGAAGATTCAAAGTCATCGGGTCGGGTGTATCCGGATGTCGAGCGAGGTTCCAGCAGACCTTGTCAAGGAGATCATTGACTCTCTTCAAAATGCCCTTGAGGAAAGAACGTCGCGGACTGCCGAGTGGTTTGTGAGTGTGCAGGCCGAGGCCATCTCGATGGTCGGGTCACTAACAGATGCACAACGAGCATCCTACGATCCGGATGTCCTTGCTGCGGCTGCCGTCTATGGCGCAATCCAGATGCAGCCCTCGCAGAATGTAGTACAGGTCGCGCAGAAGGATATTGCTTTGACTTGCAGGTGCAGTGGCGCCATGGTCAGTAAGGTCTGGTTGAACATCTTCCGCGAGGGGAACGTATCAAATGCCAGCACAACGGGAAGGCGAGGGCAGTGACACTGGATGCAGAGGAAAGGGCATTGTATGTAGACCTGTTCAGGAAGTCACTCGACAGAAATGAACTTGACGAGGTCATGGACTGCATGCGAGAGGGTGATCTTACACGGGCAGAGCAGCTCTGCAAGACTCTTGCTCTGAATATCTATTCCCCGTGACTTCTTTTTCGTAATATTCAGATACCCGTCTTGGATGAGTTAAAATACCAAGACGCATCTCATTCCAGTTGAAGCGAGGAACGAGAAAAAACACTAAAAATCACAGAGAAGGTAAAAACGGGGAACACAAGATGCACACGGCAGAATGTTAGGAGCCTCTGCAAATAGTCACTTATGACGCATAGTGGTCTGTTTCATTCTTGACTCTTGTTTCTCTCAAGCCACTCCTCACTTGGTAGATTCGTTTCCGATTGTGGTCGATGAATGAGAACCGCGAGAATCAGAAATGAGATGAGAGCAAATGGGAGGGGAATGTCATAGTAGCTACGACCGCCGGGAATAAGCAGATCATTGATGATCGTTCCAAGATTATTGTACACAAAGAGTTGGGCCTCAGAGATGATCCCGACTGAAAGAGCCCGTGCTAGAGTTGTCCGATTTCGATAGTATCTATAGATCATCCAGAGGAAGATGTATTTGAAGAGGTATCTGTGGAAGGCAAAGACTTGGTCGAGCGTAAGATAGGCCTGGAGGGGCTCTCCCTCCTCAAATCTGATGACCCATGTGATCGAGGTATAGACCTGATAGGACTCATGGTACGATACTATTGCAGGACTGATTAGCACAACAAGGAACAAGACAAAGACGACAATCACTGGAGCAGAGAAGAATCTGCCTTCTTGATTATTGCCCACGAGATACCCTCAATATGCGGCATTGCCATCCATTGATATTAAACTTTCCAATGTCCTATCGTTTCGGTTTCGTGTACATTAAGAGTGGCATCTATTCGGGTGTGTTCAGACCGCACCCCTTCGAAGAGGGCGCCTCCTCTTGTAAGATGAGAGTAGTGTACAGGTGTATTTGCAGTATGGTACCCTGATACACAACAGAAGGTCAACATGCACACTGGAACATCGCTCTCGAGCGCGAATAGGCTTCGTTTGGCCGCTCGAGAGATGAAGAAGCCTTCTTCCTCCGTGTGCGTGCATGATAACGGACTTCTAATGCTTTGACAAAGGATTAGGTCTGATGTGCACGCAATGTTCATTGTGACATGGCGATGTCTGACCGATCAGTCCCGTCAATAGAACCGGATATCATGAGCATGGTGCGAGCACACATGATCGGTGAGCATCATACCTTTCGGGGTATGCAAGAAGTGCTCACAGATGTGACTCGGAGCGGCAGCTCCCTCTTGGTCGCTCTCATCATCCGTGCGGTGGCTCGCCTTGCCACAGACACCGAGACAACCCTCCCTCTCTGCTGTCTCCGTCTTCTCCGGTCGTATACTCACAATGGCAATCCCATGCCCAAGGAGGTGGTGAGCTCGATTGTCGCTGACCTAGCAGGACTGATCTCAGACAAGAAGGGCTTCCTGAGGTCTGACCTCGAAACCCTGCACAGGCAATTGGACATCGAGTGTGCCAGAAGAACAAAATCAGTCAGGGTCGACGAGGTGAAGACCGGTGCTCTCATCTCACAGGCTGTGAAACGAGGCATTGCAGAATTCACGCAGCGCCCCCAACGGAGCCTCGCTGCCGCCGCCATCCCCTTCAATCCCGAAAGCCGTTTCTCTAGGACAATCGATAGTGTCGTCAGAACAGAAGAGTTCGCAGCGAAGTACTTGGAGCGCATGGAGAAGGCCGTGACTGGCGATGTTGGTCCCCTCCTACGTCTGGTCGAGATCTTCTCGAGAAAGATCGCGAGCCCGGACTGCGCCCTTACCGAGGTCTCTGGTTCTCTCCTTCACTATGCCCGGACCGCCCATGGAATTCCAGAAGACGATGTCGTCTGGAGGAAGATCTTCATTGAAGTCCAGTCAAAGATGATAGGGCGGGGGTAGGGGATTGCCTTCTGAGTTCTCCGAACATCGCAGGCGATGGACACCTCGTGAGAACAGGGAGCGCGACGAAATCCTCGAGAAGGAGGAACGGTCTGAACGGATCAGGGAAGTCCTTGATGGGGTCTTCCGGGAGCTGGAGCACAAGGAGTCCGTCGAAAAGATAGTGAAGGAATCCCTCGAGGAACTTGAAGAGTTCGAGTCCCAGCAGGACAGATCCCAGGAGATTGCGCGAGAGGCGTCCGAGGAGCTGCGAGAGGTCGAGGATGAGCTCGGGGATGCACTTGATCATGCCCGAGAGGAGCTTCATGAGGACTTCATCAATGACATGGAGAGCCAGCTGGACGGTCCCTCTCTCAAGGAAACCAAGGATGAGTCCTCAGAGCCTGACCGCGATGGAGAGACCTCAGAGACCGAAGAGTCCACTCCGTCGTATATCGAGGGCGGTGACGGTACAGTCTATGTGGTCGAGACCGGTGGTCCATCTGAGGGTCATGCGCAGAGCGAGGTCGAGGCTGAAACCGAGGAAGTGGAAGAAGAGGAGCATCGAGAGGCTCCACAGATCCCTGAGGCTACATCTGAAGTGGTTGAATCCGACGAGTCGGTGAAGGTCAGGAACTCCATCACCCGCCCGGAACATGCGGAGGTCGAAGAGCCTGGAGAGACCGTGGTTCCCTCAGAGGCCACCGAGGGTCGAGCGAAGTCATCGAGGGAAGAGGATGTTGGTCTAGAGGACTGCACAGAGGAGTCCGAGAGTGAGCACAAGCAGAAGACTGCGAGCGTGCCATCTGAGGTCGAGGAGACCCTCTCGCCTGCTTCCGAAGTCGCTTCCGAGGAGGTAACGGAGCCCATCGAAGAGCCTGTTCCAGAGACCACGGAGTCAGTTCCTGAGGAGAGCGAAGACGCGGTCGAGCAGGACTCGGCCGAGGTAGAGGAGACCTCGGATAGCGGCATGGAGGTCGGGCCCGAGGAGTCCGGGGAGGTCTCTGACGCTGGGGAGGCTGGCGAGGAGTCGGTCGAGGTTCCCGAGGAGATCATCAGGAGAGTCGAGGAGCTGCTGGAGGAGTTGGATGTGCTTGAGGAGCAAGAGGTCAACGAGCCTCGGGTCATCATCGACGCCATGACCGGGGAGCGGCACATCGACCACTCTCTGGAACCACGCCCGTACTTCCCCGAGACCGAGGAGGACCGCGAGCGAGAGGAGGAAGAACGCACTCGTGAGCGGCTCAGGGAGTTGTTTGCGAGGCTCACCGAGGAGGAGCGTGAGCGGTTCAAGGAGTCAGTGCGGAGAGAGGTCGAGTCTGAGGAAGAACTGGAGGCGCTCGTAAGGCGATGGCGGTCGAGAGTGGTGAGCCCCGACTTCAGGCAGAACTTGGAGGATGCGCGTCAGTACGTCCGCAGCAAGAAGAAGGGAGAGGTCCCTCGACTCATCCGCGAGCTGCGGGCTCTTGAGGTCGAGCGGGCATGGGCGTCTGTTGTTGGTGAGGCTGCCCGTCGGTCGCTTGAGCGGGGTCTTGCAGGGGTAGTGAGGTCTCCGGTTGCTCAACAGCAGAGGGTGAAGAAGAAGCGAAAGACCGGCTACCACAGGGGGCGCGAGTACACGCTCCGACTTCACCGACCCATGTGCGGAAAGCGACCTGCTGGCTCCTTTGAGAGCTACAAGAAGTGGCTGGAGCGCTACTACCCCGGAGTCTCTGTGCGCTCCGACTATCCTGCGCTCTTGGAGCAGCTGCGCAAGTTCTTCGAGCTCAGGGATGCCCTCAGGGGGCGCACCGCGGTCCGTCAGTTCGAGGTCGATACGATCGGGGCACGGCTCGGCCTGAAGAAGTCAACTGCACGCGAATGGGTTCTGTATGGTCATGTGCCCCACCTCTTCAAGATCGTCGGGTCGAGCATGTCAGCGCGCGAGGCTCGCCGGCTCTTGAACGAGATTGTCAAGAGGGCAGGCGGCATCAGAACGTGGTCTGAACTCGAACTCTGGTTGAAACTTCTCTATCCCGATGGTGCGTACACGAGGATTGCCCAGTACCGGAGCAAGGAAGCGCGGGTCAGAGAGTTCTTCGCCTTCCTCGGCGAACTGGAGCGCGGCGGGGCCCAGAAGGACATCGCTCGGCGGTCGGGCATCTCCAAGCGGCGCGTGCGGGCGTTCACAGCTGGGGAGGTTCCGTGGCTCATCCGGCATGTGCTGGCGCAGACAGGGAAGTTGGCTCCGACGGAGAGATACACGTCGCACAGGGGATCCACGTACAGGGTCAAGATCCGTCCCCTAGTATTGCGGAGCAAAGTGATTGATTCCTATTCCGAGTTCAAGAAAGTCGTTGATAGTGATTTTCCATGGCTGAAGGAACGGTCCGATTATCAGCGGCTCCTTCACGTTGTCCGAGTGTATTTCTTGGCAAGACGCAAGTTTGGGGCTCAAAAGCATGTTACACGAAAGGAAATCGTTGATTTTGCTGCAAGACATGACGTTTCACAACAGACTGTGAATCAATGGCTTGTAGGAATATCATTGCCTATGGTAATCGATATGCTCGAGAGGGCATTGTCGGTCACTGAGGCTAAGAGAGAACTCAAGGCAATCCATCAGAAACTCAACGGGATTGTCAGTCTAACGGAGTACAGGAAGCGGATGCGGACTTTCTATTTACTTGGCGCACTGAAATTGCTCCCTAGCCACAAGAAAGACCACGTGCGCGCCAAGGAGTTCTTTCAGTTTCTTAAAGCCTTAGAGAAAGGGGGACTCTACACAGATATCATCAAACGTGGGCGATTGAACATGGCAAATGCAAAGAGAAGACGCTTAGAACACATTTTTCCAAGACTTGTGGGAGTCGCCTCATCTATTCCTAGAGTTCCTCCCCAAAGTGGCAATAGATGGGTGGCGCTCAAAGTAAAAAATGGAAAACAACATGGGTTCATCCAAGTTCCGCTAGTTATCAGCGATATCAGTGATATCAAGTATGTTCTAGATCAACTTGTACCCCTGAAAGGAAGAAAAATGAAAGACTGGACAAAACGTTTTGGCGCAATCCCAAGAATCATTGCTTTCATGTATCTGCTTGGAGCTATTATTTCGGATGGATTCTTCGTGCGTCGGAATGGCATTTCCACCACTGTTGGCATTTCATTAAGTGCAAACTATTCTTGGAGCGAAACGTTCGGTGAGGCCTTCTGCTACTGTCTTGGCATACTAGGTTTCAGGGCTTGGAGGAACAAGAATCGCGTAAGAAAGAACAAAGCAGGAAAGGACATCGAAACGATGAACTGGCTGAGCTCGGCTTCGCCATTCTTGCTGTGGATACGGAGCACACTACTTGGTTTGAGAATGGACGCTGCAAAAGAAGACCAATCCATTCGAGCAGAATGGGTTCTCAAAATTCCTCATGAGATGATTCTGCCCATTCTGCAAGGCGTTGCTGATGGGGACGGATATGCCTCTGTTCGCAATATGACTGCAGGTATAGGCACAAAACACAACAAGAAGTTTTTCCAATCGTTGCTATCTCTCCTTGGAATCGATTCTGTGGACGGAGGAACCGGAATTGTCATATCAAAGAAAGAATCATTGAGAATGGCAGCTGAATTACCTTTGTTTAAGTATGCTGCTGATCGTTTCTTTCGACTACGCGAACTCATTATGATGATAGCATCCATGAAACACACAAAGGTCAGCAAGGAGGAAAAGAAGAGAATCCTGGAGTATCACAGACAGGGAATTAAGGTAAATCAAATCGGGCCGCTGCTGTGGGTAGACTTTGGAAGAGCTCGTAGATCTAGTACTATTCAAAAGGTAATCAATGATGCAGACTCGTGAAGACTTCTCTCTACCTCTATTTGAAATAGCAGAACATTCAAAACCATGATGGATTGAAACATTTGATTGAAAGACTGGAGTGTGCTTGTCAATGGTTGGTTGTGATGATAAGTTTGAGGAACTCAGGAAATTGCGTGAACAAGCCAAACTAGGTGGCGGCAAAGAACGAATTGAGAAGCAACACGAGCAGAGCAAATATACCGCCCGTGAGAGAATCGACAAACTTCTAGACCCCGGATCCTTTGTTGAGATTGATGAATTCGTGATCAGTAGGGTTCCAGATTTTGGCATGGACAAAAAACGCATTCTTGGCGATGGGGTCATCTCCGGCTATGGCACAATTGCTGGCAGAAAAGCTTTCATCTTTAGTCAGGATTTCACTGTCTTTGGAGGTTCGCTCTCAGAAAAGCATGGGGAAAAGATCTGCAAGATAATGGATCTTGCAATACAAACTGGTGCTCCTGTCATTGGCCTACTGGATTCCGGCGGTGCCCGAATTCAAGAATCGATTTTGAGTTTGGCAAATTATTCTTTTGTGTTCGAACGCAATACGTGGGCAAGCGGGGTCATTCCTCAAATCTCGGCGATTATGGGGCCGTGCGCGGGTGGAGCTGTCTACAGCCCAGCAGTCACGGACTTCACGCTCATGGTCAAGGGCACAGCACACATGTTCATTACGGGTCCAGAGGTCATCAAGACAGTGACCGGAGAGGAGGTCACCTTTGAAGAGCTGGGCGGCGCAATGACTCACAACTCCGTCAGTGGCGTCGCACAATTTGCGAGCGAGGATGAGGACCACTGTTTTGAGCAGATCAAGACACTTCTCAGTTACATCCCCCAGAACAATCTTCAGGAACCCCCTCGAGTCGATACTGGTCATGCACCCAATGACGTTGATGAGTCAATCGACGGAATTGTCCCGGATGATCCGAACAAACCGTATGATATGCGCGATGTCGTTAAGAAGTTGGCTGACAATGGAGAATTCTTTGAAGTCCACGAACATTGGGCAAAGAACATGACGGTGGGTTTTGCCAGATTTGATGGCAGGTCCGTAGGAATTGTTGGGAATAATCCCGCCCATCTAGCAGGCACAATTGACATCAATGCATCAGACAAGTGTGCTCGCTTCGTTCGATTCTGCGACGCGTTCAACATCCCTGTCATCACATTCATGGATGTCCCTGGATATCTACCGGGGACAGCTCAAGAGTGGGGCGGTATCATTCGCCATGGCGCAAAGATTCTCTATGCATTTGCGGAGGCTACCGTCCCTAAGATCACCATCATCACAAGAAAGGGATACGGGGGTGCTTACGACGTCATGTCATCGAGACATATCGATGCTGACCTTGTCTATGCCTGGCCGTCAGCCGAGATTGCGGTGATGGGGCCTGATGGCGCCATCAACATCATCTTTCGCAAGGAGATCGAGGAAGCGAAGGACAAAAAGAAGAAGCGCACGGAGCTAGTGAAGGAGTACCGCGAGAAGTTCGCCAACCCGTATGTTGCGGCAGGACTTGGCTACATTGACAGGGTCATCTTCCCACATGAAACCAGACCCTCGATATGTAGTGGTCTTGAGATGCTGGCGAGCAAGAGGAAATCGCGACCCCCAAAGAAGCATGGGAACATCCCGCTTTAATTTTGTTCACGAAAATGATTACACACCTACTGAAATTATGGAATTTGTGTGACATTGCATTTACTTAGGATGAAGTATTCTTTATCGAGAGTATGTTACCGATGACACCATATGCGTTCTCGGGATGGAGGTAGTATCAAGCTATAATGTCAAACATCGTATTTCGCTGATAATGATCTATATACTGCATTACCATATTCAAGAATCTTTCTGGCTTTTTGGATGAGATTTGAATAATATACATCCGACCAAGTTTTCTTTTCCTTGAACTGCAACTTCTTTGGATACCTATTCGGTGACTCCTTTCTTATTTTGTGAACTATCCTATCGTAATGAACACGAACGATTGGTTCCATATCACCAAAGTATACATTCAAGGTTTCCCTCTTCGATATTGTTTTGTTGCTTTCTAGAAGGTATTTTTCAATGAAAAATATCCAGACTAGTGCTGAATATAGTACGAAACATGAACCCTCGAATTGGGAATGATTTTCAAGAATAACTATCGATTCTTCCACTCTATCAATCCAATGCAATAATCCTGATATAACTAAAGATGGATTCAATTTCACCTGAATCTCGTTGCCAAGAATACAGATTCCTGTTTCGATATTTAGCCAAATTGAGAAATGATCAATCCCTTTTTTTGCATCATTAAAACTGAGTTCTGTATAGACCTTTGAATCCAACATTACATCAAATGGTGCTATGTATTCTTGAATAATCTTCACTAATTCAAGAACAAATGGTAATTCACTTTCATTATGTACGATAACAATAAGATCAACATCACTTAGGTGGTCAAACTCTTCTCGAGAGTATGATCCAACTAGATAAATTGACTCGCAGTAGTTATCCATTTTTTCTTCTTTTGAAATTCTGGTAATTTGTTCTATCAACTGATTAGATGTTTCAAATCTCATCTCTCGTGTCCTTCAATCTATGTATCACCTTGAGTTTTTTATTACTGGCATCTCCTCCTTTACAAGATGATTTGTTATCGCGAAAGCTGCTATTGCAAAGATCATGGTAAGTGAAACAGGCATGATTAGAGATAATAAATCGAGTCTCGTGTTTTCGATAAATTCGGATATTAGCCCAGTTTGGAGGGTTGAAATTATCTCTCCACTTTTGGCATTGACATATACAACTCCAAATTCTGAGTTATCGGTGTATATTGCCCGACAGAGTGAATACGACATCAACTCAACTGAACCAAAATCCTTGAACAGAAGAATCGAATATGCAACTCTTGTATTTCCCGAATTACTTTCCTGTTCTATGTACGCCAGAGCATAATTGATACCACTAGTATTGTCGATGATATCCTCTGTTGGAATACCCTCAACATAGACCCATTGATAACTGAAGTCAACCACATTTCCTGTGAGGATGTCAAGAATGATGGAAATTACATTGCCCTCAATTAGTGTATTATTGATACTCTCAAAGAAACGAATTGCAAAGACGTTGTGGGTGAGGTATTGGATATCGTGTTTTAAGACAGCTGGAATGTATTGAGAATGAATTGAGAGGGAAATATTGTTTTGCAGAAGGAACTGAGCAGCTGCAAGCTCAACTTCACTAATGCTCAAAATGCTACTATCGACTTCTCTCACATATGGGGACGGACCAACCCATCGAACAGCAAATCGAAGAACTGTACATGTAAAAGCGTTCACTCCAACATAGACATCAGCAGAAGGGCTGTAGAACCGGAGAGTCCATTTACCCGACTCTAATCTTGTCCAACCTTCATCAAGCGTGAAATTCAATTGTGTAAGATATGCAAATTGGCTCATGAATAATAATGCTGATGAGCTGGCATCAGTATGGTTGCATAATTCTGACTCTGTGAAGTTTACTCTCATAGATATGAACTCTTCCGATACTTCGATTACCGATCCTGGAAACATCACTGAACCAGGTTCTGCACTAGATAAATTGGCAAAGGTGGTTTCAGCAATTGGAGTTCCTACAAATCTGTTTTCAATGGAAGAATCTAATGCATATCCAACAGCACTTGAAAATAGAAATGTGACAACCGTGATCATGATAATGATTGCAATTATCCTACCGCTAAATTTCGTCATTTTCATCGCCGCTCATCGAATTATTCGGTATATACTATATAGACACAAACTAACTTTAATCTAGTTTCAGAGCACAGGTGAGCTACTTTCAGACCGGTTGGTTTCTCCAGATTCGCAGTGTTTCGACCCAGAAAATAATACTAAAGACAAGCAGTGACGAAATCAAGAGAACACTCGCAGTATTGAGGCGATAATAGAACAGATAGATCGAAGACAGTAATAACCCTGAGCTGAAAGCTGCGTAGAAAACGAATCTCGGTACAAAAATCTTACCTTTTCCTGAAAACAGGCTCAAGATACCGAGGTTGATTTTTCGTGCTACTGAGTATTCTCCATGAATATCTTTCTTCACGAGACCAAGTTCAATTAGCTTATTTAGATGGTGCAAAGCCAAGCTCGAACTAGAGATGCCTGTTTTTCGTTGAATTTCTCTTGCACTATGTGTTCCATCTGATTTTAGTAAAAACCAGTACACTATCAATGTATTTCCTTGCACATCTTTTATGGAAATGTCTGAATCCCCGCTCTCGCTCATTGTTGTTACATAACCTAATCATTGAATAATAAAATAGAGAGTATGTAGATTCATAAATCTACATACTATCCTCATTCGATATCACTATGATGCTGTAGTTATAATCTGAATGTCATAGTAGTCTCCAGTGTGACTTTGACCCCAAATCCTGATATAGTACGTGCCAGTATAAGTTGACCAGTATCCAAGAGTTCTATCGTTTCCAGTCGTAGATGTTGTTACTACATTGAGGTTTTTATCGTAGATTTGTATTTTGAGTAATAGGTCAGGGTCTCCATAAGCTCCAACGTACAGAAACCAGTCAGTGTACATATTCACTTTGTACCAATCACTTTCATAATCGTCATCGCATACCCACATGGGTTCGTTGTACCAATTCCATGTCTTCTCTTGGTATGAGGCGGCAAGATAGACATCTTGATACCACTCGGAAATGTCTCCCGTTAGAAAGGTGTATGCATCCAGAGCATCTATCCGTCCGGCTCCATAAAAATCGTCCAATCCCGGATCACTGTCGCCAGGAACATCTACTGCACTAGCCATAAGAAGTTGCTTTATGTCTGGATTGAAATCACTATCTGTATCACTTGCTAGTCCAGAGTTGTAATCAAGGAAGATTGCAGCTAAACCTGCTACGAATGGAGTTGCCATTGAAGTTCCTGTCTTTTCAATATACTCGTTGTATGTGCCAGCTTTTGCAGCATTGATATCTGTTCCAGGTGCCAATACATCTGGTTTTGTACGGTCATCATCACACGGTCCTCTACCTGAGCTAGAGGCTAGCGACCAGCCACCTTCTGCAGGATCTATTGCATTACCAACTGTGATAACCCATTTGGCTGTACCTGGAGTCCGTATTGTATCTGATGATGGCCCCTCATTTCCTGCAGCCACACAAACAACAACATCATCGTCATGAGCTAAAGAGTCGGCTGCTTGTGCTAGGGTGTCATATTGTCCATAGTCAGTCCAACCCCATGAACAGCTGGCGATATCTATGCCATATGTGTCTTTGTTATCCCCCACCCATTCAAGTGCATCAATCGCGATACTTTTACTACTACCGCCAAACCAATTGAGCATTTTAACACCGACTAGAGCTGCACCCGGTGCTACACCTCTATATCCATAAGTTGCATCTCCAGATCCTGCGGCAATACTTGCACAATGTGTTCCATGCCCATTATCATCATAAGGATTGTCATACTTCGTTCCCCAGAAATCACCAATCAGGTCAACCCACCCTATGACTTTTCCTCCATCTAAATCATAATGACTATTGTGAATTCCTGTATCAAGAATAGCTATTACAATATCATCTTTTGAATAGGATGAAGATCCATCAGTATTACCATCCATTGAAGGGACGTAATACTGCAATGTTGTGACATCTGCGTACGATTTCGCATAATTCATACAAGCGGCAATTTCGAATGAATTATTGTCCATACGTCTGACAAAGGGGAGTTCTGCAATTTCATACAGTTGCTCTTTTGTCAGGTTACCTTGAAAGATATTGAATCTATTCCAATTCTTCGAAATCACTAAATCATCAACTAATCCAATACAACGATTTGCATAGTCATCTGGACCATTAGGATTGCACGCTACTATTACATCATAGTAGCAAGTCCCATCTTTCATTGATAATTCGGATATTAGATCTCTGTTGCATTTTGATATTACTTCAGGAGGGAGAATCTCTGTGTCCTGTACTTGTTGCGAAGCCACAAACGTGGGGAAAACAAAGATTGCAGTTAGCAACAAAGAAATCACTATGACTGAATATTTGCTTCTCATCTACCTTCACTACCATTTTGGGAATATTCCCAAATATGATACTCCTCTATCATATATATACTTTACTAATTTGTTATTTAATACATAATTGATTGTACTATTGAGTGGTGTTCTGAATACCCCAACGAAATAAGTTACTGTTGGATATTCGAACACAACACCTGGCTAGCGGAGTCATCCCCCAGATCTCTGCAATCATGGGTCCCTGTGCTGGCGGTGCAGTCTATAGTCCTGCTGTCACCGATTTTACTATCATGGTAAAGGGCATCTCCCACATGTTCATCACCGGTCCCGACGTCATCAAAACGGTCACGGGCGAGGAGGTGACCTTCGAGGAGCTCGGCGGAGCGATGACCCACAACTCAGTCAGCGGCGTGGCGCAGTTCGCGAGCGAGGATGAGGACCACTGCTTCGAGCAGATCAAGACTCTCCTCAGTTATGTCCCCCAGAACAACCTCGAGGAGCCCCCACGAGTCGACACTGGTCATGCTCCTGATGATGTCGATGAGTCAATCGATGACCTGATTCCAGATGATCCCAACAAACCATACGACATGCGTGATGTTGTGCGAAAGCTCGTCGATAACGGCGAGTTCTTTGAGGTCCGTGAGCACTGGGCAAGGAACATGCTAGTGGGCTTTGCCCGCTTCGACGGTCGTTCAGTGGGAATAGTCGGAAACAACCCCGCCCATCT